>NZ_JBQFZC010000022.1:0-537 GCF_056542025.1 Ruegeria sp. AF2 | reverse complement strand
CATCCTGATCACCTGGTGTCGGATCAACAGGTGTCGGATCAACAGGATCATCCTCAACGGGATCTTCGTTCACCGGCGTCTCATCGACAGGCGTCTCGTCAACGGGTGTCTCATCGACAGGGGGCGGGGTTCCGTCGCCAGGGCTTGCCACATGATCCCCGGTCAGCAGGACGCGGTTACCACCAGTATCGGGGCCAGCCCACTCGAGCATCAGGGTCGCATCGCCATAGGCCTCGAAGTAGAGCGCCTCAAGGCTATGGGTGCCCGCCGACAGCTCGATCGTGGCGGTCTGTAGCTCAGTCGCATGCAGCCCGTCGTTGTCGATCAGGTCCTGACCATTGAGCCGCAGGCTGGAACCGTCATCCGATAGCAAATAGAACGTGTAACTTCCCGCCTGCTCAATATGCAAATCGGTCGTGGCACGCACGGCAAAGACGTCCTCACGGCCGCCCTCCCAGATCTGAGTGCTCCCATCGTAGTTCAGTGCATTGGTGAGCGTCGTTTCATCCGCTGCAGCAGAAAAATCAATCTGCGACA
>NZ_JBQFZC010000021.1:0-1019 GCF_056542025.1 Ruegeria sp. AF2 | reverse complement strand
ATGGCAAAGGAAAAGTTTGAGCGTAATAAGCCGCACGTCAACATCGGCACGATTGGCCACGTTGACCACGGCAAGACCACGCTGACCGCAGCAATCACCAAGTATTTCGGTGACTTCAAAGCGTATGACCAGATTGACGGCGCGCCTGAAGAAAAAGCACGTGGCATCACCATCTCGACCGCCCACGTGGAGTACGAGACCGACAACCGCCACTACGCGCACGTCGACTGCCCCGGCCACGCCGACTACGTCAAGAACATGATCACCGGTGCTGCCCAGATGGACGGCGCGATCCTGGTTGTGAACGCAGCTGACGGCCCGATGCCGCAGACCCGCGAGCACATCCTGCTGGGCCGCCAGGTTGGCATCCCGAAGATGGTCGTGTTCATGAACAAAGTTGACCAGGTCGACGACGAAGAGCTGCTGGAACTGGTTGAGATGGAAGTTCGCGAACTGCTGTCCAGCTATGAATACCCCGGCGACGATATTCCGATCATCGCAGGTTCGGCTCTGGCGGCGATGGAAGGCAACAACCCGGAAATCGGCGAAGAGAAGATCAAGGAACTGATGGCGGCTGTTGATGACTACATCGACACCCCTGAGCGTGAAGTCGACAAGCCGTTCCTGATGCCGGTCGAAGACGTGTTCTCGATCTCGGGCCGTGGTACCGTTGTGACCGGCCGTGTCGAGCGTGGCGTGATCAATGTTGGCGACGAGATCGAAATCGTCGGCATCCGTGACACTCAGAAAACCACCTGTACCGGTGTTGAAATGTTCCGCAAGCTGCTGGATCGCGGTGAAGCGGGCGACAACATCGGCGCCCTGCTGCGCGGTATCGACCGTGACGGTGTTGAGCGTGGCCAGGTTCTGTGTAAGCCGGGTTCGGTTACACCGCACACCAAGTTCGAAGCCGAAGCCTACATCCTGACCAAGGAAGAAGGCGGTCGTCACACCCCGTTCTTTGCGAACTACCGTCCGCAGTTCTACTTCCGTACAACTGACGTGACCGGCACCGTGAC
>NZ_JBQFZC010000020.1:0-1081 GCF_056542025.1 Ruegeria sp. AF2 | reverse complement strand
CTCCAGCATGTACTACGCCCTTGGTCAGCTCCAGTTAAAGCTGAAGGGAAACAGTAGCTTACCTGTTGGGAATGGTGCCCGGGGGCGGTGTTCTATTCCCGTTACAGGCACCCTCGTCAGGTCTCCCGTCAGCAAAGTAAGGGGTATCGCGATAGCCAAGCCAAGGTCAACAGGCGCGTTGTGTACTACGGTTTGTACTACGGCGGCTCGAAGACCCAATTGCTGGCTTGGCTCAGTGCGGTTCCCGGGGGCGTACTCACATTGCTTATGCTGGAGCGGTGGTCATAGTTGTTGGCTGGGTGGCAGGGCGACATCGAGGCCATGGGGGAAATTGCGAACGCCCCGATATATGGTGAGGCGCTCACATTTTTCTGGCTTACACATCCGTGATCAAGCAGGGCCCATGCACAAGGCTGATACCTCCCCACGTCATTGCGAAAGCATTGCGATATCCAGCGTTACCTGTGGTGACTTCTTCAATCCCCATGCCTGCCAACCCAGCCTTGAAGGTTTCGTGGTTGCGGATGCGGCGTCGGAAGTTGGAAGCGTCATAACCAAGAGCGGATCGCAGTTCGATGAACGGCAACGTCCCTTCAGGATAGCTATCGAAGAACCCCTCGATGTAGGTCAACGCTTCTTGGACCTTGCCTTTGGGCTTGCTCTTGCTGGGCTTCCATGACCTGATCTCGCAGCCTGGGAAGACCTTGGGGAGTAGCTTACGGATGCCTGACCGCTTCGGGGCGACGATGTAGGCGTTGCAGGGACCACACTTGGAGCCACTGCCCAGCCTGACTGAGGATCGACACAAAGCCTGCAGGATATGGTGCATGTGTTCTCCTGCCGCCATCTCTTCCACGAGGGTCTTGGAGACCTCCTGATCGTTCGCGATGCCGCAGTAATATCGCGCTTTCACTTCATAGTCCGTCTCTGGGTGGTTGTTCATACCTGCCAATATGACGTTCTGGACATATCGGTACTCGTTCGTTCCCTGATGCTTGCCCCAGTTGAGGAAGCTGACACGGTCGGGGTTTGAACTGAGCAGACCCCTGATCTGATCGGGAATGGTCCCACTCTTGACCCC
>NZ_JBQFZC010000019.1:0-3362 GCF_056542025.1 Ruegeria sp. AF2 | reverse complement strand
TCAGCGTGTCGTATCCTTTACGCTTCAATGCGATTGCGAGTGTCGGGTTCATGGCTCAGCTCTCCGGAGTGATACGGTCACCCTCAGAGCTTCCGACACACGGGTCATAGTAGAAGCGCAGTCCATACTGCGAGGAGAACCGGATGTATAGATCGGAAAATGCGCCTCCCAATGAGCCTCCCCAACGGAACAGGTCCACACTTATGTTAAGGTTGTCCGCCATCAGCACCCATGGAACAGACTAGGTTGATTGCGTAGCGGAGGATTTCAGGCTCATCGTAACCATCAGAGAGTGGAGATGAGAATGAAATCCGGGAAACAGAAAGCGTCAGCAGAGAGAGTTGTCAAAGACATCCGCAGGAAGACACGGCGCCAGCATTCGGCAGAGGAGAAGATCCGTATTGTGTTGGATGGGCTTCGTGGTGAAGACAGCATAGCGGAGCTGTGTCGCCGTGAAGGAATAGCTACGAGCCTGTATTACAGCTGGTCGAAAGAGTTCCTTGAGGCCGGTAAGAAGCGGTTGGCTGGCGATACCGCACGCCAGGCTACCAGCTCTGAGGTGAAGGATTTGAGAGCGGAATCGTCGGCGCTGAAAGAGGTAGTCGCCGACCTGACCCTTGAGAACCGGCTGCTCAAAAAAAGCATGTTCGAGGATGGGGGAGACGACGAATGAGATATCCCGCATCCGAAAAGCTTGAGATCATCCGGCTGGTTGACGGTTCGCACCTGCCGATCAAACGCACACTGGAAAAGCTCGGCATTCCCAGAACGACCTTCTACCGCTGGTACGACAGGTATCTGTCTTTCGGCGAGGCCGGGCTTGAGGATCGCCATTCCCGGCCAGGTAGGGTTTGGAACCGCATCCCCGACAAGGTGCGCAAGCAGATCGTGGAACTGGCTCTGGAAGAACCCGAGTTATCGCCCCGCGAGCTTGCGGTGCGGTTCACCGACACCAGGCGCTACTTCGTTTCTGAGGCCAGTGTTTACAGGCTTCTGAAGGCACAAGATCTGATCACTAGCCCAGCCTGCATCACCATCAAAGCGGCGGATGAATTCCATGAGAAGACTGTGCGGCCGAACCAGCTTTGGCAGACCGACTTCACCTATCTCAAAGTCATCGGTTGGGGCTGGTTCTACCTGTCTACGATCCTGGATGATTACAGCCGTTACGTTGTCTCTTGGCGCCTTTGCACCACGATGAAAGCTGACGATGTCACAGGAACGCTGGAAGACGCTTTGGCTGCATCAGGTTGTGACAGTGTCACCGTTGCCCACAAGCCCCGGCTGCTCAGCGACAACGGCAGCAGTTACATCTCTGGCGAGTTGGCGAAATGGCTGGATGAGCAGGGTATGGATCATGTTCGGGGAGCGCCCAACCATCCGCAGACCCAGGGCAAGATTGAGCGATGGCATCAGACGATGAAGAACCGTGTCCTGCTGGAAAACTACTATCTGCCAGGAGCGCTCGAACAGGCCATCGGCGACTTCATCAATCACTACAACCACAACCGATACCACGAGAGCATCAGCAATCTGACACCCGCCGATGTCTATTTCGGTCGAGCCGAAACAATCCTCAGACGCAGAAAGGAAATCAAACACCAGACAATCCAGAAACGCCGCTTGCTGCATCATCAGAACGCGGCGTAGATTGAAACTGCGGCGAGCCTGATCCTCCTAAGCCAATCAAACGCTCGTGTTCCAAATCATTCGATGACGGACACGCTCGGACGGAGGCAGGTTGGAGACGTCCTTGCCATCCTGCATAATCGTACCCTTGGTCTGCAGATCCAGCCCTGCAATCGCCCGCAACAAGGTGGTCTTGCCGCAGCCGGACGGGCCAAGGAAACAAATGAATTCACCTTCTTTGATTTCAAGAGAGATGTCCTTGAGTGCCAGAAAGCTGCCGAACGCTTTCCACAAATTCTGGATGCTGAGATACAGTTCACCGGGTGGTGTTTTCTGAAGCACGGGAGAGGTCCTCACATCTGCACCTCGGGCACGACCGATCCTGGCTGGTGCGCGCCGGGTGAGTTGGTTGTGTTGGTGGGAACAAGAGAGTGGCGGGCAGGAGAGGCACAAAAGCCCCTCCTGCCAATGGAATTATTTCGCTTCAGACTTTCCGTCATAGCGAGACTGCCATTCCTTCAGGATTGCCGCGCGATTGTTGGCGGCATACTCGAAATCATTGTTGATCATCGCATCCAGAAGACCCTCTGGGAAGTGTTCAACCGGTTTTGCAACGCCGGGATACGCCACGACCGCATAGCCGGTATTGTACATCTCGTTGGCCTCTTTGGTGACGGTGAAGTCCACCAGCTTCTGCGCGGCTTCCAGATTTGCGGTACCGGCCACAATCGCGGTTGCTTCCATGTCCCAGCCGACGCCTTCCGAAGGCACAATGATTTCCAGCGGTGCGCCATCAGCTTTGGATTTCGCCCCACGGAACGCAAAAGAAATACCAATCGGGATCTCGCCCGCCGCCGCCAGTTTGCAAGGCTTCGAGCCGGAATGGGTGTAGCGCGCAATATTCTCGTGCAGCGCATCCATGTATTCCCAGCCACCTTCTTCGCCAAACATTTGAAGCCAGCTGGACACATCAAGGAACCCCGTGCCAGACGAATTCGGGTTCGGCATGATCACCTGATCCTTGTACATCGGATCAGTCAGGTCCTTCCACGAAGTGGGCGGCTTCAACCCGGCCTTTTCCGCCTCAACCGTGTTGTAGCAAACCGAGGCAACCCAGGCGTCCATGCCAACCCAGGCAGGCGGGTTGTCACCATCGACGAATTTCGCATCCAGCTTGTCTACGCCAACCGGGGCATAAGGCTCCAGCATCCCTTCGGATTTCAACAGCAGCAGAGAGGTCGCCGCCAACCCCCAGACCACATCCGCCTGTGGGTTGTCACGTTCAGCCAGCAGTTTCGCGGTGATGATCCCCGTCGAGTCCCGGACCCAGTTGATCTTGATATCAGGGTTACTCTGGTTGAACGTCTCTGCATACCTCGCCAGATCCTCCGCCTCGACAGCGGTGTAAACTGTCAGTTCCGTCTCCGATGCCGCAACCGTCGCAGTCAGTAAACCGACCGCCAATGCCGAATAAAATGATGTCGTCCGTTTCATGGTTTTCCTCTGTTGGTTGATCATTTTTGTTGGGTGCCTTCTTTTTCGAGGCGCTTTGGGTCAAGTGAAGCCAGTGACCGCCAATTTGACAGAATTGCACCCTAATAATGTGCAGTTAACTGCAAACTGTCGGGGCGATACCTTTCTATTTCAGGTTACCATAACCAGTCCGCACAGGACATTCTGTTATTAGTACTGCCGCCGCTCCGAAACCATCCTTACACCGAGACGAAACCTCT
>NZ_JBQFZC010000018.1:0-4016 GCF_056542025.1 Ruegeria sp. AF2 | reverse complement strand
CTGACATTTGAGCATTTGAAGGCTGAGGTTTCGTCTGGCGAGATTGATACGGTATTGGTTTGTCTGGTTGACATGCAGGGCCGTTTGATGGGGAAGCGGTTTCATGCGGGTCATTTTGTTGCGGGGGCGTGGGAAGAGACGCATTGCTGCAATTATCTGCTGGCGACGGATCTCGAGATGGGGACGCCGGATGGGTATGCGTCGACCAGTTGGGAGCGGGGCTATGGCGATTATGTGATGAAGCCGGATCTGAGCACGCTGCGCCCTGTACCGTGGCTGGAAGGCACGGCGATGGTGATGTGCGATGTGCTGGATCATCACACGCATGAAGAAGTGCCACACGCGCCGCGCTCGATCCTGAAGCGTCAGGTGAACCGGTTGAAGGCGATGGGTTATGACGCGATGTGCGCCACCGAGCTGGAGTTTTTCCTGTTCGAGAAAAGCTTTGATCAGATCCGCAAGGAAGGCTTTCGCGACCTTGAGCCGATCTCGGGGTATAACGAGGACTATCACATCCTTCAGACCACCAAGGAAGAGCATGTGATGCGCCCGATCCGCAACCATCTGTGGGATGCGGGGATACCGGTCGAGAACACGAAAGGTGAGGCCGAGACCGGGCAGGAAGAACTGAACATCAAATATGCGCCTGCGATGGAGACGGCCGAGTATCACTCGATCGCCAAGAACGCGGTGAAAGAGATTGCCTGGCAGCATGGGCATGCCGCGACCTTCCTGCCGAAATGGCATCATGAGAAAGTGGGCAGTTCCAGCCACGTGCATCAGTCGCTCTGGTCCGAGGGGCGGCCGATCTTTTTCGACGAAAAAGACCCGCTCGGCATGTCGGATGTGATGAAAAGCTACATGGCGGGTCTGCTGAAATACGCCGCCGATTACACCTGTTTCATGGCGCCCTACATCAACAGCTACAAGCGGTTCATGAAGGGGACCTTTGCGCCGACGCGGATCATCTGGTCGGTGGACAACCGCACCGCCGGGTTCCGCCTGTGCGGTGACGGCACCAAGGCGGTGCGGGTGGAATGCCGTATCCCGGGCTCGGATATGAACCCCTATCTGGCGATGGCTGGGATGCTGGCGGCGGGGATCGCTGGGATCGAAGAAGGGCTGGAGTTGCAGCCGCCGACCACGGGCGACGTCTATCAGGGAGAGACGGGGATGATCCCGGGCGATCTGCGCGCGGCGCGGGATGCGCTGCATGGCTCGGCGATGTTGCGGGCTGCGATGGGAGATGACGTTGTCGATCACTATGCGCGCGCGGCCGAGGTTGAGATCGAAGAGTTTGAGCGCGTGGTGACCGATTGGGAAATTGCCCGCGGGTTCGAGCGGGCTTGAGAGGGTGAAAGCGAGGGGCCAGCCCCGCCGCCATTGGCGCTCGAACCAATGGCGCACCAATGGCGGCCCCCGAGATATTTATGGCCAGATGAAGCAGGGATCCTGCTCTCTTTAGAGATGGAGTGACTATGGGGCAGATGTTGCAATGTGTCTCGCCGATTGATGGGTCGGTTTTTGCCGAGCGCGAGGTGTTGTCGCGGGAGGCGGCGTTTGAGGTTGCGGGCCGGGCGCGGGCCGCACAGGCGGCTTGGGCGGCGCGGCCCTTGCGGGAACGCATTGATCTCGTGATGGCGGGTGTGGCTGCTGTTGGCGCGATGAATGAGGAAATCGTGCCCGAGTTGGCGCATATGATGGGTCGCCCGGTGCGCTATGGCGGTGAATTCGGCGGCTTCAACGAGCGCGCAAGCCATATGGCCGGGATTGCCGAAAGCGCATTGGCTGATATCGCGGTGGGCGAAGATGAGACGTTCAAGCGCTATATCAGGCGCATCCCGCATGGGGTGGTGTTTGTGGTGGCGCCCTGGAATTATCCTTACATGACGGCGATCAACACGGTGGCCCCGGCGCTAATCGCGGGTAATACGGTGATCCTGAAACACGCCACGCAGACCCTGCTGGTGGGCGAGCGTATGGCGCAGGCCTTCCATGCAGCGGGTGTGCCGGAAGACGTGTTCCAGAATGTCTTTCTGAGCCATGACGTGACCAACGATCTGATCGCGGGCAATGCGTTCGACTTCGTGAACTTCACCGGCTCGGTCGGCGGCGGCCAGGCGATGGAGCGCGCGGCGGCGGGCACCTTTACCGGCGTCGGGACTGAGCTGGGCGGCAAGGATCCGGGTTATGTGATGGACGATGCCGATCTGGAGGCGGCGGTTGAGACGCTGATCGACGGGGCAATGTTCAACGCGGGCCAGTGCTGCTGCGGGATCGAGCGGATTTATGTGCATGAAAGCCTGTATGACGACTTCGTCGCCAGGGCGGTGGAGATCGTGAAGGGCTATAAGCTGGGCAATCCGCTGGACGCTGAGACCACCATTGGCCCGATGGCCAATGTGCGCTTTGCCGATGAGGTGCGGGCGCAGATTGCCGAGGCGGTCGAGGCTGGTGCGGTGGCCCATATCGACATCTTCCCCGAGGATGATGGCGGCGCATATCTGACGCCGCAGATCCTGACCAATGTCACCCATGACATGCGGGTGATGCGGGATGAAAGCTTTGGCCCGGTAGTGGGCATCATGAAAGTGTCCACGGATGATGAGGCCATCCGGATGATGAATGACAGCGCGTTTGGCCTGACAGCGAGCCTCTGGACCCGCGATCTGGATCGCGCGGCCCGCGTGGGCGACCAGATTGAGACGGGCACCGTCTTCATGAACCGCGCCGATTATCTGGATCCCGGCCTGTGTTGGACCGGCTGCAAGAATACCGGGCGCGGCGGCGGTCTCTCGGTCATTGGCTATCACAACCTGACACGTCCCAAATCCTATCACCTGAAAAAGGTCACGGGCTAAGGACGCCGGCCTGCCTCGGAATGACCCCCTCGCCGGGGCAGGCCTTTTGACACGAAGGAAAGCAAACATGTCACTTGTTGGAAACTGGTCTTATCCAACCGCAATCAAATTCGGGGCCGGGCGGATCAATGAATTGCCCGAAGCCTGTGCGGCGGCCGGCATGAAGAAACCGCTGCTGGTCACCGACAAGGGGCTGGCCGACCTGCCGATCACCACCGCGACGCTGGATATCATGGAGACCGCCGGTCTGGGCCGGGGTCTGTTCGCGGATGTGGACCCGAACCCCAATGAACAGAACCTCGAGGCCGGTGTTGCGGCCTATAACGCGGGCGGCCATGACGGGGTGATCGCTTTTGGCGGCGGCTCGGGGCTGGATCTGGGCAAGATGGTCGCCTTCATGTGTGGTCAGACGCGCCCGGTCTGGGACTTTGAGGACATCGGCGATTGGTGGACCCGAGCGGATGCCGATGCCATCGCGCCGATCATCGCCGTCCCCACAACTGCCGGGACCGGGTCCGAAGTGGGGCGCGCCAGCGTCATCACCAACTCGGAAACCCACGCCAAGAAGATCATCTTCCATCCCAAGGTGCTGCCGACCGTGGTGATCTGCGACCCCGAGCTGACGGTGGGCATGCCCAGGTTCATCACCGCAGGCACCGGTCTGGATGCGTTTGCGCATTGCGTCGAGGCGTTTAGCAGCCCGCATTACCACCCGATGTCTCAGGGCATCGCGCTGGAAGGGATGCGGCTGGTCAAGGACTACCTGCCACGTGCCTATGCGGACGGCACCGACATCGAAGCCCGCGCCCAGATGATGAGCGCGGCGGCGATGGGGGCCACCGCCTTCCAGAAAGGCCTGGGCGCCATCCACGCCATGAGCCACCCCGTCGGTGCGGTGTTCAACACCCACCACGGCACCACCAACGCGGTCTGCATGCCCGCCGTGCTCGAGTTCAACGCGCCAGTCATCGCCGACCGCTTCCAGCAAGCCGCCGCCTATCTGGGCATCGACGGCGGCTTCGACGGCTTCCGCAGCTTCGTGCAAGAGTTCAACGACAGCCTCGCCATCCCCCGCAATCTCTCCGACCTCGGCGTCACCAAAGCCGCCATCCCCGAACTGGTCCAGGGCGCAATCATCGACCCCTCATGCGGAGG
>NZ_JBQFZC010000017.1:0-4787 GCF_056542025.1 Ruegeria sp. AF2 | reverse complement strand
TTGTGGTACACGACCAGCCATGGCTCCTCGGGCGAAGCTGAAGACGCTTCAGACAAGTACTAAGCTGATAGCAGTTATCGACTTTGCCTTGTTGTTAGAAGTTCCTGTCAAATTCAGAGAAGCTATAGAAAGACAAGGGAAGGCACTGTAACTTGGCCAAGGCAGGCCCCGGCTAACAAGGGGCATCTCTAAAACGACGAGGGTTCAAACGATGAGCAGAGCTGGATCAAATAAGCTTCTTCATGTCGCGAAGAAATCGAAAAACGATGAGTTTTACACTCAACTCTCGGATATCGAAAGTGAACTAAAGTACTATGAAGCGCATTTCCGCGACAAAGTTGTTTACTGCAATTGCGATGATCCAACGGTAAGTAACTTTTTTGAATATTTCTTTGAAAATTTCAAGAGGTTAGGGATAAAGAAGTTAATATCAGCTTGCTACAAAGAGCAAACAAGTGACCTATTTAATTCTACAAATAAAGAGGGAGGCTTCTATTTCGCATACTCAGGAGAGGAGGGCGAAAAGAAAAACCTGATTAGAGATGGTATAGTTCCTTTTGAAGGCGATGGTGACTTTCGCAGTGAAGAGAGCATTGAACTCCTAAAGCAAAGCGATATCGTCGTTACGAACCCTCCATTTTCACTCTTTAGAGAGTACGTCGATCAGCTCGTCGAGTACGATAAGAATTTCCTCATCATTGGTAATGTAAATGCCATTACTTATAAGGAAATTTTCAAGCTGATTAAGGATAATCAGGCGTGGCTGGGCATCAATCTGGGCCGAGGCATTTCTGGCTTCATTGTGCCAGATCACTACGAATTGTACGGAACTGAAGCACGAGTTGACGCTTATCAAAACAGAATTGTTTCTCCCAACAACTGTTTGTGGCTTACCAATCTGGATCACTCGCAAAGGCATGAAGACATCAATCTAACAAAGAGCTATTTTGAAAACGAAGACCAGTACCTTCCGTATGATAATTACGACGCGATAAATGTTAACAAAACCAAAGATATACCATATGATTTTCATGGGGTGATGGGTGTCCCAATAACCTTTCTTCACAAATTTAATCCTGATCAGTTTGAGCTAATCAAATTCAGGAAAGGTGATGATGACAAAGACTTGTCCATCAATGGGAAGTGTCCATATTTCAGAATTTTGATAAGGAACAAGCGATATCAGCCCAGTCATTCCAATTGCAAGCAAGGCGCTAAATATTGTTCGCCGCAATCCGCATAAACGATCAAAACCATCGGCATAAACTGGGAAAAGAAACAGATTAATGGCCAAAAAAAATCAATCAACACGCCTAACTAGTCAGCACAAAAAATCTCAAGGTGTTTTGGGCATTTTCGGGGAAGAGGCAAAACTACACGACCTCACTGTTGGAGAGGTGGCCCAGCTGGTTGAAGCTAATCTTGCTCAAAAATATCCTCAACTGAGTTTTCGTTATAGAAAGGACCTTAAGAAGTCAGAAATACACGAGAAGTTGGCAAGCATAGATGAGGAGTTGGGCCAGTCAATTTTTGTGACCGGAGCTAGTATTCGACCTGATGGGGGATTGATCGAAGTAAAAGATGATGACGGCTTCTGGAGAGTAATCTTGGTGTCGGAGGCCAAACATCAAGGTAAAGATGTGGAGAACATCCGGGCTGGAAAATTGGTCGGCTCAAACAACGACCAAGATTTGATGGCCGCAGGCAATGCCATAGAAAGGTCACATAAAAATATAGCAGAAATTGCCAACTTAATGTTAGCCGAAGCACACTTCCCCTATGTGCTATTTCTAGAGGGATCAAATTTCTTAACAGAAACCGTCACAATCGAAAGGCCCGACGGGAGAGCGGTTGTTCTCGAACATAACTCGGGAACTCTAAACAGGTTGGATAGGTTAACTGCTGCAAACTACGGTATGGCGATAAACGCCAACCATTGTAAGAACAAATTCATCAAACCCAAAGATAAGACTGTAATGCTGCAAGCTGCCTCCTTGTATACACAGGGAAACGGTGGAGAGTGGGGTAGGGCTGATATGTTGAAGATCATGACAGAAGTCGCCGAAACGTCTCTAAAAGTCCTTGGGAGTGACTTGTTCAATCAACTCACAAAGGACAGATAGCTCAATGTATGCAGTGCTGCATTTTTAATTAAGTGGAGAAAAAATTCAGCGTTTTCAGTTAAAAATGCCCTCGCATCAGACCGCCGAATGTAGATGCTTTGGGATTTTAGGATCTGAATTTTGTTTTCCTCAGGAAATGGAACCTATGGGCAATAGATCGCACAGAAACTCCGGCCACATGGGAATGAACATCCTAAAAAGGCAAGGTGTTCAACACTCGTCTTTCGCTGGTCTCAAAGCGAACGATCATGGTCAAACTGTACATTTGTCGTGCGTGGGTGATTGTCTGGCTACATTAAATCAAATTCCGGACAACTCCATCCAGTTGGTATTGTGCGATCCACCTTACAACATCAATGTCGCCGATTGGGATGATATTGCAGACTACGTAGATTGGGCGTCCATATGGCTCCAAGAAGTCGAACGGGTTTTGCGCCCAACGGGAAACTTCGTCTTGTTCGGTGGCTTGCAGTACCAAGGTGAGGTCGGCTCTGGCGATCTACTTAGCTTGGTAAACTGGATGCGCCAAAACAGCAGTATGCTGTTAGTAAACCTTATCATTTGGAACTATCCGAATGGCATGGGGGCGCAAAGGTTTTTTTCAAACCGGCATGAAGAAATTTTTTGGTTCAGCAAGAGCAAAAAGTACTACTTTAATCTGGACGCTGTAAGGAAGAAATTAGACCCAAAGACGCTGTCGACATACAAGAAAGATAAGCGGTTAAATCCTAAGAACCTTGAAAAAGGTATCAATCCAACGAACGTGTGGCAGATTGCTCGATTAAACGGAAATTCGAAAGAAAGGGTTGGGCATCCGACCCAAAAACCGGCAGAGTTGGTTCGTAGGATCGTGCGTTCATTGTCCTATGATGGCTCTACGGTGCTTGACTTTTTTGCAGGTAGTGGCGTCTCTACGAGAGTTGCAATCGAAGAAGGTAGACACTCTATTGCAACTGACGCCGACCCGGCTTTTCTTGGATATTTGGATCTCCAACTTATGCAGATTGAAGGCTTTGATCGAGCAAGTACTTCGTACAAATTTTTGAACAATTTCGACACGAACGAACACCCGGCGTTAATGTCGACGGAGACTTCAGATTGAATTGGACTTTACTTTCTGAAAATGGAGTAAACTGTCTTAGCGTGGGGTTCGAACATTTCGAAAACATCAAACTCTGCATAAAAGCTCGACACGGGGAAAATGCACCGAGGCCAAACTGATCTATGCCTGGTTTGACCAGAACCTGAAAGCTTAGCCACGCCATCTACAGGTATGTCTTTGATGCCTATCAAGGTGGTGGTGAGAGCGTCTATGCGGCTGCTTGAGCTGGATTAGGTTCCACCATTGCAAAATTAACACCCACCATTGCAAAGGATCGACCATCGCGGTGATCTTCTGCTTTGTCTGAAGCGTCTTCAGCTTCGACCACCCCCTTCGACAACAACATGATCAAGGACCAACTCATGGCTCAAGCATCTGCTTTTGCCACTGGGTCAGCTTGTGCTTTACTGCATGGGTCAGGCTCGGTGCTACAAACACCATTAAGGCCTCTCTATAGCGATTGTACCAACTACGGCTCAGGCGACCTATCTGACGCGACGACCACCTCCCTGACAAACACATTGACCCAACGTGGTGGGGGTCTGCCGCCACAGGTTGTCGCTACAGCCCTGCGAAAACTCGTCGCCACGATGGTTGCTATGGCTGATGGGACAGCCCATTCCAGCTTCTTCCTCTCCAGCCTTGATCCCGGTGTCGGGAAGACCACCACGTTGATCTGCTTCGTGCAGCAATTATTGAAGTCAAATCAGCATGAAGGGGTAGCGGTCCTGCTCTGCTTCTCCCGTCTTGAAGAGATTGCCCGTCTGGTCGAGGAGATGAACCTCAATGAGGCTGACTTTGCGGTCCTGACTTCTGACGAAGAGGTCAACCTTCTGAGTTCTGTACCACCAGGCGAGGCCCGTGTTTTGTTCACCACCCACGCCATGGTAGTGAGCCGCTGTCGTGACCGTCTCTTCGCGGATGCTGGTGTCTTCCTGTACAGGGACAAAGTCCGCGCTGTCCGGGTCTGGGATGAGGCGATGCTGCCCGGCGAAATTGTCTCCCTCAACACGGATCAGCTTGCGTCCTTACGCGAACCCCTGCGGTTCTCACACTCGCCACTGGTTGAACTGATTGAGAGGCTGGAGGGAGAGCTTGAAGCATCAGCTGGTCAAGGGACCTGCACTTGGCCAGACGTGGAAGCGACCACAGGGATTAGTTTGCTGTCGGCTCGGCAGGGTTTGGAGCAACGACATGCCTCCTATCTCGAAGCCCTATACGCTCTCTCAGGGCGATGTGTTCTCCTGCGAAAGCCCAATAAAGCCTCCACGGTCATCTCCGCGCTCGACAGCCGAGACGCGATACCAGACGATCTGGCCCCCATGGTGATCCTCGACGCCTCCGGGCGTGTTCGTGCGACCTATGCGTTGTGGGAGAAGCATCTGGGGAACCTCGTGCGACTGCCCTCAGTAGCCAAGAGCTACAGGAACCTCACTGTCCACGTAATGGACAAGGGGTCTGGGAAGAACGCGTGGATGACGAACGGCGAAGCACTAGCTCAAGAGGTCGCCCAACTGATCGACAGCAAGCCCGAGGAGCCATGGCTGGTCGTGTACCACAAG
>NZ_JBQFZC010000016.1:0-2500 GCF_056542025.1 Ruegeria sp. AF2 | reverse complement strand
AGAGCACTGGATGGGTAATGGGGCCCCACAGGCTTACTGATCCTAACCAAACTCCGAATACCCGGGAGTACTAGATGGCAGACACACTGCGGATGCTAACGTCCGTAGTGGAGAGGGAAACAACCCTGACCTACGACTAAGGCCCCCAATTCATGGCTAAGTGGGAAAGCAGGTGGGACGACCAAAACAACCAGGAGGTTGGCTTAGAAGCAGCCATCCTTTAAAGATAGCGTAACAGCTCACTGGTCTAAATAAGTTGTCCTGCGGCGAAGATGTAACGGGGCTCAAGCCATGAGCCGAAGTCTAGGGATGCGTAAGCATCGGTAGCAGAGCGTAGTGTGACATAGTCTCATTCCTCCTTCATGCCTTCGGGCAGATTGGAGGAGAGAGGCTTTCGATGAAGCGGGCGCGTGAGCGATCCCGTGGAGAGATCACTAGTGAGAATGATGACATGAGTAGCGACAAAGAGTGTGAGAGACACTCTCGCCGAAAGTCCAAGGGTTCCTGCTTAAAGCTAATCTGAGCAGGGTAAGCCGGCCCCTAAGCCGAGGCCGAAAGGCGTAGGCGATGGGAACTAGGTTAATATTCCTAGGCCAGGAGGATGTGACGGATCACAGGTGTAGTTCAATCTTATCGGATTGATTGGGCTGCTGAGTGGTTCCTGGAAATAGCCCTCCATCAGACCGTACCCTAAACCGACACAGGTGGACTGGTAGAGCATACCAAGGCGCTTGAGAGAACGATGTTGAAGGAACTCGGCAAAATACCTCCGTAAGTTCGCGAGAAGGAGGCCCGGTTCCTAGGCAACTAGGGGCTGGGGGCACAAACCAGGGGGTGGCGACTGTTTATTAAAAACACAGGGCTCTGCGAAGTCGCAAGACGACGTATAGGGTCTGACGCCTGCCCGGTGCCTGAAGGTTAAAAGGAGAGGTGAGAGCCTTGAATTGAAGCCCAGGTAAACGGCGGCCGTAACTATAACGGTCCTAAGGTAGCGAAATTCCTTGTCGGGTAAGTTCCGACCTGCACGAATGGCGTAACGACTTCCCCGCTGTCTCCAACATCGACTCAGCGAAATTGAATTGCCTGTCAAGATGCAGGCTTCCCGCGGTTAGACGGAAAGACCCCGTGCACCTTTACTACAGCTTCGCACTGGCATCAGGATTGTGATGTGCAGGATAGGTGGTAGGCTTTGAAGCGGAAACGCAAGTATCCGTGGAGCCTCCCTTGAGATACCACCCTTCGCACTCTTGATGTCTAACCGCGGTCCGTTATCCGGATCCGGGACCCTGCGTGGCGGGTAGTTTGACTGGGGCGGTCGCCTCCTAAAGCGTAACGGAGGCGCGCGAAGGTTGGCTCAGAGCGGTCGGAAATCGCTCGTTGAGTGCAATGGCAGAAGCCAGCCTGACTGCAAGACTGACAAGTCGAGCAGAGTCGAAAGACGGCCATAGTGATCCGGTGGTCCCGAGTGGAAGGGCCATCGCTCAACGGATAAAAGGTACGCCGGGGATAACAGGCTGA
The DNA here is from genome assembly GCF_056542025.1 of Ruegeria sp. AF2. Lineage (NCBI taxonomy): Bacteria > Pseudomonadati > Pseudomonadota > Alphaproteobacteria > Rhodobacterales > Roseobacteraceae > Ruegeria > Ruegeria sp. AF2. Next base: position 982 of record NZ_JBQFZC010000016.1, on the reverse strand, counting down.
TACTGCCCAAGAGTCCATATCGACGGCAGTGTTTGGCACCTCGATGTCGGCTCATCTCATCCTGGGGCTGGAGCAGGTCCCAAGGGTACGGCTGTTCGCCGTTTAAAGAGGTACGTGAGCTGGGTTTAGAACGTCGTGAGACAGTTCGGTCCCTATCTGCCGTGGGTGTAGGAGACTTGAGAGGAGTTGCCCCTAGTACGAGAGGACCGGGGTGAACGATCCACTGGTGGACCAGTTGTCGTGCCAACGGCAGTGCTGGGTAGCTATGATCGGACAGGATAACCGCTGAAGGCATCTAAGCGGGAAGCCCCCCTCAAAACAAGGTCTCCCTGAGGGCCGTGGAAGACCACCACGTCAATAGGCCGGAGATGTAAGCGCAGTAATGCGTTCAGTTGACCGGTACTAATCGCCCGATAGGCTTGATTTGATCCAGTAATGGAAAGACAAATCACCAAAAGCATACACTGACCTTGAGTTGGATAACGTCGCAGCGCCAAGCCGCGATGTTGGTTGATACTATAACCGAGTGGCAACGCGCCTTTTGCAAGCAAAAGACGCTGCCTGCCACCTCGTCGCTTTCTTGCAAAGCAAGAAAGTCGACATGGGCTTTTCCTCGGTTTGGTGGTCATAGCGCAAGTGAAACACCCGGTCCCATCCCGAACCCGGAAGTTAAGCACTGCCGCGCCAATGGTACTTGGGCTTAAGCCCCGGGAGAGTAGGTCACCGCCAAACCTAGAAAAAGCCCACATCTCTCTAACACGATGAAAAGAACACTACCCGGTCTCAAGTAGCCGAATAGGCGATAGACCAACACAAGACCTCAAGTAGCGTAAGCGATAGGTCACTTAAAGTGTCGCGGGATGGAGCAGCCCGGTAGCTCGTCAGGCTCATAACCTGAAGGTCGCAGGTTCAAATCCTGCTCCCGCAACCAACTTTAGAAAATCCAAACACAGCCCGTGCAGACTACAATTGATCACCCGGA
>NZ_JBQFZC010000015.1:0-8771 GCF_056542025.1 Ruegeria sp. AF2 | reverse complement strand
ACGATCAAACCTCGTCAGGCTCATAACCTGAAACTCAGAGGTTCAAATCCTACTCCCGCAAACAAAAAACACCGTGCAACATCAGATGTTTACGCACCGCCCTAGGGCGGTGTTTCTATTTGTGCCAATACTTCTAGAAGCACTGTGGAAGCAACGATAGGAAACTTCTTTTCGTAACTAACCACTTACCCCCCTCAGCTCTTTTTTGCCAACTTCTGTGCTTAGCCCACGGTGACCTTACCGTGATGACCGATGGAAATCCTCTCCTTAGAGCGTGTTGAAGCATTCAGGGAACGAACAACTGGTTCGGCGAACTGCTGTCTTTGGTATCAACTATTTTGGTAATAAAACGATAGCCTGCGGCTTGACCCGCTTGGTGGACGGGGAAATGGAGCGGCGCGGATGACTTGATCTCTGGCGGCGCGTTCGATTTCAGGTGAGCCAGAGCTATCGACGATATCAACCCAAGCCAGTGATCCATCAGGATTAATTTCGAAGAATACCTGCGCAAACCCGCGGACCGGGACATAGACGACGGGCGTTTGATTGAGGTGGACCAGGATTTGTCCGGCATAGTTCGTGGTATCGGAGTTTCCAACGCCGCGACCCGAGGTTTGATTTCGGCCACTGCTGGCTCGGAACGGGTCAGCCCCTTCCTTTTGATAAAGGCTAAGCGGCGACTCCAATGTTTGCGTAGGGTTGCGCAAGTTATCGAAATTACTGAACCCATCAAGTGATTTTTGTGTTTCCGTTGCTGGCTTTCTGTTCGGGAGGCGGGGGCGTTTGGAAACAGATACGGCCTGATCGGAAGGCGCGGCTTGTTCTTCTGGTGGCTCGTTTGTTGGCTCATCGACCGAACTTGGGATTTCTGGTTCGACTGCCGTACTCTCGATTGGGGGGAACGGCGCAGTTGAGCTGTCTGTGGGTGGTAAAGCTGCCAAGCGCTCGGGTTCCGGGTCGACCGCTGACGTTACGGAGGTATCTGCATCTGTTGCTGGTTCCGGGTTGGACGGGGCGACCGGTTCGGTCGGCACCTCTTCCTGTAGCTCTGATCGTGGGGCGACGGGCGCTCCGACATCGGGTGAAGATACCTGCTGAGGATTGGGGGAAGCGACGAGTGTTTCGCTGATCGGGATGTCGGCAGTATTGGGCTTAATAGTGTCTTCAACCGGGGGCTCGGGTGTTTCAGCAGATTCCGGTTGGACCGGGTCTGTCGTGTCTTCGGTGAATTTTTCGAATGTGTTGCCAAGCTCGATCAAACTGACCGATTCCTCATTGGCCCGCAGTTCTGGCAGGCTGGACCCATACAAGCTGATCCCAAAGATATGCAGGATAAGCGAAAGCACACCCGCCAACGCAGCGATGGCCGCTGACTTCCGGATCATTTCAAAGCCTGCTGGGTCACAAGGAAAACAGAAGGCGCGCCATACCGCCGAAGGGCACCGGTTACCTCCATCAATCGTTGGCCTGAAACATTGCGGTCGGGGACAATCCTGACGGGCCCGTCATCATGGCTGGCCATAAAAGCCTCGGGATCGGTTTGCACTCCGCGAAAGCTGAGGATGCCATCGGCGTTCAAGACAAGCGCATCGGGAGGGTCGCGGCCTTCGAGTTCCGATGTGTCGACAAGCTGAAGCTCGGGATCAAGCGGTGGTGCCAGGGTGCCTGCAATCAGAAAGAAGATCAGCATCAGAAAGACGACGTTGATCAGAGGGATGGTCGAGTCTCGTTTGCGGCTTGGGCGACCAAAGCGGATCATCGGTCTACTCCAACACCGTGACGGTCAAGCCATCGCGGCCACGCAAAACAACCAGCAAATCCACAAGTCGTTGGGCGGATGTATCCGCATCAAGGCTTACCAGTGCCTGACCGGCCCCGATCCGCGTAGACAGTTCATCCAGCGCCAGTGTTTCGCCATTCAAAGTCACGCGCTCGGTACCGATCTGGATGAATATTCGCTCGACGGGTTCAGCCGATTCTGATGCGCCTGAGGTTGCGCTGCTGATTTCGATCTCCGCGAACTTTGAGAAAGTTGAAGACAACATGAAAAACAGCAACAGCAAAAAGATGACATCGATGAGCGGGGTCATCGACATCGGTCGTCTGACAAAGGGCGCCGTGTTACGCATGTTCAGCGTTCAGAATCTCGGTCCTGCCTGAGGCGGGCTGGTTCGAGTTGTTCGGGACCAGAACCGTGCGCAGTGCTTTGTCCGCAAACACCCGTTCCCGGGCAGTTCGGCTTTCAAACCAAGACAAGACCATTGAAGTCGGCATTGCCACCGCAAGGCCAACGGCTGTTGTTACCAGAGCAACCCAGATGCCACCTGCCAACAATGAGGGATCGACAGAAGACCCGGCAGACTGAAGGCTTTGGAATGCATTGATCATTCCCAGAACTGTTCCGAACAATCCAAGCAGGGGTGCAAGCTGGGCGACCGTATCCAAAAGCCGAAATCCGCGCTCCAGCCCGGCCAGTGCCAATCCAGCTTCGGCATCCAGTCGAGCGTCCAGATCAGGAGTGTCCGGCGCGTCCATGGCGGCTTCGACAAGCGGTGCAAGATAGCTGCTGCTCTGAGCGAGGCGCGCGCGTGCAGTGGCTCGATCTCCAGCATCCCAGGCTTGCAGCGCTTGTGACAGAACCTTGTGCCGCCCTACGCCACAGGCAGCGAACTGCCAAAGCTTGTAAAGAGTAACTGCTACGGTCAGGACCGACATGACAATAAGGATAGCCACAACGGGCCCGCCAAGGGTCAGGATCTCTCGAAGAGAAGAGAGAATATTCATCCAAGCAACTCCACTTCAATCCGGCTGCTGAGCGTTAGGGTCGATTGACAGATGTCGCTCTGGGAGCCTTTTACCACGCATGAACTCGCGCCATTGATCAATGCGCGCCCAACAGTCGTGCAAGACATCTCTGGCAGATCGAACTGACGGACACGTGGGCGATCCAAAGGTAAGTCGCGAAAATCAAAAAGCGAGAGGGTAACGACACTGCCTTCGGTGTCAAATATCACCGTCTCGAATACGGCTTCATCGATAGTGGTTCCGGATTGGTTGGTCACCAGAAAGGTCAATCTGCAGGCACTACCAACGTCTTCCAAGGCATTGAGCTCTAACGAAATCTCAGCGGCAGGTGCCTCAGCGGATTGGGCCAGAGCTGCAAAAGGAAGCAGGCATGCGAAACAGGTAAGCAGGACACGGAGAGATCTCATTGAAGGCACCTATATGCTTGGGCGAACCGCGATTGCCCGCGTTGTATAGCCGACAATGGCCCTCTCATACCTGATAGTACAATCACTTCAAAGGAGCGCTGAAACGATTGTGACTTCGACCATGTTCGAAGTCATTTTCGAATAAGCTATTTAGCAAAGTGACACATGATACGTCAAAATGACGTAATATTACCTCATTTCGTCAAGATACGATCTGCAATCCGAACAAGTCGCCCTTCATAATCAAAAGAAACACAGAATGGAGGCGCGTTTTGAGCTGGAATATTTGCGTAGTCGGGGCGGGGAAGATCGGTCAGATGATCGCGACTTTGCTGAAAACCTCGGCACATTACACGGTGACTGTTGCCGATCACGATCTTGCGGCCCTGTCAGCATTCAAGAAACGGGGCATTTCTACGCGGCAGATTGATGCCAGCGATAGCGCGGGCTTGGAGAAAGGCCTTAAAGGGTTTGATGCGGTGATCTCTGCCGCGCCGTTCTTTCTGACACCGGCGATTGCGAGCGCGGCCAAAACCGTTGGGGCGCATTACTTTGACCTGACCGAAGATGTCGCCGCCACCAATGCAGTGCGCGAGCTGGCGCAAAACAGCGAGACAGCATTCATGCCGCAATGCGGGCTGGCCCCCGGCTTTGTCGGGATTGCGGGCGCTGCACTGGCGGCGGAATTCGATGAAATCGACAGCCTGCATATGCGGGTCGGGGCGTTGCCGCTTTATCCGACCAACGCGTTGAAATACAACCTGACCTGGTCGACCGACGGGCTGATCAATGAATACTGTAATCCTTGCGATGCCATTGTGAATGGCAAGAGGGTGAAGACCGCCCCCCTCGAAGATTATGAGCTGATCGGCCATGACGGTGTCGAATACGAGTGCTTCAATACGTCGGGCGGGCTGGGCACCTTGCCCGAAACGCTGGACGGAAAGGCCCGAGCGGTGTCCTATCGCTCGATCCGCTATCCGGGCCATCGGGACATCCTTCGCTTGTTGCTCAGCGATCTGGGGCTGGAGCGTCGCCGCGATCTGCTGAAAGAGATCTTTGAGACCGCCCTGCCGCGCACCGATCAAGACGTCGTGCTGGTCTATTGCACAGCAAAGGGGATGGTTGATGGCACGTTGCGTGAGAAATCCCTGATCAACAAATCCTTTGCGCGCACCATCGATGGACAAGTCTGGAGTGCGATCCAAGTCACCACTGCCGCAGGCGTATTGGGGGTCGTCGATCTGATGCGGACGGGGGTTCTGCCGTCGAAAGGTTTTGTCCGGCAAGAGCAGGTAAAGCTTGCCGATTTCCTAAACACCGAATTTGGCCGGCTTTATCGCGCCGGTGACGTTACTGAACAAAACAAGGCGGCCTGAGATATGAAAGACGTTGTAATGACTGCTGAAACCACGCTTGCGAATTTGGACCTGACTGCAGCTGAGCTTAGCGGCGGGTCGCTGCGGGTGACCTCTCCGATAGATGGCAGCCTGTTGGCCGAGGTTCACGAAACTCCGGTTTCCGAGATGGGGGCCATCTTTGCCCGCTCGAAAGCGGCGTTCAAGGAATGGCGCGTTGTGCCGGCTCCGCGCCGGGGTGAGTTGATCCGACTGCTGGGCGAAGAGCTGCGGGCCGCCAAGGACGACCTTGGCGCGCTTGTCAGTTGGGAGGCAGGAAAGATCACCTCGGAAGGTCTGGGCGAAGTGCAGGAGATGATCGACATCTGCGATTTTGCTGTTGGTCTATCGCGGCAGCTTTATGGTCTGACCATTGCTTCGGAACGCCCGGGTCACCGGATGATGGAAACGTGGCATCCGGCGGGACCGGTCGGAGTGATCTCGGCCTTTAATTTCCCCGTGGCGGTATGGTCGTGGAATGCTGCGCTGGCGCTGGTTTGCGGCGATCCGGTGATCTGGAAACCGTCCGAGAAAACGCCTCTGACCGCGTTGGCTTGCCAGAAAATCTTTGAGCGGGCGTTGGCCCGGTTTGGTGACGCCCCCGAGGGGCTTTTGCAGACCCTGATCGGTGGTGCCGATCTGGGTGAGGCGCTGATTGCCAGCGAGGATGTGCCGATCATTTCAGCCACCGGCTCGACCCGGATGGGCCGGGCGGTGGCGCCGATTGTGGCGCAGCGCTTTGGCAAGTGTATTCTGGAACTCGGCGGCAATAACGCGATGATCGTTGGGCCGTCGGCTGATCTGGAAATGGCGGTGCGCGCGATCGTATTTTCGGCTGTCGGGACAGCAGGGCAGCGCTGTACGACACTGCGGCGGTTGATTGTACACAACTCGATCCGCGAGGAACTGGTTGGGCGTCTGAAGAAAGCCTATGCAGGTCTGCCCATCGGTAATCCGTTGACCGAGGGTACGTTGATTGGGCCGTTGGTGGATGAAGCTTCGGGCAATGCGATGACCGCAGCGCTTGAATCAGCAAAGGCCGAGGGTGGTGCCGTGTTCGGAGGTCAGCGCGTGACCGAAGGTGTGCCGGGCGGTGTTTATATGCAACCGGCCATCGTTGAGATGCCTGGCCAGACCGCGACTGTGAAGGCCGAGACCTTTGCTCCGATCCTTTACGTCATGGGCTATGACGATTTTGCCGAGGCGATCGAGATCCAGAACGACGTGCCACAGGGTTTGTCGTCCTGCGTTTTTACACTGAACATGCGCGAAGCCGAGCAATTCCTGACAGCGGCCGGGTCGGATTGCGGGATTGCCAATGTGAACATCGGCCCGTCCGGGGCCGAGATCGGTGGCGCATTTGGTGGCGAGAAGGAAACCGGAGGCGGGCGCGAAAGCGGATCAGATGCCTGGAAAGCCTACATGCGCCGTCAGACCAACACGGTAAACTATTCGGCCGAGTTGCCATTGGCGCAAGGTGTCAAATTCGACATCTGAACTCGAATGTCCGGCGGCACCTGATCGTGCCGCCGGATTCAATCAGCGAACAGGTAATCCAGTTGCATGATCGCTTTGGCCTGATCGGCACTGATCCCCAGAAATTCCGCGATTATCACCTCATTCTCCGAACGTTCCGCCGCCTCACGCAAATGGAACAGCCCATCATTCTGGGTACTGCGGATCAATTCGGATTCGTAAGCCAGCGCATTGCGAAGGGTCGGTAGCAGACGTGCAAGAGAATCCTGCGAGCTGTTCTGGCCCGCAAGACCGACGCGATAGGCATGGCCGGTCAGATATTCATCTGAATAAGTACATTCGATTTCCAGAACACGTGCTTGGGCCTGATCTGCACAGAAATCCTGAATGACGTCCAGATTGGCCGGATCTACGCAGAGTACCAGCCTGTCGCTTTGGAAATAATCGAACAACATACGTGCAACGGCCCGCCGATGGCGCGACCGCTTAATCAGGGTCGTCTCGATTCCACCCAAATCGGGCAATGGCGTATCCTGCTCATCATAGATGTATTCGATGCAGGGAATGGGGGTTTCGGATGCGATCTGGTCAACAAGCCGTTTGGCGACATGCCACTTCTTGCAAACAATCAAAAACGCCTGACGCTCGGGGCCTAGCGTATTGCCGACCTCCCAAAAGCGCTGAGCGAAACGTCGTCCTACCCGACCGCGACCGGCAAGGAAGTGATACAGATTACGCCCTTCGTCCGAGATGTGGAACGTGACCCCTTCGCTGGCATAAAGCTGACCCAACCGTTCCTTCAACTCATGGGCCTCGGGGCTGATCTTGCGAGCGAACAGGTAGTTCTGCCCCAACAGCATGTCATAGTGATCATTGTAGAAGGTGACAGGCATGCCATAGTCGGAAAACATCAAAAATGTCAGTGTACGGTTTTCGATTTCCTGCTTCGGGACGAGGTGGCGAACAAGCGTCTGAAAGAACGTCTCGTCCGGAATCCAGGTGGTCGAGAAAAACCGGACCACATCGCGGCGTTGGCGCAGGAAGTCCAGAATCATCTCGACTGTGCGACGGCGCAGGCACCACCACTGGCTACCGATCTTGACCTGCAGGTCTGCAGGTATGCCGCGGGTCAGACCGAAACGCTTTTGCATTTTGTATGCGGCATAGAACAGGCGCGGCTGATTGCGTTCGTTGAAATAGTGACGATAGATCAGCCGGTCTTCTTTCATTCCGGTCTTAATCCAATTGCTTTCGAAGAAGTCATGGCTTTCGATGAAATCCATGTCGCGTTCATCAAGAAAGCTGTGCACATACTCGGCGGTTTTAATTGCCATGCAATCGCCGGACAGCATGTAAAAATGGGTGACCCTTGGGAACTGATCCACCGCCGCCTGTAATGCATGGAGCGTGGCCTGAACCAGTGACCATTCGCCCCATCCGCATTTGATCCGCTTCGTTGCAAATGTGACATTGCGGTTATCTTTCAGGGCGTCGCGTATCTGCGCATAATCCGTATCGTTGGCGCGGGCGTCAAAATGGATCGCCATACAATCGCCGGCAGCCGTCAGCTGACGTGCCTGCGCAATGATCGCGTCAGGATCTTTGTGGCACAGCAAGATATAGGCAATCTTTGCCATTTGCGTCTCGTAATTCCCCGTTTCTGCCCAATTGCAACCGTGATACTGAGGATGAGCGATTGAATAAACAGAATATTTTTGGTTCTTTGGGTCAAAATGCCGGAGTATCAATGCGATAACTGGCTAAGGAGGCGCAGTAGATGGGTTTTCCCGGAACGTGGATGACCGAAAGTCAAAGCATGGTCTACCGTGTTGTGCCGAAATGCGCCTGTTCGACGATCGGGCAAATCATGTATTTCTCGGATCATGGCAGCTTCTTTGATGGTGACATTCACGATGCCAAGGACGGAATGCACAAGTGGGCCTTTGGTGCCAGTCAGGATCCGATTGCCAGAAATGTTCAATCGCACCAGTCCTATACATTCACCTGCGTGCGTAATCCCTACACACGCATTCTCAGTTCCTTTTTTGACAAGATCTGTGGCATCCAGCGCAACGGCAAACGATATCGCGGCAATCTGGTGCCAACGCTGATTTACAACTATGGAATCGAGGTTGGCGGTGACGATGGCAAAGGCGAGTTCGATCAGATCGCCAGTTTCCGCCGGTTTCTGTTATTTGCACGTGACACGATCCGTTGGCGACGTCCGATGGACCCCGACATTCACTGGTCGGCCATGTCTGGCCATGTCTCGACGCTGATCGCTAATGGCGGGCGATATGATCGGATTTTTTGGACCGAGAAGTTCAACGATGGGATGCAGGGGGTGTTGGACAATCTTGAAACCTCGCATCCCGTGACTCTGTCCGAAATCCCGCGCTTCAACGAATCCGAAGGCCATGGGCCAAAACGCGTGCATCCGGTCGAGGATTACTTTGACGATTTGTCGATGCATCTGGTCTACGAGATCTACAAACAGGATTTTGAACTGTTCAAGTATGATTTCGAAAATCCCGCCAACAAAATGCCGACGGGTGAGATCGATCTAGATGAGATTCACGCCAAGCTGGGTGATTAAGACGCTCGAAGTGTGAGGCTCCCGCCCATCGTCAATGTCTCTTGTGAGACATCTCCTCTGGTTGGGCCCGGCGCCGCGCAAAGCGCGGCG
>NZ_JBQFZC010000014.1:0-19790 GCF_056542025.1 Ruegeria sp. AF2 | reverse complement strand
CGGTAGCTCGTCAGGCTCATAACCTGAAGGTCGCAGGTTCAAATCCTGCTCCCGCAACCAACTTTAGAAAATCCAAACACAGCCCGTGCAGACTACAATTGATCACCCGGACCGTTCGATTAACGATCAAACCTCGTCAGGCTCATAACCTGAAACTCAGAGGTTCAAATCCTACTCCCGCAAACAAAAAACACCGTGCAACATCAGATGTTTACGCACCGCCCTAGGGCGGTTTTGTTCATTCTGGGACGCCCCCAAAGTAAGCAAATCCGCAAGTTCCCCAACAAGTTTAATCGCATACTTCCGTTCTTCGGGGACCTACTGGGTCTCCGACAGAAGGCAGCGGATGATCGTCATCACCTCGGCTTTTGTGGATAGATCATTCAACGCTTCTTTTCAAAGTTAACTTGATGATTGGCGATGACTGGAGGCAGCTGTTGGGACGAAAGCGGTTAAGTGTCATTCACTAAACGCTATAGGTCAAAACCAGCCAATCCGGTGCGATGTCTGCTGCAGATACTGACGTTTACTGGAACTCCAATCTGAGAATGGCAACCTTTCAAACTGCCTATTCGAAGCGGTCTAAGTACGCTTTCGATTTATCAAATTTTGTGTTGAAGGAACCCTTATCAAAGGTCTGAGACGGTATTGGCGCAGGTGGTAAGCCGGCAGAGACTACACTTCACACGACCAAGTTACTCGCAGCGAGTCAATGCGTTACGGAAAAATCAAGAAAACGTATATGAAGTAACATAAAGCTTGCTGCGAATCGATGAGAGGCTTATTAACCGACCTATCGGTCACTTAATGATGTGAATTCAAATTCGGAGTAATCGACCTATGGACGCCTTTATCTGCGACGCCCAGCGCACCCCGATCGGACGATATGGTGGTGGACTAAGCCAGGTGCGCACAGATGATCTTGCCGCCCTGCCAATCGCTTCGCTTGTAGCGCGTAACCCACAGGTGGATTGGTCCAGTCTGGACGACGTGATTTATGGCGATGCGAACCAAGCCGGTGAAAGCAACCGCAATGTGGCGCGGATGGCGGCGTTGCTGGCAGGGCTGCCTGTGGATGTACCGGGAACGACAATCAATCGGCTCTGCGCGTCTGGCATGGATGCGGTGGGCATGGCTGCGCGCGCCATCAAGGCTGGGGATTATGACATGGCGATCGCGGGTGGGGTCGAAAGCATGTCGCGTGCGCCATTTGTGATGCCCAAGGCAACATCCGCCTTTACTCGTGCCAATGCCGTTTACGACACCACGATCGGCTGGCGCTTTGTGAACCCGAAAATGGAAAAGGAATTTGGTATCGACTCGATGCCCGAAACAGCGGATAACGTAGCGGAAGCTTATGGTATCAGTCGCTCCGATCAGGACGCGTTTGCCGAACGCAGCCAGGCCCGCTGGGCCGCGGCGCACCAGACCGGGGTGTTTCAGGAGGAGATCACCCCGGTCACAATCCCACAGCGCAAAGGTGACCCGGTGGTGGTCGATACGGACGAGCATCCACGTCCGGGGACTACAGCAGAGAAACTGTCTGGCCTAAAGGGCATCAACGGGGTGGACAAGACTGTGACCGCTGGAAACGCCTCGGGTGTTAACGACGGCGCGGCGGCGATCCTGATGGCGAATGAATCTGCTGCGGCAAAGAACGATCTGATCCCGATTGCCCGTGTGGTTGGCATGTCCGTTGCTGGGGTGGAGCCGCGCGTGATGGGCATCGGCCCGGTTCCAGCCAGCCGTAAGGTGCTTGCACGGGCTGGGCTCAGCATTGATCAGATGGATGTGATAGAATTGAACGAGGCGTTTGCCTCGCAGGGCCTAGCCACGCTGCGCGAACTCGGGGTGCCCGATGATGCGCCGCATGTGAACCCAAATGGCGGGGCGATCGCCATTGGCCACCCGCTTGGAATGAGCGGTGCGCGGCTAGTGATGACGGCTGCCTATCAACTGCGCCGCACCGGAGGCCGCTACGCGCTCTGCACCATGTGTGTCGGGGTAGGGCAGGGTGCCGCACTTATTCTTGAACGTGTGTAAGGGAGGAGACCTCACATGTACGCTCAGATGATCAAAACAGCCGGAACAGGCGTGAAATCCCGCGAGGAGATGACCGAGCAGGAACGCGCGTTTCAGGACAAGATCGACGCCGATATCAAGATCGAGCCCAAGGATTGGATGCCCGACGACTATCGCGCGACACTGATCCGTCAAATTGGCCAGCACGCACATTCTGAAATCGTAGGCCAGCTGCCCGAAGGAAACTGGATCACCCGAGCGCCAACGCTGGAGCGCAAGGCGATCCTGCTGGCCAAGGTGCAGGATGAGGCCGGGCATGGGCTGTATCTCTATTGCGCGGCAGAAACGCTGGGTGTCAGCCGGGATGAGATCACCGAGATGCTGCTGGACGGGCGCATGAAATACTCGTCGATCTTTAACTATCCGACCCTGAACTGGGCTGATATCGGCGCGGTCGGATGGCTGGTCGATGGCGCTGCGATCATGAACCAGGTTCCGCTGCAGCGGACGTCCTTCGGACCATACTCGCGCGCAATGATCCGCATCTGCAAAGAAGAGAGCTTTCACCAGCGCCAGGGCTATGATGCGATCCGCAAGATGGCAGAGGGTACGCCAGAGCAGCGTAAGATGGCGCAGGATGCAATAAATCGACTGTGGTACCCGTCGCTGATGATGTTCGGGCCGTCGGACAAGGAAAGCGTGCATTCGGCGCAATCCATGGCGTGGAAGATCAAGATCAACACCAATGACGAGCTGCGCCAGAAATTCGTGGATCAGACCGTGCCTCAGGCCGAATATCTGGGTCTGAGTATCCCTGACCCGGACCTGAAATGGAACGAAGAACGGGGCCATTATGATTACACCGACCCGGACTGGCCCGAGTTTTTCGATGTGATCAAGGGCAACGGCCCCTGCAATGTCGACCGGCTGGCCGCGCGTAACAAGGCGTGGGACGACGGTAAATGGGTTCGCGACGGGCTGCTGGCTCATGCCCGCAAGAAACGCGCCGCAAATCTGGCTGCAGAATAAGACTGCCCTGAGGAGGATACCAAATGAACAACGAATGGCCCCTGTGGGAAATCTTCATCCGCGGACAACATGGCATGAGCCACCGCCATGTTGGGTCGTTACACGCCCCGGACGCGAAAATGGCGATCAAGAACGCGCGCGATGTCTACACGCGCCGCAACGAAGGCGTTTCGATCTGGGTGGTTGAGGCCAACAACATCTCGGCCTCATCGCCCAGCGACAAAGGTCCGCTGTACGAGCCCAGCGAAAGCAAAGTGTACCGCCATCCAACCTTCTTCGATATTCCCGAAGAAGTGGGGGCGATGTAATGAGTGTTCCGGTTTCCAATGACGCTTTGCTGCAGTTTCTGCTTCGGATGGGGGACAATACCTTGATCCTCGGCCATCGCGTCAGCGAATGGTGCGGTCATGCGCCTGTGCTGGAGGAAGACATCGCGCTGGCCAATACCGCGCTGGACCTGATCGGTCAGACTCAGATGTGGCTAGGTCTTGCGGGTGAGATCGACGGCGGCAAATCCGCCGATGATCTGGCCTTTCTGCGCGACGCCTGGGATTTCCGCAATGTGCTGCTGGTCGAAGTGCCGAACGGCGACTTCGGCCGCACGCTGATGCGTCAGTTCCTGTTCGATGCGTGGCATTCGATCATGCTGGGGCGTCTGATGACATCCTCTGACGACCGGGTCGCGGCGATTGCCGCCAAGGCCAGCAAAGAGGTCACCTACCACCTCGAACGCTCGGGCGACACGGTTGTGGGCCTCGGCGACGGGACCGAGGAAAGTCATGCCCGCATGCAAGAGGCGCTGGACTATCTCTGGCCATATGTCGGCGAGATGTTTGCCAGTGACGATGTTGATGCAGAAATGGTTGCGGCGAGGATTGCCCCGAACCCGGCAGATCTGCGCGCAGAATATGACGCTCTGATCGAGCGTGTGCTGTCCGAGGCGACACTAACCATTCCCGAAAGCCGCTTTGCCCATAAGGGCGGGCGCGACGGTCGCATGCATACCGAGCATCTGGGCCATCTTCTGACACAGATGCAGTGGTTGCAGCGCGCCTATCCCGGCGCGAAGTGGTAAGGATCAATGCGGGCTTCAACGGATCAGGTGTGGGAATGGCTGGACGCTGTACCAGACCCTGAGATTCCGGTGATCTCGGTCGTCGATCTGGGAATTGTACGCGATGTGCGATGGGATGATGACACTCTGACGGTTACCGTCACGCCGACCTATTCAGGCTGCCCGGCGACCTCGGTCATCAGCATGGATATCGAAACTGCACTGCGTGATCATGGAATCGACGATCTGCGGATCGAGACAAGTATCGCACCGGCTTGGACCACCGATTGGCTTAGCGACAAGGGCCGTGCTCGGCTCGAGGATTACGGCATCGCCCCGCCGCAGCCTGCAGGTGGACCTGAACGCTGCCCACATTGCGGTAGCAAGGCGGTTGAAAAGGTCAGCCAGTTTGGCTCGACCCCTTGCAAGGCCCATTGGCGCTGCACCGACTGCCTGGAACCTTTTGACTATTTCAAGTGCATCTGAGGGAGGATCACCGGATGGCACGCTTTCATGATCTGGAAGTTACCGATGTTCACAAAACCATCCGCGATGCGGTGGTCGTGACGTTGAAACCTGTAAACGGTTCAGCCGATGAATTCGACTTTACCCAAGGCCAGTACCTGACCTTCCGCCGCGATTTCGACGGAGAAGAACTGCGCCGGTCCTATTCGATCTGCGCTGGTAAGGATGAGGGCATTCTGCAGGTGGGGATCAAGCGCGTGGATGGCGGCGCATTCTCGACCTGGGCCAACTCCGATCTAAAGGTGGGCGATACGGTGCAGGCGATGCCGCCGATGGGCAGCTTTTACACCGCAATCGATCCCTCCGCCGAAAAGCATTATCTGGGCTTTGCGGGTGGGTCGGGCATCACGCCGGTTCTCTCGATCCTGAAGACGACGCTTGCCCGAGAACCACATTCGCGGTTCACATTGGTATATGCCAACAAGGGCGTGAACACGATCATGTTCCGAGAGGAGCTTGAGGACCTCAAGAACCTCTATATGGGGCGTCTGAACGTGATCCATATTCTGGAAACAGACGCGCAGGAAATCGAGCTTTTTACAGGTCTGGTCACGCAAGACAAATGTGCCGAACTTTTTGAACACTGGATCGATATTCAGAACGTCGACACGGCTTTTATCTGCGGCCCCGAGCCGATGATGCTGGGCATTGCCTCAGCCCTGCGGGCGCATGGGCTGAACGACGGGCAGATCAAATTTGAACTCTTCGCCAGCGCTCAACCCGGTCGGGTCAAGCGCAAAGTGAGCGGGGCGGACACGGCATCTCAGGACAACCAGACCAAAACATCAATCACCATGGACGGGGCAACGCAAACGATCACCATGCCGAAGGATCAATCGGTTCTCGATGCCGCGTTGGAGAATGCGATGGACGCGCCTTACGCCTGTAAGGCCGGGGTCTGTTCAACCTGCCGCTGCCGGGTGCTTGAGGGCGAGGTCGAGATGGTCGCCAATCACGCATTGGAAGACTACGAAGTCGAGAAAGGATACGTCCTGAGCTGTCAGGCCTATCCGCTGACCGACACTGTAGTCGTGGACTACGATCAGTAGACGGAGGGAATGATGGCTGAAGACATGACAATTGAGAGCTATTTGGCAGCGGGTGGTGTCCTGAGTAATCCAACCAACGTGCCTCCGCGCTATCGTGCAGAGCTCATGAAATTGATGGCGACCTTCGTGGACAGCGAACTGGCCGGCGCAGCGGGCTTTGCCGACATCATAAATCTGGGCCCGGGCATCAAGGAACGCATCGCGGCGGCCAAGATTGTGCTGGAAAAGACCGACAACGCAGATCGTGTCCTGAAAATCATGGGCGAGTTCGGAGCCAACACTGACCGCTATGCAAATCACCATCCCTGGACCACACGTCTGGATCGTGATGCGGATATCGGGGCTACGCGGTCCGAACACGACATGCGCCTTGCTGTATTCAACTATCCGATCGAAGGATGGGAAGATGCCGTGGTTATGAACCTGCTGATGAGCCAGGCGGTTGACGTCCAACTCGCCCAGTTTTCGCAGATATCCTATCAGCCTCTGGCCGAGGCCTTTCGCGAGATTTCCCCGATCGAGGCGCGCCATGGGGAGCTTGCGCTTGAGGGTGCGGGCAAGCTGATCGAACAGGGAAAGGCTGCAGAAATGCAAGCGTCGGTCGACTATTGGTGGCCCCGGGTCGCGGCAAGTTTTGGGGCGGGCACAGCCGAGAAAACCGAAACGCTCCGCAAGCTGGGGCTGCGGCAATTAACCGGGATTGAGATGAAAGATCAGTGGACAGTAAAAGCGACCGAACAGGTCGAAAAGCTGGGACTTGAAGTACCTTAGCTTTCAAGGTTGGCGTTTACGGCTCAACAACCCATACTTCACGGCCAATCCGCGAAGCGTGCGACGCTTTCGCCGATCTTTCTTCAATGACTGCTGGGCTTTAGCACCACATTTCCGATTGAACTCAAAAACGTCAATCACCCGCTCGGCGCAGCCACAGGCTTCGCCCAGACCTACTTTGGCGAAATAGAATTTATCGAAACGATCAGGGCGTTGCATGGGTAACCTCCGCCCTTATTGAACCTCATCCTGACCGCAGAGCCAAATCAACTCTGTGCCAACAAGGGTTCAAAGGCCATCAACGCCTGATAATGTCAGATTGCTTACCAACGCGGCGTAATCGCTGCGCGCGTTGGCATCCGCCCCGGCATTCCACATGTAGAACCAGTTCAACATTCCGAAAACGGACATGGTCGTGGCCCGAAGCTTGGCCGCATCATCCTTGAAAGTTGCAGGCGAGATGCTGGCGATGATGTCGCTGACGAACACCACCAGATCCCGCTGATAGCCACGCAGCAGATTCTGCTGCTCTTCGGGCAATGCGGACATGCCGCTGGTTTGCACGCGATGCTCATCATCCACGCCTTGATAGGCCAGTAGGATTTCCCGCACCACCCGTTTCAAGCGATCCGCGGGTTCCATCCCGTCAAGGTCCAAACCGCAAACCTGGTCACGCAATTGCAGCAGGTAACTGTCGAGAATATCAAACAGAATGGCGTCCTTGCTGTCGTAGTAGTGATAGATATTGGCCTTGGATATCCCGCACTCCCGCGCGAGCTGAGACATTGACGCCCGATCAAATCCTTCCTGCGCGAAGACGCGGGCGGCGCATTTCAGGATGCGTGTTCGTTTATGGTCGTGGTCTTTTGCTATCGTGCGCGCCAAATCCTGACCCTCCGTCTGTCGCTTAGCTGTCCCGATTGTCAATCACGCGCCGGGCCTTGCCCTGTGAGCGTTCAACCTCGCCCGGCTCGCCTATATCGATCTCGGTCGAGATGCCAACCACCTCTTTAATCCTGCGAGATAGCATCCGAGCAGCGGCGTTTTTGCTCAGCTCATCGGCTGCATCTGGCGTTGCTTCGACATGCACGCGCATCGCGTCCATCCGGCCAGCTTTGTAAAGTTCGATCTGGTAGTAGGGCGCCAGACCGCCGGTTGCCAGAACCTGCTCCTCGATCTGACTGGGGAAGACGTTGACACCCCGCAGAATGATCATGTCATCCGAGCGGCCCGTGATCTTTTCCATCCGACGCATCGACCGAGCCGTGCCGGGCAAAAGCCGCGTCAGGTCACGGGTGCGATAGCGGATCATCGGAAGACCTTCTTTGGTCAGCGTGGTAAAGACCAGTTCACCAATCTCACCATCAGGCATGACCTCGCCGGTCTGCGGGTCGATGATTTCGGGGTAGAAGTGGTCTTCCCAGATCACGGGCCCGTCTTTGGTTTCGACGCACTCATTGGCGACGCCCGGTCCCATGATCTCGGACAGGCCGTAGATATCGACGGCATGCATATCGAATGCTTGTTCAACCTCGGAGCGCATCGAATCCGTCCATGGTTCAGCGCCAAAGACGCCGACAGCCAAGGAACTTTCGCGCGGATCGAGTCCAATCTTGTGATACTGCTCAAGAATGTTCAGCATATATGATGGTGTTACCATAATCCCGTCTGGTTTGAAGTCAGTGATCAGGTCGACCTGCTTGCCGGTCTGCCCACCGCTCATCGGGACGACCGTGGCCCCCAGACGTTCGATTCCATAATGCGCGCCCAGACCGCCGGTGAACAGGCCATAGCCATAGGCGTTGTGCACCATGTCGCCCCGGCGCAAACCGCTGGCACGCAACGACCGCGCCACCAGATCCGCCCAATTATCGATATCGCCTTGCGTATACCCCACGACGGTTGGCTTACCCGTGGTTCCCGACGAGGCATGAACACGAATGATCTGCTCACGCGGGACTGCAAACAGACCAAAGGGATAGTTTTCCCTCAGATCGTTTTTGTAGGTAAACGGAAACCGTGCCAGATCACTGAGGGACTGAAGGTCGTCAGGATGCACACCGGCCTCATCAAACCGCTGCCGGTACATAGGCACGTTGTCATAAGCATGGCGCAGCGACCATTTCAGCCGATCCAACTGTAGGTTGCGGATTTCATCAATCGAGGCGATCTCGATCGGATCAAGATCCGCCTTGTTCGGAGTAAGATCCTTCATGCCATCCCCCTCATCTCAGGTCTCGTCAAACACCGGGCCTTTGACCGCGCGGGAAAAGCCCCGAAATTCTGCGATCTTTTGTCCGGCTTGGTTGGTTATGGATACGTCATAGATGCCGCTGCGCCCTGTCAGGCTCAGTTCCGTTGCGCGGGCCGTCAGCAGGTCACCGGATCGCGCGGGCGCGACGTAGCTGATCACATTGTGCTGGGCGACTGTGGACTGGTTGCGACTATTGCAGGCAAAGGCAAAGGCGCTGTCGGCCAACATGAATGTCACGCCGCCATGGCAGATCCCGTGCCCGTTGCAGTGATGGTCAGCCACCTGCAACGCCAGCGTCGCAGCGCCTTCATCCATCTCCACTAGTTCCATGCCTGCCCATTTCGAGGCATTGTCCCGCCCCCACATGGCAGCAGCGGCTTTCTGGGCGCGTTCCTTCGGCGTCATCTCATTCTCCCCGAAATACTGGCGCGCGCTTTTCCAGAAATGCAGTAACGCCCTCGGCATAGTCGACGCTTTCGCCGCAGGTTTTCATTGCGTCCGCCTCAATCTCGAGATGATCGGTCAGGGTATTCGTGGCAGCCGCCTGTATCGTCTGTTTCGTCAGGCCAAGTCCCAGCGTTGGACCATTGGCGAACTGTTCCGTTAGTGCGCGCGCCTCGGCCATTAGTTCAGCGTCTGGAATTGCTTTCCAGATCAGCCCCCAATCCGCAGCCTGCTTTGCTGGCAGGGGTTGCCCAGTCAGGGCCAGCCCTTTGGCTCGGGCTTCACCCAGCAAACGTGGCAGATGCCAACTGCCGCCGGTATCAGGTATCAGGCCCACTTTGGAAAATGATTGGATAAACTTGGCAGAGTCAGCGGCAAGTACCACATCACAAGCCAAGGCGATATTCGCACCCGCCCCGGCGGCAACGCCATTGACGGCGCAGACAACAGGTAATTCCAAAGACCTGATCAGGCGGACCAAAGGTGCGTAGAACGTGCGAACCGTATAGCCCAAATCCGGCGGACCCTCCATCGTGGCAGGGTTTCGATCGCCCAAATCCTGCCCTGCGCAGAACCCGCGCCCCGCGCCGGTTAACAGCACCGCTCGTGCACCACCGTCACGCGCGGCCTCAAGTGCAGCGCGCAGGGCATGGTGCATCTCATCCGTGAAACTGTTCAGGCGTTCAGGGCGATTGAGTGTAATTTCAACCCATTGACCCATATTCTGCGAAATAATCGTGTCGGACATGCCCGGTTCGCTTTTCATAAGTTACAACAAACTTCTTGCATAAACCGAACGGTTGGTCAATAAATTCTATAGCCGTTTGTGACTCGGCGATCGGAAATGCACTTTGGCCAGCGGGCGGAACAGCATTTCTCGTCGTTGATAGTTACAAAACGTACCATTAACACATTCACGACTTGCGATTTTGAGGAGGAGACCCGGTCATGAAATTCACCAAGCTCACCACATTGTTGGCGTCTGCAACCTTGGCGGTGTCCGGCACCATCGCTTTTGCGGCTGACTACACCCTGACAATTTCCAGCTGGGCCCCACCCACCCACGGCATCAACGCAAAGATGTGGCCCAAATTCGTCGAAATGGTAGAGGAGGCGACTGACGGGCAGGTCACCGCAGAGCTTAAGCTGGGTATCGCTCCACCGCCTGCGCAGATGGACCTGATTATGGATGGCGCGGCCGATGCCTCGATTATCTTTCACGGCTATCAACCGGGACGCTTCGTCACCACCAAGCTGATCGAACTGCCTGGTTATGAAGGCTCGGCCGAGGACGCTTCGGTTGCTTACTGGCGCGCCTACGACAAGTACTTGAAAGCTGCTGACGAGCATCGTGGTGTCAAAGTCATCGCCTTGCACACGCATGGACCCGCGCAGCTGCATTCCAGCGCGCCAGTAACCACTCTGGATGAGGTTTCGGGCCTGAAAGTACGTATCCCGGGTGGCGTTGGCGGAGACGTTGGTGCGGCGCTTGGCGCGACCGGCATTCAGGTGCCCGCTCCGAAAGTCTATGAAACACTGGCGTCGAAAGCCGCTGACGGCGTGGTCATGCCACTGGAATCGCGCAAGGGTTTCAAGCTGACCGAGGTTGCGCAGAACGTCTATGAGATGCCCGGTGGCCTCTATCGTGGTTCGTTTGCATTCATCATGAACGAAGACACCTTCGCAGATCTGCCACCCGAGCTGCAGACGGCGCTGGAAGAAAACGTATTCGGTGAACCGCTGAGCCGTGAGATCGGCAAAATCTGGGATGAGATCGACGCCACTGGACGTGAGGCAACCGAGGCGGCAGAAGGCAATGCCATCAACGCTGCCACAGATGCGGATATGGAGAAGTTCTCGGCCATCGCCGAAGACATCCGCGGCAAGGTCATCGCCGAGGTTGACGCAACAGGAGTCGACGCACAGGCCGCATATGACATGATCAAATCGGAAATGTCCTCGAACTGATCCGACTGCAGGGCGGCTCTTGCGCCGCCCTGACTTACCCTGCGCGAGTTTCCCATGACCCCTATTATTCAGCTTGTGCGCCGTGCCAGCGCCCTTCCCGTGATCGTGGCCTGCATTGCACTGTTTATCCTGATGGTAATGACCTTTTGCGACGTGATCCTGCGTTCGGTCTTCAATGCGCCCATTGAGGCCGCCACCGAGCTGACGCGCATTCTGATGGCAATTCTGGTGTTTTCGGTCCTCCCGATCGTCTCCACCACCAATGGCCATATCGCGGTCGATCTGACAGACGGGTTCTTCCACCGTCTGCATCTGTCGCGTGCGCGGGACGTTGTGATCTATGTGGTCAGCGGCATTATGCTGTTCTGGCCGGTCCAGCGCGTTTGGGTCCTGGCCGAGCGAGCGCGGGATTATGGGGATGTAACCGAATATCTTTCAATCCCCACCTACCTGATCGGCTGGTTCATTACCCTGTCTGTTGCCATCACTGCACTGGTGATGATCGCCACTGGGCTGCTAAAGGCCTTCGCCCCAAATACACTGTCGGAGCCTATGTAATGACCGCAGCGCTAATCGGATTTGCGATTGTATTGATCTTGGTGCTGGTGCGCCTTCCTATCGTCTTTGCCATGGGTCTGGTCGGCACATTGGGATTTGCCTATGAGCGTGGCGGCTCGATCTTTGATGAGCGCGGGATGAAGGCTGCCATGTCCATGGTGGGCCGACAGATCACCGACACTGCGCAGGACTATGGTCTGTCGGTTGTGCCGCTGTTCATCCTGATGGGCCTGTTCGTGAACAAGGGCGGCATGGCGCGCGAGCTTTATGCGGTGTCCAACGCCTTTCTTGGCCACATGCGCGGTGGCATTGCCATGGCGACGGTTGCGGCCTGTGGCGGATTTTCGGCTATCTGCGGATCGTCGCTGGCAACCGCCGCCACGATGTCAAAGGTCGCGATGCCGCAGATGCGGCGTTACGGCTATTCCGATGAACTCTCGACCGCCTCGATTGCCGCCGGTGGTACGCTTGGCATTCTGATCCCTCCATCGGTCATTCTGGTCATCTACGGGTTGCTGACCGAGACCTCGATCGGGAAACTGTTCATGGCGGGCATCATCCCCGGCATCCTCGGCATTCTGTTCTACCTCTTCGCCGTGCGCTGGACCGTCTGGCGCAACCCCGAGGCCGGTCCAGCCGGAGAGCGTGCCACATGGTCCGAACGCATCCGTGCGCTGGGCTCGGTTTGGGCTGTGCTGTTGTTGTTCTTCCTAGTGATTGGCGGGCTTTATGGAGCCTTCGATTTTGAGCCCCTAAACCTGACATTCTCACCCACCGAGGCCGCAGGTATGGGGGCCGCTGGGGCCTTTCTGATTGCACTCTTTCGTGGGGGTCTCACGGTTGGCTCGACATTCGAGGTGCTGAAAGAGACCTGCTTTACCGCGTCTGCCTTGTTCGCGGTGTTGATTGGTGCGCAGATATTCTCAAATTTCATCAATCTGGCCGGTTTGCCCGAAGCCCTGATCGCGATGGTGACCGCCTATGATGTGGCTCCGTTTGTCGTGATCCTGATGATCCTTGGTATCTACATCATTCTGGGTTGCGTCTTCGAATCTCTCTCGATGCTGTTGCTGACGGTTCCGATCTTCTTCCCGTTGGTCACGTCTCTGGGCTATGACCCAATCTGGTTTGGCATCGTCGTCGTGGTTGTCACCGAAATCTCGCTGATCACTCCACCCGTAGGCCTGAACGTCTTCATTCTGAAAGGCGTGGTGGGTGACGTCTCGACCGGCACCATATTTCGTGGCGTCACTCCGTTCTGGATCGCCGATATCTTCCGCCTCGCGCTGATCGTGCTGGTGCCCATCGTGGTGCTGTATCTGCCGCAGCAAATGGGCGCTTTGGGACACTAGTCCCACCGCATCAAACAGGAGAACACCATGTCCCTGCATCAGATTTCCAGCTTCGCCGCTGGTACTTGGGTCGCGCCTGGAGAAGGCGCACGCACCATCGCGTCCGCCATCACTGGCGCACCGTTTGCAAGCGCTGGCAATGCCGCGCTCGACGTGCAGGCGATGCTTGACTATGCGCGCAATACCGGTGGCCCCACGCTGCGCAAGTTAACGTTCCACGACCGTGCTCGGATGCTCAAGGCGTTGGCGCAAGAGCTTTCGGCGCATAAACAAGCCCTTTACGACCTGAGTTTCGAAACCGGAGCTACGCAGAAGGACCACCTGATCGATATCGATGGTGGCATCGGCACGATGTTTGTCTTTGCCTCAAAAGGCCGGCGCGAGATGCCGGATGCGCAGGTTTATCTGGACGGCGAAATCGAGCAGTTGTCACGCAATGGCACCTTTTTGGGGCAGCATATCTGCACGCCCCTGCAAGGGGTCGCGGTTCATATCAACGCCTTCAACTTCCCGGTCTGGGGGATGCTGGAAAAGCTGGCCCCGACGCTGCTGGCTGGCGTGCCTGCAATCGTCAAGCCGGCTACCAACAGTTGCTACGTCACCGAACTGGCAGTGCGGATCATGCTGGATAGCGGCATCCTGCCTGCCGGTGCGCTACAGCTGGTCTCGGGCGGGTTGGGCGACATGCTCGATCACTTGGATTGTCAGGATGTGGTCAGCTTCACAGGCTCGGCGAACACCGCGTTGAAGCTGCGGCAGACGCCTGCGATCTTGCAGAACTCGGTCCGGTTTGTGGCCGAGCAGGACAGCTTGAACGCTTCCATCCTCGGGCCCGATGCCACGCCCGGCACGCCCGAATTTGACCTGTTCGTCAAGGAAGTCTCGCGCGAGATGACCACAAAGGCGGGCCAGAAATGCACTGCCATCCGACGCATCATCGCGCCCCAGCCGCAGGTCGACGCCATAATTGCCGCGCTGTCTGACCGATTGGCAAAGATCACCATCGGCGACCCCCGTTCCGACACCACCCACATGGGCGCGCTGGTGTCGAACGGGCAGAAAGCCGACGTTCTGGAAAAGGCAGCTCTGATCGGGCAAGAGGCTGAACGGGTTTATGGCAACCCCGACGCGTTCGACCTGCACGGCCCTGAAACCGGCGCATTCGTTCCCCCGATGCTGTTTTACTGTGCTGACCCCGACAAAGCGCAGCGCGTGCACGATACCGAGGCCTTCGGCCCAGTTTCGACCCTCATGGGCTACCGCGATCTGGATCATGCGGTGGCACTTGCCAATCGCGGGCAGGGGTCTCTGGTCACGTCGCTGATCACTCACGACACAAAGGTCGCGCACAACGTAGTGATGGGGGCCGCAGCCTATAACGGGCGGATTTACATCAACGACCGCGACTCGATGGCTGAATCGACCGGCCACGGATCTCCGTTGCCCCATATGGTGCATGGAGGGCCGGGCCGTGCGGGCGGTGGTGAGGAAATGGGCGGCGTGCGCGGTGTGAAACACTATATGCAGCGCACGGCCATTCAGGGCTCCCCGCGCATACTCAGTGGTATCAGCACCAAATGGGTGCCAGGAGCGCCCGAAATCCAAGGTCCGGCCCATCCCTTCACCCGTAAATTTGGTGAGTTGCAGGTCGGCGAGACGCTGCACACAGCCCCGCGCACTGTCACGCTGGAGGATATCGAACACTTCGCCAATTTCACCGGCGATACCTTTTATGCGCATATGGACGAGGACGCGGCGGCGCGAAATCCGTTCTTCCCCGGTCGTGTGGCGCATGGTTATCTGTTGCTCAGTTTTGCGGCGGGCCTATTTGTTGAACCGAACGAGGGGCCGGTGCTGGCCAATACCGGGCTGGACGGGCTGCGGTTCATGAAGCCCGTTGTTGCTGGCGACAGCATCAAGGTGCACCTGACGGTAAAGCAGAAAACCCCACGCAATGACGATTATGGCGAGGTTCGCTGGCACGTGTCCCTGACCAATCAAGATGACGAACCGGTCGCAGAATACGAGCTTCTGACCATGAACGCCCGCTGACCCGCTGTACTACCTGTTTTTCTTATTGGGCCTAATGGGTTAAACTGGGTCCATGACCGAAAAGACCTCGTGGTTCGAAATGGCTGTGGCCGAACTGGCGGACCCGCAAGACCAGCGGGTCTGGTCGATTATCGTCTCGCTGTTTGGTGACATGGCACAAGAGCCCGGCGCGCAAATCTCGGGCGGTGTTCTGACCCGGATAATTGAGCCGATGGGCATCAAACCCGAAGCGATCCGCGTCGCTCTGCACCGGCTGCGCAAGGACGGCTGGATTGAAAGTGACCGGATTGGACGCGTCTCGCGCCATGTCCTCTCGGAATTCGGCCGGACGCAATCCGCCGCCGTCACGCCGCGCATATATGCGCGCGGTCCTTCGCCCATTGAAAATTGGCATCTTCTGATCGCCGAAGACGGGTCGGGCACTCAGGTGCTTGAGGACGTGATGCTCAGCGACGACTATATCCCTATTGGGCGCAACGTAGCGATG
The DNA here is from genome assembly GCF_056542025.1 of Ruegeria sp. AF2. Lineage (NCBI taxonomy): Bacteria > Pseudomonadati > Pseudomonadota > Alphaproteobacteria > Rhodobacterales > Roseobacteraceae > Ruegeria > Ruegeria sp. AF2. The sequence continues at coordinate 4,225 of NZ_JBQFZC010000014.1, read as the reverse complement.
GGTGCGGGGCCTGTGTCCGATCAGTCAGACGGTTTGCTGGCCTTGGACATCTCTCCGCACGCAGCTCCCAAATGGGTGCAGGATCGGTTGTGTCCACCCGAATTGCGCGCCTCTTGCAAGGCTCTTCTGGGCGCGGTCGAACGCGCCGCGAAGTCCCGTCCCGAAGGCTGGGCGCCAACCCCCTTGCAGAGCGCAACACTGCGCACCCTGCTGGTGCATCGGTGGCGGCGCGTCGTGCTACGCCAGCCGGACTTACCTTTGGCTTTTTATCCTGTTGATTGGGCTGGCCCTGCTTGTCGCGATAGCGTGTTCGGGCTGCTTGATCTGCTGCCACGCCCCTCGGCTGACGTACTGAGCGGTAGTAGTTGACCGCTGAGCGGTCTGTTCAACCATATTATCAGTGCGGCGCACATACCGGGTGCTGGGAGCTTTTCTGACCAAGTCATACCAATTTACACACCAATAATTAGGTTGCGGTTATCTGCCTGCCAATTCAGCCGTTCAGAAAACGCATGGTGCAATCGGGCTCCGGGCAATACCATCGCCTGTGCAAACCTGCCGGAGAACCGTGATGTCGATTTTGCTAACGATTGTCTTGTTGCTGATGTCCCTTTTGCTGGGGATGCACATCTGGACTCGCCGCCTAACGCGGCAGGGCACCGAAATGGTGCCGCAACTGGGGCGGATCGTGCCCGTTCACGGTGGCAGCATTCACTATGTCGAAAAAGGCGACCCTTCCAACCCGACTATTGTCATGATCCATGGCCTATCAGGCCAATTGCAGCATTTTACGTATGCGTTAGTGGATGATCTTGCTCAGGATTATCACGTTCTCGCGGTTGACCGTCCGGGCTGTGGCTATTCCACGCGCGATGCTGCCCAGTTGGCGGAATTGCCCGAACAAGCCCGCATGATCCACGAGTTTCTGGAAACAAAGAACGTCGATCAAGCCACACTGGTTGGTCATTCTCTAGGTGGCGCCGTGTCTCTTGCGATGGCACTGGATTATCCCGACAACACGGCGGCATTGGCGCTTCTGGCCCCCTTGACGCAACAAATGCCGGAACCGCCCGCCGTTTTCAAACCACTTGAAATCCGTACCGAGTGGCTGCGCAACCTTATTGGCAATACAATCGCCGTCCCGATGGCCCGAAAAACCGCACCCCTCGTCCTGAAAGACGTCTTCGCACCCGAGCCCGCGCCCTCAGACTTCCTGAACCGTGCTGGGGGTGCCCTTGGTCTTCGCCCCTCGGCCTTTATCACCGCCTCACAGGATGTTGTTGGGGTAGAGGCCAGCATGGGTGCCCTGACTTCACGCTATAACGATCTGCGCGTGCCCGGAGGCATTCTGTTCGGGACAGAGGACCCGATCCTGTCCGCCGAGCTACACGGTGCCACAATGACGAAATTCGGCCTGACCTTTGAGGTCATGGAACACCGGGGTCACATGATACTCATCACAGAACCCGAAGTCTGCGCGCGTTTCATCCGCCAGATCGCCGAGAATTCCCGCACCCGGCTGGCAGAGCAGGACGCGCATTGAATAACGCAATAAAGAATCTCGGCAGGCACGCTTTTCCTCTTGACCCTCCCCGGCCCCTCGCTTAAATCGCCTCTCACTCGTGGCGGAGTAGCTCAGTTGGTTAGAGCAGCGGAATCATAATCCGCGTGTCGGGGGTTCAAGTCCCTCCTCCGCTACCAGAACTTCCCAAACAAGTGCTAAGGCCCTGTTAGCTGCGTTTCCATTTGGATCGCGCCCTCGGGTTCCGTGCGAATTTAGACCAAGCACTGCAGTTTTTTGCGCTTCGTTGGTCTGAGGCCGCGAAGCAATTTCTACCGCAACGTAGAAGGTTAGTTCCGGGCATGAACCGCGTGATTATGGTACTAAATCCGAGAAAATCAAATAAACCGAACGATCGGTCGAAAATATAGTTGAATACGAACGCAGACCGGGCCAGTCTTTGATCGCGCCGTGTTCGGGGATTCCCCGATTTACTACTGGCATCGCATTTCGTCTGAGGAGGCACGATCATATGACCCAAGTCATCGGGTATGAGAAAGTGGGCGATATCGCCGTTTTGTCGGCTGAGAACCCACCCGTTAACGCGCTGGGCGTGGATGTGCGCCGGGGTTTGTTGTCGGCGATCGAACGTGCCGAAACAGAGGGCGCGCGCGCGGTTTTGATCTATGGTGAGGGTCGGACTTATTTTGCAGGCGCAGACATTCGCGAGTTTGGCAAGCCGCCACAGGACCCGTGGCTGCCCGCACTCTGTGATCGGATTGAGGCGTCGCCCTTGCTGGTGGTTTCTGCGTTGCATGGAACCGCGCTTGGTGGTGGGCTTGAGGTTGCCTTATCCTGTCATTATCGCGTTGCCGTGCCGTCTGCGAAGGTGGGGTTGCCCGAGGTTAATCTTGGTATCATTCCTGGCGCTGGCGGCACCCAGCGCTTGCCGCGTGTTGCCGGAGCCGAGGCTGCATTGGACATGATCACAACGGGGCGGCACGTCCGAGCTCCAGAAGCGCTTGAGATGGGTGTGCTGGACAAAGTTCAGGATGGTGATCCGCGCGAGATCGGCCTGGCCTATGTCAGAGAGCTGCTTGCAACTGATGCAGCACGGCGCCCTGTTTGCGATATGGCCCGGCCCGCCCCAATCGATTTTGATGCGGCCTATAACGCGGTGCTGAAGAAGGGCCGGGGCCAACTGTCGCCTGCGATTGCAGTGCGGGCAATACAAGCCAGTTGCGAGGCCGAGGATTTTGCATCCGGTTTGGCTCGCGAACGGGAATTGTTCATGGACCTGATGGCCTCGGATCAGCGCAAAGGGTTGATCCACGCATTCTTTGCGGAGCGTGCGGTTGCAAAATTGCCCGAGTTGAATGGGGTCGAGCCGCGGAATCTGCAACAGGTCGGCGTCATCGGCGGCGGTACGATGGGCGCAGGGATTGCCACCTCAGTTCTGCTGGCGGGGCTTCCTGTCGTGCTGCTTGAGATGTCACACGAGGCAGCGCGGTCCGCTAAAGATCGTATCGCGGCAAATCTGGCTGGCACCGTGAGGCGCGGAAAGCTGAGCCAGGACAAACATGATGATATTCTGCAGAACCGGCTGACCCTGGCCACGGACTACAACGCACTGAGTGGCGTCGATCTGGTGATCGAAGCCGTGTTTGAAGACATGGCAGTGAAGAAAAAGGTTTTTGCGCAACTGGATGCGGTCTGCAAAAGCGGTGCGGTATTGGCGACCAATACCTCATACCTTGATATCAACGAAATTGCCGGATCGACCGAAAGGTCACAGGATGTCATCGGTCTGCATTTCTTCTCCCCAGCACATGTGATGAAACTGCTTGAGATCGTGGTGGCGGACCACACCGCGCCCGAAGTTGTGGCAACGGGTTTCGCGTTGGGCAAGAGGTTGGGCAAGGTGGCCGTTCGGGCAGGTGTGTGCGACGGGTTCATAGGAAATCGGATTTTGGGCACATATCGGGCCTGTGCTGATCACATGGTGCTGGATGGAGCGAGCCCGTTCCAGATCGATAAAGCGCTAACAGGGTTTGGATTTGCGATGGGACCCTATGCAGTGTCAGATTTGGCCGGATTGGACATTGGCTGGGCGGCGCGCAAGCGGAAACGGGCCGCAGGCCAGGATCCACGCGTTCGCGACAGTTTCTATGCCGACAAGCTGTGCGAGGCCGGACATTTCGGCCAGAAAACCGGCAAGGGCTATTACATATATGAAAATGGCAAGCGAGGTGGAGAGCCAAACCCCGAGCTGACATCATTGATCGAAGCCGAGCGTGCGGCTCAGAACATAATTCCACGCGCGTTTACGGATGAGGAGATCATACGTCGCTATATGGTCGCGATGGTGAATGAGGCGGCGAAGGTGGTAGGCGACGGCATCGCGCGTAGACCGCTGGATGTGGACGTTACGCTGCTCTATGGCTACGGTTTTCCGCGCTACTGGGGTGGGCCGCTGAAATGGGCAGATTTGCAAGGTTTGCCGGGCGTATTGAACGATATCTGCAAGTGGGCTGAAGAAGATGCCTATTTCTGGCAACCTGCACCCCTGCTCGAACAACTGGTGGCTGAGAACCGCTGCTTTGATGATCTCAACAAAGATGCCTGAAGTCTCGGGGCAGAGGCTCCCGCGCCTGCGCAACATTGGCTGCGCCAATATTGCTAGCCGCCTTGGGCCCGGCATCGCGTAAAGCGCGATGCCGGGCC
>NZ_JBQFZC010000013.1:0-35105 GCF_056542025.1 Ruegeria sp. AF2 | reverse complement strand
ACCGAAATACTTGGTGATTGCTGCGGTCAGCGTGGTCTTGCCGTGGTCAACGTGGCCAATCGTGCCGATGTTGACGTGCGGCTTATTACGCTCAAACTTTTCCTTTGCCATTCCTCAGGCGCCCTTTTTGCAATTTGGGGGACCCTTGGTCCCGTGGTTACATCTGCGCGCGCGAGATATTTGGTTCAGGGGGGAAAATCAAGCACATCCTGAGGGAAATGCATCCATCACGCCGGATTTTGTGTGACAGCTTCGGTTTCAAGCGGCTGGATCAAGCTGGGGCGCTTGTCAAACCAGCCATCATCCTTGTGCTCTTCGGCCAGCCACTCCTCAACCCGGTCGGCAACCTTCAAGGCCAGACCGTTCATCTGTTCTTCTCGGGTGCGCGCATTTCCTGATCCAGTAAGGGCGCTTTCACCGGTGGTATCTTCGAGCACCTGAAACTGCTTGCCTTTAGCAAGGAACTCTTTCTTTTCGACGTCATAGACGTTTACCAGAACGATGGCGGTGCTTTTGGGGTTGTAAATCACAGGAATTCCCGGAGGTGCCAACATGTAGCCCTCGAGACTGATGCCAATGTCGTATTCCTGTGAACCTTCATACCGGCCAAGCCTGATGTCCACTGCATTCTGGATCGCTTTGGTCCATTCATCCGGCGTAGCATCCCGCGAAACCGGTCCCTGAACGGCCTTTTCCGCAAAGGCATAATTCACGCGTAGCTTGAATTCACCCAGCGACTCGGGGTCTTCATAAACCTGCGTTTGGGTGCATGCGCCCATCAGGGCCAACCCGGTGATCAGTGTCAGAATGCGCAGCATGTCTCTCGTCTCGATAGGCCTGTTTTCTTTGGATGTAGCGCACCGATACGGGTTGTGCCAAGCCGTATCGGCAGATTTTCACCAAGCGGACAGCATATCACGAGAACTTGTAATCCCTCGGAAAGCCATAAGGTGCTTTTTTCCCAACACCCGCACGCTTGGCCAACCATTGGGACATATCTGCCTCGTGCCGGGTTTTGTCGCCGCCCATGGACCATTTCAGGCCCTCTTCCCAGTTGAAGGTGGTGATATCGGATAACCCACCATCCAATTCCAGTGTGCCCTGCCGCCCACGCGCCATGTTGTACTTCTGCAAGCGGACACCCTTACCACGGGTCATCTCGGGCAGTTCCTCTGTCGGGAACACTAGGAATTTCCCGTTCTGCGAGACAACAGCAACATGATCGCCCTCAACCGGCTTACAGATCATCGCCGTCTCGTCTCCTTTGACGTTCAGCACCTGTTTGCCATTCCGGGTCTGCGCCAGAACGTCATCTTCCGGCACCATAAAGCCGTTGCCCGCATCCGAGGCCACAAGCAGCTTGCGCCCCGGTTTGTGGATCAGGATGTCGATAATCTGCGCCTCGTTCGGCAGGTCGACCATCAGACGTAGCGGTTCGCCCATGCCACGCCCGCCGGGCAGGTTAGCGGCGCTGACTGTATAGAATCGGCCATTTGACGCAAAGACCAGCAGGCGGTCCGTAGTTTCCGCGTGGAAAATGAAACGTGGGCCGTCACCATCTTTGAACTTCAACTCGCGCTTCAGATCGATATGGCCGGTCATTGCCCTGATCCAACCCATCTGAGAGCAGACGACCGTGATCGGTTCCTTGTCGATCATCGCCTCAAGCGGCACTTCCTCGACCTGACCTGCCTCGGCAAATTGTGTCCGGCGCGCGCCGCCTTCATAGTCTTTGCCGAAGGTCTTCTTGGTCTCTTTGAGTTGCTCGGCGATCTTGGCCCATTGCAGGGCGGGGTCGGCCAGCAGGTCTTCGAGATTGGCGCGTTCCAGCATCAGCTCGTCGCGTTCGCGGACCAGTTCCATCTCTTCCAGACGGCGCAAGCTGCGCAGGCGCATGTTGAGGATGGCGTCGACCTGCACTTCGGACAGCTCGCCCTCACCCGGCTTGGGCGAGACATAGTCGGACTCGTCGGTGGCGCGGATGTGATCGATGCCCCAATCCTCGCGCATCAGCGCGGCTTTGGGATCGTCATCGTAACGGATGATGTCGATCACACGGTCGAGGTTGAGGAAGGCGACGATAAAGCCTTCCAACACCTCCAAACGATGGTCGATCTTGGCCATCCGGTGGCGTGAGCGACGGATCAGCACCTCTTGCCGGTGGTCAAGGAAGGCGCGCAGCACTTCCTTCATCGAGCATACCTTGGGCGTCACCCCGTCGATCAGCACGTTCATGTTCAGGCTGAACCGCACCTCAAGGTCCGAGTTGCGATAGAGCATGCCCATCAGCACCTCGGGGTCCACGTTCTTAGAGCGTGGTTCAAGGATCAGGCGGATGTCATCAGCGGATTCGTCGCGGACATCGGCAAGGATCGGGATTTTCTTGGTCTGGATCAGTTCCGCGATCTTTTCGATCAGCTTGGATTTCTGAACCTGATAGGGAATCTCGGTGACGATGATCTGCCACTGGCCACGCCCCAGATCTTCAACCTCGTATTTACAGCGCAGCCGGAAGGATCCACGCCCGGTGCGGTAGGCCTGCGCGATATTTTCGGGCGGCTCGACAATGACGCCCCCGGTTGGAAAATCCGGGCCGGGAACGTAATTCAATAGCGTATCGTCACGCGCATCCGGCGTCTTGATCAGATGCAGACAAGCGTCGCACAGCTCGGAAATATTATGCGGCGGGATATTCGTCGCCATGCCCACCGCGATACCGCTGGCGCCATTGGCCAGTAGATTCGGGAACTGTGCGGGCAACACGACCGGTTCGGTCAGTGTGCCGTCATAGTTGTCGCGGAAATCGACAGCGTCTTCGTTCAACCCTTCCAACAGGGCTTCGGCCACGATGGTCATCCGCGCCTCGGTGTATCGAGAGGCCGCCGGATTATCGCCGTCGATATTGCCAAAATTCCCCTGCCCGTCGACCAGTGGATATCGGACGTTGAAGTCCTGTGCCAAGCGCGCCATTGCGTCGTAAATCGCCGCGTCGCCATGAGGGTGATAGTTACCCATCACGTCGCCAGAGATTTTCGCTGACTTACGGAAACCGCCCGTCGCACTGAGTCGCAACTCGCGCATCGCGTAGAGGATTCGCCGGTGAACCGGCTTCAATCCATCGCGCGCATCTGGCAAAGCGCGGTGCATGATGGTGGAAAGCGCGTAGGTCAGGTAGCGCTCGCCAATTGCGCGGCGCAGCGGCTCGGCTACCTCGCCCCCATTGTCAGGGGTCTCCATATTGGGGTCGTCGATCGTATCGTTCATACATGATGTGATACGACGCAAGCGCGCGCGGGTAAAGCAATCGGCGCATATTTTGCTGGGGACAAGTCGGGCTTTTTTGCAACAGGGGGAGGCAAGTATCGGATTTCCCCCGCTTTTCGACTCGAAGCTGAATCTATGGTAGGCTTTCGAACATTAAGACTGCTGCCTTTTATTGATGTTACGATTGCCAGGGGGTGCGCCATGAAGCGTGTTATTGTTATCACTTTCGCCATGCTCGGCTGGAGCTTCTATGTGATGAGCGGGGGCCCGGATTTCGAACCGCGCGGCACCCGCACCGAGCAACCGGTTCGCGTTGCCTCTGTGCCAGAACATGAGCCTGCATCCGACCACGCACCTCGGGCTAAAGACGACCACGCACCTCGGGCTGAAGACCTTGTGACCAACGTTGCCGCGCGCATTGTACAGGCGCGCGCTCAGCCCGAGCCACAAGTAGAGGAGGATGCCGCGGTCGTCCTGTCACAAGTCACCAACGATCCGCTGTCTCAGTTCTCTGCATTTGACGAGAACGGCGTCAGCTTTACTCTGGCTTCGCTTGAAGACGGAGCCGCCGGACTGTTGCAGGTCGAGGCCGAGGTGCAGGATGACATCACACCTGTGAATCAGGTCATCGAGCCCGAGAAAGATATCCGCGAAATCTCGGGCACGCGGGTCAATATGCGCGATGGGCCCGGAACGATTTACCCCATCATCGCCAAAGCCAAACTTGGCCAGCGCGTTGAGGTTCTCAGCGATTCCGGCACCGGCTGGCTGCGGTTGCGGTTATACCCTGATCAGCGGGTGGGTTGGATTTCTGCCTCACTGGTTCGGAAACCAACAAACTGACGCAACTGTGTCATTGTCCTGACCTAAAGCTCGCCATAGCTATGGGCGAAGTACACAGGCGGGGGCAATATGCAGAAATCGATTCTGATCACAGGCTGCTCATCCGGGATAGGTCTGGACGCGGCGCACGGGATGCGCGCGCGCGGTTGGCGCGTTTTTGCCTCATGCCGTCAACAGCGTGACTGTGATCGGCTACGGGCACAGGGGTTCGACAGCCCGCTGATCGACTATACCGATTCCGATAGCATTACCTCAGGCCTGCAGCAGGTTTTGGACGCGACCGGTGGCACGCTGGATGCGTTGTTCAACAATGGCGCTCACGGCCTTCCCGGCGCGGTTGAAGATGTCCCAATCGAAGGGCTTCGCCTAATTTTCGAGACCAACGTATTTGGCTGGCACGAACTGACCCGGCAAGTGATTCCCGTGATGCGGGCTCAGGGCCATGGGCGCATCGTGCAGAACTCATCAGTGTTGGGACTGGTCGCGTTCCCCTGGCGCGGGGCATACGTCGCCACCAAATACGCCATCGAAGGCCTGACCGATACCTTGCGCCTAGAGCTACGAGACACCGACATCAAGGTCATCCTGATCGAACCAGGCCCGGTCACCTCGAAGATCCGTGTGAACGCGATCCCTGTCTTCGAACGCTTTATTGACTGGAAAAGCTCAGCCCTGCGACAGAGATACGAGGATACGCTGCTGAAACGCCTCTACGAATCCTCCGGACCTGACAAGTTCGAACTGCCCGCCTCGGCTGTTACCGCCAAATTGGCCCATGCGGTTGAATCCAAGCGCCCACGTCCGCGATACTATGTGACGACGCCCACCTATATCGCCGGATATCTGCGCCGTATTCTGCCCACCCGGGCCATTGATCGCATCCTCTCGGACATATGAGGCGAAATTACCTGTTCGCTTTTGCCGCTATCAACGCTAGATGACGGCTCAACAACTGAACAAACACGGACGGTGAGCTATGGACCTGACGATGGTCATACTGCTTCTGGCCATGGCGGCGGTCGTCGTCGTGCTGGTGATGGGCATTGCCAATTTTGGAAAACCCGGCAAAGAAGCCGCGCTGAAAAGCAACAAGCTGATGCGCCTGCGGATCCTGTTTCAGTTCATTGCGGTGCTGCTGATCGTACTTTACGTCTATCTGCGTGGGCAGGGAGGGTAAGGCATGGTCGTTCTCAACAAGATTTACACGCGCACCGGCGATGATGGGAAAACCGCTCTGGGCAATGGTGAGCGCGTTGCCAAATATTCCGGGCGTGTCGCGGCCTATGGCACTGTGGATGAGCTGAATTCCTTTGTCGGCGTGGCACGGACCGAAGCAGACGGAGAAGTCGAAGCCGCCTTGTCCCGTATCCAGAATGACCTGTTTGATCTGGGTGCCGATTTCTGCCGCCCCGACATGGATAAGGATGCCGAGGCCGACTACCCGCCCCTGCGTATCGTTTCCGCTCAGATCGACCGGCTTGAAGCCGAGATCGACGCGATGAACGAAGCGCTCCAGCCCTTGCGCAGTTTCATCCTACCCGGTGGCTCACGTTTGGCCGCGCATCTGCATGTGTGCAGAACAGTTTCGCGCCGGGCCGAGCGGTTGGCGGTTGAGCTGACAAACATGGAACCGGTCAATGAGGTGGCTGTCAAATACCTCAACCGCCTGAGCGATTGGTTCTTTGTCGCCGCGCGCTGTGCCAACAACGGCGGGCACGATGATGTGCTCTGGATTCCCGGCGCAAACCGGTGATCGCGCCTGCCGTCGGGAAACTAAATTTCGTTTCTGGTCCAAAAAATGACAAAACGCGACGTCTCGAAACCATGACGTGACGATTTTGCTCTGTCGCAGAACATCACGACCCGCTATCTAAGCCAGCGAGAGCATTGGTGGAGTCGCTGCGCGGCTTGCCGTTTTTGTAAGGAGCATACGCAAAAATGAAGGTACTCGTGCCTGTCAAGCGCGTGATTGACTACAACGTGAAAGTTCGTGTGAAAGCGGATGGCAGCGGCGTTGATCTCGCCAATGTAAAAATGTCGATGAACCCGTTCGACGAAATTGCCGTGGAAGAGGCGATCCGCCTGAAAGAGGCGGGCAAGGCCGATGAGGTTGTTGCCGTTTCGATCGGTGTGAAACAGTCGCAGGAAACCCTGCGGACCGCACTGGCCATGGGCGCCGACCGCGCCATTCTGGTTGTCGCGGCGGATGACGTGCATCAGGACATCGAACCGCTTGCCGTTGCCAAGATCCTCGCCAAAGTGGTTGAAGAAGAGCAGCCGGGCATCGTTCTGGCGGGCAAACAGGCGATCGACAACGACATGAACGCCACCGGTCAGATGCTGTCGGCCCTGCTGGGCTGGAGCCAAGGCACTTTCGCGTCCGAGCTGGACATCGAAGGCGATACCGCCAAGATCACCCGCGAGGTGGATGGCGGTCTGCAGACCATCTCCGTCAAGATGCCAACCATCGTGACCGTAGACCTGCGCCTGAACGAGCCGCGCTATGCATCGCTGCCGAACATCATGAAGGCGAAGAAAAAGCCGCTGGATGAAAAAACCGCCGCCGATTATGGCGTCGACGTCACTCCGCGTCTGGAAGTCGTCAAGACCGAAGAGCCGCCGGCACGTGCTGCTGGTATCATCGTGGGCTCGGTTGATGAGCTGGTCGAGAAACTCAAAGAAGCGGGGGCTGTGTAATGGCTGTTCTTCTTCTCGCAGAGGTTAACAATGGTGAGCTGTCGGTTGACGCCACAGCCAAGACCGTTGCCGCCGTCAAATCGCTGGGTGAAATCACCGTTCTGGCCGCAGGTGGTTCTGCCGCTGCTGCTGGTGAGGCCGCTGCCAAGATCGATGGCGTATCCAAGGTTCTGGTGGCCGAAGACGCCTCGCTGGGTCATCGCCTGGCGGAATCGACCGCAGCCCTGATCGTGGGTCTGGCCGATGGGTACGAGCATATCGTTGCCCCTGCCACCACCGACGCCAAGAACGTGATGCCGCGCGTTGCAGCCCTGCTGGACGTGATGGTGATCTCGGACGCGTCCGGCGTGGTCGATGCCACGACCTTCGAGCGTCCGATCTACGCGGGTAACGCGATCCAGACCGTGAAATCGAACGACGCCAAGAAAGTCGTGACCATCCGGACCGCCAGCTTCGATGCGGCGGGCGAAGGTGGTTCGGCGGCGGTCGAGACCATCTCGGTCGGCGAAAACCCCGGCCTGTCGTCGTGGGTCGAGGACAAGGTTGCTGAAAGCGACCGTCCTGAACTGACTTCGGCTGGTGTTGTTGTTTCGGGTGGCCGTGGTGTTGGCTCGGAAGACGACTTCAAACTGATCGAAGGCCTGGCCGATAAGCTGGGAGCCGCCGTTGGTGCCTCACGCGCCGCAGTTGACTCGGGCTACGCCCCGAACGACTGGCAGGTGGGTCAGACCGGCAAGGTTGTTGCCCCTGACCTTTACGTTGCAGTCGGCATCTCGGGTGCGATCCAGCACCTGGCGGGCATGAAGGACTCCAAGGTCATCGTTGCGATCAACAAGGACGAAGAAGCGCCGATCTTCCAGGTCGCAGACTTCGGTCTGGTCGCAGACCTGTTCCAGGCCGTACCGGAACTCACCGAAAAACTCGGCTGATTTCAGACAAAGATTTTTCGACGAAAAATCTTAGAAGGCCCGCCACCGGCGGGCCTTTGTTGTTTATACGCCCAGGTCGTTGATCACTTGGGCAAGTGAGCCAGCGATATTGCGATGTGTGGCTGGGCCAATCATATGCTCGGCAATCGGTTGTTGCAGGGTGCCAAACAACATGTCTTCAAGCTCATTCGATACGCCGGATACCTGAACCTGCAAGGACAAAATATCCGTACAATGGGGTCTCAAAGGCTCAATCATCTCGGGGTTGATTGCAAAGCCGTCACCCGGTGTCGAATCCAAATCGCTTCTCTCCACTTGCAGATGCAAAAGCAGGACGGGCGGGCCTACTTCTGCAAGAAACTTGCCGAGCTTTTCGATCCAGACATTGCGCAACTCTTGTTCCACAAGTTCAATACGGGCATCCGAGCGTGCCGACAGGCGGGTCAGCAAGTGCTGTACAAAATGGACATCCGTAAAATCTACTTCGGGATACAGCGCAACCAGATCGGCATTTGGCGCAACGAAACGGTCATTGCGTCGTGGGTGCACCCGGTAGAATCGGTTCGATAGCCCCAGCATGCCGGGTAACTGCAGGACGCATATATCAGACCGGTTTGCGATCTCCAGTAGCCCTTTGTCCTGCGTCAACGCCTCGGCACCGCAGAACAGGCTGCCCAGATTGACGCAGCGGCGATCCAGACGACGTTCCAACTCATTGGGAAAGGGGGTTTCTACGAAACGGCCAAAGGTCTCTTCGCCCCCCAAACATGCCACATAGGGGTTGTTCAACGCCCTTTGAGGGCCCCTGAAACGTAGTTTCGAATTTTCATATTCGCACGTCGTTTCCGCGGAATGGACCGCATTGATCGATTGATAGCTCATCACACTCACCCAAATATTCACCCAACCGCCATTTTGCCGCCGCAAGTCTTGAGAAAGTCCTAATGCGCGCATTTGAAGCGAAATTGACTGTCCCCGTCCCCTTGCCGCCCATAGGGAACTGCCGATAATGTCGCCATATTCTGCGAACAAGGGCATCGAACAAATGGACGTAAAATCAGTCGGAGTGATCGGCGCTGGACAGATGGGCAACGGGATTGCTCATGTTATGGCGTTGGCAGAGTATGATGTTCTACTGAACGATGTCAGCCAGGACGCGCTAAACAGCGCTATGGCAACCATTGAAACCAACCTGGCGCGTCAAGCGTCGCGCGGCAAAATCTCGGATGATGCAGTGAAATCCGCGTTGAGTCGGATCACGACGACGCTGAATCTGCCGGATTTGGGGCAGACCGATCTTGTAATCGAAGCCGCGACCGAGCGGGAAACGGTGAAACAGGCAATCTTTGAAGACCTGTTGCCGCACCTACAGCCACATACGATCCTGACATCGAACACTTCGTCGATCTCAATTACCCGGCTGGCCAGCCGCACCGACCGGCCCGAACGTTTCATGGGATTCCACTTCATGAACCCGGTCCCTGTGATGCAGCTCGTCGAGTTGATCCGGGGCATCGCCACCGATGAAGCAACCTTTAACTCCTGTAAAGCCGTAGTGGACCGGCTTGGCAAAACCTCAGCCAGCGCCGAAGATTTTCCGGCCTTTATCGTGAATCGCATTCTGATGCCTATGATCAATGAGGCGGTTTACACATTGTATGAAGGTGTCGGGAATGTGCAGTCCATTGACCAATCGATGAAACTGGGCGCAAACCACCCTATGGGCCCATTGGAACTGGCGGACTTCATCGGCTTGGATACCTGTCTGGCGATCATGAACGTGTTACATGACGGACTGGCAGACACCAAGTATCGTCCCTGCCCGCTGTTGACGAAATATGTCGAAGCCGGATGGCTGGGACGCAAAACCGAACGCGGGTTTTATGATTACCGAGGCGAGGTTCCGGTACCGACACGATAGGATTTGAGAGGGCCAGCCCTCTCTTGAGCCTTTGGCTCAATTCACTCCCGAGATATTTTTGGCCAGATGAAGGGGCGGATCAGGGTTTGAGGGTCTTGCCCAGCGCCATGGTGTGATCCCGGAGCCAGGCCATGAAGCCGCGTGGGTCGCGTTCCAGCAGCGCCATGTCTTCATCCGATATCGGATCACCGATCACCGGCGACTGGGGCCTGTTGCAGGATCGGACGATTTCGTGCAGCAGTAGGCCCTGGCGCAGGATGGGCGATATCCGGTTGGCAATTTGATACCAGCGCGAGTTGCTGCCGGGGAAAAAGATCGGCACGACCTTGGCACCCGACCTACGGATCATCTTCGCGGTGAAGACATTCCACTCCCGCTCGATGGCTGGTCCGAACCAATCATCCGAAGACATCACAACACCTGACGGGAATAACGCGACAACGCCCCCATCTGCCAGATGTTTCATCGTCTTGCTGCGCATCTCGAGCATCTTGGCCTGCGCTTCAGGATCATGCGGGAACGGCACCGGGATCATGAATGAGGTCGCAGCTTCATCCAACCCAGTCAGGACTGAGCGGGTCAGGATGCGATAGTCACTGCGGACCCGACCGATGAGTTCAGCGAAGATCATGCCATCAACCATGCCGTGCGGATGGTTCGCGACGACCACTACGGGGCCTTCTTTTGGAATGCGGGCGATCTGTTCGGCTGGAGTTGTCAGCTCGATACCCATGGTCTTGAGCGCACCGCCCCAGAACTTCTGACCTCGATAGCGTTCGTTCTGCTTCTCGAACTTGTTGACCATGCGCAAGATGGTCAGCTTGCCTGTGCACCATTCGATGGCGCGAATGGCCGTAGACGTCCAGGCATCGTCAAACGAGTTGGCGTAGGTCAGGGTTCTGCGGTCGTAGATTTCACCCTGATCGGTGTCGTGATCCACTACAGGACCTGTCTTGGTATCGTGCGTGGTTTCCGCCAATTGCCTTGTCTTTCCGTCCTTGGTGTCGTGGCTGTCAGAACCCTTCGCCGAACTTATCGTTCACCAATGTTTCCAAAGCCTCTGCCAACGCCTCAGCATCCGGGCCGGACGTCTCGACGTCAATAGTGCTTCCGCGCGACGCTGCCAACATCAAAAGGCCCATGATACTGTCGCCCGAGGCAGAAAGCCCGTCTCGTGACACCTCGGCGCGCGCATCAAAGCCTTCGACCACCTCGACCAGCTTGGCAGAAGCGCGGGCGTGAAGGCCCTTTTCATTGATAATTTTCAAACTCTTGGTCGTCATATGAATCTATCCGGTGTCAATCCAATGTCACATTTTGCGCATTGATGTACTTTCGTCCAGCTTCCAAAGCCAAACGCACGGCCTCGGCCAGTGGCAAGTGGCGACTTTTGGCCAGTTTGATCAGCATGGGAAGGTTGGCCCCGTAAAGGATTCGCCGGTCTTGTGGCGCACATGCGCGCAGACTCAGATTCGAGGGGCTGCCGCCGAACAGATCGGTCACCACAACGACGCCATCGCCCATATCGACCTCGTCCGCCGCGCGGCAGATTTCAACTTGTTTCGCTTCGCGATCATGGTCGGCTTCTATCGGGATGGCCACCAGTCCGGGTTGCTTTCCAACCACATGCTGCGTGGCCGCAAGATACTCCTGAGCCAACCCACCATGTGCAACAATAACGATCCCGATCACTCCGGCCTCACATTCAACGCGCGTCGTTCCATTTCGCGATGCCTAATTGCCACCTGCTGCCCCCCTTCTGCAAGGGCCTTTGCAACTGCTTCAGCCACCGCGACCGAGCGGTGCTGCCCTCCGGTGCACCCAAATGCAACTGAAAGGTGCGCTTTGCCTTCCTCACGGAAGGCCGGAAGCAGTTCGATCAGCAGGTCGACCACCCGGTCAAAGAAGACGCCATA
Source organism: Ruegeria sp. AF2 (assembly GCF_056542025.1). Classification (NCBI taxonomy): domain Bacteria; kingdom Pseudomonadati; phylum Pseudomonadota; class Alphaproteobacteria; order Rhodobacterales; family Roseobacteraceae; genus Ruegeria; species Ruegeria sp. AF2. The sequence goes on along the minus strand of NZ_JBQFZC010000013.1, from coordinate 23,535 downwards.
GTTTGCATCTGATTGAACATAGGCCGCCACATCCGAGTTTCGACCATCCGCATCCCGCAGTTCAGGCCGCCAGTATGGATTGGCCAGAAACCGGCAATCGAACACCATGTCCAAACCGCGCGGCAAGCCCCGCTTGTACGAGAAGGATTCGATCGACACCGCCAGATGCCGCCCGCCCTTTGGGGCGAACCAGCGTTCGACCTCTTCCCGCAGCTGATGCACATTCAACGCGCTGGTGTCGATCAGCGTGTCGGCAAACTCGCGAATTGGGGCTAACAGTTCCTTTTCCTGACAAATGCCGGTTTCCGGGCTGGCATCAGTCGCAACCGGGTGACGGCGGCGGGTCTCCGAGAAGCGACGCAGCAGCACCTCGTCACTGCAATCCAGATAGAGGATTGTCAGGTCGACATTCTCCATCCGGCCCAGCTTGGCGGCAAGTTCGATAAACCCGGTGGTTGAAAAATCGCGGTTGCGCGCGTCGATACCCAAAGCCATTGGGCGCGCAGGCTCCGAATTGTCGACGAGGCGAGCCAGCAAACCCATCGGCAGGTTGTCAATCGCCTCGAACCCCAGATCTTCAAGCACATGAATTGCGGTCGATCGCCCTGCACCGGAAGGACCTGTTATCAGAACGACGCGCTGTTGTGCTGTCATGTATTCGGCCATTCCGGGGCTACGCGCCCCATTTTCACAAGTTGAATAAGTCCTGCAGCCAAATTGGGCACGCCAGCCCCCCGAAGCAAGGGAACAGTTTGCTTCAGCACAAGAATTTCAGTGGGTTCAGGCAGCCGCGCGGGCTCGGGTTGGTCCAAATCCACAACAAATGCCAATCGGACCGACCTCGCGGCTTCAGCTCGCAGTAACCCGATGCCGCGCGCTTCAATCAGGCCGCGGATCTGCGGAAGTCCAGCTGCCATCACGTGATCGGCCTGTCCAGTCAATTCGACCCGGTCATCCGCGACAAGCTGCGCCCCAAGCGCCATCATCTGTAGCGCCAAAGAAGATTTGCCCGTACCCGAGGCACCAATGATCAATAAGCCCTTTTCCTGAACCGCAATACAGGTCCCATGAATGCAGGCCGACCCTTGATCCGCTATCTCAGAAAGTGGGGTGGTCCTCATAACCTAGACGGGAAGCCCGACAACAAACCGCGCACCAAGCGGGTCCGAGGTGATATCGGCCTCGGTTGGACGGATATTTTCTGCCCAGATCACACCACCATGCGCCTCGACGATTTGTTTCGAAATCGCCAATCCAAGGCCCGAATTGTTGCCGAAATGCTCTTCGGGGCGTTCGGAATAGAAACGCTTGAAGATCTTGGTCAGCGCCTGATCAGGAATGCCGGGACCGGTGTCTTCAACCACCACGAGCACGCGGTTGTCACGACGGCGGACCCAGACCCGGATGGCGTCTTTGTCCTCGCAGAACGAAATCGCATTGGTGATCAGGTTGACAAAGACCTGCGCCAGACGCGCCTCGAGCCCGTTGACCACGATGGGGTCCGAGGGAAGGTCTGTGATATATTCGATGCCTTTCGAACGGGCATCTTCACCCAGAAACTGACTGATATTGCCAAGCAGATTGAGCAGGTCAAAGGGCTGCTCTTCTTCTTTCACCAACTCCGCGTCCAGCCGCGATGCGTTCGAGATATCGCTGACCAGTCGATCCAATCGCCGCACATCATGCTCAATCACGCCCAATAGCTTTTCGCGCTGATCATCGCGTTTGACCATACGCATGGTGCCCACGGCGGATTGCAGGCTCGCCAGTGGGTTCTTGATCTCATGCGCGACATCGGCCGCAAATTGTTCGTTCGCGTCAATGCGGTTATAAAGCGCCGTGACCATCCCGCGCAAAGCCTGGCTCAGGCGGCCGATTTCATCCGGACGCGCACTGAGATCCGGGATGCGGATACGTCCGGGGTTCACTCCGGCTCCGCGGTCCTTGCCCATCTCGGCAGCGGCGGCCAGATCAGCAAGAGGATTGGCAATCGTTGAGGCCAAAACGAGGCTCAGACCGATCGAGACCAGCAGTGCCACCACAAACATCTGCAGGATCCGCTCTTGCTCCTTGCGGGCCAGCGCATCGATCTCGCCCGCCGGGCCCGCCATAGCAACGGCACCCACAGGCGTATCGTCCAATAGGATCGGGGCCACGGCGACAATCACCGTCTTGCCTTTATCGTCGTGCACGGCCTGTACTTGCAATCCGCCGTTCAGCGCCTGCGGGATCATTTCCTGCACCCGTTGCGCCAGCGTCGGAGCCTCGCTTTCGGAAGAACCGCTAAAGACCGCAGACACACCATTCCAAACCGCATTCAATGCGTCGCTGATCAAAGTGCTTCCCGTGGCGCTATCGGCGTCCTGATGCAAAAGGCTGGGCAATTTGTCGGCCATGGACGCCCCGCGTGTCCAACCGATCAGAGTGCCCGTGCCGTCATAAACAAAAACCTCGCCGCCTTCGGGCAAGCTGAGACCCGCTAGCGTATCACGGACATCCAATGTGCCTGCACCATTGGCAGAGGGTTGACGCAGCTGGGTTTCAAAAACGTTGCTGACAAGTTGCGCATCACCGACCAGGTTCTGCGCGGTTTGTTGAACCCGTTCTTTTCGCGTGTCGTCCAGATACAGCAGCCCTGCCACCAAAATGACAAGGGCAATGAGGTTGAAGGTGATGATCCTGCGCGCCAGGGGCGAATAGCGCATAGAAAACAGGTTTCGTCTCGAACGCTTGGCCTGTAGCTCGGCAGCATCAGGGTCTTGGGGGATGACCCAGTCATCCCCAAGAACGACGTCTGCGTCGTGCACTTGGTTGGCTTGTTCAGTATCGCGCACGAGACCCCTTCGGCTTGATAAAACGGCCGCGCCTATTCTTCGTTATAACGATACCCGATACCGTACAGCGTTTCTATCGCCGAAAACTCGGGATCGGCTGCGCGCATCTTCTTACGCAGTCGCTTGATATGACTGTCAATGGTGCGGTCATCCACGTAGACCTGATCATCATAAGCCACATCCATCAGCTGATCGCGGCTTTTGACAAAGCCCGGACGTTGCGCCAAGGCCTGCAGCAGCAGAAACTCGGTAACTGTCAGCGAGACATCATTGCCTTTCCAGCTGACTGCGTGGCGCAGCGGGTCCATCCGCAGCTCGCCCCGCTCCATCACTTTTGTATCGCCCGAGGCCGCGTTGGTCACATCGCCATCGACCGCTTCCTGACGGCGCAACAAGGCGCGAATCCGTTCGACCAGCAGCCGCTGAGAGAATGGTTTTTTGACGTAGTCATCTGCACCCATGCGCAGACCCAGAACCTCGTCAATCTCGTCATCTTTGGAGGTCAGAAAAATCACGGGCATCTGGGTTTTCTGCCGCAGCCTTTGCAGAAGATCCATGCCGTCCATCCGCGGCATCTTGATATCCAGTACGGCCATGTCTGGCAGCTTTTTGTTGAAAGCGTCCAGCGCAGCCTGACCATCGTTGTATGTTTCGACCTCAAACCCTTCGGCTTCGAGTGTCATGGACACGGACGTCAGGATATTTCTGTCGTCGTCCACCAGTGCAATCTTTGACATCGGGTTCACCCCTATTCCTGCTCACTCGCGCAATAATACGCTTTTTTGTAAGGCATTGTTGGCGGTTTTGAGCCACCGAATCAACTCGTAACCTCGAATCGTGCCATTCTTGCGGCAGGTATGCGGCAAATTTGCCTTGCTGCGCCCAAATAGCTGCCTTGATTTACGGCACACAATTCGTGATGGCGCTAAACCTTAACTTGGTTGCGCTAACTACCCCCAACCCTCCTGTTCATGTCCCAAAATACCGTGATAAGAGGCGCTTGACCGCCGGCTCTTTCCGGTATCCGCCCCAATGGTGCACCCGGCCCAAGGCCCTCGCGCCGCCACAGGAGAAGACACACATGACATCTGGACGGGTTAACCCGCAATTCCGCCTCGAAGATCAGGGCATCGAGGGTCTGGGCAATGTCTATTACAACTTCATGGAACCGGCGCTGATCGAAGAAGCGCTGAAGCGCGGCGAAGGCACCCTTGGCAATGGCGGCGCCTTTCTGGTCACCACCGGCAAATTCACTGGCCGCTCGCCCAAGGACAAGCATGTTGTCAAGACAGACAGTGTTGCCGACAGCATCTGGTGGGAAAACAACGCCGCCATGAGCCCTGAAGGTTTTGACGCGCTCTATGAAGATATGCTGACCCATATGAAAGGCCGCGACTACTTCGTGCAGGACCTCGTGGGCGGGGCTGATCCCAGCTACTCGATCAATGTGCGCATGGTAACCGAGCTGGCGTGGCACAACCTGTTCATCCGCCACCTGCTGCGCCGCCCGGATCATGATGATCTGGATGATTTCACGGCTGACTTTACCATCATCAACTGTCCCAGCTTCCAGGCGGACCCCAAAAAGCATGGCTGCCGCAGCGAAACGGTGATTGCACTGAACTTTGACCGCAAGCTGATCCTGATCGGCGGCACCGAATACGCAGGCGAGAACAAGAAGTCCGTCTTCACCCTGCTGAACTATATGCTGCCCGAAAAAGGCGTAATGCCGATGCACTGCTCGGCTAACCACGCGGTTGGCAACCCGGTCGACACCGCCGTGTTCTTCGGCCTGTCCGGCACCGGCAAGACCACCCTGTCTGCCGACCCGTCGCGCACCTTGATCGGTGATGACGAACACGGTTGGTCGGATCGAGGCACCTTCAACTTTGAAGGTGGTTGCTATGCCAAGACCATCAACCTGAACGCCGAAGCCGAACCAGAAATCTACGCCACCACCTCGAAATTTGGCACGGTGATCGAGAACATGGTTTTTGATCCCGAGACCAAAGAGCTGGATTTCAACGACGACTCTCTGACTGCGAATATGCGCTGCGCCTACCCGTTGGAATACATCTCCAACGCGTCGAAAACTGCATTGGGCGGGCATCCTAAGAACATCATCATGTTGACCTGCGATGCGTTCGGCGTTTTGCCTCCGATCGCGCGGTTGACGCCTGCGCAGGCGATGTATCACTTCCTTTCCGGCTTTACCTCGAAGGTCGCCGGGACCGAACGTGGCGTGACCGAACCGCAGCCCACCTTCTCGACCTGCTTTGGCGCGCCCTTTATGCCACGCCGCCCCGAGGCTTATGGCAACCTTCTACGCGATAAGATTGCTCAGCATGGCGCGACCTGCTGGTTGGTCAACACCGGCTGGACTGGAGGCGCCTACGGCGTGGGCAGCCGCATGCCAATCAAGGCCACCCGCGCGCTGCTGACGGCTGCGCTGGAAGGATCACTGACTGATGCGGAATTCCGCAAGGACGCCAATTTCGGCTTCGATGTGCCGGTCTCTGTCCCTGGTGTGCCCGAGGTCTTGCTGGATCCGCGCCGCACCTGGGACGATCAGGAAGCGTTCGACAAACAGGCGGAAAAGCTGGTGCACATGTTCGCGGAAAACTTCGAGCAGTACCTGCCCTTCATCGACGAAGACATCAAAGCTGTCGCGATCGGTTGATCGAATTCAGGGGCCATCGTGGCCCCTGACCCACCAGAGCTTACGCTTCGGCACCTTGTGTGCACACAGACAAGTTCATTGCGATAACGTGCAACATGCGCTATCGCAATTTACCCAAGACGCTTCGAAGCCCGGCGTCCTTTGGCAGCGGCTTCTGTTAAATTTGAACATCGGGCGATCCGGGCTATCTTACTCACATCATGTCTCGGGCCGTTCAACAAGGTAATGATTTTTTCTACACGGGGATGGGTGTCGGCGTGATGTGTTCAAAAGGTCAGCCTTTCGAACTGCCTCGGTCCGTCACGGAAACTATAGGCAAGTAATGACTGAAATCTCAAAACTCACCGAACTGCGCAAACTGATGCAAAGCATGGAGCGCACTCTTGGGCTGGAAGAACTCTCACCGGTCGAACGCGACATCTATTATGCCGCCGAAGAACTGTCGAAAGATGATCGCGAAGTACGCACCTTTGGTCTGATCGAACACACGCTGGTCAAAAGCGTATCTCGCCCGACATTTTTCCGCGCGCTGAAGTCTCTGGTTCAAAAGGGTTATCTGTCGCAAAGCGGTAGCGCCAATCGCGGACGGTATCTGGTTCATGCGCCCAGGTGATCGCCACCCCAGATCTGTAATCGGCTGACCCCGTGCGCAGATGGGCCTCTGAAACATTCTATGCCTCTTTGGCCTATGTCGCTGCATCTTTCCTAACATTCCAGGTGCTGATGCCGCTTCAAAACGTGTTTTTTCCCGCATACCCCAGCTATGCCAGCTTATTGTTCCTGCCGCACGGCGTGCGGGTTCTGTCGGCCTGGTTATTGGGATGGAGGGCGATATTCGCACTGTTGCCCGGCGTTGCCATCGTCTTTGCCCTTGTGGGCGGTTGGGATGTTCTTCTGCCCAGCAGATTGCTGGCGATCACTATCGCGGTCACCACAGTTCCAGCGGTTTTTTATGTCTGCAAGGCGTTGGGCTGGGATTTGTTTCCGCGCGTCGATCGGAAGCCATGCTGGCTGTGCGTGATGGGCGTTGGAATCATCACATCGGTATTGGTGTCCGTTCTCACCAACATGGCCTTCGGTAGCGCAACGGCCGAGTATATCGCCTATCTGATCGGTGATATCTCAGGTCTTTTTTTCCTAATGTTGGGCCTCTATTTCGCCTTTCGGTTTGCTGAAAGACGCAATTAACCCAAAAGACCCCTGCGCAGCAGGTTCAGCCCTGCAATCAGCAGTACAAGCAGAGTGAGTTTGCGGAACTGTGCCTGATCGATACGATCCTGCAGAAACTGACCGCCGCGCATTCCCACCAAGGCAGGGATAATCAGCAGCGCTGAGAACACCGCTGTGTCAGTCCTTAGAATACCCGAACCCAGATGCGCCACAATAAGCGCCACGGCGCCCAGACCGTATATCACGCCCTGTACCCGCATCTGATCCTTCTTCGGTGTATTCAAGGCTGTCAGATAGGCCACGGTTGGTGGTCCCCACACGCCCGAGATGCCGCCGACAGCACCGGCCACCGCACCCACCATAGCCTCAACCCGCATTGAGGGCGCTTGCAGCGTCAGTTTCAGCCCCAGTAGTTGCATCAGAGCGAAGAACGAAACTGGTGCGCCTAAGATCAGCAGAAATGCCTTGGGCGACAAGATGTTGATCAGCTGCGCGCTGGCCAATAGACAGACCAGTCCAACGCTCAGAAATACCTTGAACTTTCGAACTGACGCCGCCGCCGCGGGTAAACCTTCCCGCAAGGCCTGCACCCCATTGGTCACCAGCGTGGGCAAGATTAGACCTGCCAGCGCCAGCTCAGGCGGCAGCATCATGCTAAGACCAGAAACAAGCACCATTGGCATGGCAAAACCGACCATGCCTTTGACCCAGCCCGCGACGAAGGCAACGACCAAAGCCAGACAGAAATCCTGCGGCGACATAAGTGAAAACAGTCCCATCGACCCTTCATACCAGTCCAAAAAATTTCTGCACTGCAAAAGTCACTAAGCAATTTTTGAACTTTTTATGGATGATTTGCGTATTTTTGTTGCGCTGCACGTGCAGCATGATATGACCAGACAACCCAGCAGAGGACGTGATTCATGGCCCATGACGGACAGGATGTGACGAACATGACGCAGCCAGCGGTTTTGCCCGATCTTCTATCACTCAGCGCAGCAGCCCTGCCCGGCGTTCAAGCGGTGTTCGATAAGGCGGTCGAATCGGTTCGCGTGCAGGTGACAAGCGAAGGTCGCATATCGGGCGCACTGATCGAGGCCAATCAGACAGCCGCCCATGGCCTAGCTTGGCTGGCCACATACCACCAGTCGCTGCAGCAGATGCAGCGCTGGGCCGAGGCGCTTCAGACCGAGGGAAAATTCGGCGAGATGGAGCAGCTGTTGCATCAGATCGCCTTTGGGGAATACTTGCATCAGATCGCCGGTGGTATTCCGATGAACCAGGGCGAGGTTGTACGTTTGCAGGATCTTGGCCTTGGCTGGGATGCTCTGTCGGGATTCCAATGCAGCGAAGTGCAGACACTGATGGCGCAAGCCAACTCTCAGGCCGCGCGCACGCGTCTGGTTGAGTTGATGCAGGACCAGTCCGGTGCCACCATGTTTGGTGCGTCTGGTCTGGACGAAGAACTGGAGATGATCCGAGACCAGTTTCGCCGCTATGCCGTTGAAAAGGTTGAGCCAAATGCCCATGAATGGCACCTGAAGGACGAACTGATCCCAATCGAGATTATCGAGGAACTGGCCGAGATGGGCGTGTTCGGTCTGACCATCCCCGAAGAATTCGGCGGGTTCGGCCTATCCAAAGCCTCAATGTGTGTGGTCTCGGAAGAGCTTTCGCGCGGGTACATCGGTGTGGGTTCTCTGGGCACACGGTCCGAAATCGCCGCAGAACTGATCATAGCGGGCGGTACGGATGAACAAAAGGCCAACTGGCTGCCAAAACTGGCCAGCGCCGAGATCCTGCCAACCGCTGTTTTCACTGAACCCAATACCGGATCGGATTTGGGCAGCCTGCGCACGCGGGCCGTCAAGAGTGAAGATGGTAACTATAAAATAACAGGAAATAAAACATGGATCACACACGCGGCGCGCACCCATGTGATGACCTTGTTAGCGCGGACTAATCCCGACAGTACCGATCACCGTGGGCTGTCCATGTTCCTGGCTGAGAAGACACCTGGAACCGACGAGAACCCTTTCCCCACGCCCGGCATGACTGGTGGTGAGATTGAGGTGTTGGGTTATCGTGGCATGAAGGAATACGAGCTGGGATTTGACGGCTTCGAAGTGAAGGGCGAAAACCTGCTGGGCGGCGAAGAAGGCAAAGGTTTCAAGCAGTTAATGGAAACCTTCGAATCTGCCCGCATCCAAACGGCTGCCCGCGCCATCGGCGTAGCGCAGAGTGCTTTGGACATTGCCATGCAATATGCACAAGACCGCAAGCAGTTCGGCAAATCTCTGATCAATTTCCCTCGCGTCTCGGGCAAGCTGGCGATGATGGCGGTCGAAATTATGATCGCACGGCAGCTAACCTATTATTCTGCTTGGGAAAAAGACCACGGTCAACGTTGCGACCTTGAGGCCGGGATGGCCAAGCTGCTGGGCGCTCGAGTTGCTTGGGCTGCGGCGGATAACGGGCTGCAGATTCATGGCGGCAACGGCTTCGCTCTGGAATACAAAATTAGCCGCGTGCTTTGTGACGCGCGCATCCTAAATATCTTTGAAGGCGCCGCAGAAATACAGGCGCAAGTCATCGCGCGTCGATTGCTGGGCTGACGCCCGAAGCGACGCGGTTTCCCCAACTGAACCCGGCCTTGCGCCGGGTTTTCTTTTTTCTTCCGTGTTGTACGGATCTTCAGGCCTATTTCTTCCGAGTTGTACAACTCGGTTTCAGGGCTTAATGGGCGAAACTTCCCCCTCGGATCGAGCGCAGAAATCGGGTAAAGGGCGTCAACCAAACCCAGCGCCCAAGCTGGCCAGAGGAGAATCGAGCGTGAAGATCATCATCGCAGTTTTGGCCACCTGCATGGCCCTTGCCGGATGCGCCATGGCACCAAACACCGGGCCCGATGATGTGGACCAGTTGGCACAAGCGATCCAGCAGCTTGACCCCAAGGTTGACCCTGCCGAGGCGCGGCGTGCAGCCGAGATATCTTATGCCTATTCCAATCAACTGAAACAGGACTGGAACGTCACCGATCCAGCCATCATCCACAACGCAAAGGTCATCAACGGATTTCGCGAAAAAGGTCTGTGCAATGATTGGGCGCAGGCCATGACCACGCGTTTGAAGCAAGAGAACTTTCGCACTCTGGATTTGCACTGGGCCACGTCGCCTCCAACTGCGTTCCGGATCATCCACCATTCGGCTCTGATCAGCGCTAAGGGAGATTCAATGTATGAAGGCATCATCCTTGACCCGTGGCGCAACAGCGGGGTGCTTTATTGGGATCAGGTGCGCGAGGACACCAAATACAACTGGCGCCCCCGCCTTGAAGTGCGCGAAGAGTTAATCAGCGGTGTGAACCCCTACTGACAGGATATTGCGATGTTACGTATGGCCTTGTTCCTGCCCCTTTTAACCCTGTTCCAATGCGACAAGGATGAGACTGTCGCCGCCTATGGCGCAGCGGATCAGACATGGGCTTTGCAAGAGATCGACGGGCAGCCTTTTGAGGCCAGCGCCCTTTTGCGATTCCCCGCAGAGGGTCGGATTGAGGGCAATGCCCCGTGCAACACCTATTCAGGTACACTGAATGCACCCTACCCGTGGTTTGAGATCACCGATCTTGTCGCCACCCGCGCGGCTTGCGCCGGGCTTGAAGCCGAGGGGTTTTATTTCGCCGCACTGATGGCGATGACCCAGTCCGAGGTGTCCGGCGATGTGCTGATCCTGCGCAATGAGGACGGGCACGAAATGGTGTTCAAAGCCGCCGAGTAAACTGCGCCACAAATCGCGCGCGTGCGTCCGGCAACGGCGTATGACCCAGCGACGGAGCCAGATGGTTTTCCAGAAAATACCCGGTTGTGCGTAAGGCTTCAGCAATCTCGGTATCCGGAGCCGCGCCTTCGCCGCGCAGGCAGGGGGGCAAAGGCAGCAGCTTATCGGCCCAGTCCCCTGCCCCCGCCGCACTGACCGCGCGGCCGGTTTTCGGAGAGACATAGACCAACCCCTCGGTCGCCCCTGTCACTGCGCAGGCCGAAAGATCCAAGCCAAAGCCCAGCTCTTCCAGCAGCGCCAGTTCCCAGCGCAGATAGGCCAGTGGCCAGACCTCATCCTGACCCAGCAGGTCCATCAACTGTTCTGTTTGCTGATAGATCGCCGGATGAGGCTCGCGTTCGGGCAGGCAAAAGGACAGCAGCGCCACCACCGCATTTAATCCGGCGAGCGCCAGCCGCCCTGAAAACGCCGCTGCAGCGCGCGAGCGCAGGGGTTCGACCTGAAAGGTGCCCAGATGTTCCTCAAGCCGCGCGCGCCAGAGCACGTCCAGCTGCGCGCCGGGTTGCAGGATCGGGGCGATCTTGCGGCTGGTGCCACCGCGCACAATTCCGGCGTGACGACCATGGGCTTCGGTAAAGACCTCGATGATCGCCGCTGTCTCACCATGACGGCGAGAAGTCAGAAGAATGCCGTGATCACGCCAGTCCAAGTTTGGCCTCGTCAGGTCACCAGATATATACGCAGGAAATCTTATGGCCGTTGCAGGTTCAAGATGGAAACGCGTTAGGTTGACCCTGTGGAACACCAAAAACACGTTGCGTGACATCTGTTCACGCAATAGTGTTCACTTTATGTTCTACACGGAGGAATTTAAGAAATGTCACTTAACTATGTCATGATCGGTTCAAATGATGTCGTCAAAGCGCGAAGCTTTTACGATGCGGTTGTGCCCAAAATCGGCGGCAAGGTTATTGCTGAATATATGCCCCACGCTGTTTGTTACGAGCTGCGGGGCGGTGGGTCCATGTGGGTCGCGACGCCCTTTGACAAAGAGGCCGCGACGGTTGGAAACGGTAACATGGTTGGCTTGCTTTGCGAAAGTGAAGCGGAAGTTCGCGAGGTGCATGCCGAGGCTCTTGCCAATGGCGGAACAAATGAAGGTGACCCCGGAGATCGACCTCAATATGGCCCGAACTTCTATGGCGCTTATGCGCGCGATCCTGATGGCAACAAGATGAGCTTTGTCTATTTTAGCGATGCAGGCTGATCGCGCGCCCTAGAACGTCATACCTGCGTGAATCAGAATGCCGATAACCATCAGCAGGTTCAGCACCATTGAGATACCGTTGCCCACATAGATGGGCAACTTGCCCACCACCAGCCCATAGGCGAACCACAAAAACGACAGCCCAGCATACAGAGACCAGGACAGCAGCGACTGTCCGGTCGCGTGTTCGGAGTGGGTGAAATAAAGCTTGATCAGTTGTGGAAGCGTGGCGAAGGGGCCAACGACGCCGATGAAGACCATGAACCCCTCGAACCGCTGCATCCAGTGACCGAGATTTGAGTTTTCCAGTTTCTGGGCAAGCGTTTCAGCCACTCAACCCCCTCCTGTTCCTGCGGCCCCCGGAAGATTGGGCCGTTTCATTCAGCCGGTTGCAATGCAAAATAGTCGCTTTGCGCTGTACGTCCAAGATCATTTGGCGCGGGTTAGTCCAGACCTTCTTCACCCAGCAGGTGCCTGCCTTGGCGGTCTTCCACTTCGATCACCCAAAGGTCGGGGTCAAAACTGCGTTGGCGGGTGATGGCGGCATCTACGTCTGCCTCTTCGCCGGATGAGAGCTCCACCCATTTGCGCTCGCCGCTCATCAAATCAAAACTGCGCTGAAAGGCTGCGGCCCGCCCGTTGAGTGTGTTGAGTTTGATAAGCACCGCCCCTGCGGTGTCATCCCCATGCGCTACAACAAAAGCCGGTATTTCCTGAAACCGCAGCCGCGCCAGATAGGCATGCACCCAGAATTCAGCCGTCAGCCGGGTCATGGTTCTGACCTTTCCGTAGGGGTTGAGAATTTTCGACGAAAATTCTTGGCCCGGGTCATGCGTTGCCGTCTTTGAAATCCAGACCCATTTCCGAGTAGCGCTCGGACTCCTCCAGCCAGTTGGGCCGGACTTTCACCTGCAAGAACAGGTGAATCTTGCGGTCCAAAAACTCTTCCAGCTCGGCACGCGCCGCTTGACTGACGGCCTTTATGGTCTCACCACGTTTGCCCAGCACAATCCCTTTGTGGCCATCACGCATAACATAGATGACCTGATCGATCTTGGCCGAGCCGTCCTTGCGCTCTTCCCAGTTCTCGGTCTCGACGGTCAGCTGGTAGGGCAGTTCCTGATGCAGGCGCAGAGTCAGTTTCTCGCGCGTCATCTCAGCCGCGATCATGCGCAGAGGCAGATCCGCAATCTGGTCTTCTGGATAGAGCCACGGGCCTTCGGGCAGTTCCGAGGCGAGCCATTTGCGCAGGTCGTCGACACCGTGGCCTTTTTCGGCCGAGATCATGAAGGTCTCGGCAAAGGGATAACGCGCATTCAGGTCACTGGTCAGCGCCAGCAGCTTTTCCGAGGGAACCTTGTCGATCTTGTTGATCGCAAGTGCGATGGTGCGGCCCTGCCCGATCTCTTCGAGGCCTTCGAGGATGCGTTCGACACCTTCGGTGATACCGCGATGCGCCTCGATCATCAGCACGACCACATCCGCATCCGCAGCCCCGCCCCAAGCGGCGGCGACCATGGCACGGTCCAGACGGCGGCGTGGTTTGAAGAGGCCCGGCGTGTCGACAAAGACCAGTTGCGCATCGCCCTCCATCGCCACGCCACGGATGCGAGCACGGGTGGTTTGCACCTTATGCGTCACGATCGAGACCTTGGCTCCGACCATGCGGTTCAGAAGGGTGGATTTGCCTGCGTTGGGCTCTCCGATCAGGGCGATAAATCCGGCGCGTGTGCTCATGTGTCCTGCGATCCTGTTTGCAAGTGCGCACCCCTATAGCAGAATGCGCGGACGGGCCAGAGGGATTTGTCGCATTGCGGATATCAGTGAGCGAAGGCCAGTCTGCGGCCCATAGGGCGACGCTACCCGGTCGGCCGGTGCCGGCATTGGCCGGGCTTGATCGCGCGATCAGGTTGTAGTGTTCAACGCCAGAACTTGGTTCGGATAGGCTTGGTCCCCGATCCGAAAATCTGTGACTCCGACCTGCCGGAACCCTTTGGCTAGATAGAAGTCGATTGCGGGCGTGTTTTCAGAATTGGTTGTCAGCCAAATCGAAGGGCGCCCTTTTTCATGCATGTAGTCGACCGCGACGTCCAGCAGCGCTGAGCCGATGCCTTTACCATGATGGCGGGGCTGGACGTAGAACGTTACGATCTCCAGATCAGAAAGCCCGTCCACGGGTGCGGCGCGACTTTCCGCAAGCCGAATATAGCCGTCGATCCCGTCTTCGTTTTCAGAAACCATCAAGAGATCTTGGCCGTCGTCCAATATGGCTTCGAACCGGGCGGTTGTGAATTCGGACAGTGCGAATTCGGCAAAGAAGGAATTCACACCTCGCTTTAGATAGGTTCCGATCCAGACCTCAATTGACAGGGCCGCAAGGCTGGCGGCGTCGGTTTTTTGGGCGGGTCTGATTTTCATGATCTGGCTGCGCAGAGGATCAAGACAACTGTTCCAACAACGCCTTTGCCGCTGCCTGTTCGGCCTGTCGCTTGGAGCCTGCGGTGGCCTGAGCTTCGGTACCATTCTGCAGACGAGCGGCGATCGTGAAGATCGGGGCATGGTCAGGGCCGGTGCGTTTGACCTCGACATAGCTGGGTGGTTTCTGGCCGCGGGCCTGTGCCCATTCCTGCAGGGCGGTTTTTGCATCGCGGGCGTCGGCCTCGACCTTGTGGATGCGATCGCCCCAGAGGGCGAGGATCACGTCTCGGGCAGCCTCGAATCCTGCGTCGCGGTAGATGGCCGCGATGACCGCCTCCATCGCGTCGCCCAGCAAGGCCTGCTTGCGACGACCTCCGGACAGCATCTCGGACCGGCCCAGTTTCAGCACCGCACCCAGATCAATCTGGCGGGCCACATCGGCGCAGGCTTCCTTGCGCACCAGCGCGTTGAAACGGGGGGCCAGTTGGCCTTCGGAAGCTTTCTTGTCGGCCTCAAGCAAAGCAGTGGCCATGACGAGGCCCAGGACGCGGTCGCCCAGAAATTCAAGACGCTGATTGTCGGGGCGCGTGGCAGAGGACACCGAGCCGTGGGTCAGCGCGCGCACCAGCAGTTCAGGGTCGGAAAACTCATACCCCAAGCGTTGCTGGAACGCCTTTATCTCAGCCGATAGCTTCAATTGACCGCCTTGAAGAAGCGGTCACCGCGCCATGTCCAGAAGAACAGCATGGACCGGCCAGCGGAGGAGAACATGATCCTGTCGGCGCGACCGATCAGGTTTTCGTACGGCACAAAGCCAACGCCTCCGGCGGATTGCGGCAGACGGCTGTCGGCTGAGTTGTCGCGGTTGTCGCCCATGAAGAAATAATGGCCCTCGGGTACGGTATAGACCCCGGTATTGTCGGAGCCCTGATTGCCGATGTTCAGCACGACGTAGGAAACGCCATTTGGCAAGGTCTCGATCAGGCGGTTCTTTTCGCAAACACCGCCGATCCCGACGGGACCGTTGGAACAGCGCGGGCGCAGGCCTTGTGGGCCCTGCGGTTCAGCAACTTCGGTGAACACACCATCGGGTTGCTGCGGCACAGGAGTGTCGTTGAGGATGATTTGGCCTCCACGAATCTGGATACGATCACCCGGCAGGCCGATCAGTCGCTTGATATAGTCGCGCCCTGTCACCGGATGGCGGAAGACGATGACATCGCCGCGATCAGGGTCGCCGCCGATCAGACGCGAGTTGTCATCGCTCTGCATCCAGCCACAGATGTCTTCGGCATCGATGTTGAGGCCAACGCTGGGGATGATAAGGCTGGGGCACGAGGCATAGGAATAGCCATAGGCCATCTTGTTGACGAAGAGGAAATCCCCGATCAGTAGGGTTTGCTTCATCGACCCGGAAGGAATCCAGAACGGCTGAAAGAACAGGGTGCGGAAAATGCCCGCGATCAGCAGGGCATAGACGATGGTTTTGATCGTCTCCCAAATGGCGTTTCCGGATTTGGCTTCCTCGGCCATACTGCTCTCTCCAGTCTCTGCGTGGTTGGGGTGCTACATGCGGGTCAGTTGGGGGCAAGTCAAGGCTGCGCGGGCGCTTCTTGAAGTGGGCGGGCCTCGATCACCACAAAGGCCTGCGCCCAGGGGTGATCATCGGTCAGGGTGACGTGGATGATCGCCTCGTGGCCTTCGGGAGTCATTTCTTTCAGTCGCTCTGCGGCCCAGCCGGTGACATGCATAACGGGCTGGCCTGTGCGCAGGTTGGTCACCGCCATGTCCTTCCACGCGATCCCCATCCGCAGGCCGGTGCCTAACGCCTTCGAGCACGCCTCTTTCGCGGCCCAGCGTTTGGCGTAGGTGCCCGCAGTATCGGCGCGACGCTCAGCCTTGCGCTGTTCGGTTTCAGTGAAGACACGGTTACGGAAGCGGTCGCCGAACCGGTCGAGCGTGCCATGAATGCGATCAATATTTGCGAGGTCGGTGCCGATGCCGAGGATCATGTCAGACCTCCAACACAACGGTCCCGAGCTTTTGCCCCGCCTCGACCATTGCGTGTGCATTTGCCGCATCCATCAGCCCTCCGCCGGGGACGACGGCGTGGGACAGTGCGCCTTGTTCCAGCCACTGGCCCAACTGCGCCTCGCCACGACGGCGGGCGGCGGCGTCGAGTTGGTAGACGATCAGCATATGCAGGCGGATGTTCTTGAACATGAAGCCATAGAAATCCAGTTCGGGCTTCATTTGCGAAGCCGAGGCATAGCTGGCGATGGTGCCACCGGGGCGGATCATAGAAAGGGAAGCGGGTTGGTTGGCGGCGAAATCAACCTCGACAATGCGGTCTATGCCTGCGCCGTTGGTCATGTCCATCGCCGCCTCGGCCACGTCTTGCGTGCGGTAGTTGATCCATTCGGACGCGCCGGAATGGGCGGCTTTTTCATCTGAACTGACCGTTGTGATAACGCGCGCGCCACCCAACGCGGCCATCTGGCAGGCGTAGCGCCCAACCGTTCCTGCACCACCGGTCACAAGCACAGTCTGGTCATTGATCGGTCCGTCACAATAGAGCGCATACCATGCAGTCAAGGCTGGGATACCAAAACACGCGCCCTCGGCGAAGCCGGTCGTATCTGGAAGGAATACGGCCTGTTCGGAGGGTAGCGCAATGTATTCGGCCCCAGTGCCAAAAGCGCGTTGCCATTGGCCGTTCCAGATCCAGACACGTTCGCCGACGCGCGCGGGATCGACCCCTTCGCCTACGGCCTCAATCACTCCGGCCCCGTCCGAGTGGGGAACAACCATAGGGTATTGCATCACAGCGCCAGGGCGCGCGCCGCCGCGCAGCTTGACGTCTGAGGGGTTGATGCCGCTGGCGTGGACCCGGACAAGAACGTCGCCTGGGCCGGGGTTGGGCGTGGGCAGGTCGACCAATTCTAGGACGTCCGACGCCGCACCGAATCCGCGATAAGTAATTGCTTTCATGAAAGTCCCTCGTCTCCTATTGGTCAACCGCGTCGGGCATTTCCAGATCGAACACCAAAACGCCCTCGGCCCCGTCCACGCACAAAGCGACAAGCCGAGCGCCCAGCTGCTGGTGGGTTTCGTCACTGGCGTAGCGCCGCAGGTCGGCCTGAGCCGCGAAATCCAGTGTGAAGCCGTAGGGATAGCTTGGGGATTTTGCCTCAAAATCGCGGTTGGGGCCGTGGGTGAAGCCACCGCAGCCAGACAAACGGTCTGCGACCGCGCCCAGCCCATCCATCACAGCTGCAAGCTCTGCGGTGTCGTGATCGGGCTTGAGTCGCAGCATCACGCAATGTCGGATCATCCTTGCACCTCAGAGGTCATGACAGGCGCACCGTGAGGATCTTGTAGCTGGCCACGCCAAAGAAACCCGCGAAGGCAAAATCAAACCATCGGCGGGCGCGGCGATAGGCGTTGACCATGCGCGCAGACGAAAACAGGAAGGCGTAGCCGATGAAGATCAGCAGTGAACCCGCATAGAGCATGGCGAAATAACCCAGCAGCATAGCAAGGCTGGCGTCATTTGGCGCAACGATGGCGTAGATCGAGCCCCAGCTGAGGATCGCCTTGGGGTTGGTCAGGTGGATCGCTGCACCCTTGGCAAATATCGTACCCAATGAGCCGGTGACCGGATTGCCCAGCGCGACCTCATCCGAAGTCAGCGCGCGGCGCAGCGCCTTGAGCGCCAGCCAGCCCAGATAAGCGACGCCGATATAGCGGATCACCTCGAACACCCAGACATTGGCCAGCATGATCGCCGACAGCCCCAGTGCGGCGGCGATGCCCCACGCGGCGGACCCGGCGCAGATGCCCAGCGCAAAGGCCAGACCGGCGGTGCGGCCTTCGTTCATGGCGGTTCCTGCGATGCCCATGGTGGCAGGGCCCGGAGAGCCCCCGGCCATGAGCCATGCAAACCAGATCGCCACAAAACCGGGTGTGATCATGCCCGCGCCTCGTCCATCAGGCGGCGCATTTCGTGAACCGCCGGGGTGAGGCCGCGAAAGATGGCCTCGCCGATCAGGAAGTGGCCGATATTCAGCTCTCGCACTTCAGGGAAGGCCGCCACCGGTTGCACGGTGTCGTAAGTCAGCCCGTGACCCGCATGAACTTCAAGACTCAGCGAATGGGCATAGGCGGACATCTCGCGCAGGGCTTCCAGTTCGCGCGCGGCGTCGTCCAGTTTGCCTTCCGCGTGGAAATCGCAATAGGCACCGGTGTGCAGTTCGATCACCTCGGCCCCGATGCGGTGGGCGGCGTCGATCTGGCGCTGGTCGGCGGCGATGAAGATCGACACGCGGCAGCCCACATCGCGCAAGGGCGCAATGAAATGGGCCAGCTTATTTTCCTCGCGCGCGACTTCTAACCCCCCTTCGGTTGTGCGTTCCTCGCGCTTTTCGGGAACGATGCAGACGGCGTGTGGCTTGTGGCGCAGGGCGATTTTCTGCATCTCGTCCGTTGCGGCCATCTCGAAGTTCAGCGGCACCGACAGGATCTCCATCAACCCGTCGATATCGGCGTCCGAGATGTGGCGGCGATCTTCGCGCAGATGTGCTGTGATGCCGTCGGCCCCGGCCTCTTCCGCGATCCGGGCGGCGCGCAGTGGGTCGGGATAGGCCCCGCCGCGCGCATTCCGCACGGTGGCTACGTGGTCGATATTCACGCCCAGACGCAAACGGTTGTCAGACATCTTTCGAATCCTTCATTGTCCCTGAGGTCGAGCCTAGTGGTTTTGTCGGGGGAACGTCAGCCTCTGCCTGAGCAAGGCGTTTGATTTGTTCAAACTTCGCTTTGATTCTGGCGCGGCGGCGTTGCTGATAAGTACGGATAAGCGGCAGGCTGAGATAGGCGCAGATCACTCCGGCCACGATGCCTGGAATGACCCCGCCGATCATATAAGGAAAGAACACATCGTCATAGAACCGGCTAAGCCCGTGCCAGTCCGCCTCGCGATGGGTGAACATGGCGATGCAATTGTCCTTGAGATCGCCCATCGCATCCGCAAATTTCCCCATCAACCCATCGGTATCGTCTTTGCGGAACTTGGTCCCCAGCAGGAAATGCCCGGTTTGCAGGCTGATGACCGCGATCGGCACGTAGGTCAGGGGATTGCCAAAGAACGTGCCGCTGAGCGCGGCAAGAATGTTGCCGTTCAGCAGCCGCGCCAGCACGGCGGCGACCAGGAAATGCAAGCCATAGAAAGGCGTGAACGAGGCAAACACCCCTGCCCCGATGCCACGCGCGATGCGTTCCGGGCTGTCAGGCAGGCGCCGAACCCGATGTTTGACATAGTGAAAGGCACGGGTCCATCCGCCGCGCGGATAGACGAACTCTGACGCGACTTGGACAGGCGAGCGGCGATCTCGGCGCTTGAAAACCACTCGTGATCACCCCTTCTCAGCCAGCCGCAACGGCGGGTTTCGCACTTTCCCGGTACCGTTCGACCGCAGCAACGTCGCTTTCAGCCTCGAGCATCAGCATCAGCGAATGCAGCTGTTCAAGATCGCGAAGTTCGACATTGATCATCAGCCGATAAAAATCCGGTTTGCGGTCGACAAATTCGAGGTTCGAGATATTGGCCTTTTTCTCGCCGATCAATGTGCAAATACGCCCCAGCACCCCGGCATCATTGCCGATGGTCAAATCCAGCGTCGCGCCATAGACGGCGGGGTGGGTGCCCGAATGCCAGTGCAGATCAACCCATCGCTCGGGTTCATTTTCAAACTCGGTCAGGCGATCGCAGTCGATGGCGTGCACGACAACACCCTTGCCACGATAAGTAATTCCGACGATGCGCTCGCCCGGCAGTGGCTGGCAGCAGGGGGCACGATCGAATTTCTGGCCCGGTTCAAGCCCGATCACAGCACGACGGGGCGAGATCGCGTCGCCATCATCCTTGGTGAGTTCGGGGTATACCGCTTCGACCACCTCATGGGCGGTCAACTCGGCACTGCCCAGACGGGCCAGCAACTCGTCCCGATCTTTCAAACGCAGGTGTTTGGCAGCGGTTTCCAGCGCCTTGTCGGTGGCTTTGCGGCCCAGGTTTTCGAACCCGGCGCGGGCCAGTTCCTTACCCAGCTTGATGAAGCGTTCCCGGTCGACCTCGCGCAACGCGCGGCGGATCGAGGTGCGGGCTTTGCCGGTAACCGCGATCTCAAGCCAAGTGACCTGCGGGCTCTGGCCATCGGCGGTGATGATGTCCACCGATTGACCGTTCTTGAGCCGGGTCCAGAGCGGCACACGAATGCCATCAACCTTGGCCCCCACGCAGGCATGACCAATGCGGGTGTGGATTGCGTAAGCAAAATCAATCGGCGTCGCCCCACGCGGCAGTTTCACCACATCGCCCTTGGGGGTGAAGCAGAACACCTGGTCCGAATACATCTCGAGCTTCACAGCTTCGAGGAAATCCTCATGATCATCCTCACTGTCGAATTGCTCGGTCAGGTTTGCGATCCACTTTGCCGGGTCAACCGCAAAGGGGTTTTCGGACCGCACACCGTCGCGATAGGACCAGTGCGCTGCAACGCCGGTTTCGGCCACATCGTGCATCTGACGAGTGCGGATCTGGACCTCGACCCGTTTGCCGTCGCGCCCCGAAACCGTTGTGTGGATCGAGCGATAACCGTTCGATTTCGGCTGGCTGATATAGTCCTTGAATCGCCCTGGCACGGCGCGCCAGCGCTGGTGGATGGCACCGAGTGTGCGATAGCAGTCTTCTTCGGTCTGGGTGATGATGCGGAACCCGTAGATGTCGGACAGACGTGAGAAACCCTGATCCTTTTCCTGCATCTTGCGCCAGATCGAATAGGGTTTCTTGGCGCGACCAAAGACTTCGGCTTCAATGCCCGCCTTTTCCAATTCGTGCCGCATGTCGCCGGTGATGCGATGGATCACGTCGCCGGTTTCGCGTTGCAGAGTGATAAAGCGGCGGATGATCGACTGGCGGCCTTCGGGGTTCAGTACGCGGAAGGCAAGGTCTTCGAGTTCCTCGCGCATCCATTGCATCCCCATCCGGCCCGCAAGCGGCGCGTAAATATCCATTGTCTCACGCGCTTTTTGCACCTGCTTTTCAGGGCGCATCGCCTTGATCGTGCGCATGTTGTGCAGACGGTCGGCGAGCTTGACCAGAATAACCCGAAGATCCTTGGACATGGCCATGAACAGCTTGCGGAAATTCTCGGCCTGTTTGGTCTCTCGGCTGGACAGCTGCAGGTTGGTCAGCTTGGTGACGCCATCGACCAGCTTGGCGACCTCATCCCCGAACAGTTCGGTAACCTTGCCATAACTGGCTTTGGTGTCTTCGATCGTGTCGTGCAACAGGGCCGTTATAATGGTCGCATCATCCAGACGCTGTTCGGTCAGGATGGCGGCAACGGCAACGGGATGAGAGAAATAGGGCTCGCCGGAATGGCGGAACTGGCCTTCATGCATCTGTTGGCCAAATTCATAGGCCCTTTCGATGCGGTCGGCATTTGTCTTGGGATTGTAATTGCGGACCAGCGCAATCAGGTCTTCTTCTGAAATCATCCGGTCCGCACCTTTGTCGCTTGGGTTACCCCTGGCCCTGGGCCTCCATCAGAGCGCGCAGGAGCTTTTCTTCCGACATGTCGTCATCCGCAGGCTTGTCAGATTCCGCACCCATCAGCAGGGCCATCTGATCTTCTTCGGGCTCATCAACCTCGATCTGGGTCTGGTTGGCTTCGATCAGACGTTCGCGCAGCTCATCAGCGCTTTGGGTTTCGTCGGCGATTTCGCGTAGCGAGACGACAGGGTTCTTGTCGTTATCGCGGTCAACGGTGATCGGGCCACCAGCAGAAATCTCGCGCGCCCGGTGGGCTGCAAGCATCACCAGTTCGAACCGGTTCGGGACCTTGTCTACACAATCTTCGACCGTAACGCGGGCCATGGGGCGCTCTCCGTAAATGAATCCGTGGCAGGAAGGGGTTTATCTAAGCGCGAATCCCCGCCTTGACAAGCAAGAAATGCCGCAAATGCGAGGATCACAGAGGCTTGACCTCTGCCACCTCATCGGGCGGCAAGGCTGCAACCATCTGCGTCACTGTCCGGTCCAGAACGGGATGGCGCCAATCGGGGGCGACATCCACCATGGGGACAAGCACAAAAGCGCGGTCCTGCAAGCGCGGATGGGGCAGGATTAGGTGTTCCGGCGCAGATTTGGTCTGATCTTCGGGGGGAAGGGTCAGCCAGCGCTGGTATTCGGCGTCATCCGGCAGCACAAGTTCATCCCAAAAGACCAGATCGAGGTCCAGAGTGCGCATGCCCCAACGCTGTTCACGGGCGCGCTCAAAATCATGTTCGATGCGGTGCAGCAGGTCCAGAACACCCTGTGGCGTGAGGTCCGATTCGATCAAAACCGCTGCGTTGACATAGTCCGGCCCTGCCCCTGCCGGAAAGCATGGGGTGGCAAAAAACCGGCTTGTCTTGCGAATCACCAAGCCCGCCTCGGCCATCGCGATCAGCGACCGCTCAAGTGTCACCTTGGGCCCACAACCTCTCAGACTGAGATTTGCCCCTAGGGCAATGACCGCTTTTGACAAGGTTTTGTCCACTTCAGACCCCATATTCGGACCAGAGAATACTTGCGATAAAGCCTAAAACACCTATTTTAAGGACACCATTGCACTGACCTATTACTTTATCACTCACGGAGCTCACGGTGCGGTGGCTTATACCGGAAGGACCATTTTATGTTTTACAAGGACGAACGGCTAGCGCTGTTCATCGACGGCTCGAATCTTTATGCAGCCGCCAAAGCACTGGGGTTTGACATCGACTACAAGTTGCTGCGTCAGGAATTTATGCGCAGAGGCAAACTGCTTAGAGCTTTCTACTACACAGCGCTACTGGAAAATGACGAGTATTCCCCGATCCGGCCTCTGGTGGACTGGCTGCACTATAATGGCTTCACCATGGTCACCAAACCGGCCAAGGAATACACCGACAGCATGGGGCGTCGGAAGGTCAAGGGAAACATGGATATCGAGCTTACCGTCGATGCCATGGAACTGGCACCACGCGTTGATCATATCGTACTGTTTTCGGGCGATGGGGATTTCCGCCCGCTGATCGCAAGCCTGCAACGGCAGGGCGTACGTGTTTCCGTTGTTTCGACCATCCGTAGCCAGCCGCCGATGATTTCGGACGAACTGCGCCGCCAGGCCGATAACTTCATTGAGCTGGAAGACCTGCGCGACGTGATCGGCCGCCCTCCGCGCGAGATGCCGACTGAACCCCGCAGCGTCGCAGCTGCAGGCGGGCACTGACCCCACCAAACCCCACCACTCACCAATGGGGGTTGGCAAGAATATGCGCGGCCAGGGCTTCTGGCCCTGGCC
>NZ_JBQFZC010000012.1:0-39098 GCF_056542025.1 Ruegeria sp. AF2 | reverse complement strand
CGGCTTCGGCTTCGGCTTCGGCTTCGGCTTCGGCTTCGGCTTCGGCTTCGGCTTCGGCTTCGGCTTCGGCTTCGGCTTCGGCTTCGGCTTCGGCTTCGGCTTCGGCTTCGGAAGTCAATTCGTCCGCAGCGTTATCCGCGTCAACGGATTTCTCATCCGAGACTGCATCACTTTCGGTCTCGGCGGCTTCTACCACCTCTTCGACGCTGGGGTCTTCGACCGGTTCCTGATCGGGTTTCTTCTTATCAGCCACCGCGTTAATCCCCTTATCGATTCCCAAAACACATGAACAACAGACTAACCCAAGTTAATCTGCACCCGGCGCGCTCTCAACCCGCATCACGTGTTTCACGAGTTTTTTCACGGCTTTCTGCATTTTGTCCGGGGTCGGTTCATCCGCGATCTTCAGCCGCTCGAAACTCAGTGTTTTAAGGGGTTCCGCCGTGGCTTCGCTGATCACGGCCAGCCACAGAGGCGCGGATCCGGCCCAGATATCGGCAAATTGTCGCGCTGTGCGGGGCGAAAATAGCGGGGCGATGATGGGCTGATCACCCTCGGCGGCGTGGGAAGCCTCATCACTCAGCGGCAGAAGTTGCTGTCGATAAATCGGCTGTTCTCGGGTGGTCAGCCCGGATTCAGTCAAACGCGCGGCCACGTTGCCGCGGCTGTGTTCTCCGCGCAGATGTAGCAGCGGACTGTTTGGCTTGAGTTTCAGCAGATTGGCCACCAGCCCTTCGGCCGTCGCACCCAGCATCTGCGCTTCCCACCCTGCTGCCTGCGCTGCCTGCGTGGTCACCGGACCAACGCAATAGGCGGGCAGGCTGCGTTCCACATTCAATAGGGCGGCGGCATTCACGCCATTTGCCGAGGAAAAGATCAGTCCAGCAGAATCATCGGACTCAACCATGACACCCAGCGGTTCGATCTTTAACAAGGGTGAATGGATAACCGCGACTTGCGACCGAATGTGGTCCGGCAGTTGCGCAACGAACCTGTCCGAGGCGGCGCGAGGGCGGGTCATCAACAAATACAACGGTCGGCGCCTTCGGCCTTGGGATTGTTTGCATCCGCGCGGGGTGATACCCCGCTTGGCAATCATGATGCAACGGATCAGGCCTATGGTGCAAACACTTACCGTCCTTGGACTGGAAAGCAGCTGCGACGATACCGCAGCCGCCGTTGTGCGGCAGGGCACAGGCGTTGGGGCCGAGATCCTGTCATCCGTGGTGCATGGCCAGACTGAGTTGCACAGCGCCTATGGTGGCGTTGTGCCTGAGATCGCAGCGCGTGCGCATGCGGAAAAGCTGGATATTTGCATCAAACAGGCTCTAACACAGGCCGAAATTGGCTTAGATGATCTGGACGCTATCGCTGTCACCGCCGGTCCCGGCTTAATTGGCGGCGTAATATCCGGCGTGATGTGCGCAAAGGGTCTGAGCGCAGCAACCGGGTTGCCGCTAATCGGGGTGAATCATTTGGCCGGGCACGCGCTGACACCAAGACTGACCGACGAGATTGCCTTTCCCTACCTGATGCTGCTGGTCTCGGGTGGTCACTGCCAATATCTGATCGCTCATGGACCGGAACAGTTCACCCGCCTTGGGGGGACGATCGACGATGCCCCCGGTGAAGCCTTCGACAAGACCGCCCGTCTGCTGGGCCTACCCCAGCCCGGCGGCCCCTCAGTCGAGGCAGAAGCCCGTGCGGGCGATCCCAAACGTTTCCGCTTTCCCCGGCCCCTTCTGGATCGCCCCGGATGTGACCTGTCTTTTTCGGGACTCAAGACCGCGCTGATGCGGATGCGGGATAAGGTCGTAGCCGAAAAAGGGGGGCTGACCCGACAAGATCGCGCTGATCTGTGTGCCGGTTTTCAGCGGGCTATTGTTGATACCTTGGCTGAGAAAACCCGCCGCGCGATTGCCCAGTATCTTGAGACATCACCGTCAGAACCGGTTATTGCCGTTGCCGGAGGTGTCGCAGCAAATTCCGCTATTCGCTCTGCACTAGAGACTGTTTCTGCGGAAATGAGCGCCCGATTTACTGCCCCTCCGCTGGCTTTGTGCACTGATAATGCCGCAATGATCGCCTATGCGGGTATGGAACGATTCCGCACCGGTACACGAGATGGGTTGGACCTGACGGCGCGGCCCCGCTGGCCCTTGGATCAAACCAGCCCTGCAATGCTGGGTAGCGGCAAAAAAGGGGCCAAGGCATGAGCGTGACCGTCCTTGGATCAGGTGCCTTTGGAACCGCTTTGGCCATATCATTGGCGGGAGATGGCCCCGTTACGCTTTGGTCGCGGAATCCCGAGCAGGCAAAGCAAATGCAGCAATCGCGCGAGAATGTCGATCGCCTGCCGGGCGTCACGCTGCCTGCCAACATCACGGTGACTGCCGAGATTGAACAGGCGGTGCGGTCCGACGTATTGCTGCTTGCCGTGCCAATGCAAAAACTGCGTGATGCCCTGAATCTTCACGCAGCACGACTGAGCGGGAAGGTTCTGGTGGCTTGCTGCAAGGGGATCGAACTGTCCACGGGTCTGGGCCCCGTCGCCGTGATCCGTCAAACCGTGCCAGACGCACAACCGGCCCTGCTAACCGGGCCCAGCTTTGCCGACGACATCGCGCGCGGTCTGCCCACGGCGCTAACGCTGGCTTGTGCTGAAGCCGAATTGGGCGAGGCGCTTCAGCAAGAGCTGACAACCGCCAACCTGCGTCTTTATCGAACCGCCGATACCATCGGGGCCGAGTTGGGTGGCGCGCTGAAGAATGTGATGGCTATTGGTTGCGGCGCGGCCATTGGTGCCGGGCTTGGCGACAGCGCCCGCGCTGCGTTGATCACACGCGGATTTTCTGAGATGCAGCGCTTTGCCGCCCAGCGCGGGGCACGGCCCGATACGCTGATGGGGCTATCGGGGCTGGGTGATCTGGTTCTAACCTGCTCATCCGAATTGTCGCGAAACTATCGTTTTGGCCTTTGTTTGGGTCTAAGCAAGCCATTTGACAGCACCACAACCGTCGAAGGTGTCGCCACTGCGCAGGCCATGTCCGAAATCGCAGCGAGCGAAGGGTTAGACATGCCCATCAGCGCAACGGTGGCGAAACTCAGCAGCGGTGCCTACAGTGTCACCGACGCGATTCAGGCCCTGCTGGGTCGCCCACTCAAGGAGGAATAAAATGCTCATCGCCCTGATCGCCCGGGATAAAGCCGGAGCCCTACAGACCCGGCTGGACAACCGCACCGCCCATCTGGCTTACATTGAAGAAACCGGTGTTGTGGCGCAGGCTGGCCCGTTGCTGGACGGCGATGCAATGATCGGATCGCTGGTCATTCTGAACGTCGAGGATCTGGCCGCCGCGCAAGCTTGGGCTGAGAATGACCCCTACGCGCTGGCCGGCCTGTTCGACTCGGTTGAATTGATCCCGTGGAAAAAGGTCATCGGCTGATGGCGTATTGGCTGTTCAAATCCGAACCCTCGACCTGGAGCTGGGATCAGCAGGTCGGCAAGGGGGACGCGGGCGAGGAATGGGATGGGGTGCGCAACTACCAGGCCCGCAATTTCATGCGTCAGATGCAGATTGGTGACCGGGGTTTTTTCTACCACTCGCAAAAGGACAAGGAGATTGTCGGCATTGTCGAAGTCTGTGCCGAGGCCCATCCCGACAGCACAACCGATGATGAGCGTTGGGAATGCGTGGATATCAAAGCCGTCCGGTCTTTCACAATTCCGGTCAAACTGGATCAGATCAAGGCGGATGAGCGTTTGGGTGAAATGGTTCTGGTCAAGAATTCACGCCTTTCAGTGCAGCCGGTCAGCGATACAGAATGGCAGTTGATCTGCGCTTTGGGCGAGACACAGGCGGATTGAATGAAAAGGGAAGGCCCTGACGACTTCAGAACCTTCCCTACCCCGCGTGCTCCCAAACTCACCACACGCATACGGAAATCTGTTGGTTCTGACCGTCCTGGTCATGACCTGACCTTAGCCGATTTCAGAACCGCGCTTCAAACGCCAAGTATTTAGAGTTTCAATCAAATACAAAACACCCGCCGGTAAGACCGACGGGTGCTGAAATGGTTCTTGGCTGGATCAGCTATAGACCGATTCTTTGCCGAAATGCTTGGTCAGCATGTAATAGACGACAGCGCGGTACTTGTTACGCTCGGACATGCCATAGGTCTCCATGGCCTTGTTGATCCCTTCCATCAGTTCGGGACCATCCGACAGGCCCAGCTTTTTGATGAGGAAGTTGTTCTTGACCGTCTCAAGCTCGCCTTCCTGGCTGGCCGCCACTGTCGACGCATCCGCGTCATAGATCGCCGGACCGCAACCGATGGTGACCTTGGTCAGCAGGTCCATATCGGGGTCCATCCCGCATTTGCCTTTTAGATCTTCAGCGTATTTGGCGATCAATTCGTCGCGTTTGCCCATGTCCCAATCTCCTTAATCCATTGTCACGGAACTTTTTACCGATGCACGAGAGACTAGCCTTGTCGGCGGAATTCCCAAAAGGGAAAAATCACAAGGTTTCCCCCTAGGCTGAACTTCGCGGGACTCGGTGATTTGATTTTTTCTGATTTATTATTTAACATTTTTGTTAATTATGATTCCCGGAGGTCCCCATGCCCGTAAGGTTACCGAATGAAACCACCGAATATCGGTCAGCTCGTAATGCACTTCTATCCGCCGAGCGGGACCTGAGAGCAAAGGTTGAAGAGGTCGCGGCCTTGCGCCGTTCTCTTCCAACCGGAGGCAAAACCCCTAACGATTATGCGTTCCGAGATCTGGCAGGCGAGGGTGCGCCTATGTCGTCGCTGTTTGGCGATAAGGATACGCTGATTATCTATTCGCTGATGTACGGACCCGACGCGGAACGCCCCTGCCCTATGTGTTCGGCGTTTCTGGATGGGCTGAACTCTCAGATCCACCATCTCATACAGAACGCCTCGGTTGCCGTAGTGGCGCAGAATACGCCCGAAAAACTCTCGGCGCTCAAGGATGAGATGGGTTGGAATGCGCTGCCGCTCTACTCAGCACTAGGGACGAATTACCAACGTGACTATCTGGCCGAGACCGACGGGGGTGATCAGCTTCCCATCCTGAATGTCTTTCAACAGCTCCCTGATGGCATTCATCACTTCTGGAGTTCCGAGCTGTTCTTTGAACCCAGCGATTGGCATCCCCGGCACGTGGATGCGGCTTGGCCACTGTGGAATGTTCTGGATTTCACGCCACAGGGCCGCGGCGATTTTATCCCGTCTCTACGCTGAGGTACTATCGGCAGTAGCCCCAGCCGGGCCCCTGCAGGTGGAAGTGATCGGCATGTAAGCGGTTGTAGTCAGGGCCAAGCACCACGCGGAACCAGTCACAGGCTCCGCGCCATATCTGGCGCAGAAAATCGGCCTCGGGCCCGTCAGCGTCCCAGGCAGCCAGCAGGTTCAAGCTGCGCCCGTCAGAGAGATCCATTCCGACGATGTCGATCGCGTCCGCAGTGGCGTGACTGCTCCAACCATTGTCTTGTCCTTGCGCGGTCCGCATCCGGCGGCAGTTATAGCTGCCGATCTGGCGCATTCTGCTGACGGAAGTCCCCAGTAGTTGCTGCGCAGCGGGTTGCACAACATGGTGTTCCCACATGACAAGCCGCAAAGTTGTGGCACACCGGGTCTCGACTGCAGTGACGCGGGCGTTCACCAGACCGAACAACCGGCCGCGTCCCTCGATTCCGCAATTCTGGTCCACCACCAGATCGTCCAGCGGATCAAACCGAGCTCCAGCCTCGGCCAAGGCTGCACGGCATAAAGCGTCATCCGCCAGTGCGCGGTTCAACTGGTAAGGGGTGACCGGGGTGACCGGGGCCGTCACGGTCAGATCACGCAGCGGGTTCCAGTGCGGGGGTACAGGCGTATTGGGATGGGCAAGCAGCCACCAAACGCCGCCGCCCAACACGGTCAACAGCGTTAAGAGGCCAAAAAGAAAAGACGCCGCCGAAAGCAGGATTCGGCGGCGTCTAGAAGCTTTGGTCATGCGTCTTTCGCACTTAGTAGCGGTAGTGTTCCGGCTTGTAGGGGCCTTCGGGTTTTACGCCGATATAGGCCGCCTGATCGCTGTCCATCTGGGTCAGCTTCACGCCGATCCGGTCCAGATGAAGACGGGCAACTTTTTCGTCCAGATGCTTGGGCAGGATGTAGACTTCGTTCTTGTATTCATCGCCTTTGGTGAACAGCTCGATCTGGGCCAGGACTTGGTTGGTGAAAGAGGCCGACATCACGAACGAGGGGTGACCGGTGGCGTTGCCAAGGTTCAGCAAGCGACCTTCGGACAGCAGGATAATGCGGTTGCCCGAGGGCATCTCGATCATGTCCACCTGTTCCTTGATGTTGGTCCATTTGTGGTTCTTCAGGCTGGCCACCTGAATTTCGTTGTCGAAATGGCCGATGTTGCCGACGATCGCCATGTCCTTCATCTCGCGCATATGCTCGATGCGGATCACGTCCTTGTTGCCGGTGGTGGTGATGAAGATATCCGCGTTTGCGACTTCGTCTTCCAGCAGGGTGACTTCGAACCCGTCCATGGCCGCTTGCAGCGCGCAAATCGGGTCGACCTCGGTCACTTTCACGCGGGCGCCTGCGCCACGCAGCGAAGCCGCCGATCCTTTGCCCACGTCACCATAGCCGCACACAACCGCAACCTTACCGGCCATCATGGTGTCGGTGGCGCGGCGGATGCCATCAACCAGCGATTCCTTGCAGCCGTATTTGTTGTCGAACTTCGACTTGGTGACCGAGTCGTTCACGTTGATCGCCGGGAACGGCAGGTGGCCATCTTTCACCAGCTGATACAGGCGGTTCACACCGGTGGTGGTTTCCTCGGACACGCCCTGAATCTGGTCGCGCATCTTGGTGAACCAACCCGGCGAAGCCGCCATACGCTTGGCGATCTGCTTCTTGATCACCTCTTCCTCTTCCGAACCCGGAACAGGGATAATGTCCTCTCCTGCCTCGGCACGTGCACCCAGCAGGATGTACAGCGTCGCGTCGCCGCCATCGTCCAGGATCATGTTCGGGCCTTCGTCAAACAGGAAGGATTTGTCCAGGTAATCCCAATGCTCTTCCAGCGTCTGGCCCTTGATGGCGAAAACGGGAATACCAGCCTCGGCAATCGCCGCCGCCGCGTGGTCCTGCGTTGAGAAGATGTTGCACGACGCCCAGCGCACATCAGCGCCCAGCGCCACCAGCGTTTCGATCAGAACGGCGGTTTGGATGGTCATATGCAGCGAACCGACGATCCGCGCGCCTTTCAGCGGCTTGCTTTCGCCATATTCGGCGCGCAGGGACATCAGCCCCGGCATTTCCGTTTCAGCGATATCCAGTTCCTTGCGGCCAAACCCGGCCAGCGAAATGTCCTTAACGATATAGTCCCCGGCCATCAGGTTCTCCACTCCGGTAAATCTTGGTCCGGGCTGCCCCTAGCATTCCTTGGGACAGGAGGCAATGTGGATGGCCGGAAACAGGAAGTCTGGTGACAAAATATCAGCTTGGCGTACCCTCTGCCTTGATTTTGGGGATCGCTTCAAAAAAATCAGTGCCAACGGCGACAATACAACTCATGCCGTTCGCCTGGGTCACCAAAACGGTATAACTTCCCGTTTCCTTCGAGGTCCAAACCTCCATGACCGTCTGCCCGCCACGTGATTTCTGAAGACCGCCAAAGGTTAATTCCTCGGAGTAATTGTCTTGCAGTTTGGTAATCACGCGCTCGCGCTCTGCGCAGTTCTGGGCAAAGGCGGGTGGCGCGGTTGCGGCCATTCCGAAGGTCAGGGTTATTGCAAACAAACGCTTGAACATAGCAAGCTCCTTTCGATACGAGTTTCGTTTCGAGAGGGCGCAACTGGGAGGAGTCAGCACCCCCCTCAGTCCTTGATGTCGGGATCGTGTCGCGCAGGTTCAAAGCACGAATGCTCAAGAAATTGTTGGCAGCATGTGATCCAGACAGATACATCATACCACAAGAACGCGAATTGAACGTGTCCCAGTTCACAAGGCATGGTAAAATGGCAACACAACCCAGAGCGTGGCAAAGAATGCTGTCGGGCCGTCGGCTGGATTTGCTGGACCCGACACCCGTGGATATCGAGATCGAAGATATCGCGCACGGGCTGGCCTTTGTGGCGCGGTGGAACGGTCAGACCAACGGGGATTTTGCTTATTCCGTGGCCGAGCATTCCTTGCTGGTGGAAGAGCTTTTTGGCCGCATCGCACCAAATGCACCGACGAAATGGCGGTTGGCGGCACTGTTACACGATGCCCCCGAATATGTGATTGGTGACATGATCTCTCCGGTGAAATCCGCCGTTGGCCCGGATTATGGTGATTTAGACGACCGGCTGGCTGCTGCGATTCATATACGTTTCGGGTTGCCCGCCGTGGTACCAAAAACAGTGAAACGCCAGATCAAGAAGGCGGACAAGATCAGCGCCTGGATGGAGGCGACGCAGATCGCGGGTTTTTCTGATACCGAAGCATCAAAGTTCTTTGGTCGTCCGGACAAGGCAATATTAGAGGGGTTGCAGATCAAACTGCGTCCCCCGATTGAGGTGCGGCAGGCCTATACCGCGCGGCATCAGGAATTGTTGGGCAGCATTTAGGTCGCCAATAGATCAGCAGCTCGGCCTATGCTAATTTTCCGCTAAAACAAGACCATAATCGGACGCAGGTTCAGATGAGCGACGCAGACAGCCAGATACCGGTCACGAACGCGCAGATGGAATATGCCAACGCGTGTTTACGTGAAGCGTACAATCTGACAGGCCGAGGGCGGGTGCGCAATCTGATCCGAAAGTCACTGCTGCCACAGTTGATCGCCTACCGGGGCATTCGAATCCACCTGCACCCTTATGACAATTTCAGCGAATTCTCTCTTTGGCAGAAGGGCCGGTCCCCGGAAGAGCTTGAGCTGAATTGGCTGAAAGAAAGCTTTGCGGGGAAGACTCTCAAGGTTTTGGATATCGGGGCAAATTTTGGTCTGTATTCACTTTTCTTGTCGTCAATTCTTAGCCCGGACTCCCGGATTCATGCGTTTGAGCCTAATCCGACACTGGCCGAACGCCTCAGCAATAATTGCTCTCTGAACGGATTTGGCAACGTGGAGCTGAACACTTTCGCGATCGCGGGCGAAACTGGTGAGGCGACACTTATTATAGAAAAGCGGGGCGACACGGCCACCAATCTTGGTCAGGCGCGCTTGGCAAACGACCCAGCGTATCGGGAGCTATCAAAATACGATACGATTGAGGTGCAGACCCGAACACTGCTTGAGCTTACACATCTGCATGATGCCGATTTTGCCAAGCTTGATGTTGAAGGGCACGAGCCGAACATTCTTATGCCTTTTCTTGAAAGCGCAGAAGATGCAGCGCTTCCCCAATATCTACAGCTGGAAACCGTGAATCTTGGTGATAGCGCCGAACGCCTGTTTGCCTCACTTTCTGATCGTGGCTATGAAAATGCCTTTCAAACTCAACGTAATATCATCTTCAGAAGATAGTCCGTGCAAGGAAGAACCGCGATCATGATCAAACCCACTCAGGCCAAGCTGATATGAAGGTCGGGCTGTTCTCCTGCGCCAAGGATGAAGGGCCGTTTATACTTGAGTGGGTCGCGTATCATCTGCTGGTCGGGTTTGATCCTATTCTGATTTACAGCAATGACTCGACAGACGGCACCGCCGAGCTGCTTGATGCGCTGGATAAAAACGGGGTTATTTCCCATGTTCTGCAAGATCTGAAACCCGGGCAAGTACCACAGCATACAGCGGCGGAAACGGCCTATGCGCATCCTTCGCTTAACGATGCCGATTGGCTGATGTGGCTTGATAGCGATGAGTTTCTTTTCTGTGCAAACGATGAAAATCAGGTCGCAGGTCTCGTCGAACGCTGTTCCGGTTTCGCCGAGGGCATCGCCGTGAATTGGTTGATCTTCGGAAATGGGGGCAACGACAAGTGGGAACCGGGGCTGGTCACGCAACGATTCCTAAAGCGTGCCGATACAGATCATAATTTGCATCGCTACTTCAAAACGCTTTTTCGAAAGTCTGATAAAATACGGGGGTTTGGCCTGCACCGGCCCTACTTGCGACCGGACTTTCGAAACGATGGATCGCAATTTGTAAATGCTGCGGGCCTGCCGATGCACGAACACATGTATCGTTCGGGATTGCGACGAAGACATGCGCTGGGTGCCGCGCCCGAGCATCTGTCTACACACGATTGGGCTGCTGTCATTCACTACCCGGTGAAAACGCGAGACAGTTTCGCGCTCAAGCGGCGGCGCGGGCAAGGCACGAAAGCGACAGATGCACCCAACCGGTCCAGCCGGTTTCGTGAAAGGTATTGGAACAAGTACAACCAGAACAGCGTTGTGGATGATCGAATGCTGGCGATGGGTGGCAAGCTACAGGCAAAGGTTGATGAGTTGCTGTTATTGCCTAAAGTTGGGTGCGCGCACTCTGCCTGCCTTAAGAATTACGCGCTGAGGCTCCAAACTCAGGCTCAACCCGCGCCCTGAAAGTCGTTTGGAACGGCCCGGGAAAACACACTATTGAGTTTAAGGGTCTACCTTGGGCTACGCTTCGCCAGAATCCGCTGCAACGTCCGGCGGTGCATGTTCAACCGGCGCGCGGTTTCCGAGACGTTCCGATCGCACAGCTCATAAACGCGCTGGATATGTTCCCAGCGGACGCGGTCGGCGCTCATGGGGTTTTCCGGCGGCGGGGGCAGTTCGTCGCCCTTGGCCAACAGAGCGTTGGTGATGTCAGTGGCGTCGGCGGGTTTGGACAGATAGTCGGTTGCACCAATTTTGACCGCCGCAACGGCGGTGGCGATGGCGCCATAACCGGTCAGAACCACAACCCGGCTGTCGGGGCGTTTTTCGCGCAGCACTTCAACCACGTCCAGCCCATTGCCATCTTCAAGTCGCAGATCAACCACGGCATAGGCAGGTGGGCGGGCTGTGGAAATGGCGCGGCCTGCGGCGACGGAACCCGCGGTTTCAACCTCGAATCCGCGTTTTTCCATGGCCTTGGCCAGACGTCTCAGAAACGGCTCGTCATCATCTACCAGCAGCAGCGATTTGTCGGGGCCGATTTCAAGCTGGGAACTGTCTGCCATATGTGGGTCTTTCCGCTATTTCATGCCTCTTGGCTTAAACATGAGTAATAGCAGCGCCATTCCAAAGGTCAAACCGACTGTTGAGGATCAGGCCTGATCAAGAAAGCAGCCAATCTTGTCCGCCATCTGCTCGGCCGTTTCATCGCGTTTGAAAAATTCCAGAAACCCGTCCTCGGGCGTCATCAGATAGGTAAAGGTCGAGTGGTCGACCAAATAATACTCATCGCTTTTGTCTTGGGCCTTGTAATAGGTCTTGTACGCCTTGCTGGCCGCCTTGATCTGCTCGGGCGATCCGGTCAGGCCAATCACGCGTTCATGCAGGTTGAATGCGAAATCGCCCACAACCTCGGGGGTATCGCGATCCGGGTCTATCGAGATGAACAACGGCGTCACCGACTGACCGCGCTCTGCCAGCAAATCGATCGTGTCGACATTGCGCGACATGTCAAAGGGGCAAACATCCGGGCAGAAGGTATAACCGAAGTAGACAAGCGTGGGCTCGGTGATCACATCCTTGTCGGTTACCGTCTCACCCTTGGCGTTAAGCAGTTCGAACGGCCCGCCGATCGCCGCGCTCCCGCCCGCGATCTGAGACGAGCGGCACTGCGCGAATTTGTCGTCCGCGCCGCCCCGCGTCAACAGCCACATGGCACCAAGACCAATTGCAAGAACAACAGTTGCGAGAATAGCATAAAGACGAACCATGGCGCGTATCCTGATACGAAAGGGGATGTTGATCGATTCTGCCGGGACACCTATCAACATGTCGGACCGACGCAATAGGACATAATCGACAGATGACGAATTCCAACACCAGTCTTTGGCGTGGGCAGGAGCGCAGTACCTGGATCAGGCTGCGCACGCTGATCCTGCTGCGATGGGTCGCCATTATCGGCCAGTTTACGGCCATCACGGTTGCACAGAAATATTACGACGTTCAGCTTGAGCTGGCATTGTGTTATTTCGTCATCGGCATTTCGGTGATGGGTAACCTCACGGCGATTCTGTTGTTTCCCGAAAACAAGCGCTTGTCGGAATTCGAGAACTTCCTGATGGTGCTGTTCGATCTGCTGCAGCTGTCGATCCTTTTGTATCTGACGGGGGGGCTAAACAACCCGTTTGCGCTGCTGTTGCTGGGCCCGGTGACGATTTCCGCAAATGTAATGAGCACCCGCTCGACCCTGATCATCGGCAGCGTTGCGGTGATCCTGACCACGTTGCTGGCGCAATTCCACCTCCCGCTGAGAACCAATCTGGGGTTGGTGCTGGATATCCCCGATATTTTGCTGTTCGGAAACTGGGCGGCGATTATCATCGCCATCGTTTTCATCGGCGCCTATTCGCACCGCATCAGTTCCGAAGTTCAATCGATGTCCGAAGCGCTCTCGGCCACCCATATGGCGCTGGCGCGCGAGCAAAAGCTGACTGATCTTGGTGGTGTGGTGGCCGCAGCCGCGCATGAGTTGGGTACGCCGCTGGCAACGATCAAGCTGGCCAGTTCAGAACTGATCGAAGAGCTGGACGACCGGCCTGAGCTGATGGAGGACGCAGCCTTGATCCGCGAACAGGCTGACCGCTGCCGCGACATCCTGCGCGATATGGGCCGAGCTGGGAAAGATGATTTGCACCTGCGTCAGGCGCCTCTGTCCACCGTGATCCATGAAGCGGCAGAGCCACATATCAATCGTGGTAAAGTGGTGCATTTCGACGAAGGACCAGTTGCGGATGGCGATGTGCAGCAGCCCTCGATCCTGCGCAAGCCCGAGATCATTCACGGGCTGCGCAACCTGATCCAGAACGCAGTGGATTTTGCCCAGTCGACGGTCTGGGTCGAAGCTGAATGGACCTCTGACCGGATCAGCGTTTCGATCATGGATGATGGTCGCGGCTACCCCTCCCACATCATTGGTCGGATTGGTGACCCGTTCATGCGCCGCCGCCGCGCCGATCGCAGTAGTCGGCCGGAATACGAAGGCATGGGGCTAGGTCTGTTCATCGCCAAAACCCTGCTGGAACGCAGCGGTGCCGAACTGAGCTTTGCCAATGGCGCGGACCCCTATCAGACCCTGACTGACCAACCGGACCGCAGGGGGGCGATCGTCAACGTCGTTTGGCCGCGCAAGCTGATCGACGCGCAAACCGGGGACACTCCGGTTCCCTCGGGCGCCAACCAACCGTTCCAGATATGAGTTAAGACCCCGTTAACCATTGTTGTTCATATAGATTCAAACGTTTTACCCGGGGGTTGGAGCAATGGCCGAATGGATCGTTCTGGCCGCAATCAGTGTGGTTTCGGCCAGCTTTGCGATATTGTGGCTCTTGCCACGCCATCAGGCCAAAACAAGAGATTTCGGGCTGTCAGCGCCCGGAGCGCTGTTCGATGTTGTCTTCCTGTTCGATGGCGACCGGTTGATCAGCCACTCCGATATTGCGCTGGCAGGTTACGAATCCGTCAGCAACTGGGCTGATCTGCGGCGTTTGCTGCAACGTGATTTTCCCGCTTTCCCCGAAGCGCCCGAGATTGTCCGGTCCGGGGGCAACATCGCCGTTTCAGCCATCGACTGCACAGTCGAGCGCGAGGTTCTGTGCGAATGGATCGACGGTATCATTCGGGTTCAATTACGTGATCTGACGGGGACCATCCCTGCGCCACGCCGTGACCAGCGCGATCCAATTCGTTTGGCGATGGAGCAGGCGCCCTACCCTGTTTGGCTGATAGATCACCGTGATAAGGTGGGCTGGTGCAATGCGGCCTATGTACGGTTGGTTCGCAAGATCGCGGGACCGGATGCCGATCTGACGGACCCTCTGTTTCCTTCTCACAGGGACGAGGCGCAGCTGAGTCGAAAAACCCGTGTCTCGATTCCGGTCAGGGACAGCGATGCCAAGCTCTGGTTTGACCTGACCCAGGTCGCACACGAACAGGATCAGTTGTGTTACGCGGTCGATATCAACGCGATTGTCGAAGCCGAGACAGCGCAGCGCAAGTTTGTGCAGACCATGACCAAGACCTTCGCGCAGCTCTCCATTGGTCTGGCGATCTTTGACCGCAACCGGCAACTGGCCCTGTTCAATCCAGCGCTGATCGATCTGACCACCCTGCCACCCGACTTCCTGAGCCTGCGCCCAAGCCTGTCCAGCTTTTTTGACCGGCTTCGCGACCAGCATATGATGCCCGAGCCTAAGAACTATCGCAGTTGGCGGCGCCAGATGAACGACCTTCTGGAGGCGGCACAGGACGGAAACTATCAGGAAACCTGGTCGCTGCCATCAGGATCGGTCTATTCCGTCAGTGGTCGCCCGCATCCCGATGGGGCCGTGGCTTTCCTGTTCGAAGATATCACCGCCGAAATCACACTGACCCGACGGTTCCGCGCTGAAACGGACCTTATGCAATCCATTCTGGACAAGCTGGCTGATGCCATCGCGGTGTTTTCGGATGACGGTTCGCTGGCGATCACAAATTACGCCTATCAGGTGTTGTGGGGCGACAGCGGCGAAGTAGGATTCGAACCAGCAACGGTGCTGGAAATCACACGCCAATGGCAGGAGCACTGCACCGCCACGCCGATCCTTGGCGAGATCCGCGAATTCGTCACCGCCCGCGAGAATCGGGCCGAATGGTCGGCTGAACTGATCCTAAAATCCGGCGGCTCTTTGAACTGCACGGTCAGCCCCATGCAAAACGGGGCAACAATTGTCCGTTTCGCCTCGGACAACCCGGTCAGGAACATCACGGAAATACAAAAAATCAGCGCCTGAACCGGTTGCAGCCGACCCGGCGCAGGTTCATTGTGACGCCATGAACGCACCGCTGACTCTGACCTCGAAATCCCCATTCGACACTGCTGAAGTTGCCACCAAACTGGGAGGCGCATTGCAGTCTGGCGATACTATCCTGCTTGAAGGTACCATCGGCAGCGGCAAAACCCATTTCGCACGCGCATTGATCCAATCTCTTCTGTCCGCACCCGAAGATGTGCCTTCGCCGACCTTTACTCTGGTTCAGGTTTACGAGACGCAGCTTGGTGAGGTCTGGCATTCAGACCTCTATCGTCTTTCTGCCGTGGAAGAGATCGAAGAGCTGGGGCTGGTCGACGCCTTCGACGCCGGCATTTGCCTGATCGAGTGGCCTGAAAAGCTGGGTCCTCTGACACCAGAGCCGGCCTTACTGATCCGGTTCACCACAGACGCCAACGAACAAGATACGCGACAACTTAAGATGTCGTGGACAGACCCGAAATGGAACGCCAAGCTGGAGGGGATCCAATGACGAACCGGGCCATTCTGGCAGAAGCCTTGATCGCGCAGACACCATGGAACGGCGCACGGCATACGCCTTTGGCGGGTGATGCCTCGAACCGCAGATACGAGCGTCTGACCGACCCTACCACTGGCCGGACCGCCGTTTTGATGGATGCTCCGCCCGACAAGGGCGAAGCTGTTGAACCCTTCGTGCGTATGTCGAAATACCTGTGTTCCATTGGGTTGAGTGCGCCGGAAATCTACGCCGAGGACTGCGAATACGGGTTTCTGTTGCTCGAAGATTTGGGCGACGATCTGTTCGCACGCGTCTTGCGGGACGATCCGACGCTTGAGCGCACGCTGTATGACGCCGCAACCGATGTACTTGTCCATCTTCACGCGGCGCCGACGCTTTCGCTCGACAGTTACGACCCCGCCCTGATGACCGAATTGGCGGCGCTGTCGTTCACGAAATATGCACAAGGCATTCTTGGATCGCACGACGACGAGGCCCGCGCCCGGTTCGAGCTGCGCTTTGCGGATATCCTGCACCGGGAAACCGGCGGAACGCGGGTTGTTGTGCAACGCGATTACCACGCAGAAAACCTGATCTGGCTGCCCGAGCGCGAAGGTCTGGCGCGTGTCGGTCTGCTGGATTTCCAAAGCGCGATGCTGGGGCATCCCGCCTATGATTTGATGTCACTGCTACAGGATGTGCGTCGGACTGTGCCCGCCGGGATCGAGATGCGGATGATCGACCGCTATATCACCGCAACCGGCGTCGATGGGCATGATTTCCGCACCGCATATGCTGTTCTGGGCGCACAGCGTAACCTGCGCATTCTGGGCGGTTTTGCCCGGTTGGCGACCGATTATGGAAAGCCACACTACGTCGACCTGATCCCGGCTGCGTGGGCACATTTGATGCGCGATCTCGAACATCCCGCGTTGGTGCCGGTGGCAGACCTGTTGCGCAGCGCCCTGCCCGCCCCAAACCCCGAGAACCTGGCAAAGCTGAGGGCGCAATGACCGGCACCCCCCAAGCTGCAATGCTGTTTGCCGCGGGCTTTGGTACTCGCATGGGTGTCCTGACCAAAGACCGGCCCAAACCGCTGATCGAGGTGGCCGGGCGGCCCCTGATTGATCACGCACTGGATCTGGTCGATGCGCTAAGGCCGTTGCGGGTTGTTGCCAACCTGCACTACCACGCTGATCAGTTGGCTGATCATCTGGCGGGCTGCGACGTTATGATATCGCGGGAAGAACCGCGCATTTTGGATACTGGTGGTGGGCTGCGCGCAGCGCTACCTCTGCTTGGATCCGATCCCGTATACACCTTGAACAGCGACGCGATCTGGTCTGGGCCCAACCCACTGAATTTACTGAAGGATCATTGGAATCCGGATAAAATGGATGCGCTGCTGATGTGCGTTCCAGTTGGGCAAACCCTTGGCCACACAGGCCCTGGTGACTTCACTCAGGACAGCACAGGGCGGATCGTCCGCGGTGCCGGTCTTGTTTACGGCGGGGTACAAATTCTGAAAACCGAAGGGCTACATGACATCGCTGAGGACGTGTTTTCATTGAACGTATTGTGGGATCGAATGCTGCAGCAAAAGCGCCTGTTCGCACTGTCTTACCCCGGTCGCTGGTGCGATGTGGGGCGTCCCGAGGGTATTGATCTGGCCGAGGGGCTGATTGCCGATGTTTGAGCCCAGCGCCCTGCCCCGGGTATTCGCCATTCCTCCGGGCGCGGATTTCCCCAAGGTGCTGGTTGACGGTCTGCATGAGCGATTTGAGGGGCAGCCGCCCGATGCGCTGGCCCGGGTACAACTGGTAATCAACACCCGCCGGATGGCGCGCCGGGTGCGCGATCTGTTTGATCAAGGTCCCGCTTGCCTGTTGCCACGCCTCTCTTTGGTCACAGATCTTGGCGAAAGCGCCGATCTGGCGCAGATCCCACCCGCAATCCCGCCTCTGCGTCGCAGGCTGGAGCTGACGCAGCTGATCGCAAAACTACTGGACCAGCAACCCGATCTGGCGGCCCGGTCCTCGCTGTTCGATCTGTCTGACAGTCTGGCCGGGCTGATCGACGAGATGCAGGGGGAAGGTGTCTCGCCCGATGCGATCAGGCAACTGGATGTCAGCGACATGTCCGGCCATTGGGCACGGGCGCAGGCCTTTATCGGCATCGCCGATCAGTTCATGGAATCCGGTTCGGACGCGCTGGATGCGCAGGCCCGACAGCGGCGCGTGGTCGAGAACCTGATCGCGCGCTGGGAGGCGTCGCCGCCCGAACATCCTGTCATTCTGGCAGGCTCTACCGGGTCTCGCGGGACCACCCTGATGCTGATGCAGGCGGTTGCGCGTCTGCCTCAGGGGGCGCTGGTGCTGCCTGGCTATGATTTCGACCAGCCTGAACATGTTTGGAGCAATCTGGATAACCCGCTGACATCTGAGGATCATCCTCAATACCGGTTCCGCAAGCTGATGCTTGGGCTAGGGCTTGGCCCGGATCAAATCCGGCCATGGACCACGGATCAGGCCCCTTCACCTGCCCGTAACAAGCTGATTTCGCTTGCATTGCGCCCTGCCCCGGTCACCGACGCATGGATGACTGAAGGCCCGCTCCTGCCCGACCTGAACGGTGCGACCAAGGATGTGACGCTGATCGAGGCGCCCTCGCCCCGGGCCGAGGCCTTGGCCATTGCGCTACGCCTACGGCAAGCGGCCGAGACCGGCCAGACCGCCGCGCTAATCACCCCCGACCGGATGCTAACCCGGCAGGTCAGCGCCGCACTGGACCGGTGGAATATCCTGCCCGATGACAGCGCGGGCCTGCCACTGCAGCTGTCTCCGCCCGGGCGGTTCCTACGCCATGTCGCCGGGCTGTTCGCGCGCCGCCTGGATGGCGAGGCTCTGCTGACGCTGCTCAAACACCCACTGTGCCATGACGGGGGCGACCGGGGCAGCCACCTGCTGCATACCCGCGATCTTGAGCTTGACCTGCGTCGCTATGGCCCGCCCTTTCCCGACAGCGCCAGCCTGACCGCTTTCGCCATTCGTACTGAAGCGCCCGAGGACTGGGTCCGCTGGGTTACCCAGACATTTTGCGATCAATACGACCCCACCGAACAGCCACTGCCGGACTGGGTCGCCCGGCTTCGCACGCTGGCCGAGATGATCTCGGCAGGTGCAACCGGTGAATCCGGCACATTGTGGGACAAGAACGCGGGCCAGAAGGCGCTTGCGGTGATCTCCACTTTGGAAGCCGAAGCACAGCATGGCGGTGCGATGACCGCCCATGATTTTGCCGACCTTCTGGGCGCGTTGTTGGCAGGTGAAGAAGTCCGCGACCGCGATGCACCTCACCCGCATCTGATGATCTGGGGCACCCTGGAAGCGCGCGTTCAGGGTGCGGATCTGCTAATTCTGGGTGGCTTGAACGAAGGCAGCTGGCCCGAGGCTGCGGCACCCGACCCCTGGCTGAACCGTCAGATGCGCAATGAGGCCGGTCTTTTACTGCCCGAACGCAGGATCGGCCTGTCCGCGCATGACTTCCAGCAGGCGGCAGGTGCTGCAGAGGTGGTTTTGACCCGCGCTACCCGCTCGGATGATGCGGAGACCGTACCATCCCGTTGGCTGAACCGCATGACCAACCTGTTGCAAGGCCTGCCTGAACAGGGTGGAACTAGGGCGTTAGAAGCAATGCAAGCGCGGGGCCAACGGTGGCTGAATTGGGCAGAGATGCTGGAACATGCACCCCGAATCGCACCCGCGCACCGCCCGTCGCCACGACCACCCGTCGCGGCGCGGCCACGGCGGCTATCGGTGACCGAAATCAAACGCCTGATCCGCGATCCGTACGCCATATATGCCCGGCATATCCTGCGATTGAGACAACTGGACCCGCTGGTTCAGGCGCCAGATGCCCTGCTACGCGGTATCGTCATCCACGAGGTGATGGAACAATTCGTGCGCGACAGCGTTCTGGATCCGGCTTTGTTGACCCGAGAAAATTTCCTGAAACGCGCCAAAGCTCTGCTGGACGACCACGTTGCGTGGCCAACTGCCCGAAAGCTGTGGCTGGCGCGGCTAGAGCGGATTACCGATAGCTTTCTATCCGCCGAGATTCAGCGCCGCACCGATGGCGGGCCTGTGGCTTTTGAGGTTGGGGTGCGCCTGGCGTTGACGCCGCTGGACTTCACCATTGCCGGACGTGCCGACCGAATCGATCGAAGCGGGCAGGGGGCCTTGCGTATCATCGACTACAAAACGGGCACTCCGCCGACAGAAAGTCAGCAAGCCAAATTCGACAAACAACTGCTGATCGAAGCTGCAATGGCCGAGCAGGGCGGTATCGAAGGATTCGATCCGCTTCCCGTTGCACAGGCGATCTTCATTGGCATGGGCGGCACCTATAAAGAAGTGCCCGCACCGCTGCAGAAAGAGCCGACCGACAAGGTGCTGGCCGAACTGAAAGAGCTCATTTCAGCCTATTTAGAGCCTGATCAGGGGTTCTCTTCACGCAGGATGCTGCACAAGGACACAGATATAGGGGACTATGATCACCTCGCCCGGTTCGGCGAGTGGGATCGTTCGGCGGAAACCGAACCGGAGGACCTGACATGACCCCCCGCAATGATGCCACCGAACGGCAGGTTCAGGCCGCGCGCCCGGACGCCTCAACCTGGCTGGCGGCCAATGCGGGCTCGGGCAAGACCCGGGTGCTGACCGACCGGGTGGCGCGGCTGTTGCTGGATGGCGTACAGCCGCAGCATATCCTGTGCCTGACCTATACCAAGGCCGCGGCCAGCGAGATGCAGAACCGGTTGTTCAAACGTCTTGGCAAATGGGCAATGTTGGGCGACGGCGACCTTCAGTCTGAGTTGGTCGAACTTGGCGTACCGGGCGTGATCGATCCCGACCGGTTGGCGCAAGCACGGACCCTGTTTGCCCGCGCCATCGAGACACCCGGTGGCCTGAAAATCCAAACGATCCACTCCTTCTGTGCTTCGCTGCTGCGACGGTTCCCGCTTGAGGCGGGGGTCAGCCCTCAGTTCTCCGAAATGGAAGACCGGGCTGCGGCGTTGCTGCGCGAAGAGATCATTGAAAGTTTTGCCGACGGCCCTCAGGCCGAATTGATCGAAGACGTTGCCCGCTTTGTCACCGATACCGGTTTTGACAAACTGACTGCCGCTGTTGCGCAGAAACGAAATCAGTTTGAACATGTGCTGCAATGGCCGGACATTCTGCAACGGTTTGATCTGCCCGAAGGTTTTGATGAACAGGTCCTGCTGCGTAACGTGTTTCTGGGCGGTGAGGTCGAACTGATCCAGTCCATTTTACCCGCGCTTTCGGAAAGCGGAGGGAACAATGCCAAGGCCGCCGACAAGCTTGTCGGCTTTACCGACGCCCGGCTCAGCAAACTGACGATACTTGAAAACGTCCTATTGACGGGTAAGGGTGCGAAAGAGCCCTTTGCCGCAAAACTCAACAGCTTTCCAACCAAGGCGCTGCGTGAAGGGGTGCTGGCAGATCGGATGCCCCAGCTCGAGGCCCTGATGCTGCGGGTCGAAGCCGCGCGGGAACAACGACTGGCGCTGGTTGCGGCCCAGAAAACCCATGTATTACATCGCTTTGCCGCGGCCTTCCTTCCGGAATACGAGCGGTGCAAGCAGGTGAGGGGTTGGCTGGATTTTGATGACCTGATCCTGCGCGCACGTCAGGTGCTGAACGACCCAGCGGTGGCGGAATGGG
The DNA here is from genome assembly GCF_056542025.1 of Ruegeria sp. AF2. NCBI lineage: Bacteria > Pseudomonadati > Pseudomonadota > Alphaproteobacteria > Rhodobacterales > Roseobacteraceae > Ruegeria > Ruegeria sp. AF2. The sequence goes on along the minus strand of NZ_JBQFZC010000012.1, from coordinate 17,928 downwards.
TGCTGTACCGGCTCGACGGTGGCATCGATCACATTCTGGTGGACGAAGCGCAGGACACCAGCCCAGATCAGTGGGACGTGATCGAAAAATTGGCTCAGGAATTTACCAGCGGGGAAGGGGCCCGATCCGGAGTTGAGCGCACGATCTTTGTGGTTGGTGACAAGAAACAGTCGATCTATTCCTTCCAGGGCGCCGATCCGCAAGCCTTTGACCAGATGCAGGCCGAATTTGGACGAAAACTTCAAGAATCAGGCTCTAAACTGCGGGATTCAACGCTGGAATATTCGTTCCGCTCGTCCAGCGCGATCCTTGGGCTGGTCGATATACTGTTCGAAAACCATGTAGCGGCCGGGTTCCACAAGGATGCCTTACACCGGGCATTCAAGGCCGATCTTCCTGGGCGCGTCGACCTATGGCCGGTGATCGAGAAAGTTGAAGACGAGGATGACACCGATTGGACCGATCCCGTTGATCGACCCGGCGCGCGGCATCACACCGTCATTCTGGCAGAACAGGTTGCCCGGTCGATCAAGGATATGATCAGGGGTGGCGCCACCATTCCCGATGATGGCGATGCGTCGGGGACATTTGTCCGGCGCAAAGTGCAGCCCCGCGACTTTCTGATCCTTGTCCAACGCCGCTCGGACCTGTTTGCCGAGATCATTCGCGCCTGCAAAAGCGAGGGCCTGCCCATCGCGGGGGCAGATCGCCTGAAGGTGGGCGCGGAATTGGCGGTCAAGGATCTGGCTGCTTTGCTTAGCTTTCTGGCCACACCCGAAGACAGCTTGTCACTGGCGACAGTCCTGAAATCCCCACTGTTTGGCTGGACGGAACAACAGTTGTTCGATCTGGCTCATCGCAGGGAGGAAACTTATCTATGGGCAGCGTTGCGCAATCGTGCCGAGGAGTTCCCGGTAACGCTTGCGATTCTGAACGACCTACGCGGTCAAACCGACTTTCTGCGTCCTTATGATCTGATCGAACGTATCCTGACGCGCCATGACGGGCGACGCAAACTGCTGGGCCGGCTTGGGGCCGAGGCTGAGGATGGTATCAACGCGTTGCTGTCGCAGGCGCTGGCCTACGAACGGACAGATATCCCAAGCCTCACCGGTTTTCTGGTCTGGATGCAAACCGACGATCTGGAGATCAAGCGCCAGATGAGCGGAGTCGGCAATATGATCAGGGTGATGACCGTTCATGGCTCAAAAGGATTGGAATCACCGATCGTAATCCTGCCGGACACTGGTAAACGACAGCCACCACGAGATGCCGAGATCATGATGGCGGGCGATACTCCGTTGTGGAAAGTGCCTTCTGATGCCTCACCTGCATTGATCGCAGCTGCGCGCCAAGAAGCCAGAACGCGCGAGGAGAATGAGCGGCTGAGGCTACTCTATGTGGCTCTAACACGGGCAGAAAAGTGGCTAATAGTGGCGGCCGCCGGGGATGTAGGCAAGGATGGCAACAGTTGGTATCAGATGGTTGAGGCTGCGATGGCGCGGGCAGGGACTACTCATGTACCCGGCACCCAGAACCTTCGACTGGCGCATGGAGATTGGGAGGCTTTGCCTGCCGTTGAACAGGGCAGCATCCCGCACAACGAACAGCATTTGCCTGTATTTTTTGACCACCCCGCGCCAAATGCACCCGCGCCAGCCGAAACGCTCAGCCCCTCTGATCTAGGGGGTGCGAAGGCCTTGCCCGGAGATGCGGGGCAGGATGAAGAGGCGGCGAAACGACGCGGATCGCAGCTGCACCTGTTGCTCGAACATCTTCCTGCTGCCGCACAGGATCAATGGCCGCAGCTTTGCGCACGGCTTCTGGCCGATATGCAAGATGTTGAGCAGCAAGATCTGCTGACTGAGGCCACTTCGGTGCTGACGGCCGAATATCTGAAACCGGTCTTTGGCTCGGATGCGCTGACCGAGGTTTCGGTCTCTGCCGATCTGAACGGCACACGAATGCATGGGGTCATCGACCGGCTGATTATCACGGATACAGAGGTGCATGTGATTGATTTCAAATCCAATGCGACTGTTCCGACCGGGCCAGAATCCTGCCCCGAAGGGCTGTTGCGCCAGATGGCGGCCTACGCCCATGCCCTGTCGCAAATCTATCCCAATCACAGTATCCGCACCGCTATCTTGTGGACGCGAACCGCGCACCTGATGTGGTTGCCACACGATATGGTGACGGACGCCCTGACACCGAACCCTATATCTTGACCTTGCCCGGTGCCGCACCTAGGTTCTGAGCCCAAGCATTCCCAGTCAGGAGACAGACATGTCGACCGTAGCCGTTACCGACGACACCTTTGACGCCGAAGTCAAGAATTCCGATATCCCCGTCGTGGTGGATTTCTGGGCCGAGTGGTGCGGCCCCTGTAAGCAGATCGGCCCCGCCCTGGAAGAGCTGGCCAGCGAATATGGTGGCAAGGTGAAGATTGCCAAGGTCGATGTCGACAGCAACCCAAACTCAGCCGCGGCCATGGGCGTGCGCGGCATTCCGGCGCTGTTCATTTTCAAAGACGGTCAGGTGGTTTCGAACCGCGCTGGCGCGGCCCCGAAGGCGGCCCTGCAAAGCTGGATCGACGAGTCGATCTGACCTTCGCTAGTGTGCGAACGAAAAAAAAGGCGCCCCGCATTGGGCGCCTTTTTTGTGAAAGCCACTGCGTGACAAGAGTTTAGACTCACTTGATGGTCCACCTCACCGATACTCCCACGCCGTCCTTGTGGGTAAATGTAACGTTGTCGTCTGCGATTGAAACCACCTGACAGTCGTGGGGCATCACTTCACCGACGATCACGATTCTCCGACAGTAATACCTGTCTTTCCACTCCCACGTGCCGCTGATACTGCCACCTTTCGGGCCTTTGCCCTCAACCGTGCCGTCCTTGTGAATAGTCACCCAGGTTTCGCCCTGAACCAGCTTCTTATCAACGATCAGATTCATAAATTTCGCTTTGTTTTCTATGACTTCAGCGGATACGCTTGGCGCCAGAAGTCCAAACAACAATAAAGATGACATGAGCCGAAAATACGTCATGGAATCAAACCTTTCATAGATCGTGTGCTTAAACAGACAGAATTCTAGTCGATAGCTGCGATACAAACCAAACATTCGGGTTTCGTGGTTTGGCCGGATGCAGTTCACTGTACTGGTTCTTTCAATTCGCAAGAACTCGTGCAGATTGTCGGGTCATCAGGAATAAGGAGGCGACATGCCCAAAACTCGGGTATTGGTGGAATTCGGTATGGGTACGTCGCTTCGGCGCGAAGACTATACCGAAGCAGCGCTGCGCGCGCTCAAGGATGCGCTCTGGCATAACTCGATCAATATGGCGGAATTGTTCGGATTCCCGAAAGAGGCCATGATCATCGACGCGGAAATCGGTGTACAGCAACCGGACCGGGTGGATTCGCAGGCGTTGAAGGCCATTTTCCCTTACGGCCAGCCCAACATCACGGTCACACATGGTGGCTTGGATATCGACAAACCCCATTCTGAAGGTCGCACGGTGATCGCCAACGCCGCGATCGTTGTCTCATTTGATATGGAGCCCGCCCGATGACGGAAAAACGCATCATTCTGGAGATGGGGACCGGCAACGACCTGTATGGTCAGGACTATACCAAGGCCGCGCGCCGCGCTGTTCAAGACGCGCTGCACCACTCGTCCATCACGCTGTTTTCCAAACTGGGCATCAGTCATGAGGAGATGCGCGTTGAGGTCACGATTGGCGTTCAACAGCCTGAGAAGGTTGATTGTGATCTTGTCGCCTCGGATCTGCCGCGGGGCCGCGCCTCGGTTCGGGCGGTCAAAGGGGGACTGGATGTCGAGGATGCCGAGGCGGGTACCCGGCATGTCGTAGCCACTGCTGCAGTTGAGGCTTATCTGCCTGATCTCGCAGGTAAATTCGTCGAAAGCTGAAAAAGAAAAAGCCGCTCAATCGAGCGGCTCATCTTATAAGTGTTCAAATCCTGGATCAGAACTTGGAGATATCAGCGCGGGTCAGCCCGACGTCTTCCAGCTGCTCGTCGCTCAGTTGCGACAGTTCGTTGCGTGTCTGATATGATTTGTACCATTCGACAACGTTTTCGAATGCATGAGAGAATGCGTCCACTGCGTGCAGGATGGTGACTGCTCCGCGCGGCGCATGGGTTTTTGCGATTGCGTTTGCCATGTGCTTAGTCCTTTTAACAGAAACAGCCGACCCGTTGTCGGTTGTAAGCCTCATGTAACTCCGGCGGCTGAGTCTCACAAATGCTGACTCAACAGCCCCGGTTTGCGTTTACTGCATATCTTTTGGGCAGTTTTAGAACCGGTTGCGCAGAACCCGTGCCCGGCCCATATATGGCAGCACGGATAACGGAGGCATTCATGGCAGACAGCGATTTTCCCGGATGGCACGGCACCACTATTATTGGCGTCAAGAAGGGCGGGCAGGTTGTCATCGCCGGGGACGGGCAGGTCAGCCTGGGCCAAACCGTGATCAAGGGCACTGCGCGAAAGGTGCGTCGCCTGACACCGGGCGGGTTCGAAGTGGTCGCCGGATTCGCCGGATCTACGGCGGATGCGTTCACGCTGCTGGAACGTCTGGAAGCCAAGCTTGAGGCGACGCCCGGCCAACTGGCGCGTGCTTCGGTCGAGCTGGCCAAGGACTGGCGCACCGACAAGTATCTGCAGAAGCTCGAGGCGATGCTGATTGTGACCGACGGCAAGGATCTGCTCGTGATCACTGGGGCAGGGGACGTGCTTGAGCCGGAACACAACGTCGCTGCAATCGGGTCGGGCGGCAACTTTGCCCTGGCGGCGGCCCGTGCGATGATGGATAGCGACAAACCAGCCGAGGATGTAGCGCGTGAAGCTATGGCAATTGCTGCGGATATCTGCGTGTATACCAACGGCAATCTGACGGTTGAGACGATCGGGTCATGAGTGCGGTTCTGGCAGCGATATTTGGTGGGCTGATTGGCGGTATTGTTGGGCCGATTGTGCTTGAGGAATATCGGAACCGGAAGCACGCCAAGACATGGAAAGAGCCTCGCAAGAAGCTGCTTGAGTCCATGTTGAGGGATACCAAATACAAGTTCAAAACTCTGGAACGGCTCAGCAGAACAATTGGCTGTACCGAAGATCAAACACGCTCGCTATTGATCGAGCTGGAAGCCAGAGGCGCTGTTTCAAAGAAGACCAAAAAGGAAATTTGGGCACTGATAGAGCGCGCGCCATTGCAGGAAAGCCAGCGCAAACTTGACGAAGAAGAAATCGAGGAAGAGCAGGAGTAGGTGACCCTTTCCGCTTTATCGGCTGTTCTTTATGCCAATAGCGCTTTGATCTCTTTCCCCTTCCACCTCAGATGCATCCCGATAAGGCCCATCAGGGCAGTGACAATGACGATATAATACGGCACGCGGATGTCGATGCTCATCAATCCGCCTCCGATCAGGGACATGATACCGCCTGCTAGGCAGAACACGGCTGTGGTCACCCCCATGACCCAACCCTGATCCGTTTCGGCAACGCTGGCTGAGAACAGGCCTAGCAGCGTCGGGTAAGAAACGCCGAAGAAGAAGTAGAAGAAAAAGACCGGAATATAGCTCAGTACCCCGCTGGGGCTGAATGCGAAGGCAAAGCCACAGATCACCATGGTGACCAACGAGGTGTAGATGATCTGGTGCTTGCTGAACATCTCTTGCGCTGGTTTCACAAGGAAGGTGCTGGAAAAGGCCAGCGCAACGCCAATGACCACCATCGCCATGCTGCCCCCTATTACGCCATAACCCCACGCGCTGGTCAGGAAGTTGTCGACGAATACATAGAAAGTAACGTTGGCGACCATGAACAGGGCATAAACTGGCATGATTTTTAGAACCAGCGGGTGTTCGCGCACAGCTATGAGGCTGTCGGTTATGTCGCGGGGGCGGAAGACGAAGGGTTCGCGCTCGGTTCTGGTATCCTTGAAGAACGCGGTCACAAGAAAGATTGCAATCAGGACCAGTACAAACGCCCCGTAGAAAGGCGTTTTCAATGTCGCCGCGCTGCCCAATAAGGCTGCATCGGACAGAACCGCGCCTATGATCGGTCCCCCGACCAAGCCAAAGCTGACACCGGTCACAATATAACCCATGTTGCGGTCGCGGTCGGCAGCGTCGGTGCTGCCATCGATCATTGCCGCTTGTGCGATGGGCTGATTTCCAGCCGTAAACCCGGTGATCGAACGACCAATGATCAGTAGAAGCAGGCTGTTGAGATAAAGCGCTGCGATGGTCAGGGCGTAGCCGACCAGCGCCCCGGTCAAACAGACCAGAAGAGCATTCTTGCGCCCGATGGAGTCTGAAACTTTCGAGACATAGACCACCCCCAGAAACCAAGACAGGAAGAAGCAGCCGATCACCAGACCATAATAAAAGTGCCTTGTGCCCATGGCCGTGCTTTCCGGCAAGAAGCCAGACTTCGTTTCCATGATCAGGGAGTTGATGATGGGAAACACCAGCCCTTGTCCGATCAGGTCAACAAAGACCACAAACAGCAGGGTGATCTTGGCAATCTTGGTCATGAAAACGCCCCCAGTTCCAATATCTTGGGGCGAGTGTAACAGACAGTTGCCCTGTCACCTAACGGCGTGTCAGAGGCCGGAAAGCCCGACCCCTGAAGGGTGTGATTACCTCAACGAAGCAACTCCCAGCGGGACGCCGGCAACCTCGCACCAAATGTAAACTTCGTTGTAGCCCGAGACATCCATGGTTGGCGGCACGGCATAGGATTGCTTGCCGGTCAGGTGCAGCAGCGCGCCCAGTTTGCTGTCTGGGGCGTATGTGCCGTCCTTACCAAATGCGACACGCGGGTCGGGGCCGTTGTCCAGCGAAAAGTCGTCGCCCAGTTCAACGATGTAACGCTCGCCATCTTTGACCAGTTTTACCGAACCGGTAGTGACGTGGTTCGAGCGGCCTTCAAATGTGCCTTTCTTTTTTGCGCCACCGGCCAGGGCAGCGGTGGTGCCGACCAGAGACAGGGCCGCGCCGGTAGCTGCAGCTTTCACAAAAAGCGAACGACGAGTCATCATGATGAGGTATCTCCCTAATGTCATACGGACGCAGAGTCCGTCGCGAAAGGTTATGCCGCAGACGCTGTGCATCTGGCGATTCACATCACCACGAAATTCCGTGTGCTGCCCGTGAGTTGCCGTGATCTTCTCGTGATCGGCTTGTGTTTTCGCGCCGTATGATTAGGTTCCGCTGCGAAACATACGGATAGAACACATATGACCGACCTGACCCCGCGCGAGATTGTCTCGGAACTGGACCGCTTTATTATCGGGCAGAAAGACGCGAAACGCGCCGTCGCCGTGGCGCTACGCAACCGCTGGCGGCGCAAGCAGTTGCCAGATGACATCCGCGATGAGGTCTATCCAAAAAACATTCTGATGATCGGACCCACCGGCGTTGGCAAGACCGAGATCAGCCGCCGTCTGGCCAAACTGGCCCGCGCACCCTTCATCAAGGTTGAAGCCACCAAATTCACCGAGGTCGGCTATGTCGGTCGGGACGTTGAACAGATCGTGCGTGATCTGGCTGACGCCGCAATCCTGCAAACCCGCGAGTATATGCGCGAGGATGTCAAAGCCCGCGCCCATCAGGCCGCCGAGGATCGCGTGATCGAGGCGATTGCTGGAACCGACGCCCGCGAAGCGACACGCGAGATGTTCCGTAAGAAGCTGAAAGCGGGTGAGCTGGACGATACCGAAATCGAGTTGGAACTGTCCGATACCACGAACCCGATGCCGATGTTCGATATTCCGGGCCAGCCGGGTGGTCAGATGGGGATGATGAATCTGGGTGATATCTTCGGCAAAGCCTTCGGTGGACGGACCGTCAAGAAACGCATGACTGTCGCTGAAAGCTATGAGGCCTTAATTGGAGAAGAGGCCGACAAGTTGCTGGATGATGAAACCGTCAACCGGGTGGCTTTGGAAGCGGTCGAACAGAACGGCATCGTGTTTCTGGATGAGATCGACAAAGTCTGCGCCCGATCCGATGCGCGCGGAGGCGATGTCAGCCGGGAAGGGGTTCAGCGCGACCTGCTGCCTCTGATCGAGGGCACCACTGTCAGCACCAAACATGGCCCTGTGAAAACCGACCATATCCTTTTCATCGCATCCGGTGCGTTTCACATCGCCAAGCCCTCGGACCTGCTGCCAGAACTTCAGGGCCGCTTGCCGATACGCGTGGAACTGCGCGCCCTGACAGAAGAGGATTTCGTACGTATCCTGACCGAGACCGACAACGCTCTGACACTGCAGTATACTGCCCTGATGGGCACTGAAGAGGTCACGGTCAGTTTCACCGAAGACGGGATCGCAGCCTTGGCCCGGATTGCGGCGGATGTGAACCAAAGCATCGAGAATATCGGTGCGCGGCGGCTTTACACGGTGATGGAGCGCGTGTTCGAAGAGCTTTCGTTCACCGCACCGGATCAGGCAGGGGCTGAGATCACCGTCGATGCAGGTTTCGTGAACGACAATCTTGGCGAACTGACAAAATCCACAGACCTCAGCCGTTACGTTTTGTAACAAGTGCCAGCCGGATTTTGCCAATGAGTCGTGCCCTCAGGCTGGACGCGGGGCGGGAATACGGTAGCGTAGCCCTGTAACTTCACAGGGGCAGAGCGTGCTGCGCTATTTCATCATCATTGTGACGCTGTCTGTGCTGACCGCCTGTGCGGATCGGTCTATCACAGAGATCACACCCGAAGCCCTTAGGGTCGGCACCCCCGCCACGGTCTTTGCCGCCACTACCCGTGCGCGCGAGCCGGATGGCAGCTACGGAGCTAACCGTGCCGAGGCATTGCGTTACCTTGAGATGACCGTCTCGATTCCGCCGTCGCACACGCCGGGTGAACTCGAGTTCTCATACGCGAACCCGAATCCGAACAAACAGTTTGTCGTGGCCGATGTTACCGAGTTCTCGGGTCCGCAGGATCTGAAGTCCCGTCTGCGTGGCGTGGATGACGTGGTCATCTTTGTTCACGGGTATAACGCCACGCAGACTGAGACCGCATTTCGGGCCGCTCAGCTGAGCCATGATATCGGTATCCCCGGAACCATTCTGATTTATTCCTGGCCCAGTAAGGCGCGCGGCACCGGTTACGCCTATGATCTGGACAGTATGCTGTTTGCCCGAGACGGGCTGGAACAGACCATTAGATTGCTCAAATCAATGGGCGTAAAGCGGGTCGTCCTGATAGCGCATTCGATGGGCAGCGCCCTATCGATGGAGATGATGCGGCAAGCCGAACTACGCGAGCCGGGGTGGGCAAGCCGCAATCTTGAGGGGGTCATCCTGATCTCACCTGATCTGGATGTGGATTTGTTCCGATCCCAGATGAACAGCATCAAGAGCCCGCCCGACCCGTTTGTGGTGATGGTGTCCCAGAAGGACAAGATTCTGAACCTGTCGGCTCGGCTGCGCGGCACCGCGGACAGTCAAAGGTTGGGTAATATCAGTTCGGTCGACGCATTGGCCGAATATCCGATCAGCGTGATCGACACGACTGCATTCAACAGCGATGCGGGATCATCTCATTTCGTGGCGGCGACGTCTCCGGCGCTGCTGGCCATTCTTAGTTCGGTCCGCCGGGTCAGCAACACCTTTGGCCCCGACCGGCCTGGCATCGATGTCCTTGTCCCACCCAGCGAGCGCAGCGCAGATGGCGCGACCGAGATTGTGCTGACCGAGACCGGACAGGCGCAGGTTAGCGCGCCCTGATCAGGCACGCATTCGATGATCGGGGTCCAGCGATGGGATCGCATCCAGCAACCGCTTGGTATAGTCTTGCTTGGGTGCGGCAAACAGTTCGCGCGTCGGGGCGCTTTCGACGATCTTGCCGTGATACATCACGACCACAAAATCGCAGGTATGGGCCACAACCGACAGATCGTGGCTGATGAACATGAAGGTCAGGCCCATATCTCGCTGAAGGGATTTCAGCAGGTTCAGGATATCTGCCTGAATCGACACGTCCAGCGCCGCCACGCATTCATCGGCAACTACAAAACGCGGGTTGCAGGCCAGAGCCCGCGCGATAGAAATCCGCTGACGCTGACCACCCGAAAACGCGTGCGGATAGCGTCGCAGATGTTCAAGGTTCAACCGGCATTTGCCCGCAATCTCGCGAACCCGCGCATCGGTTTCCTCACGCGATGCGGTCAGGCCCATCACATCCAGCGGTTCGGCTATGATATCACGCACGGTCATCCGAGGACTAAGCGCCGCGTAAGGGTCCTGAAAAATCAACTGAGCCCGACGGCGATAGGACTTGAGATCGGTTGCCGACATTTTGGTCAGATCGAACTGCTCTTCACCATCATCATAGCTTGCGCCACCGCTGGTGATTGGGACCGCATTCAGCAATGCGCGGCCAAGTGTTGTCTTACCCGAGCCGGACTCGCCGACCACCCCAACAAAAGCCCCTCGCGGGATTTCGATCGAGACATTGTCGACTGCCTTCAGCGTGTGCTTGTTAAAAAAACCGCCACCAAGGGGAAATTCGACTGACAGGTTTTCGGTTTTGATCAGAGCATTTGTCATGGCTGGCCTGGCACGTCTTCGGGGAAAATGGCTGCGAAATGGCCGGGGCTGACCTCGGTCAAGGGTGGGCGTTCCGTTTCATATCGCGATCCGGGTTTGAGTTCCGGGTTGCGTGGATGGAACACGCAGCCTGATGGCCGCTCCAGAGGTGAGGGGATATCGCCGGGGATCGGGGTTAGCGGTGCGTCCAGATCATCGAGTTTGGGTAACGCGTTCAGCAGACCACGCGTATAGGCATGTGCCGGATGGCGGATCACTTCACGCACAGGCCCGCTTTCCATGATCCGACCCAGATACATCACCGCAACCCGGTCGGCGGTTTGGGCGACGACGCTTAGGTCATGGGTGATGAAGACGATGCCCATGCCGAACTCGGCCACCAGATCCTTCATCAGATCCAAAACCTGAGCCTGAATGGTCACGTCCAGCGCCGTTGTCGGCTCATCCGCGATCAGCAGTTTGGGCTTGGTCGAAAGCGCCATGGCGATCATCGCCCGCTGACGCATCCCGCCCGACAATTCGAAAGCGTATTGGTTGAACCGGGCCGCCGGTTCAAGGATACCCACCCGGTCCAGCATTTCGATCGATAGTTCTTTGGCCTGCTTTTTGCTGAGGTCCGTGTGGATCAGCAACTGTTCAACCATCTGCTTGCCGATGGTGATCGCGGGGGCAAAGCTGGCCATCGGCTCTTGGAAGATCATACTAATCGCCCCGCCGCGCACAATCTCCATGTCCTTGGGCCGCTTCAGCGCCATGATATCAACCGGGCCGCTGTCGAGATGCAGATCGATCCGGCTTTCCGGCGCATAGATCGCGTTGGGTGGATTTAGTTTCATCAGTGACTTTGCCGTCACTGATTTTCCCGATCCACTTTCGCCGACCAGCCCGAGCACCTCGCCTGGGACGAGTGAAAACGAAACATCCTCAACCGCCGTGATCAACCCTTCATCGGTTTTGAACTGAACGGACAGGTTTTCGACATCGATCAGGCTCATTTGCGGGTCTCCGAATAAGGATCAGCCGCATCGCGCAGGCCATCGCCGACGAACACGAAAGACATCACGAGAACGACAAAGAAGATGACCGGGATGAAATACCATTGGTAATTCAGCAGAACATCCGCCTTGGTGACATTCTGCAACATCACGCCAAGTGAGTTGACCGGATCTTTCAGCCCCAGCCCGATAAAGCTGAGCGCGGTTTCGCTGAGGACCATATAGGGGAACGAGATCACCAGATCGACGATGATGTAACTGGTGAAGCTGGGCAGCAGATGACGCCGGATGATGTGGCCCGGCGATGCACCGCAAAGCTTTGCCGCAAGCACATATTCCTGATTGCGTTCGGTCAACAGATGGGTGCGAACTCGCCGTGCTAAAGTAGGCCAGCCGACCAATCCCAATATGGCTGTGATGACAAAGAATCTTGTTTCGGCCGACCATTCCGGCGGGATAAAGGCCGCAATCGCCATGAACAGAGGTATGGCCGGAACCGTACGGATCGCATCGGTGATCATTTGGATCACACTGTCGACCATTCCACCGTAATATCCAGCCACCCCTCCGATCGCGAGCGCCAGCACGAACGAAATCATCACCCCAAGCGTTCCGACCTGTAGCGACGTCCAAACCGCATGCAGTGTACGGCTGAAGATATCCTTGCCGGCACTGTCGGTTCCGAACAGGTGAACATAGCCCTGATCGACACCAAACAGGTGGATGTTACCGGGAATGACTCCAAACAGCTTATATTTGTCGCCCCGAACGAAGAACTGGATATATCGGCGTTCATCCTCGTTCACTTTCTCGACCCAGCGGAAATTGGTCGCCAACGAGCGTTCGCGGGTTACCCCGTGCAGGAACGGGCGGATCGAGCAGCCATTCTTGTCGCAGAATTTTGGAATCTGCGGGGCTCCGTTCAGATAGTCTTTGTCACGCCCTGCGGCGGTCGGATCGTAAGGCGAGAGGAACGGAGCAAAGATGCCCGACAGGATCAGGACGACCAGAACTGTGGCCGCAATCATCGCCGCGCGCTGTTTCTTGAATCGGGCCCAGATCAACTGACGCTGCGAGGCGGTGAAATAGGCTTCTTTAGCCTTTTGGTTGTCGATTGTCGCAGTCATCTGGTCACCTGAGGATACTTTTGCGCACGCGCGGGTCGATCACCGCAAGCAGAATGTCGGTGAAGAAATTCAACGTCACGATTGATGCCGTCAGCAGAAAGATGATGGCCCCCGCAAGTTGCTGATCATTGGACCGCGCCAACGCTTCAAGCAAAAGCGCACCGGCTTCAGTCAATGTCAGGATCAGCGCCACAATGGGCAATTCGTTGAAGATCCGGTTCAGGTCAAAGCCAAGGCTATTGACGATCGGCCCCAGCGCATGACGGGCCGGATAGCGCCATAGCAGGCGGCGGCCATAAATGCCCCGCGCGGCAGCAGCGGTGACATACAGCTTCCCGATCTCATCCGACATCAACGCGCGCACGGTCTGCAGCGCAAAGGCTGTGGCCGACCAGCCCAGAATGAAGATCGGCAGCCAGGCGTGTTTCAGCAAATCGAGGAACTTGCCCCAAGACCAAGGCGCTTCTTTGTACTCGGGCGAGAACAGCCCGGTCAGAGTCTCGCCGAAATAGACGGTTGAAACCAGCATCACCATCAGGGCCAGCAGGAAGTTCGGCATCGCCAAACCCAGATAGCTGACGATCCGCAGCGAGTTGTTCAGTACCGCACTGCGCGAGGCGGCAGAAATGATGCCCACAGGGATTGCAATGGCATAAGCCAGCGTCAAAGCGCCAAGGCAGATCCACAGCGACAGCCAGAACTTGTCGCCCAGCAGCTGTGCAATATTCACCCGCAGGATGCAGCTTTCGCCGAAATCGCCACGAAATGCCCCTGACAACCAAGTGGCCCATCGGGTTAGGAACGGTTGATCCAACCCCAGTCGGGCGCGTTCTGCTGCAACGTCAGCAACGGTGATCGCGGACCCTTGGGTGTTTTTATACGCCAAATAGCGCTCGGCACAGTCACCGGGCACCAGTTCCATCAGTGAAAAAACAATCAGCGATACGATGACCAAAGTGACCAACGCCATAACCGCCCGGGTGGCGGCAAATCTGCAGAATTGCAACATATCTGTCCCCGCGGGATGCGCGAAGGCGGGCGCGGGCGCCCACCTTCTTATCTTCTCAATCTTATTCGCTCAGCCACCACTGTGCGGGGCGGTAAGGATAGGTCCGATAGAACTCGTAAGACTGCGTTTTGAACTCGGTAAAGTTCTGCAGGTTGTTCGAGTGATAGATCGGGGCAGGAGCATTCACGGTACCCAGGAACAGCAGCTCGCCGGTCATGATCTCGACCATCTTCTGCGCGGCGGATACTGACGCATCAGAGCCGGGTGCACTGGACTGATAGGTGTCCAATGCAGCCTTCAGATCCGCGACCCAAGCCGGTGGTTCAACACCGTTTTCACCGTTTGAGCTGATGTATTCAGCCCAGAGCATACCTGTACGTACGTCGAAATAGCCATCAAACGGAGGCACCCAGATCTCGCTGTCCCCGAGGATCGACCCGGCTGGCTGGCTCTTCAGCCATAGGCCCATATCCAGCGAGTTGGCCGTTTGTGCGGCGCGGAATTCGTCGGATGTCACCTCTTTGATCGCGGTGTTGACGCCAACGTCTTTCCAGTTCTGAGCAATCAGTTCCACCAGTTGCGCCGAAGCTGGCTGGGTCGAGAACTGCCAATCCAGAACAAACGGATCACCATTCGGCAAGTCGCGGAAGCCATCACCGTCCTTGTCGACAAGACCGACTTCGTCCAGCAGCGCATTGGCGCGCTCTGCATCGAATTCGATCTCATGGTTCGACCATTTTTCGTCGATGAAATCGGGACGTGGCGAGAAGCCGATGTACTGTGTCGGTGTTCCCAGACCAAAAGCCACAACCTCGTTCAGCTGGTTGCGATCCATAGCAACAGACATCGCAGTTCTGAACCGGATATCGTTAAAGATCGCGCGCTTGGCCTCGTCTTCTGCGGTCACGTTGAAGGTCAGAACCGGATAGCCGATCGAAGGCTTCACCTCGACAGTGTAGTTACCGTTCTCCTGACCTTCGAGCAGCACCGGAGCGGATGTCAGGTTAACACCCTGCGATTTGTAATCGACCTCGCCATTCAGCAACTTAAGGGTGCGAACTTCTTCGTCCGGAACGTAAGTTTCATCCATTTCCGAAATGTAGGGAAGCTGGTTACCCTGCGTATCGACCTGGAAGAAATAGGGGTTGGCCACGTAGTGACGACCCTCGGTGCTCTCCTTCACAAGGATATGGCTCTCCAGCGTCGGCATGGTGTCGGTGGGAAGACCCGCCAGTTTGTCACCGGCTGTCAGCATCGGAGATGGCGTATCCATCCAGTCCGAGTTGCCATAATAGGCCTTGATCAGCTCGTACCCGTTTTCATAACCAAGCGCCTGCGCGTTGGCGTCGGCGTTGTCATCCAGCGCCGGGTGGAACTTTTCAAAGAAATGCTTGGGCTGGTAGGGCTGCACATAGGTGAACGAGAATGTCTCGGTCAGGCCAGGCTTGGGCGCGGCAAGGGTAAAGCGGACGGTGGTGTCGTCCAGCGCTTCGACCTTCATCGGCTCACCGCCCGCCAGCGCATAATCCTTCGCTTCGGCGATGACATTGGTGTCCATCATCAGGTTATCGTACCAGAAGACGATATCCGCCGCCGTAAATGGCGCGCCATCCGACCACTTGTGGCCTTCACGCAGATTCACGGTCAGCACGGTGAAGTCATCGTTCCATTCCCAGGATTTCGCCACGTTGGGCACCAGGGTCTGCAGGTCGTCGGAATAGCGGAACAGGTTGACGTGACGCACCGAAAGGAAGTCCGAGGTGCCGCTTTCTGTGGCGTTGGAGAGCGCGTCCAGAACACCGCCATACTGACCTATCGAGTCATAGGGTACGATGACCAACGGGTCAGCCGGCAGACGATCTGCAACGGCCGCAAGATCGCCATTGCCACGGATCATGCCGTTCAGATCCCCAATAGCCGGGTTTTCTGCAAAGCTGAGCGTACAGTTTGCAGCTGATTGAAACTCGGACAGATCAAACTGCTGAGGATAAGCACCGGCTGCGACGCCCTGCATATCCGCGACGGTTGCAGCAGGACAATTGGCCCAGGCCGCGCCCCCGATTGTGGCAAAGGCCACACCAGACATAAGAAGCTTCTTCATGTTTTCTCCCTAGGTTTTGTTTATTTCGTTTTGCGTTTCCGAGAGCCCGATTTTCCCGCTTTGCTTTCGGAGGTTTCTTTGTTCTTTTTTTGCTTCCGGGGCTCTGTTTCATCTGGCCCGGATTTGACATCGTATTGCGATGCAATGTGCACTTGGACCCCAGCTTGCTTGAGAACGGGTGCAAACGCATCGGGTGGGGCGATATCGGTCACCAGATCCGTCACCTTGTCGAACGGGCAAGACACGTTGGCTGCCTTTGCACCGAATTTGGTGTGGTCCGCTGCAACGATCATGCGATGCGTGTTCCCTTGCAGCGCACGGGTCAGATCCGCCTCCAGCGGGTTCGAGGCCAATACACCTCCAACCAGCGACAGTGCATCCGCGCCGCAGATCACCGCGTCATAGCTGTACTGACACGCCAGTTCTTCAGCCGCACGGCCAAAACTGCCTCGTTCGGAGCGGATTACTTCGCCCCCTGCCAGAACGGCGCGCGTGCCATTGTGATCGGCCAGGGATGCGACAACTGACAAAGAGTTGCTAACGACGGTCAAACCCCGCAACTCACGTAGTTGCTCGGCCACATGAGTCATGGTCGAGCCAACGGTGATGAACAACACCATCTCGTCCTCAAGCAACCCGCAGACCCGCTTGGCGATGTTGGTTTTCTCGTCGGCATTATACTCCAACGCGCCCGAAAACATCGGTGTATCCTGCGCCCGAGACAGAAATGTGCCGCCATGCACACGCTCAACCTTGTTCGCGCGCGCCAGTGCCTTGACCAAACGACGCACAGTTTCCTCAGAGACGTCCATGATCTGGGCGATCTGAGTGTTGCGCGCTGACCCCCCCAGCCGCGCAAGGACATCCAGCAGCTCTCGGCCACGATGTGGGATGGTTACGCTATCATCATCCATTTTCAGACTCGGTCACATTTTCGCGCAAAAATCCACAATAAATGTAAATCTTTTGCGACAATTTTGGTTTTTTTGCCTTTTCCGGTCAACATGGCATAGCAAACCTGCAGTTTCATGCGGCGTGACAGGTGGATTTCAGATCTCTCGCAAGAATCATTCAACTCATCCCAGCATGTGTTCATGACGACAATGCGATCAGCGTCACGCCAGCGGCCATCATCACGGCCGCCAGAAGGCGTCGCATGGGATTGCCTTCACCCAGGAACAGAAATCCGATTAGGGCCGCGAAGATCACTGAGGTTTCGCGTAAGGCTGACACGACGCCAAGCGGAGCGAAATTCTTGGCATAAAGCACTAGGCCGTAAGCGGTCATCGACACCATTCCGCCTGCAATCCCGATCACCCAGATGCGCAGAGGCAAATCAAGCACACGCGCGCCTCGCCGTAGCGCGACAAAGCCCACAACAAAGATATGCAGAACCGAATGCCAGGCCCAATAACTCAGGATGTTGCCTGACACCCGCACGCCCAGGCCATCCACAAGCGAGTAGATGGAAATAAAGCAGCCCGTTCCCAATGCGAAAACAAGCGATGCCCTACCGACCCCTTGCCTCAAAACCGACCAGCTGGACAGTTGAATGCCGGTGGCAATCACCGCGATCCCAATCCAGGCCTGCGTCGGCAGATGTTCGCCCGCGAATATCACGGCCCAAAGAGCGACCAGCGCAGGAACCACACCGCGCGCGATCGGGTACACCACACTGAGATCACCATGCCGGTAGGCCTGATTCAGCATGTAGAAATATCCGAAATGAACAACGGTCGAACCTGCCAGATATGGCAGGCTCTCGATATTCGGCAGCGGCAGAACCGCCACCATCAGCGCCCCCGGGATAACGTGTCCCAGCGCAACCAGACCCAGCGTGACTGTTCGGTCAGCGGCCGTTTTTACAACCGTGTTCCAGATCGCATGCAGCAACGCGGCCGCAAGGATTATGAGAACGATTTCAGCGCTCACTGTCAGATCGCCGTATTAAACAGCTCAGTGATGTTTTGTTGGTTGAGTTGGATTGGGTTACCTCCGCATGAGGGGTCGATGATTGCGCCCTGGACCAGTTCGGGGATGGCGGCTTTGGTGACGCCGAGGTCGGAGAGATTGCGGGGGATGGCGAGGCTGTCGTTGAACTCT
>NZ_JBQFZC010000011.1:0-55611 GCF_056542025.1 Ruegeria sp. AF2 | reverse complement strand
ACCGAAATACTTGGTGATTGCTGCGGTCAGCGTGGTCTTGCCGTGGTCAACGTGGCCAATCGTGCCGATGTTGACGTGCGGCTTATTACGCTCAAACTTTTCCTTTGCCATGATGGCCTCCTTTTTCGGTAATGAAGGGAGCCCCTGGCCGGAGCTCCCTCAAATCTTCGCTTATGCGTATTTCGCCTGAATCTCGTCCGAGATGTTCTGCGGAACCGGATCGTAGTGGTCGAACTGCATGGTGAACTGGGCACGGCCCGACGACATCGAACGCAGAGTGTTGATGTAGCCGAACATGTTGGCCAGCGGAACGAACGCATCGATCGCGATTGCGTTGCCGCGCGGTTCCTGACCAGAGACCTGGCCACGACGCGAGGTCAGGTCGCCGATGATACCGCCGGTGTATTCTTCCGGGGTGATCACTTCGACCTTCATGATCGGTTCCAGCAGCTTCGCGCCAGCTTTGCGCATGCCTTCACGCATACACATCCGCGATGCGATTTCGAACGCCAGAACGCTCGAGTCAACGTCGTGGAACTTACCGTCCAGCAGGGCAACCTTGAAGTCGATCACGGGGAAGCCAGCCAGCGGGCCGCTATCCATGACCGAGTTGATGCCTTTTTCAACACCCGGGATGTATTCCTTCGGAACGGCACCACCAACGATGCGGCTTTCGAACGAGTAACCTTCGCCTGCTTCGGTCGGCTGGATCTCCAGCTTGACTTCCGCGAACTGACCCGAACCACCCGACTGTTTCTTGTGGGTGTAGGTGTGCTCGACCGGCATCGAGATGGTTTCGCGATAGGCCACCTGAGGTGCACCGATGTTCGCTTCAACCTTGAACTCGCGCTTCAGACGGTCAACCAGGATGTCCAGGTGAAGTTCGCCCATGCCCTTCATGATGGTCTGACCCGACTCCAGGTCGGTTTCCACGCGGAAGGACGGGTCTTCGGCGGCCAGACGGGCCAGACCCTGGGACATCTTCTCTTGGTCGCCCTTGGTTTTGGGCTCGACCGCGATTTCGATCACCGGGTCGGGGAAGGTCATGGTTTCCAGAACCACCGGATCCTTCGCGTCACACAGAGTGTCGCCGGTGGTGGTGTCTTTCAGACCCGCCAGCGCGATGATGTCGCCTGCAAACGCTTCTTCGATCTCTTCCCGGTTGTTCGAGTGCATCATCATCATACGACCGATGCGCTCTTTCTTACCTTTGGTCGAGTTCAGGATCGAGTCACCCTTGTTCATGGTGCCCGAGTAGATCCGGGTGAAGGTCAGAGAGCCAACGAAGGGGTCGTTCATGATTTTGAACGCCAGACCCGAGAAGGCCATGTCGTCGTCTGCACGACGGGCGATGTCACGAACTTCTTCCTCGTCGCCGGGTTTGAAGCCCATGTAATCGACAACGTCCAGCGGGCTGGGCAGATAGTCGATCACAGCGTTGAGCAGCGGCTGAACGCCTTTGTTCTTGAACGCCGAACCACCCAGAACCGGAACGAACGCGATTTCCAGAGTACCTTTGCGCAGCAGAGCGCGCAGGGTCGGAACGTCGGGCTCATTGCCTTCCAAGTATTCCATCATCGCGTCGTCGTCCATTTCGACGGCCGCTTCGATCATCTTGCCGCGCCATTCGTCAGCCATGTCTTTCAGGCTGTCGCGGATAGGAGCTTTGATCCAGCTTGCGCCCAGATCTTCGCCCTGCCACAGCCACTCTTCCATGGTGACCAGGTCGATCAGACCTTCCAGCTCGGACTCGGCACCGATCGGAATACCAACCGGAACAGCGCGTGCGCCGGTGCGGTCTTCGATCATGTTGACGCAGTTGAAGAAGTCAGCGCCGATCTTGTCCATTTTGTTGACGAAAACCATACGCGGAACCTTGTAGCGGTCAGCCTGACGCCACACGGTTTCGGTCTGGGGCTCAACACCGGCGTTTGCGTCCAGAACGCAGACAGCACCGTCGAGAACCGCCAGCGAACGCTCAACTTCGATGGTGAAGTCAACGTGGCCGGGGGTGTCGATGATGTTCAGGCGGTGCTTAGGAGTTTCTGCGGTCTGACCGTCCTCGGTGCGTTCCCAGAAAGTGGTGGTCGCAGCCGAAGTGATGGTGATGCCGCGTTCCTGCTCCTGCTCCATCCAGTCCATGGTGGCTGCACCATCGTGCACCTCACCGATGTTGTGGGATTTACCAGTGTAATACAGGATACGCTCCGAGCAGGTGGTCTTACCTGCGTCGATGTGCGCCATGATACCGAAGTTACGGTACAGTTCGAGCGGATATTCGCGTGCCATTGGTCTAAGCCTCTCGGATTACCAACGATAATGGCTGAAGGCTTTGTTCGCCTCGGCCATCTTGTGGGTGTCTTCGCGTTTCTTGACGGCAGTACCGCGGGACTGAACGGCGTCCAGCAGCTCGCCTGCAAGGCGCTCTTCCATGGTGTTTTCGTTGCGGCCGCGCGCAGCAGTGATCAGCCAGCGGATGGCCAGTGCTTCGCGGCGCTCAGGGCGCACTTCGACCGGAACCTGATAGGTTGCACCACCAACCCGGCGCGAGCGAACCTCGACCGACGGTTTGATGTTGTCGAGCGCTTCGTGGAACACTTCGACAGGAGCGCGCTTTACCTTGTTCTCAACGCGGTCAAACGCGTTGTAAACGATGCGCTCTGCGACCGACTTCTTGCCGTCGATCATCAGGTTGTTCATGAATTTGGTCAGTACCTTGTCGCCAAATTTGGCGTCAGGCAGGACTTCGCGTTTTTCGGCGGCGTGACGACGTGACATATCAGCCTCTCCTTCTTACTTGGGACGCTTAGCGCCGTATTTCGAACGACGTTGCTTACGATCTTTGACGCCCTGAGTATCCAGAACACCGCGCAGGATGTGGTAACGCACACCGGGAAGGTCTTTTACACGGCCGCCACGGATCAGAACAACCGAGTGTTCCTGCAGGTTGTGGCTTTCACCCGGGATGTACGAGATGACCTCGAACCCGTTGGTCAAGCGCACCTTGGCAACCTTACGCATAGCCGAGTTCGGCTTCTTAGGTGTGGTGGTGTACACGCGGGTGCAAACGCCGCGCTTCTGCGGGCACTGCTCCAGGTGCATGGACTTCGAGCGTTTTACTTTGGGCTGCCGCGGTTTGCGGATCAGCTGTTGAATAGTTGGCATTCCGGTTTCTTCCCCGTTTTGCAACACACATGACATGCACGCGCGTTGCGTGCGGTTAAATTCGCTGCACTCATGCGTCCACAAGCGCAAAACCCGCGAGCGTTCCCATTCCGAGGTGAACGTCGCGGTTTGTTATCAGAGGGCGCGAACGATAAAAGTGTCCGGGCCTTGACCAGTTCATTACTGAAATCGGTTATGGGGCGGCCCCCGGTACCGAGATGTCGCGCGTATTAAGGGGAGTCGGCCCAAGTGTCAACAGCCCAGCGGGAAAGGCGTATTGTACATAAGAGCTCCGGCCGTCTATCAGGAACTAATGGAGATTCCCACTGCGCCGACACATTGCAGCACTTCGGCACCGGATGCATAGTGAACATGCCCTGCAAACCATTGGATGCCCCATGCAAGTCTTTGGCCTGTGCCGATTTTCATTCCCTGCTCTGGGCGATTTCCAGATCGAACATGACACGGTCGCAGATCGGCGCGCCCATCTCTACAACCCTGCTCGTCTGGAAGAGCGGTTCCGCTTGTTCGAATCTGTGACGTTGCCCAGCTTTCGCACGCAGACAGATGGGGACTATCAGCTTCTGGTCGTTGTTGGGGACTGTCTGCCGCGAAAGGCGCTCGACCGGCTTAAGGACCTTACCGCTGACATCAAGCAGGTACGAATTGTCCAAAGACCCGTCGAACCAAGCCATAAACACCGGCAGGTCATGAAACGAATCCTTCAGGAAGCGCGTTCAAACCCGGACCGGCCCTGTCTTCAATTTCGCCATGATGACGACGACAGCATTTCGATTGATTTCATCGAAAGACTGCGCGAGTCCGCCGATGATGTTGCCGGGCTGATTGGAAAAAATCAGGCCATAGGCCTCGATTTCAACAACGGATACCAGGCCAGCTTTGGGCCGAATGGGGTTCGGGCGGCACAAGTCTACAAATCTTTGCTTGGGGTGGGCTTGGGCATGCTTATCGCGGGCGGGTGCGCCCACACGATCATAAGTTTTACCCACAACCGGATCGGGCGTTTCATGCCAGTGGTCAGTTATCCTGATCGCCCGATGTGGATCAGGACATTGAACAACTCCAACGACTCGCCGCGCGCTGAAAAGCAGAAGGCACAGCTTGCGCCGATCACGCCCGAAATCGAGACCGATTTTGCCACGCGTTTCGCGCTAAACCCCGGTTTCGTACGTTTGCCTCACTTCTCCGCCTGACGCGACCGTTCGCGAAACAGAGTGAACATCCCTGCCCCAACTACCAATGCACCACCCAGCATTGTGATCGCGTCCGGCCAGTCACCAAACACAGCCCACCCCAGTCCCAGTGCCCAAAGCAGGCTGGAATAGCGAAATGGCGCAACAAAACCGACTTCGCCCACGCGCATCACCATGACACTGAACAGATAGCCTATCAGAACAAAGACCGCAGCGCTGGCGATCATCGCTCCAGATGCGGTCGAGATCGGCACCCATCCTTCAAACGTGGAGACGATGATCGCTGCCAATGTGATAGTGAGGGATGTCGCCAGTGTTACCACCATAGAAGGTACTTCGGCTGACATTCGGCGAGTGATCAAATCGCGAACTGTAACGGAAGCAACCGCAATCAATGCGTAAATCGCATAGATGCTGAATCCTTCAGGACCGGGCCGAACGATCAACAACATACCGACGAACCCAAGCGCAATTGCAGCAATACGTCTCCATCCAATTACTTCACCGAAGAATAAGGCAGCACCCAAAGTCACGGTCAGCGGCAACGCCTGTAGAACTGCCGTAACGTTGGCAAGCGGCATGTGCATCAGAGCCGTTAAAAAGAAGATGGTCGCCGCCAACTCTGCCAGGCAACGTAATGCGATAAGCCATTTGTCATGGAGGGGAAAATTCAGGTGAAGCGCCCCAAGATAACGGGCCATTATCAACACAAGAACTGTCGCCAAAACTCCGCGCATGGTCACAAGTTGGAACAGAGGCAGATCTTGCCCCACCACTTTCACCAACGCATCATTGACGGTAAAGGCCGCCATGCTGCCCATCATCAGCAGCGCGCCTTTAACGTTAGGACTCATTTAATCAACACCCGGTCTTCAATATATCGCCGTACTCATTGTTCAATCGATCACGAAGTCAATATGCGCCGGACAATCCTGCAGTAATAGTTCCGACGAGCTACACAAACTGTCGACTTTTCAGTCGTTTCATTCTGTCATCTGGGCGGAAGGCGTAGATTTCGAGATCTCGATCTCATCATCCGTCATCTCCTCTTCTACGCCATCAAACAATGGGGTCGAAAGGTAACGCTCGCCCGTATCTGGCAACATTACCAACATGACGGAACCTTCCGGCGCAGTCTCGGCCAGTTTCATCGCGACCGCAAAGGTCGAGCCACCAGAAATACCGGTAAAAATCCCCTCTTCCGCGGCCAAACGGCGCGACCATGCAATACCGTCGCTACCGGGAACGGGAATCAACTCATCATAGTACGAGTTATCAATGGCCTCCTGCAGAACCCACGGAATGAAATCAGGCGTCCAACCCTGTATCGGATGCGGTTCGAAGTTCGGGTGGCTCTCGGTCGGCTGGTGTATTTCATTGCGCGTGTTCACATATCCTGACGACACAATGGCTGCATTGGCAGGCTCGGTCAGGATGATCTTGGTCTCAGGGCGCGCTTTCCTCAGCACCCGGGCCACGCCCGAGACCGTCCCGCCAGTGCCATAGCCCGTAACCCAATAGTCGAGATTCTGCCCATCAAAGTCACCCAAGATTTCCTGCGCGGTGGTATTTTCGTGAATATCGGCGTTGGCTGCGGTTTCAAACTGGCTGGCCAGGAACCAACCGTTCTGCTCGGCCAGTTCCTTAGCTTTTGTATACATGCCGAACCCCTTTTGCGCGCGCGGTGTCAGGACAACTTTTGCCCCCAAAAACCGCATCAGCTTGCGCCGCTCGACCGAGAAACTGTCGGCCATCGTTACAACCAAGGGATAGCCTTTGGCCGCACAGACCATCGCCAGCCCGATACCGGTATTCCCCGAGGTCGCCTCAACTACTGTCTGACCGGGTTTTAAACTACCGTCGCGTTCTGCCGCTTCGATGATGTTGAGGGCAAGGCGATCTTTGACAGAACTGGCCGGGTTAAATGCTTCGAACTTTACATAGACCGTCACGTTTGAGGGCGCGATCCTGTTTATTCGTATGCTTGGCGTGTCTCCGACGGTGTCCAAAATACTGTCATACAGGCGCTTTCGCCCATGCGTTTGACGAGTTGTCATTGCGGCCCCCTCCCTTGTTGACGAAAGCATGCCACAAACCGGGTCACATTAGTAACTATCTTTGTGAGAGTTCGCCTCGGAGCGCTCACAACAAGAAAGGCCCCGCGAGATCGCGGGGCCTTTCTTAGTTATTGAGGGTGCCTATTCGCGGCTTTCCGGTGTTTCCACCAGAACGTCCAGCTCATCACCGACCATGTCGTCGTCGAAGGTCGGAGCGGCCAGAGCAGCGGCCGCTTCGGCCTCTTCCCGGCGGGCTTCGATAACCACGTTGTCGCGCGACTGCGCGATGTGGCGGACGGCCTGAGTGGCCCCACCGGTCCCGGCGGGGATCAGACGACCAACGATTACGTTCTCTTTCAGGCCAACCAGCTTGTCTTTCTTGCCCTGAACCGAGGCTTCGGTCAGCACGCGGGTGGTTTCCTGGAACGACGCCGCGGAGATGAACGAACGCGTCTGCAGCGAAGCTTTGGTGATCCCCAGAAGGATCGGCTCACCCTGAGCCGGACGACCGCCACGCGAGATAGTCTTCTCGTTGGCTGCGTCGAACTCTTGCTTGTCGACATGTTCGCCTTTCAGCAGGGTGGTGTCACCTGAATCCAGGATCTCCCACTTCTGCAGCATCTGGCGCACGATGACCTCGATGTGCTTGTCGTTGATCTTAACGCCCTGCAAGCGGTAGACGTCCTGCACCTCGTCGATCATGTAATCCGCCAGCGCTTCGACACCCATAATCGACAGGATGTCATGCGGAGCCGGGTTACCGTCCATCAGGTATTCACCCTTCTGGATGAAGTCCCCTTCGGCGACCGGGATGTGCTTGCCCTTGGGTACCATGTATTCGATGGTCTCCATGGACTCGTCAGCCGGTTCGATGCTGATGCGGCGCTTGTTCTTGTAGTCGCGGCCAAAGCGCACGTAACCATCGGCTTCTGCGATGATCGCGTGATCTTTCGGACGACGGGCTTCGAACAGTTCGGCCACACGTGGCAGACCACCGGTGATGTCCTTGGTCTTGGCGCCTTCACGCGGGATACGCGCAACAACGTCACCGGCTTCGATGGTCTGACCATCTTCGACGGACAGGATCGCATCCACCGACATCGGATAGTGAACCGGGTTGCCCGCATCGTTGCGGACCGGCTCGCCATCTTCACCGACCAGAATGATCTCGGGCTTGAGGTCGCTGCCTTTGGGGGCCGCGCGCCAGTCGATCACGATCTTCTGGGTCATGCCGGTTGCATCGTCGGTCTCATCCCGGACCGCAAGGCCCGAAACAAGGTCGACATATTTCGCGGTACCGGCTTTCTCGGCGATGATCGGCAGGGTGTAGGGATCCCATTCGAACAGCTTGTCGCCACGAGCAACCTTGGTGCCGTCCTTGACGAACAGCTTGGAGCCATAGCCCAGCTTGTGGCTGGCACGCTCTTCGCCGTGTTCGTCGCTGATCACCAGCTTCATGTTCCGGCCCATAACGAGGCTTTCGCCTGCGGCATTGACCAGAATCTGCGGGTTCTCGAAGGAAACGACGCCTTCCTGGCTGGCTTCCTGGAACGACTGCTGACCACCTTGCGCAACACCACCGATGTGGAAAGTACGCATCGTCAGCTGCGTACCGGGTTCACCAATGGACTGCGCGGCGATGATGCCGACAGCCTCACCTGTGTTCACCATGGTGCCGCGTGCAAGGTCACGACCGTAGCAGGTGGCGCAGACGCCTTCCTCGGACTCACAGGTCAGAGGCGAGCGGATGCGCATCGACGCAACACCAGCTTCGTCAATGGTGTCCGCCATGCGTTCGTCGATCAACTGACCAGCGGCCACGATCACCTCATCCGTGCCCGGACGCAGAACATCGTCAGCCGCCACACGACCCAGCACACGTTCGGCCAGCGAGGCAACAACCTCACCGTCATTCACGGCGGCTTCGGCTGTGATCGCACGCTCAGTACCACAGTCGATCTCGCGAACGATGCAGTCCTGTGCGACGTCTACCAGACGACGGGTCAGGTAACCCGAGTTCGCCGTCTTCAGAGCGGTATCCGACAGACCCTTACGGGCACCGTGGGTCGAGTTGAAGTACTCGAGAACGGTCAGACCTTCTTTAAAGTTCGAGATAATCGGCGTCTCGATGATGTCACCGTTCGGCTTGGCCATCAGGCCGCGCATACCGCCCAGCTGTTTCATCTGAGTGACCGAGCCACGCGCACCCGAGTGGGCCATCATGTAGACCGAGTTCGGCTCCTGATCCGACCCGTCTTCGGCCTTGGCAACGTCAGAGATGGTGCTCATCATCGCTTCGGTGACGCGGTCGTTACACTTCGACCAGGCATCAACAACTTTGTTGTACTTTTCGCCCTGAGTGATCAGGCCGTCCATGTACTGCTGTTCAAAGTCCTTCACCTGACCGCGGGTGTCATCAACGATGCCCCACTTGTCATCCGGGATGACCATGTCGTCCTTGCCGAACGAGATGCCCGCCTTGAACGCTTCTTTGAAGCCCATCGACATGATCTGGTCACAGAAGATAACCGACTCTTTCTGACCGCAGTAACGGTAGACGGTGTCGATCACCTGCTGCACTTCTTTCTTCCGCAGCAGGCGGTTGACCAGCTCGAACGGGGCTTTGTTGTTCATCGGCAGCAATGCACCCAGACGCAGACGGCCCGGAGTGGTTTCATAGCGCTTCTGAACTTCGTTGCCTTCGTCGTCGATCTGCGTGATCCGCGCGGTGATTTTCGAGTGCAGATGCACCTCACCCGCGTCCAGCGCGTGCTGAACTTCTTCGATCGAGCCAAAGACCTTGCCTTCGCCCGGCATGCCTTCGCGTTCCAGGGTCACGTAGTACAGACCCAGGATCATATCCTGCGACGGAACGATGATCGGTGCACCGTTTGCAGGCGACAGAACGTTGTTCGTCGACATCATCAGAACACGCGCTTCCAGCTGCGCCTCAAGGCTTAGCGGGACGTGAACGGCCATCTGGTCCCCGTCGAAGTCGGCGTTAAAGGCCGAGCAGACCAGCGGGTGCAGCTGGATGGCTTTACCTTCGATGAGAACCGGCTCGAACGCCTGAATGCCAAGACGGTGCAGCGTCGGCGCACGGTTCAGCATGACAGGGTGTTCGCGGATCACCTCGTCGAGGATATCCCACACTTCGGGACGCTCTTTCTCGACCAGTTTCTTCGCCTGTTTGACAGTCGAAGACAGACCCTTGGCTTCAAGGCGCGAGTAGATGAACGGCTTGAACAGCTCCAGCGCCATCTTCTTTGGCAGACCACACTGGTGCAGTTTGAGTTCCGGACCGGTCACGATGACCGAACGGCCCGAGAAGTCGACGCGCTTACCCAGAAGGTTCTGACGGAAGCGACCCTGCTTACCTTTCAGCATGTCCGACAGCGATTTCAGCGGGCGCTTGTTGGCGCCGGTGATTACGCGACCACGACGGCCGTTGTCGAACAGAGCGTCAACGGATTCCTGCAGCATCCGCTTTTCGTTGCGGACGATGATGTCAGGCGCGCGCAGTTCGATCAGACGCTTCAGACGGTTGTTCCGGTTGATGACGCGGCGATACAGATCGTTCAGATCCGAGGTCGCGAACCGGCCACCATCCAGCGGAACCAGCGGACGCAGTTCCGGCGGAATGACCGGGATCACGGTCATGACCATCCACTCAGGCCGGTTGCCCGACTCGAGGAAGGATTCGACAACCTTCAGACGCTTGATGATCTTTTTGGGCTTCAACTCGCCGGTTGCTTCGGCCAGATCAGCGCGCAGCTGCTCGGCTTCGGCTTCCAGATCGATCTGGGCCAGCATCTCACGGATAGCTTCGGCACCAATGTTCGCGGTGAACGCGTCCATGCCATAGGCATCCTGCGCGTCCATGTACTCTTCTTCAGTCAGCATCTGGCCGTAGGTCAGGTCGGTCAGACCGGGCTCGATGACGACATAGTTTTCAAAGTACAGAACGCGTTCCAGATCGCGCAGCGTCATGTCCAGCATCAGACCGATGCGGGACGGCAGCGATTTCAGGAACCAGATATGTGCGACGGGCGCAGCCAGTTCGATGTGGCCCATACGCTCGCGGCGGACTTTCTGCAGGGTGACTTCCACACCGCATTTTTCGCAGACTACGCCGCGATACTTCATCCGCTTATATTTGCCGCACAGACATTCGTAGTCTTTGATCGGGCCAAAGATACGCGCACAGAACAGACCGTCACGCTCGGGCTTGAACGTGCGGTAGTTGATGGTTTCGGGTTTCTTGATCTCACCATAGGACCAAGACAGGATCCGTTCAGGGCTGGCCAGCGAAACCTTGATCTCGTCAAAGACTTTCGGCGGTGTCAGCGGGTTGAACGGGTTGTTGGTGATTTCCTGGTTCATTTTGATACCTCAAATTTTGCGGAAGGGGGGACGGGAGGAAGGGCCGAGGCCCTTACTCCTCAACCTCCGCATCCAGGAGTTCCATATTCAGGCCGAGGCCACGGACTTCTTTAACCAGAACGTTGAACGATTCCGGTACGCCCGCTTCAAAGTTATCCTCGCCCTTGACGATCGACTCATAGACCTTGGTCCGACCGGCGACGTCATCCGATTTCACGGTGAGCATCTCCTGCAGGGTGTAGGCGGCGCCGTAAGCTTCCAGAGCCCAGACCTCCATCTCACCAAAGCGCTGACCACCGAACTGCGCCTTACCACCCAGCGGCTGCTGGGTAACCAGGCTGTACGGCCCGGTCGAACGCGCGTGGATCTTGTCGTCCACCAGGTGGTGCAATTTCAGCAGGTACTTGATGCCCACGGTGACCGGGCGCGCGAATTGCTCACCGGTGCGACCGTCGAACAGAACCGACTGACCGCTTTCCGAGAAGCCCGCACGCACCAGCGCGTCGTTGACGTCTGCTTCTTTGGCACCGTCGAAGACCGGAGTAGCGATCGGAACACCACGGGTCACGTTGCCCGCAGCCTCGATCAGGCCATCCTCGTCCAGACCGGTGATGCCTTCTTCGTAGACATCCTCGCCATAAGCCAGCTTCATCGCTTCGCGCACCGGGGTCAGATCGCCGGAACGGCGGTACTCACCCAGAGCCTCATCGATGTTCAGACCCAGACCGCGTGCGGCCCAACCCATGTGGGTTTCAAGGATCTGACCGACGTTCATACGCGAAGGCACACCCAGCGGGTTCAGACAGAAGTCAACCGGAGTACCATCGGCCAGGAACGGCATGTCTTCCATCGGAACAACCTTGGAGATAACACCTTTGTTCCCGTGACGACCGGCCATCTTGTCGCCCGGCTGCAGCTTACGCTTCACGGCGATGAAGACTTTGACCATCTTCATCACACCCGGCGGCAGGTCGTCGCCACGACGGACTTTCTCGACCTTGTCCTCGAAACGGGCGTCCAGAGCACGCTTTTGCACTTCGTATTGCTCGTTCAGAGCTTCAACGATCTGTGCATCCTGCTCGCCTTCCAGCGCCAACTGCCACCACTGACCGCGGGTCAGGGTTTCCAGCAGATCCTCGGTGATCACCGACCCTGCCTTGACGCCTTTCGGGCCTTTGACAGCGGTTTTACCCAGGATCAGGCCCTGCAGACGCGCATAGATGTTGCGGTCGAGGATCGCCAGCTCGTCGTCCCGGTCACGGGCCAGACGTTCGACTTCCTCACGCTCGATCTGCAGCGCACGCTCGTCTTTCTCGACGCCGTGACGGTTGAAGACGCGGACCTCAACAACCGTACCGTAATCGCCCGGCTTCACGCGCAGCGAGGTGTCGCGCACGTCAGATGCTTTCTCACCAAAGATGGCGCGCAGCAGCTTTTCTTCCGGGGTCATCGGGCTTTCGCCCTTCGGAGTGATCTTGCCGACCAGAATATCGCCCGGCTCAACATCCGCACCGATGTAAACGATGCCCGCCTCGTCGAGGTTGCGCAGCGCTTCTTCACCGACGTTGGGGATGTCGCGGGTGATTTCTTCCGGACCCAGCTTGGTGTCACGGGCGGCGACTTCGAATTCCTCGATATGGACCGAGGTAAAGACGTCATCACGCGCGATACGTTCCGAGATCAGGATCGAGTCTTCGTAGTTGTAACCGTTCCACGGCATGAACGCGACGACCACGTTCTTACCAAGGGCCAGTTCACCCATATCGGTCGACGGACCATCAGCAATAACCTCGCCCTTCTGGACGGTGTCACCTACCTTGATCAGCGGACGCTGGTTGATGCACGTGTTCTGGTTCGAACGCTGGAATTTGCGCAGACGGTAGATGTCAACGCCAGCATCGCCCAATTCCAGGTCTTCGGTGGCGCGGATAACGATACGCTGGGCATCGACCTGGTCGATGATACCGGCGCGTTTCGCTTGAATCGCAGCACCCGAGTCGATCGCAACCTTTTCCTCGATGCCGGTACCGACCAGCGGCGCCTCGGCCCGCAGCAGCGGAACCGCCTGACGTTGCATGTTCGAGCCCATCAGAGCGCGGTTGGCGTCGTCATTTTCAAGGAACGGGATCAGCGATGCAGCGACCGAGACCAGCTGTTTCGGCGACACGTCGATCAGGTCCACATTCTCACGCGGAGCGAGGGTGTAGTCACCGGCCTGACGGGTCGAAACCAGATCGTTGATGAATTTGCCATCGGCATCCAGCGTCGCGTTCGCCTGCGCCACGGTGTGACGCATTTCCTCGGTCGCGGACATGTAGTGTACCTCATCGGTCACCTCGGCGTCTTTGACGACGCGGTAGGGTGTTTCGATGAAGCCATACTTGTTCACGCGGGCAAAGGTGGCCAGCGAGTTGATCAGACCGATGTTCGGACCTTCTGGCGTTTCAATCGGGCACATCCGGCCATAGTGGGTCGGGTGTACGTCGCGCACCTCAAAGCCCGCACGCTCACGCGTCAGACCACCCGGGCCAAGCGCCGAGAGACGGCGTTTGTGGGTGACTTCGGACAGCGGGTTGGTCTGGTCCATGAACTGCGACAGCTGCGACGAGCCGAAGAATTCACGAACAGCAGCCGCAGCCGGTTTCGCGTTGATCAAGTCCTGCGGCATGACGGTGTCGATTTCAACCGACGACATACGCTCTTTGATCGCGCGCTCCATGCGCAGCAGACCGACGCGGTACTGGTTTTCCATCAGTTCACCGACCGAACGCACACGACGGTTGCCGAGGTGGTCAATATCGTCCACGTCGCCTTTGCCATCACGCAGCTCAACCAGCGCCTTGATGCAGGCCACGATGTCTTCGCGACGCAGGGTGCGCAGGGTGTCCGGCGCGTCCAGAGCCAGACGCATGTTCATCTTCACGCGGCCAACGGCGGACAGGTCATAGCGCTCGCTGTCGAAGAACAGGGTGTCGAACAGAGCCGACGCAGCCTCGACGGTGGGAGGCTCGCCCGGACGCATGACGCGGTAGATGTCCATCAGCGCGCTTTCACGGTTCAGGTTCTTATCCTGAGCCATGGTGTTGCGCATGTAGGGGCCAACGTTGACGTTGTCGATGTCCAGAACCGGGATGTCGGTGATGCCCGCATCCATCAGGTCCTTGACGGTGCCGCCGATCAGGTCGCCGTCTTTGTCATACTCCAGGGTCAGCTCATCACCGGCTTCGACATAGATCGCGCCGTTTTCTTCGTTGATGATGTCCTTGGCGACATACTTGCCGACGATGTTGTCGAAGGGCACCAGCAGGTCGGTAACAGCACCTTCGTCGATCAGCTTCTTGACCGCGCGCGGGGTGACTTTCTTGCCCGCTTCGGCAATCACTTCGCCCGATTTCGCGTCGATCAGATCATATGTCGGACGGGTGCCGCGCACACGCTCGGGGAAGAAGGGCGTAACCCAGCCTTTCTTCTTGTCCAGCTTGTAGGACACGGTGTTGTAATACGCGTCCATGATCGCTTCCTGATCCAGACCCAGCGCATAAAGCAGGGTTGTCACAGGCAGTTTGCGACGACGGTCGATACGGGCGAACACGATGTCCTTGGCGTCGAACTCAAAGTCCAGCCAGCTGCCGCGATACGGGATGATGCGGCAGGCAAACAGCAGCTTGCCCGAGGAATGGGTCTTGCCCTTGTCGTGATCAAAGAACACACCGGGCGAGCGGTGCATCTGGCTGACGATCACGCGCTCGGTGCCGTTCACGATGAACGTGCCGTTCGGTGTCATCAGGGGCATGTCGCCCATGAACACGTCCTGTTCTTTGATGTCCTTGACCGATTTGGCGCCGGTGTCCTCATCGACATCAAACACGATCAGGCGCAGTGTGACCTTCAGCGGCGCGCTGTAGGTCATGTCGCGCTGCATGCACTCTTCGACGTCGTATTTGGGTTTTTCCAGATCGTATTTCACGAACTCCAGAACGGAGGTTTCGTTGAAATCCTTGATCGGGAAAACCGACTGGAACACACCTTTGATGCCTTCGCCGTCTGTGGGCTGTTCTGCATCGCCGGAGCGCAGGAAAAGATCATAAGAAGATTTCTGCACCTCAATGAGGTTCGGCATCTCCAGCACTTCGCGGATTTTGCCGTAATATTTACGAAGACGTTTCTGGCCAAGGAACGTTTGAGCCATGTCAGATGTCACCTTTCGATGTTCTCAGCGGGCAAAGACACCGTCGGGCCCCGGCATCTTGCACAATCGAGACGACACGTCCGGATCAATTCGTGACCACCGTCCCGAAGGTGGCCTCCCGATCCGAAAACCGTGTCTTAGAAAACGCCCCAGACAATGAGGCCCTTTCTAAGACAGGTTCGGCTGGACCCGGATTTCTCCGGACCCAGCCAAATTTTGCGGCGCATCAGCGATGCACCTGTCGGTTGGCTTAGGCCAGCTCGACTTCGGCGCCAGCTGCTTCCAGCTTGCCTTTGACTTCCTCGGCTTCGTCTTTCGACACGCCTTCTTTGATCTTGCCGCCAGCTTCGACCAGCTCTTTGGCTTCTTTCAGGCCCAGACCGGTGATGCCGCGAACTTCTTTGATCACGTTGATTTTCGAAGCGCCGGCGTTCTTCAGAACGACGTCGAATTCGGTTTTTTCTTCCTCAGCTGCGCCACCGGCGTCGCCACCAGCTGCAACCATTACGGCGCCGCCAGCTGCGGGCTCGATGCCGTATTCGTCTTTGAGGATGGTTTTCAGTTCTTGTGCTTCCAGCAGGGTCAGACCCACGATGCTTTCTGCGAGTGCTTTCAGATCAGCCATTGTATTAGCTCTTTCCGTTTTACAGTGTGTGTTCCAACGTCAGGGTGGTTCCCCTACGCAGATCATTCAGTGCCAACCGCTTACGCAGCTTCCGCCTTCTCTTCGATGGTGGAAAGGATGCTTGCGATGTTGCTTGCAGGTGCGCCAATCGCGCCGGCGATGTTCGAAGCAGGTGCGCCAATGCAGCCAACGATCGAAGCAATAAGCTCTTCACGAGACGGCATTTTCGAAACTGTTTCGACGCCTTTGCGGTCCAGAGCGTTCTCGCCCATTGCACCGCCGAGGATCTCAAAATTCTTGTTATCCTTGGCGAAGTCCTCGGCCACCTTGGCAGCTGCCACGGGGTCCTCGGAATAGGTCAGAACGGTCATCCCTGTCAGCAGGTCGGCCATGCTTTCACACGGCTTACCCTCAAGGGCGATTTTGGCGAGCCTGTTCTTGGCAACACGCACGGCACCACCCGCGTCACGAGCACGTGCGCGAAGGTCCTGCATTTCGGCAACTGTCAGACCGGCGTAGTGCGAAACCACTACGACGCCAGAGCTTTCGAAGATTTGGCCGAGTTCCTCGACCACTTTCTCTTTCTGGGCTCTATCCACAGTTCTCTCCAAGTTAGGGGCGATATCTCACCCCGGCTCATATTTGCCGCAGCTTTCGCTCCGGCGTTCAGGTCCGTTGTTACGGGATTGGCCAAAATGCGCCCGAGGATCGTGACCCTCAGAATTCTTTGGTCTTACCCGTCTCAGGCAGGGAATTAAGGGGCCAGATGGACCCACCCACCGTCTTGGACGAAACAAAATAAAGCGCACGACGAATCGCACGCTTTATTCCGCAGGTCTACTTAGGACAGATAGGCCGGGTTTCCAAGAGGTAAATTTAGGCGACTTGCACCGCCCGCGCAGGGGCTGCGACATAGTTGAAACTGTTCTGAGGCATCTCGGTTTCCAGAAAACGAACCGACACTGAGGCTTGCGGATTTCGCTACGCGCACCATAGCTACACGCCTGCTAAGACATCGCTCAATATCTGTGCGCAGAGCTAGCCAAGCATTCTGCCAACTAACCGCTATCGTGCAAATGCGGTCGCTGCTTGAGGGCACGGCGGCGGGGCGCTTTCAACCGCCGGTAAAGTCGTGCCGAAGCATAGGTGCAAACTTGCGGCGCGCAGTCCGCCAACGGAAATGAAAAAGCGGGTCCGGTATTCGCCAGTTTTCACCGTAGCTCTGAGCCAGCAATGCTGGCGCGTCCTGCGGCAGCATGATTTCTCCACCATTAAGTGATTTTAGCGGGAAAATCGCGCTTTCCGGCAAGTCGTTGAGTGAGTACGGGTACACGCTAAAGCGCCCGTTTTCCGTCCACGCCGGAAATAGATCTATATCAATGCCCAAATTATTTTTTACTTTGAAGATTGGTATATTTCGCTTCAACGAATTGGTATCCAGGCACTCATTGGCGAGCAACTCTCGCTGATAATCAATCCATTTTTCAGCGACGCCTTCAAGCGTAGACTCACCCAGATGCACTGCAAAATCGACATCGTCGTCGTGGCCAATCAATCCACCCTCTCGAACGAGACCCAACAACGCGCCAGCGTATAGAATGATCGGCTTCCCTAAACGAATTACGGGTTCAAGCTCGGCGTCAAGTTTTGAAAAGATATCATCGCCAGCCTTTTCTCCGAATGTTCTGTTATAGCCATGTGGGGTAATGTAATCTGGGTGTAGCGTCTGCTTCACGCGCTCAAAAAACGAGGCAAAGCGCGCCTCCATACCCTGTTCTGCATAGCGAATTTCCATATGCTTCAGCCTACCGTGCGTCCGGGCAGGCTTTAATCTTCTGTGGCAGCACAAAAGAAGAAATGTCTCTTCCCAATCATCATAGAGCGACTGGTTCTCCAAGCGCATTATGGGATCCTTTAGCGCCTCAACCGCAAGGCGCGTTTTGCGAGGTCGTGGTAGTGCCGTTTGGGCCGCAGCATGCGTAAAAACATGCTCGCGAAGCGACGCGAGCTCCTTGATCAATTCTGCTTCGGTCATGGTGTTTTTTCATAGATCGCGCGGGCGACGATCGCATCTTCTGTTTTATATTTTGCGAAACCACTGCCTTCGACGCCATAACACTTTCGGAATTCTGAGGCTTCCATTTTTGAATCCAGATCCGTCGCACTTACGTATCGCCGGAAATGCGGCGCCGCAATTTTCGTTGTGGCTCGGTCCGCCAACGTTCGATATTCGAACGCTACGACATCGCCAGGCCTGCACCCGCTCCGCAGCGCCCGGATCAGAGCATCTTCTTCATCATCTGTGATCGCATGCAAAAAGAACCGAGCATAAACGCAAACAATTTCAGATCGTCGCTCGGACAACACACGCTCAACCAATCCATCTTCGAGATTGGTCTGAACAAATTCAAGATCGTCGCCGCCCTGCTTTTGTGCATGCTTTTGCGCTGACGCAATCGCTGCCTCAGACGCATCCATGCCGGTCACTTTGAACCCGTGTCGTGAAAAGAAAAAACTGTCACGGGCATTCCCACACCCTACGTCAATGACATGTGACTGCCGATCAATCTCATTTGCCACAAACGCTGCGAATTGCGACGGCAAGGTAAGCTCCCATGACCCTGCCGATTTCGCATAAAACTGGTCCCAAAAGGCGCGTCGATCTTCTGGAAGTGATTTCTGACGAATATTTTGGTTCATTGATGGGTATTCTCTAACAGCTACTACACGACAATGGGGGAACTGTGTCAGACCACACCCCCTAGTTCAATCGCTTCTTTAGCCACCGCTGCTGAGGCATTGAATCTATGTTTGTGCGTATCGCTGCTTTTTAGTCAGCGTAGCTGTAACCGGGTTTGAAATTGGCAAAACTTCAAGATTTCAATTGATGTGCAAGCAACCACGCTATCACACAGCTACAGCCTGTTTCTCATGTGGCACGCAATAAAAATCCCGGGCAGTTCTCACTACCCGGGATCAAGTTCTCACAGCTAAACGCTAAGGCTTATTCGCCCGCAGCAGCCGCCACGTCCAGAGTCACACCCGGGCCCATGGTCGAGCTCAGCGCGATTTTCTTCATATAGGTGCCTTTGGCACCCGACGGTTTGGCCTTCGCAACAGCCGAGATGAAGGCACGGACGTTTTCGACCAGCTTGGCTTCGTCGAAGGACGCTTTGCCAACACCGGCGTGCACAACGCCGCCTTTTTCCGCCTTGAACTGAACTTCACCGCCCTTGGCTGCTTCCACGGCCGCTTTCACGTCCATGGTCACGGTGCCGACTTTGGGGTTCGGCATCAGGTTGCGAGGGCCCAGAACTTTACCCAGACGACCGACGATCGGCATCATGTCCGGGGTGGCAATGCAGCGATCGAATTCGATGGTGCCGCCCTGAATGGTTTCCATCAGGTCTTCTGCGCCAACGATATCTGCGCCCGCTTCTTTCGCTTCGTCGGCCTTGGGGCCACGAGCAAAAACAGCAACGCGCATCGCTTTACCAGTGCCGTTCGGCAGGCCGACAACGCCGCGAACCATCTGGTCTGCGTGACGGGTGTCAACGCCCAAGTTCATTGCGATTTCGATGGTCTCGTCGAATTTCGAGGTTGCGTTGGCTTTGACCAGGGCAACTGCTTCGTCAACCGACAGGTTTTCCTTGCCAGCGACAGCTTCGCGCGCAGCGCGGGTACGTTTACCGAGTTTTGCCATCTTACTTCACCTCGATGCCCATGGAGCGGGCCGAGCCCAGGATGATCTGCATTGCGCCTTCAACGTCGTTGGCGTTCAGATCTTTCATTTTGGCTTCGGCGATTTCACGAACCTGCTTCGAGGTCACGGTTGCCACGGTCTCACGACCGGGGTTCTCCGCGCCGCGGGGGCGGTTACGCTTGCCGACCGGCTTCAGACCAGCTGCTTTTTTCAGGTAGTAAGACGCGGGCGGCGTCTTGATGTCCATGGTGAAGGACTTGTCCTGATAATAGGTGATCACGGTCGGGCACGGAGCGCCGGGCTCCATGTCTGCGGTCTTGGCGTTGAACGCCTTGCAGAATTCCATGATGTTGATGCCGCGCTGACCCAGCGCCGGACCAACTGGCGGCGACGGGTTCGCCTGACCTGCAGGAACCTGCAGTTTCATTGTACCAGCAAGCTTCTTGGCCATTTGGTTTTCCTTTCAACTAAGTCAGGGCGCGCCCCGACCAGATTATGTTGCGTGGTCCGATCCGGGATCGCGATCCCAGCAACCTCCCACGAGAGAATCTCGCCCGAAGACGATAGGGGCGGCACTTACAGCGGAACGGCGGGGTTGGCAAGTGGCCTGCCCTGCTCTCACACATCGAATCAAGCCCCCAAGTGGGTCTCATACGCTCACGGCGTACAGATCGTTACTAACAAGGTGCGACTGACAACTCTTAAGAAATTAATATCAATGCAGAATCCGCGCGGTGGTTGCGGGATGGTCGGGTTTCCGCCACCCCCCTCACCTCAATACTCGCAGCTGTGCTATACTCGACGAAATTAGTATTTTTGGTGGAGGTTAATTATGATCATTCGTTTACTAATAACAGTTGGCATCGCGCTGTCATTTGCGGCGTCTTCTCCTCAGACCGCACGGGCCGATGCTGGCGAGATACTGGGCGGTGCTGTGGTTGGTGGCGTCATCGGCTACGCTATCGGCCGGGATCAGCAGAGAAAACAGCAGGCCCGGACGAGGTCAACAACAACACGCACCTATCGCCCCGGAATTCCGTCGACCACACAAGGGGCGCAAACCCAGACCGCGCTCAACTATTTCGGCTACAATGCGGGTCGCGTTGATGGTCAAGTCGGTCGTGGCACACGGTCTGCGATCGAACGCTATCAGGTCTCCATGGGCTACCCCGTGAATGGCTATGACTTCCAGCCCTATCAGCGCGACTTCCTAATGCAGGCCTATTACTGGGCGACAAGCGGCGGTCAGACGACAACTCAACTCGCAGGCCAACCGCTTTTGATGGAATACCGTCGGCAGATACAAACCGGCTCTGCCCTGGCTGCTGCCCCTCAGGCACCAGCACAAGCCCCAGCAACCACGATTCCGGTTGTGGTTCCTGAAGCTCGGGAACCAGAGCCCGAGGCCAATACAACTGAAACCGCCTCTGCCAGCCTGCCAAGCCTATTTTCCGGCGGGACCGGCGGCCCATCGCTGGCCAATCGGTGTAGCGGGGTGATGCTGCAGACCTCGACAAACGGGGGCTACACGACGCTGTCAAATATGACGGATGCCGATTTTGCCCTCAGCGAACAGTTCTGCCTTGCTCGCAGCTATGCAATGGCGCGTGGCGAAGATCTGATGGCGGATATCCAGGGGCTGACGCCGGATCAGGTGAGCGCACAATGCGACTCGTACGGCGAAATGTTGGCACCGCAAGTTGATGCGCTGTCGATCAGCTCGAAGGCAGAAGCTGAAACCCAGGTACGCAAGCTTGCGCTGGACTCGGGCCTAAGCCCCGCTGATCTTGCAGCGACAAGCAAGGTTTGTCTGTCGATGGGCTACCGTCAGGACAACATGGACACGGCAGTCGGTTCTGCATTGATGCTAGTCGCGATGGGTGAGCCTGCCTATGGAGAGTTGATCGGCCACCACCTGCGCGAAGGCTTTGGTGTGCAACAGCGTCGCGATCTTGCGATGCAGTGGTACGATGCGAGCCTTTCGGCGTTGGATGCCGGTTCGCAGGCCGTCTTCCTGCCATCCCAGACCGACCGCCCGCAACTGTTGCGAGCCGCTATGGTTCAAGCGCAGTAAGTCGCGCACTCAGTCGTTTCAGCCTCTGCGAAGCTGATACAAATAACGCCGCGGTGTCAGTTTGCATCGCGGCGTTCTATATTGAGGGTGCCATTATGCCGACCCCACCGGAACCGATCTCAAAACATGACAAGATCGACGCTTTGATCGAGTGGATGGTTGACGGTGCCCGCCCAGCTGGAAATGCGGTCGATATCATCGAAGGTATCTGTACCCGTCTGCTGGATGCCGGTGTCGCCATCGACCGGTTCGGTTTGTTCATCTGGACGCTGCATCCCAATCTGATGGGTCGACGTTTCCTGTGGAAAGCGGGCGCTGGCGTTGATCGGGTCGACGCGCCGTCTCAATTGTTCACCGAGGCGATCTACACCGATAACCCCCTGCCGCATGTGATCGAGCGTCAGCAACCCATCCGCCGCCATCTGGAAGACCCCAACTGCCCCGAGGATTACATCATTGTCGGAGAATTGCGCGAGCAGGGCTTCACCGATTATCTGGCGCAACCGCTGATCTATCTCAACGGCGATACCCATGTCTGCACTTGGTCAAGTGCCACGCCCGGTGGGTTTTCAGAGAGTGATCTAGCGATCCTGAGCCGGGTTCGCGGTCCGCTCGCCCGCCTGACCGAGACCTATATGCTGCGGCTCGACGCGACCTACCTTCTGTCGACCTATGTCGGCCGTAACAGTGGCGCCCACATTCTGGACGGTAAAGTACATCGCGGTGATGGCAGCAAAATCGAGGCCGTTATCCTGTTTGCGGATCTCAAGGGATTTACCCGCCTTTCGAATTCGGTTTCCGGCGATACGCTGGTCCGGCTGCTGAATGACACGTTTGATTGCCTTGTCCCGTCGGTCATGGACCACGGCGGAGAGATTCTGAAGTTCATGGGCGACGGCTTTTTTGCCATCTTCCCAACCAGCACGAATCTTCCGCCAAAGGTGCAGATTCAGGCCGCCATCGCAGCGGTGCGCGAGGGTGTGGCGTCGCTGGCCGAGGCCGATTTTCAGCAAAAGCTAGGCGTGCGCACTGCAATTCATCACGGTCGCTTCCATTATGGCAATGTAGGTGGCGGGGACCGGCTGGATTTCACGGCCATCGGTCCCGACGTCAATTTGGCGGCTAGACTTGTAGCGGCGGCCACAGACTTGGATTGCGACCATGTCCTTTCGGATACAGCCGCAGCATTTCTCCCGACACTCTGCGAACCGGTCGGAACTGTATCACTTAAAGGTTTTGGTGCGGATCAAACTGTCTGGCAGATAAGCACGCCCCAAACGTAAAAAGGGTGCCCATAAGGCACCCCAAACGATGGTTCGATGGGAACCAATCAGCTTTGCTTTGTGACCTGCGTAAAGTCCAGCTCGACCGGTGTTTCGCGGCCAAAGATCGAAACCGAAACTTTCAGTTTCTGGTTCTCGTCGTCCACACCTTCGACCATGCCGTCGAAATCCTCGAACGGGCCGTCGTTGACCTTGACCTTCTCGCCAACCTCGAAGCTGATCATCAGCTTGGGCGCTTCTTCACCTTCCTGAACGCGGTTGAGGATCTGGTTCACCTCGGCGTCGCGCATCGGCATCGGGCGGCCCTGAGGACCCAGGAAGCCGGTAACGCGATTGATCGAGTTGATCAGGTGATAGCCCTGATCCGACATTTCCATGTGTACCAGCACGTAACCCGGCATAAAGCGACGTTCGGTGGTGACCTTCTTGCCCCGGCGCACTTCGATCACCTCTTCGGTGGGCACCAGTACCTCGTCGATATCGTCTTCAAGGCCCTGCTCAGCCACCGACGTGCGGATCTGCTCTGCGATCTTCTTTTCGAAATTCGAAAGAACGCTGACCGAATACCACCGTTTCGCCATGAACCTGTCGTCCTTGTTTGCCTTTGGGCTGCGACGCATCGCGCCCTTCGTTGAAATCCTATTGCGTCACCCGGAATAAAAAGCGGCGCGCAGCCCGATTCGCCGCACGCCCATTCCGAATAGTCATGTCACCTACTCTGACATCGCAAGCTGTGCAAGGGGGCAGTCGCGTTTCGGCTTGC
The DNA here is from genome assembly GCF_056542025.1 of Ruegeria sp. AF2. NCBI lineage: Bacteria > Pseudomonadati > Pseudomonadota > Alphaproteobacteria > Rhodobacterales > Roseobacteraceae > Ruegeria > Ruegeria sp. AF2. The sequence continues at coordinate 32,155 of NZ_JBQFZC010000011.1, read as the reverse complement.
CCAAACCGGCTTAGCTGAACGCGCCGAGTACCAGTTGCAGACCGCCGCGAATGCCCAGATCAACCAGCGCAAAGAACACAGCCGTCAGCGCAGCCATGATGAACACCATGACCGTGGTCAACAGAACCTCACGACGGGTCGGCCAGACGACCTTTGCGACTTCGGCGCGGACCTGCTGAATGAACTGGATCGGGTTTAAGGTTGCCATGAGGCTACAATCTCTCTTCTAGCGGATGGGCCGGACATAGCCGGGCATTGCGGCAATTTCAAGGGCTGTTGACGCCTCTGTCAGGGCTTGGGCTTGTCATCCCATTCGTCGCTTAGGATACGGCGCGCATCGCCTTCCGGATCCTCATACTGGTTCGAGCGGACCGTGTAGATAAACGCAACCAAGCCAACCCCGCCCAAAAGCAGGGAAATCGGGATCAGATAGGCAAGCACTTCCATCAGAGTTACCTCAGCCGCAAGGCGTTCAACGACACGGTAATCGACGAGGTCGACATCGCCAATGCCGCAATAAGGGGTGTCGCCAACCCGGCAACGGCCAGCGGGACCGCGATGATGTTATAGACAGTGGCGATCCGGAAATTCTCGCGAATCCGACGGGTCGCCCTGACGGCTGTATCGCAAGCCTCAGCGATTGGGGACAGATCATTGCCCAGTAGCACGATATCCGACGCCACCCGCGCGGCATCCAAGGCGCTGGCCGGAGAAATCGACACATGCGCCGCCGCCAATGCCGCCGTATCGTTCAGCCCATCGCCGACCATCAGAACGTGCCGACCCTGATCACTCAGCTGCTGCACCTTGGCGGCTTTGTCTTGAGGCAAGGCCTGGGCGATCCAGTTCTCAATGCCAAGCTTGCCCGCCAAGGCCTGAACCGCGCCTTCCGTATCGCCGGAAATCAGGATGACGTCTTTGCCAGCAGTGCGGAAAGCCGCAATCGCCTCGGCAGCGCCTGCGCGCAGACTGTCGGTAAAAGTAAAGCGCGATGGCGTCTGCGATCCAATTGCGAGCCAGGCTGCGGTCTGCTCACCATCTTCGCCGCCGACCCAGGCCGCTCGACCCAGCCGGACCTGCTGATCACGGTAAACGCCCTCAGTGCCATATCCCGGCACCTCAACAACATCGTGCAACTTGGCAGGCTTGATCCCGGCCTCACGCGCAGCCTTTGCAAGGGCAAGAGACAATGGGTGCGAAGACGCTTCGGCCAATGCCAGAGCCACTTGCAAATCGGTACGCGAATGATCACCAAGGTTGGTCAACTCAGGCGCACCGGATGTGAGGGTTCCGGTCTTGTCGAACACCACCGTATCCACTTCGGCCAACCGTTCTAACGCGGTCGCGTGTTTGATCAGCATGCCACTGCGGAACAATCGGCCTGATGCTGCAGTGGTTACCGCCGGCACTGCCAAGCCCAGCGCGCAGGGACATGTGATGATCAAAACCGCCGCAGCGATATTCAGCGCCGTCCGGATATCGCCCGAATAAATATACCATCCTAAGAAGCTGAGCGCGGAGAGTATATGCACCCCCGGCGCATAAAGCTTGGCCGCCTTGTCTGCCAGCGAGGTATACCGTGATCGGCCCGATTCAGCGATGGCTACCAGATCCGCCATACGGTGCAGCGAGGTATCTTCCCCGACTGCCGTCGCACGGATGGTCAGGGGACCGGTCAGGTTAACCTCACCTGCACTGACGTTCAGCCCGGCCTCGGCAAAGACCGGGAGGGTTTCCCCGGTCAGCAGCGACCGGTCCAACTCGGACTGGCCCGAGATGATTTCGCCATCCACTGGCATACGCCCTCCGGGGCGAACCAGAATCAGATCACCCACGTTAAGGCTCGCCACCGCCACTTCCGCTTCGGTCCCATCCACTAGCCGGATGGCGCGCGGGACCTCCAGCGCGGTTAGTTCTTCGGCAGCCGAACGTGCCGCGGCACGGGTGCGATAGTCCAAATACCTGCCCGCTAGCAGGAAGAATGTCAGGGTCAAAGCCGCGTCGAAATAAGCATGTTCACCGCTGAGTGCAGTTTCCCAAAGCGACGTGACCAGAGCCAGCAGGATCGCCAGAACAATCGGCACATCCATATTCAACCGGCGCACGCGCAGCGCGCTCCAGGCGTTGGAAAAGAAAGGCTGGGCCGAGAACGCAATTGCAGGCAGCGCAATCGCTGCCGATATCCAGTGGAACATGTCGCGCGTCGCATCGGTGGCGCCGGACCAGACCGACACCGATAACAGCATCACGTTCATCGAAGCAAAACCCGCCACTGCCAGCCGCATCAGCAGATCGCGCCCGGCCTTATCGGTTTGCGTAGCCGAAAGCGCACCCGGATCCAGTTCGTGGGCTTCAAAGCCAGCGCGCTCCAGCACCGGGATCAGATCGGCGGCGCGCGTATCCGGTGCCGCCTTGATCATCGCGCGTTTCAGCGTGAGATTGACCCGCGCGTCTTCAACGCCGGGATGGGCATTCAACTCACGCTCGACCGTAGAGATGCAGGCCGAGCAGTGGATGCCCGGCAGCGACAGCGCGATCTGCATATCCTCTGGGATTGGCCGCGCCGCTTCTGCCGGGGCTGCGATGCAGCCAGGACAGGCTGCCCGAGATGGAGTGGCTTGCGCAACCATCTCTAACCTTTCACATACAGGGGCACACGTTGCGCGAACTCGGCACCATCTTTTGCTTTGGCCACAAGGCGAATGTTCCAGTTCCCTTCGCCTAGGGCAGCCGGAGCGGCATAGGCGATGCCATCAAAAGTAAAGTCCGGCGAGAAGTCTTCCTTCACATGGGTGGCGCGCCCCACCACGGCCTGCAGATCTGCCACTTCAACAGGGGAACCGGTCTGATCGGTTATGTATAGCACCAGCAGCCCTCCGGTCAGCTCGGCCTTGATGTTCCAACCCAAGGCCTGCTGTTCCTTCAAACGTTCATTGAACTCCTGGCTGGCTACATAAGAGTTCTTCACCTCAAGCCCCGGAAAGGTCTTGATTGCACTATAAGCCAAGACGAGGTTCACCGTGATGATCACGCCAAAGGCCGCGACAAATACCGCCAATGCGTGTTTGCCTGTGAATTGACGTTCTGCCATTCTCAGCTTCCTCGTCCGTTGAAACTGGTATCCTTGTAGGCCCGCTCACCACTTTCCAGATCTTCGACCCAGATGCGAACCGAGGTGCTGTCAGCCGCCGCAGGGGCAGTACCCTGTGGAGCGGTGATATAGACGCGGGTCAATTGTGCCGTATCTGCAGTGACATTAACAGTCTCGCCTTCAACACCTTCGATTTCAATCTGCAGCGATGGATCGCCTGCAATCGTCAGTTTGAATGGCCGATCCTCGCCATGTTTGTTGCGCAGGCGTACATCATAGGTATTACGGATCGTGCCATCTGAAAGGGTAACGAAAGTCGGATTCCGCACCGGCGCAACCGTCAAATCGATATCCGAACGAATGAACAACGCAAAGAGCAGTGCAAATCCGACCAGTGACCATAGCGCCGTGTACAGGATCGTGCGCGGACGCAGGATGTGTTTCCAAACGTTTTTGGGTGGCTGACCTTCGCGTTCGCGGGCCTCATCACTCAGCGCCATGTAATCGATCAGACCACGGGGCTTGCCTATCTTGGCCATCATGTCATCGCAGGCGTCGATGCAAAGCGCACAGGTAATGCATTCCAGTTGCTGACCGTCTCGAATGTCGATCCCTACCGGGCAGACATTGACGCAAGCCATACAATCGATGCAATCGCCCAGCTCGCTGTCAGCCGTACGTTTGCCTTTGCCGCGTGGTTCACCCCGCCATTCGCGATATCCGACGACCAGGGTATCCTCGTCCATCATCGCGGCCTGTATGCGCGGCCATGGGCAGGCATAGATGCAGATTTGTTCGCGTGCAAAGCCACCGAAGAAAAACGTGGTGCCGGTCAGAATCAGCATCGTCGTATAGGCCACTGGATGCGCGTTTCCGGTGACCAGATCACGCGCCAGAGTTGGTGCATCCGCAAAATAGAAAACCCAGGCGCCACCGGTCGCGAGCCCGATGAAGAACCAAGCGACCCACTTGGTCAGGCGCAGCCGCGCCTTGCGGAAATCCAGCTTTTTCTGCCTGTGCAGACGCAGGCGCGCATTACGGTCGCCCTCGATCCAGCGCTCGACAAGGATATACAGGTCCGTCCAAACCGTCTGCGGGCAGGCATATCCGCACCAGACCCGCCCAAGCGCCGAGGTGAACAGGAACAGACCCAATCCTGCCATGATCAGCAGCCCAGCGACAAAATAGAACTCGTGCGGCCAAATCTCGATCCAGAAGAAATAGAAGCGGCGGTTCGCCAGATCCAGAAGAACGGCCTGATCCGGAAGGCTTGGACCGCGATCCCACCTGATCCAAGGCGTCACATAGTAAATGCCCAGCGTCACCGCCATGATGATCCATTTCAGATTGCGAAACGGGCCGGACACACGTCTCGGGAAAATCGGCTCTCTGGCGGCATAGAGACTGGGGGTGGGATTGGAATCGCTCACAGGCTGGCTCCGCAACTGGCTATTCTGAGTGTGTGTTCTTCCAGATCACGAGGCAAGGGACTTTGACATGGGTCAAAACGCGCATCGTGCAGACACCTTTAGACGCGTGAATTACTGCTGGCTTCGCGCTTCGCGCCTCAGCCAGTTGATGAAGATTTTCACGGATCGCCTAAGAGCTTGTTTTTGCGTAACTATATGATACCCGCGCGTATCCGGCTCGGTGAAGAGTTCGACGACGCGGCCCGCATTGATGTCCGCTTCGACGAATTGTCGCACAGTGACGGTGACCCCTTGCCCAGACCGTAAACCATCCAGCAGCAGGTTACCGGGAAGCTGCGTACGCCCCGCGCCGCGTTCGGGTCCGACACCTCGCTCAGTCAGCCATTTTGTCCCCTCAGTCGTGCCAATTTCCTCAAGCCACGGCAACTGCGCAAGTTCTGCCGGGGACCAATCGGTCTTGTTACCCAATAGTGTGGGTGAGGCGACGATGACCATCGGCGTCTGCAACAACATCTCACACTCCACCCCCGGCCAACCGCCGGCGCCATAACGGATCGCTACATCCACGCCACCCGGTTGCAGCTCGACCACCTCAAAGGTTGGATCTAGGATCAGGTTTACGTCGGGATGCGTCGCGCGGAAACTCGGCAGTCGCGGCATCAGCCAAGATGCAGCGAAGGAAGACGTCAGCGACACATGAACCGGGCGGTCCTGAGCCGAGCGAGCCAGATCACCCACAGCAGCCTCGATCGCACCAAATCCAAGCTGCAGGGCACGGGCAAGATGCTCACCTTCCGCGGTAAGTGTCAGCGCTTTGCCCGTTCGGTCCAGCAGAGCCGCGCCCAGATGTTTCTCGAGCGCGCGAAGCTGCTGACTGATTGCAGCGTGGCTAACATTGAGCGCAGCACCGGCCTCGACAACACTTCGCTTCTCAGCGAAGGCTGCAAAGGCCCTGAGAGAGGCCAACGGCGGCAGCAATAGCCAGTCCATATGTAAATCCTACTTACACATTGAAATGGTAATTGAGTCGCATTCGGCGTGCGACAGGTCAATCTTAAAGCTCAGAAACAACTCTGCACAGGAGGGAAACCATGCTGACCGTATTCGCCAGATCTTTTTTGAACGCGACACGCATCAATACGCCTCACATCTACGATGCGCCAAAGCCGGGCCGTCGCAAGCGGCGCTGGCTGCCCGAACATCATTGGTGGAGAGAAAACCCGCGCGATGTAAATCTGAACGATCTTTGATACTGGTTTGAATGCCGTATCTGGACCGGCAGAGATTGCAGCCCTATTGTTTGAAAATCGGCACCGGCTGTTCTGGAAACGCGCGAACAGATGGAACAGCCGGTGCCTAGACCTTCGGGCGGGAGACCGCCCGGAGGCGTTCTTTTAACCCTTACTGACCGCCACCCAACTGGTGGACATAGGCCGTCACGGCGCGGATTTGCGCGTCGGTCAGGCGATTTTCCCATGGGGGCATCACGCCAAAGCGGCTGTAGGTGACCGTCTCGGTCAGGGCCTCTTGGCTGCCGCCGTAAAGCCAGATCGCATCGGTCAGATTCGGCGCACCCTGGGAAACGTCGCCTTTGCCGTCATCACCGTGGCAAGCCGCGCAGTTGTCTTCGAATACAACCTTGCCTGCCTGCGCCGCCGCGTCATCGGTCTGGGCGTTGGTCAGGGACATGACGTATTGAACCACTTGAGTGATCTCATCCTTTTCGAGGATCTCACCAAAGGCCGGCATCTCGGAATAGCGCGCGTCGTCGCTTTCCTCGTTCCGGATGCCATAGGCGATGGTGTACTCGATATCCTCAAGCGAGCCGCCCCACAGCCAGGCATCATCCAGCAGGTTCGGGAAACCCGGCGCACCCTGCGCGCCCGATCCGTGGCACTGCGCACACCAGGTTCGGAACACAGCGCCACCAGAGTTAACTGCGTATTGTTGCAGCTCCGCGTCGGCCGAGATTTCTTCCAGCGGCGTTTCCACCAACTTGGCATTCCACGGCGCATTCGCTTCTTCGAACGCGACCATTTCCTGCTGCACCAGCTCGCGCGAGGACCAACCCAGCACACCGGCGGTTGCCGATTGAACCAAGGGCCATGCGGGGTACATGATCGTGTAGATCACGCCCCAAATGATGGTCGCGTAAAAGGTCCAAAGCCACCAGCGTGGCATCGGATTATCGAATTCCTCGATTCCGTCCCAGCTGTGACCCGTGGTGTTAGGATCGCCCGGCTGTTTTTCAGGTGTCTTACTCATTGCCGCGCCTCCTTGGATGTGGCGGGTTTGTCGTCGCCCCGACGGGGCGCTGGGGCATCAGCGTGCCGGAACGGGATGTTGGCGGTGTCCTTGTATTCCTTGCTGGCACCAGGGCGGAAAACCCAGATGATGATGCCAATAAAAAACGAGAACAGGAGCAGCAACATCCAGCTATCCGCGAACTGCCTTAGAATTGTGTATAGTTCCATCACACCCTCCTTTAACGGCTTGCGTCCGGGGTGAAGGTCGAGAAATCGACCAGCGTGCCCAGCATCTGGAGGTAAGCAACCAACGCATCCATTTCAGTCAGCTCGGGCTGACCGTCAAAGTTACGCACATTGACCTTGTCGCCATAGCGTTCCAACAATCCATCATAATCGCTGTCCGGATCGGCCTGCGCCCTAAAATCGGCCTGCGCCTGTTCAAGCATCTCGTCGGTATACGGGGTGCCAACCACGGCATTTGCCGCCATGATGTCACCGATATACTTGCCGTCTAGCTTACGATCTTCAAGGAAGCCGTATTTCGGCATCACCGATTCCGGCACCACCGATTGTGGATCGCGCAGGTGGTCCACCTGCCATTGATCCGAATACCGGCCACCGACGCGGGCAATATCCGGCCCGGTGCGTTTGGATCCCCATTGGAACGGATGATCATACATGGATTCAGCCGCCAGCGAGTAGTGGCCATAGCGTTCAACCTCATCACGCATCGGGCGGATCATCTGGCTGTGGCAAACATAGCAGCCTTCGCGCAGATAAACCTCACGCCCCGCCAGTTCGAGAGGGGTGTAAGGGCGCATGCCCTCCACCTTCTCGATGGTGTTCTCAAGATAGAACAGGGGCGCGATCTGTACGATGCCACCGATGGTCACGACCAGAAAGCTGAAGATCAGCAGGAGGGTCGCGTTGGTCTCGAGGATCTTGTGTTTGTCGAGAATTGCCATTGCTCCGGCCCTCCCTATTCAGCCGGGACCGCGACGGTCAGGCTGGCCTCTTTGGCCGGCGCTTTCCGTACAGTCATCCACAGGTTGTAGCACATGATCAGCGAGCCAGCGACGAACATCACGCCACCCAGCGCACGCACCACATACATCGGGAACTTCGCGGCAACGGTGTCAGCGAACGAATTCACCAAGAAGCCATTGGCGTCCACTTCACGCCACATCAGGCCTTCCATGATACCGGTGACCCACATCGACGCCGCGTAGAGAACGATGCCAATGGTGGCGAGCCAGAAGTGCCAGCTGACCAGCTGCAGCGAGTACAGACGCTCACGCTTCCACAGAACAGGGACTAGGAAGTAAAGAGCACCAAAGGTGATCATTCCATTCCAGCCAAGCGCGCCCGAGTGTACGTGACCGATAGTCCAGTCGGTGTAGTGGCTGAGGCTGTTCACAGCGCGGATCGACATCATCGGACCCTCGAACGTGGACATGCCGTAAAAGCCGACCGAAATCACCATCATCCGGATCACTGGGTCAGTGCGTAGTTTGTCCCATGCACCCGACAGGGTCATCAGACCGTTTATCATACCACCCCACGAAGGCATCCATAGGATCACCGAGAATACCATGCCAAGGGTCGAGGCCCAATCAGGCAGCGCGGTATAGTGCAGGTGGTGCGGGCCAGCCCAGATATACAGGAAGATCAGCGCCCAGAAGTGGATGATCGACAGCTTGTAGCTGAACACCGGACGCTCAGCCTGTTTCGGGATGAAGTAGTACATCATACCCAGGAAACCGGCAGTCAGGAAGAAGCCCACGGCGTTGTGGCCATACCACCACTGGATCATGGCATCCTGAACACCAGACCAGACGATGACCGATTTCGATCCCCAGATGCTGACCGGGATGGTCATGTTGTTGACCAGGTGCAGCATGGCGACAGTCACGATAAAGGCCAGATAGAACCAGTTTGCCACGTAGATGTGCGGCTCTTTCCGCTTGATGATCGTGCCCAGATAAACAGCCAGATAGGCAACCCAGACAACGGTCAGCCACAGGTCAACGTACCATTCAGGTTCGGCATATTCTTTCGACTGCGTTCCACCAAGTATATAACCGGTTGCCGCAAGCACGATGAACAGCTGATAGCCCCAGAATACGAACCATGCCAGGTTTCCACCCCAAAGTCGCGCAGCGCTGGTGCGCTGTACGACATAGAACGAAGTTGCGATCAACGCGTTACCGCCAAAGGCAAAGATAACCGCCGATGTATGCAAAGGCCGCAGACGCCCGAAATTAAGATAGCCCTGCGCCCATTCGAAGTTCAGCGCCGGAAAGGCTAGCTGGAACGCAATAAAAGTCCCTGCCAGGAACCCGACTACCCCCCAGAATGCGGTTGCGATCACGCCGTAGCGGATCACATCATCCATATACTCACCAGAGCGGTCGACGAGGATATCTGGCTCTTCCGTGTTTCTAAGCGTCCAGATGAACAGACCGCCGGCGATCAACATCACCAGAATTGCGTGCACCTGATACGCCAAATCCCGTGCGTAGTTAGAACCGATGGCTGCGAACAGCACCACCAGCCCAAGCACGATCAGCTTGATGTAATTTGACATATTGCGTCCCTTTGCCATGCCTCGCGCGATTCTTCGTGTCACGCGAAACCTTTTTGACTGCATGCTGTAATGCAGCGAGGTCGCCTTTGACGCTTTGATCTGCATCAAGACAAGCCCCTGTTTTCTGTGAGAGGTATTTTGCAGAAACAGACACGCGCTGGCAACGGACAGCGCCGGAAACATGAGGTCGACATGGCATTTAAATCTCTTCTTACGGTCATGACGGAAACCAAGCTTTCTCAGAACGCACTGGCACAAATGGTGGCATTGGCAGAAGGGCAGGACGCCCATGTCGAAGCGTTGTGTCTTGGCGTCGATCGCAGTCAGACCGGTTATTATTATGCCGGTGCAAACGCTTTGATCCTGCAGGAGACCCTGAGCCGTGCCAATGCCGAGGCGGACGAGATACTCGCCTACGCTCAGGATTATCTGGGTAAGTCGGGCGTGCGCTGGTCCGCTGAAAACGGGGTAGCTCAGATCGCTGATCTCGGGCGACATGTCGCACGTCGCGCGCGCTTTTCGGATCTCGTGGTATTGCCGCGACCTTATGGAAAAGACCGCGACGCAGAAGCTGAACCCATCGTCGAGGCCGCCATGTTCGAAGGCCATTCGCCGGTGCTGTTAGTGCCCGATGATAACAAACCGATTTCGGCCCCAAAAACCGTCATGGTGGGCTGGAACGAAAGCGTCGAAGCGATGCGCGCCATCCGTCGCGCGTTGCCATTCTTGAAGCAGGCCGAACTCACACGGATTGTCGTGATTGATCCACCGCGTCATGGGCCGGATCGATCGGACCCGGGCGGTCTGCTATCTCAGATGCTGGCGCGACATGGGGTGAAGTGCGAAATCGACGTGCTCAGCAAGACCATGACGCGCGTCTCGGACATCCTCAATCGCCACGCTGCCGATACCGAGGCCGATATGATCGTTATGGGGGCCTATGGCCATTCGCGCTTTCGCGAGGCCATTTTGGGCGGTGCGACCCGTAATATGCTGGAGCAATCAGAAATCCCCGTGTTTCTGGCTCACTAACGACGCCAACAAACGCAAAAGCCGTCCGTCTCTGGTGCGGCTTTATGTCTTGCGGATCAGGCCGATCAGGAACAGCAGGATCACCGCGCCGATAGTGGCAAAGAAGATCGAAGAGATGAGCCCTCCGCCAACCGCAAAGCCCAGGGCGGGAAAGATCGTGCCCGCCAGAAACGCACCGACAATCCCGACTATAACATTCCCGATCAGGCCGAACCCACGCCCTTCCATGATTTTTCCCGAAAGCCAGCCAGCAATCGCGCCGATGAACAGCATGGCGAGTAAACCGCTAAATTCCATAAGGGACTCCCAATTGTTCGAGGGCGGCGGGCTGAGGCATCAGACCAGAAATCCGCCATCGGTATCGTCGCCCGCCTCTTCCATTAGGCGCCCCATATCGGGGATTGTTACATGGCGTTTACCTTCCAGAGTAATGACCTGATCTTTCTTCAAGGCGGAAATCTGCCGGCTGACAGTTTCCAGGGTCAGCCCAAGATAGTCGGCCATCGCCTCGCGCGTCAGTGGCAGGTCAAAGACAATCGGAGCTACCATTCCGGCTTGATGAATCGATGCGTCCCGGCGCGCGATGATCGAAAGCAGGCTGGCAATCTTTTCCCGCGCCGTCTTGCGCCCAAGCACCAGCATCCACTCACGGGCCGCATCCAATTCGTCCAGCGTCATTTCCAGCAGACGCTGCGAGATGTGCGGCGTTGTGATCATCATGTCTTCGAACGGCTTTTTGCGGAAACAGCACATCATCAGATCGGTGGTTGCAACCACGTCATAAGGCGCGTTGTCTCGTCCAGGGCGACCCACGAAATCACTAGGCAGCAGCAGGCCGACCATTTGCCTGCGCCCATCCTCCATCGTCTGTGTCAAAGACGCGATTCCCGACACGACCGAGCCGACAAAATTCATCGGATCGCCGGACCAGATGATCGTCTGCCCCGCCTCAAAGCTGCGGTAGTACTTGATGTTCTCAAGCTCTTCCAGCTCGTCCTTTTCGCAATGCGCGCACACCGCACGATGCCGGATCGGGCATTCTGCGCAATTGGTGTGGTCGAATTGGGCCTTGAGTGTCATTCGCGCTTCCATTTGATTTCGGTCAAAGTACCCTGGGCCCTCCAGCTATAGTCATATCTTTATGACACTGAAACCTCAACTGGCACGGCTTGGACTTTTTGACGCGAAAGTACCGCGTTACACAAGCTATCCCACCGCACCCCACTTCAGCAATGACGTCGGGGCTGATCTGTTTAGCGACTGGATTTCCGGGATTGCTCCGGGCAGTTCAATCTCGCTTTACATCCACGTACCCTTCTGCCGTCGGCTGTGCTGGTTTTGCGCCTGCCGGACACAAGGCACCCAGACTGATAACCCGGTCATTGCCTATGTCGACGTGCTAAAGGCCGAGCTGGACCTGCTGGCGGCACGCCTGCCAGAGGGTGTTAAATTGTCGCGGCTACACTGGGGCGGCGGTACGCCGACGCTGTTGAATGCAGACTTGATGCGGGATCTGGCCGCGCGAATCCTTGAGATTGTGCCTTTAGGCCCAGACGCCGAGTTTTCCGTCGAGATCGATCCGAATGAGATCGACGAAGCCCGGCTGGATGCACTGGCCGAAGCCGGGATGAATCGCGCATCGATCGGCGTTCAGGATTTTGACGACGAAATCCAGAAAACCATCGGTCGCATTCAAAGCTATGACACCACCCGCGAAGCTGCCGAGATGATCCGCGCGCGTGGTATATCCAGCCTGAATGCGGACATCCTTTATGGCCTGCCCCACCAGACCAAGGCACGCATGACCGAAAGTGTGCAAAAGCTGTTGTCGCTGAACCCTGACCGGGTCGCACTCTATGGCTACGCGCATGTGCCGTGGATGGCCAAGCGCCAGCAGTTGATTCCATCGGATGCCCTGCCCACACCGGAACAGCGACTGGAACTTTTTGAAACCGCCCGGCGACTGTTCCTATGGGACAATTATGCCGAGATCGGGATTGACCATTTCGCGACGCAGGACGATGGGCTGACCCATGCGCTGCGCGCTGGTCGATTGAAACGGAATTTCCAGGGCTATACAGACGATCAAGCTCCTATTCTGATTGGCTTGGGTGCAAGCTCGATCTCACGCTTCCCGCAAGGATATGCGCAAAACGCACCAGCAACCTCGGCTCATACGAAGGCCATACGCGAAGGGCGGTTCTCGACGTCGCGCGGGCATTTGTTCAAAGATCAGGATGTTCTACGGTCTCGTCTGATCGAAGCATTGATGTGCGATTTCCAAATCAACTCGGCCGAGATTCTGCGCGATTATGACATTTCAACTGCGGAACTGCAGCAAATGTACGCAACAGCAAACGCGGCCTTCGACGGGTTGCTACGCGTGGATGAAAACGGATTGTTCATACCGCCCGAAGCACGTGCGCTGACCCGCATGATCGCGCGCAGCTTTGACACGTATGATCTGAGTAAGGCTGGGCATAGTTCCGCGATCTGAACACTCTTCGGCAGGTCGTTTTTCGCGACCTTCCCTTACAAACCGGCACGGGGGCTTGACGCATGCCTTCGGTTTTCTCCACACTCAAGGGGTGGAGAGATCCACCTCTTCACAGCCTGAGGCAGGCAAACGCAGACAGTTCTTGCCGACGCGCATGCGTTCGACAGCCCTTTTCGTGCAGCCATACTGCAACCTGAAAGAGGGACAGCACTCATGCGCGTTTTCACCGTCCTCGGCCCCAGCCAATCGGGCAAATCCACCTTGGTCGAAGCGATCAGCCGCCTCGACGGGCGGCCCACCACATTCGATGTTGCCGGAACCGTGCATCTGCACGGTTTTTCTTATTTAAACGAACCGTGGTGCGCGGTGGACGTGGACGGAGGCGGCGATGCGCTAGCCTATGTCGGCCCGGCCATGGCGATCTCGGACGCAGCAGTTGTGGTTGTCCCACCCGATCCGGATGCCGCCGTTCTGTGTGCCCCGTATCTAAGGTTGGTCGAAGAGGCGGGCATTCCCTGCTTCTTGTTCATCAACCGCATGGACAGCCCCAATGGCCGCATCCGCGACATCGTTGCTGCGCTGCAGACCTATTGCACCCACCACATCGCTCTGCGGCAGGTGCCGATCCGGGACGGAGACACCATTATCGGCGCAGTCGATCTGATCTCGGAGCGCGCCTGGAAGTATCAGGAGGGGCAGCCCTCGGCCCTGATCGAGCTACCGCAATCAGCGGAAGACCGCGAACAGGAAGCACGCACCGAGTTGTTGGAGACCCTATCGGATTTCGATGACAATCTGCTGGAGCAACTGATTGAGGACAAACAGCCCCCAAGCGACGAGGTCTACGAGCTGGCCGCACAGGTCTTGCAGAACCATCAGCTTATCCCGGCCTGCCTCGGTGCCGCGAGCCATGGCAACGGTCTGACCCGTTTGATGAAAGCGCTGCGTCATGAAGCACCGGAATTCAACATTGCAGCTGACCGGGATGAGGCCGAAGAAAACGCCCGTGCCATTGCCGGCTTTGCGGATGTGAAGAAGCATATCGGCAAGATCACCGTTTTGCGCGGTCTGGGCGACGGCGTGAAAGCACATGAATCCCTTGGCGGCGAAACTGTTGGAAACCTGACAACCTTGGACGCCAAGACCCAGATCAGCGTGCTTGAAGCCGGACATATTGGCCTTGCTGTCAAATCCGACCACCTTAATCCTGGCTTCATCTATGACAGCGCGGCGGCAACGCCGTTGCCGGAATGGGCCTCATCCCATCCTGCCGCGCATCGTCAGGTCGTATCGCCTGCGCATGAGCGAGACGACGTGCGCCTGTCGAATGCGTTGACCCGGCTGGTTGAGATCGACCCCGGCCTGCATCTGGAGCAAGACGAGCTGAGCGGTCATTCCATTCTGGGCTCACAAGGTCCGCAGCATATGCGGCGCGTGACCGCCAAACTCGCCGAGGATTTTAGCATCGAGATCGAGGCCGAGGCCGCCGGAACCGCCTATCGCGAAACCATTCGCACAAAGGTCGATCATCGCCATCGCCACCGCAAGCAATCTGGCGGTGCGGGGCAGTTTGCCGATGTGGTCATATCCATCGCTCCGCTGCCGCGCGGCTCGGGGTTCCAGTTCGAGGAAGTGGTGAAAGGCGGGGCCGTACCCCGGAATTACATTCCTTCGGTTGAACACGGGGCCAAAGACGCATTGATCGAAGGGCCTGAAGGCTTCCCAGTTGTGGACGTCAAGGTGACACTCAGCGACGGCAAACACCATAACGTGGACAGTTCGGATTATGCTTTCCGCACTGCAGGCAAGAATGCCGTGCGCGAAGCGTTGCCAGAGGCGAAGCCCGTCGTCCTGCAACCTATCCTGAACGCCGAAATCCATCTGCCCTCAACCTTCGTCGGCGATCTTGTCCCGACGATCAGCTCGCTGCAGGGGCAGGTTCTTGGGTTTGAAGGCAACCCCAACGCCTCAGGCTGGGAAATCTTCAATGCGACACTCCCCGCCGTGGCCGAGGATGAACTGCACCGCACACTTGCCAGTGCTACCCGCGGGACCGGTTGGGTCAAACTACAATTCGATCACTATGAAGAGCTGCGCGGCCCCGTTCCCGCGTCAGCCAAAAACAAGGAAATAGCCTGACATCAAAGGCGCGGGGTGCGTGTCAGCCCGCCGCCGCAATCAGCTCGCGGGTATAGTCGGTCTGAGCGTGTTCGAACAAATCTTCGGCAGCGCCCATCTCGACGACATCGCCGTTTCGCATGACGATCACGTTGTGGGACATCGCGCGCACGACCTTCAGATCGTGACTGATGAACAGATAGGCCAGCCCGTATTTCCTTTGCAGGTCACGCAGCAGGTCAACGATCTGCACCTGCACGGTCATGTCCAGCGCACTTGTAGGCTCGTCCAGAACCAGCAGCTTGGGCCGCAACACCATGGCGCGGGCGATGGCGATCCGCTGGCGTTGCCCGCCGGAAAACTCATGCGGATAGCGGTCCATCGCAGAGGGGTCCAATCCGACCTCGTTCATCACTTCGGCCACCAGATCGCGCAGGGCGCGATGAGGATCGACCTTATGGATGGCCAGCCCCTCGGCGATGATCTGCATGCAGGTCATCCGCGGGCTGAGGCTGCCGAACGGATCCTGAAATACGATCTGCATGTCCTTGCGCAATCGCCGCAACTCGCGCGTTGACCAGCGGCGCACATTCTGGTCGCGGAAAGTGATCCCGCCCTCGGACGCGATCAGACGCATGATCGCCAGCGCCAGCGTCGTCTTGCCCGAGCCGCTCTCCCCCACGATCCCAAGCGTTTCCCCGGCACGGACGCTGAGGGTCGCGTCGTTGACGGCCTTCACATAGCCTACGGTCCGTTTCAGGAAACCGCGCTGGATCGGGAACCAGACTTTCAGGTGATCGGTGCGGGCTACCTCTTCGGCATCCGGGGCCACCGGGTCGGGGTGCCCGGACGGCTCGGCCTCCAGAAGCTTGCGAGTATAGGGGTGTTGCGGGTTGTCGAAAATCTCCGTTGTCACTCCGGCTTCGACAATTTCACCATCCTTCATCACGCAAACCCGGTCGGCGATGCGGCGGACGATGCCAAGGTCATGGGTGATGAACAACATCCCCATGTTCTCGGACTTTTGCAGTTCGGCCAGCAACTCCAGAATCTGCGCCTGGATGGTGACGTCCAGCGCCGTTGTCGGCTCATCCGCGATCAAAATGTCCGGCTTGTTCGCCAACGCCATCGCGATCATCACGCGTTGCCGCTGTCCGCCGGACAACTGGTGCGGATAGCTGTCCAGCCGTTCCTCGGGATCTCGGATGCCGACCTTGGTCAGCAGTTCTACAATCCGTTCCCGTGCCTCATCGCCGGCAACGCCCTGATGCAGAGCCAGCGATTCCGCCATCTGTTTCTGGATCGTGTGCAATGGATTGAGCGAGGTCATCGGCTCCTGAAAGATGAAACTAATGTCGTTGCCGCGCACGTCCATCAACCTGTCTTCGGACGCGCCAATCATCTCTTGACCGCCATAGGTGACTGAGCCTTCGACAATTGCGCTATCACCCAGCAGCGACACAGTGCTCAACGCCGTCACGGATTTGCCCGAACCGGATTCGCCCACCAAAGCCACCGTTTCACCCCGGTCGACGGTAAAGGACACGCCTTTGACTGCCGCACTCACCTGCCCGTCCTGCCGGAACGAGACCTTGAGGTTGTTCACATCCAAAAGGCTCATGAGAAGGTCTTTCTGGGATCAAACGCATCGCGGACGCCTTCAAAAATGAAGACCAACAGCGACAGCATGATGGCAAAGGTGAAGAAGGCAGTGAAGGCCAGCCACGGTGCCTGAAGGTTCTGTTTCGCCTGCAAAGTCAACTCTCCAAGCGACGGGGCTGAAGACGGCAAACCGAAGCCAAGGAAGTCCAGCGAAGCCAGCCCACCGATGGTTCCAGTCACGATGAACGGCATGAAGGTCAGCGTGGCGACCATCGCATTAGGCAGCATGTGGCGAAACATGATCGTCATGTTACCCACGCCCAGCGCCCGCGCGGCACGGACATACTCCAAATTTCGTGCCCGCAGGAATTCAGCGCGCACGACGCCCACCAGTCCGGTCCAACTGAACAGGATCATCAGAATCACCAAGAGCCAGAAACTTCGCCCAAGAATCGCGAACATGATGATAATGACATAAAGCGAGGGTGTCGCCGACCAGATCTCGATAATACGTTGGAAGATCAGATCCAGCCAACCGCCAAAGAACCCCTGAATGGCCCCAGCAAAAATGCCGATCAGACTGGCCACGCCGGTGACGAGTAAAGTGAACAGGATCGACAGGCGGAAGCCATAGATGACACGAGCTAGCACATCTCGCTTGGTGTCGTCAGTGCCGAGCAGATTCTGACCATTAGGCGGCAGCGGTGCAGCGCCCGGGCGGTCCACGCTGGTGTTGAAGGAATACGGGATTGGAGGCCAGATGGCCCAGCCTCGCTCAAACCCATCCGCTTCGAACGTGCCCGCCTTGATTTCGTCGATGATACCTTCGGGGTCGTCGAAGCACTGATCCAATCCGCCGCTATCGATCAGGCACATGACCTCGGGGTCGCGATAGATCGCCTCGGTCTGGAAATCGCCTCCGAATTCCGTTTCAGCGTAAAAGTTGAAGACAGGCGTGTAGATTTCACCCCGGTACTTTACCAGGATCGGTTTGTCGTTGGCGATGAACTCGGCAAACAGCGATAGGCCGAACAACACCGAGAAGATGATCAGCGACCAGAACGCCCTGCCATTGCGCCGGAAATTGCGCCAACGGCGCTGATTGAGAGGGGAGAGTGCCATTTACCCCTCCCGCTTTTCGAAATCGATACGCGGGTCAACGAGCACATACATCAGATCGCTGATAATGCCGACGACCAGCCCCATCAGGCCAAATATGAAAAGCGTACCAAAAATCACCGGATAGTCGCGCGCCACTGCCGCCTCAAAGCCCAGACGCCCAAGACCATCGAGCGAGAAAATGGTTTCGATGATGATCGATCCACCGAAGAACACACCAATGAATACAGCAGGGAAACCTGCAATCACGATCAGCATCGCGTTGCGGAAGACATGACCATACAGCACCTTGCTTTCACTCAAACCCTTGGCGCGAGCGGTCATCACGTACTGCTTCTTGATCTCATCCAGAAACGAGTTCTTGGTCAGCAGCGTCAGCGTCGCAAAGGCCGAGATGGTCAGCGCGATTATCGGCAAAGCGATGTGCCAGAAATAGTCAGTAATCTTTCCAAACAGGCTGAGGCTGTCCCAATTGTCCGAGGTCAAACCCCGTAGCGGGAAAATCTGCCAGTAAGAGCCACCGGCGAACAACACCAGCAGCAGAATGGCAAACAGGAAACCGGGGATAGCATAGGCCACGATGATCGCACCGCTGGTCCAAGTATCAAAGCTCGACCCGTCCTTGATCGCCTTGCGGATACCTAGCGGGATCGAGACCAGATAGGCGATCAGCGTCGACCACAGACCCAGCGAAATAGACACCGGCATCTTTTCCAGCACCAGATCAATCACACTGATCGAGCGGAAATAGCTCTCGCCAAAATCCAGCGTCAGGTAGTTGCCCATCATGCCTAGAAAGCGTTCCAGTGGCGGTTTGTCGAAGCCAAACTCTTTTTCCAGTTCAGCGATGAATTCGGGCGGAAGGCCACGTGCACCGACGTATTTGTCATCAAAGGCACCACCTGCGGGCTCGGCCCCGGCTCCGGCATCGCCACCACCAGCGAACCCAGCAAAGACGTCGCCCTGCCCTTCGATCTGCGCGATGATCTGTTCAATGGGACCACCGGGCACGAACTGCACCAGCGTGAAGTTGACGATCATGATGCCCAGAAGGGTCGGAATGACCAGCAACAGGCGTCTTAGGATATAGGCGCCCATGTTATCGCAGCGCGCCTTTGGCTTTCAGGTCAGCCTCTTTCTCGGGGTTGATCCACCACAGATCGAGATACCCAAGCGAGAATGGAGGCAGGTTTTCAGGGTATTCGTACATGTCGTAGTAAGCCGTCCAGTAATCCGCCACATACCCATCGGGAATGACGAAGAACTCATAACGCAAGACACGATCCAACGCCATCAGCGCAGCATCCTGTTCCGCCTGATTTGTCGTGTCGAATGACGCTTCGATCACAGCGTCAACAAGTGGGCTGGCAAGACCGGCAGGGTTGAACAAGCTAAACGCGGCTTCTTCCGATCCGTACATCTGACTGAGACCCCCGCCGGTCGACAGGAACGAGCCGTAGCGGTTCGAATATACCATATCATAATCACGCTCACGCCGCCGCAGGGTGAATTGAGAAGGATCTACCTTCTCGGCCGAAGCATCCACACCGATCGACTGCAGGTTCTGCACATAGGTCTCGATCATGGTGGCGGTCGAGGTTGGAATGCTCGACGCATACGGAATATTGACCTTCAGCGTCTGCCCATCGGCATTGCGGCGCAGATTGCCGTCGCCGACGGGCCAACCAGCCTCGTCCAGCAGTTTCGAGGCTTGCCGCAAATTGCGACGGTCGTTCAACCGAGCTGGATTGGATTCGTGGACGACAAGCGCAGGCTCGCTGAACACCTCGGCCGGAACCACGTCACCCAGCGTTTCCAGAAACGCCAGTTCGGCACCCTCCGGCACGCCTGTCGCTTCAAGATGTGTCCCCTGCACAAATGAACTGCGCGGTGCGTTCAGACCGAACATCAGCGATTCATTTGCCCATTCGAAATTGAACGCCAGCGCCAGCGCTTTACGCACATTCTTGTCGGCAAATTGAGGCTTGCCCAGATTGAAAACGAAACCCGACGGCGTCGGTGGGCTACCATCCACGATCTCGTCCTGCACGACAAACCCTTCGCTGAGTTTCGGGAAATCGTAACTAGAGGCCCAGAGCTTGGGGTCACTTTCGATACGCATCGTGTATTCGCCCGCCTTGAACCCTTCGAAGGCTGCGGTTTGATCCGCGAAATACTCGATCCGGATAGTGTCGTAATTGTTGCGGCCTATGTTGATCGGCAGATCCTTGCCCCAATAATCGTCGCGACGCTTGTAGACGATCCGACGATTGATGTCGTAGCTGTCCAGTTTGTAAGGGCCAGAGCCAACCGCGACCTCCAACCGGGGTTCGTCGAGGCGACGGCTTTCATCAGCCTCGAACCAGGCTTTTGAAAATACCGGAGTAGACCCGACGGTTTCGATCAACCCGCGCCGGGTGACATCCGGACTAAAAGTAAATTTTACAGTGTGGTCGTCCAGAGCTTCAGCCCCTGTAACCATGCGCCCGACGGCTTGCGCATAAGACGGCAAACCCTGCTCAATGAACAAACGATGACTATAGACGACGTCTTCGGCAGTCACCGGGGTGCCATCCCAGAACATAGCTTCGGGGCGCAGATTGAAGATCACATAATTGCGCCCTTCGTCATATTCCATACTTTCCGCAATAACCCCATAATACTGCCCGACACTGTCCGCGGTACTTTCGATCAGCGGGTCATATTGAAGCGTGGTCAAAGCGCCTGCCCGCCCCTTGCGCGAATAAGGGTTCAGGGAATCAAACGTACCTGAGCCCGATAAAGACAGCTCTCCGCCCTTTGGTGCGTCTGGGTTGACGTAGTTCAAGTACGGATAGTCGGCCGGATAATCCAGATTTCCGAAATAGGAATACCCGTGGCTGCGCGTGACGCCCTCTTCATTGGCACGGGCAGGATCGCTGCTGCCCAGAACCAGTGTCGCCGAAATCCCCAAAGCCGCAGCCCAAGCGTGAATTCCGGTAAAGCGCATCTGGGGCAGAAGGGGTTTCATCAGGCTCGTCCTCTGAATTTCTGTCATCTTCATTGTCGTGCCCGCCAGCTAAAGGTCCAGCACTGTCAGTTGCAAGTTTAGAATGCGTGAACGCTTTGTGAAGTTCTTCTCAGACAAAAAATAAAGCCGCTGCGCAAGGCAGCGGCTTTAAATCCTGCAAATCTGATCAACAGATCAGTTGCCGATGGTCTGCAGATACGCAATCAGATCGGCGCGTTCTTGTGGTTTTCTCAGGCCAGCAAAGCTCATCGAAGTGCCCGAGATATAGGCGCTTGGGCGTTCCAGGAACGCGTCCAGGGCTTCGGGTGTCCAGTTGCCACCATGCGCCTGCATCGAGGCCGAATAACCGGTAAAGCCTTTAGCTGAGGCAACCGGGCGATCTACGACACCGTAAAGGTAAGGACCTGTACCATTGGCGCCGTCTTCCAGTTTGTGGCAAGCGGTGCACTTGCGGAATACGCGCGCGCCTTTTTCCGGATCGGCTGCAGCCAACATATCTTCAAAGACTACTTCTTCGCCGTCCGCGCTTTCGCCCGAGCTTTCGGTTTCGATAATGTAAGCAGCTTCGGCAAGATGGCTGTCAGAGCTATAGAGGACATCCGCCCCCCATTTTGCCAGAAGCAACACCAGGAAGGTGCCAAACAAGCCGGCTGCGGCTTTGGTAACTGTCATCGTGTCGAACATTTTGATCGCGTGTCCATTTCAGCTGTCTGCGGGGTGTCTAAGGCTTCCCCTGAGAAGACGCAAGGTATAGACACCGCGACTAAACGCCCAATTCAAGAACTTGTTGCACGGAAACGACCAAATGACCAATCGCATAGCATTTCAGGGAGAACCCGGCGCATACAGTCACGAAGCCTGCCGGAACGCGCGACCGGATATGGACGCCCTGCCCTGCCGCACTTTCGAAGATGTGATCGAATCAGTGCGCTCAGGTGAGGCTGATCTGGCCATGCTACCGGTGGAAAATACCACCTATGGTCGTGTGGCCGATATTCACCGCCTGCTTCCGCATAGCGGGCTGCACATCATCGACGAAGCATTTGTGCGCGTGCACATCAACCTGTTGGGCGTTCCGGGCGCGACTCTGGAGGATATCACTGAGGCGCATTCCCACCTCGTCTTACTTCCACAATGCGCAGGTTTCCTGAAGCAGCACGGAATTCGTGGCAGGGTCAGCCCCGATAATGCTCGTGCCGCACGCGAGGTCGCCGAGATCGGCGACCAACACTCCGCAGCGTTAGCCAGTGAGCTGGCAGGTGAGATTTACGGCCTCAACGTTTTGGCCCGTCACATTGAGGATCAGGGCGACAACACGACCCGTTTTCTGGTGATGTCTCGTGAGGCCGATGAATCGCGCCGTGGTGATCACGGCATGATCACAAGTTTTGTCTTTCAGGTGCGTAACATCCCGGCAGCGCTGTACAAAGCGATGGGCGGATTTGCCACCAACGGAATCAACATGACCAAGCTGGAAAGCTATATGGTCGACGGGTCCTTCACCGCGACCCAGTTCTATGCCGATATCGTGGGTCATCCAGGCGATCGAAATGTGCAACTGGCGATGGATGAGCTTGAGCATTTTACCACCAACGTAGAGGTCCTCGGCGTTTATCCGGCGGCGCAACCTCGTGGTTAGTGCAGGCAATCGGCTCGCCCCTTCAAAGGAACGGCCTGGATAGGCTGGGCAGCTACGCTTGCAGCTTAGAACGGTAGCTAGAGTCCTTCGGAGCGACATCCTGAAAGTGCGGCGGACTACGGGTTGGTCACTCCGGTCCCCATGCGAAAGACCTTGCATATCGCGCCATCCATCTGCCGGTACTCTCTGAATCCCATCGCCTCATAATAGCCAAGGCCGTCGGAATTATTGGCCCCGATCGTAGCATCGATAGCGGGCAATCCCTGCTGCCGAGCGGCTTGAAGAGAACGTTTGAACAACGCCCGACCGATACCACATCGCGCAGCGGACGGTTTGATATGCGTCCCAATGATGCCCCACCCGACCGCAACGCCATACGGGTTGTTTCGGGTGGCAAGCTTCAACGACTGGAAACCCAGTATCTGTCCGTCCGGCGCAACGGCAAGGCTACACTGAATCCGCTCAGGGTCGCAGATGTAATGCGTCAGTGCAAAGGCGCTGTCGGCGGGCTTGGTCCGCTTTCCAGCCGCTACAAGCGCTGTTAGCACACCGGACAAGCCATCCGCATCGGCTTCGACAGCGTCGCGTATGATCGGTCTCGTTAAAGTGCTCATCTACTTCTCGGTTGTCAGACACCATGGAGGTGTCGTTCCTCCATATCGCGCGCGAATTCGCTGAGACGGGTCTGGAACTGCCGCCTGAATCGGGATTGCCCTAACTTCAGGGATTGAAGCAATAGGCGGGCGGGCAGCGTTTTCGCACCCAGCGATGTTTCAACGCGCAGCCGTGTCCGACGTTGGGAAAGCGCCAAAAGCTCGATCACCGTGTCGCCGTTCATTCCCTTGCTGCTGGACTGGAACCGCATCAAGGACGGGCGGTCGCATTCAGTCATCTCGATAATGATATGACGTGGCTTGCCACGTATCTTGAATTCGGTCTCCCAGGTTATTCCGGCCTGCGGCACAACCGACCCCGTGACCCGACGCACATCAACCCCGCGCCGCAAGGCTTTGCGTTCGAAGCGTTCAAAATCAGAGACCATGGTGAAGACCGTCTCGATTGGGACATCGATATCTTCCTGCGCTGAAAACTGCATGTTTGCTTTTCTCTGCCCTAGATTGGGTTCAGTTTCTCGTCAGTCCAACGTGTCTGCAAGCCAGTGTTGCAACAAAAAGTGCGCAATCGCACCTTTTCGGGCAGGCAACAGCTTAGGGTGATCCCCAGCGAAAGCCTGCATCATCTCTGTCCGTGTGACCCAGATCGCATCCTCGATCTCGACCGGATCGATCTGGATATCGCGCGATAACGCCTCGCCTGCGCATCCAAACATCAGGGATGCGGGAAATGGCCAGGGTTGGCTTGCGAGATAGCTCACCGCGCCCACGGGCACGCCGGCCTCTTCCATCACTTCGCGCCGCACAGCGGCTTCCAGCGTTTCACCGGGCTCAACAAAACCAGCCAAAAGCGAATACATGCCTTCAGGCCAGCCCGGAGAGCGCCCCATCAGCACCGAATTGCCATGGGTAATCAACATGATGACCACAGGATCGGTGCGCGGGAAATGCTGGCCGCCGCAGGCCGGGCAACTGCGCTGCCATCCACCCTGAGACATCTCGCTGCGGGCACCACATCGGGCACAGAATTGATGCGTTTCGTGCCAGCCGATCACCGCCTTGGCGGTTGCCGCAATCTCTGCGTCTCGTGGGTTGAGGCGTGTCATGATGCGGCGCAGCTCGGCAAAGACACACCCCTCGGGCAGATCAGGGTGCTGCTGTTCGCTGCGGTCGACAAAATCTCCGACACCGGATAAATCCAGCCCTTCAGCCGCCCAGCCCGAGATGTCCATGGCAAAAAGCGGCGATCCATCCTCGGATTTTCCAAGGAAAATCGGTTGCTCGATCACACCGCCCGGGCCCTGTTCGAGAATCTTGTGCGTCATCGGAAGCCGGGCGAGCCGGTCCAGTGCCTCACCCTCAACCAACAGTTTGCCACGCCACAGCAACACACATGTTGCCAAAGGGTCACGATAAACCTGTGCCAGTTTGTCCGCGTCGCCGCGCAGCAAACCCGCCCGATCCAGTGCCGAGCCGCCAAATGTCACCTGTTCTGCGCGTTTCATGCCTGCCGTTCCTGACTGCCGCGCAAAGGGCTGCCACGTCTTACCTGATCGTGCAACGGGTATCGACCAAACATTTTTCGACCCTGCCGCGGAATGACCGCAGCATCGCCCCGGAAATTGCATTAAATCGGCCTCATGGTGGAAACGTTGGCACACTGACAGCTAAAAGTTGAAGATATTGAAATCAAAGTATTTAATGCGACAACGAAGAGATGCAGATGATGGCGCACGGATTCGAATCCTTGCTACATCCGATCTACACATGCACCTGACGTCATATGATTACTATTCGGATCGCCCCGAACCTGCGATTGGTTTGACCCGTACCGCCAGCCTGATTCACGAGGCGCGCAGACAGGCTGAACGCGACGAAGCCCTTGTGCTGTTGTTTGACAATGGTGATAGCCTGCAGGGAACGCCATTTGGCAACTGGGCAGCTGAAAACGTGCCAGACGCCCATCCCCTGCCACGCGCGTTCAACACGTTAAACTATGACGCGATCGGATTGGGTAATCACGATTTCGGATTTGGGTTGGAACTCGTCAATCGCATCGCTCGCCAAACCGCCTGCCCAATGATTTGCAGCAATATGCAAACCACTCAGACCGAACAAGGGTGGGATGCACACACGATTCTGCATCGAGTTGTCAGACTAAATGGACAGGGCACCGCAATCCGCATCGGGGTTCTTTCTGTTTTGCCCACTCAAACCGCACAGTGGGAAGCACATCTGCTAACGGACCGGGTCGTGGTAACAGACATTCTGGCCGCTGCGTGGCGCGCTGCTGAAGATCTCAGCGTGCAAGGTTGCGACCTGATTGTCGCCCTTGCGCATACCGGACTGGGATCGGCAATGGCCGAGCCGGATATGGAAAACGCGATCATCCCGCTGGCCGAGATGCCGCTGATTGATGCCGTCGTCGCAGGCCACACCCATCTGACACTGCCTGGAAAGGCGCATGATGGTTATCCATTCGTCGACAGTACGCGGGGGCTTGTGCATGGAACGCCGGTTGTCATGCAGGGTTGGGCCGGGTCTCATCTTGGGATCATTGATCTGACACTGCAAAAAGATACCACCGGCAATTGGCGCATTACAGGCAGCCATGTCGAAGCGCGGGCAATCGCTCAATCGGGCACAGAAATACCCGAATGCCAAAGGATCACAGAGCTGTTTGCGACCGGCCACGCTGCGACGCGCAAAAGGGTGACCAGGCCAGTGGGCACAATCCCACACACGCTGCACAGCTACTTCTCATATTGCGTACCGGATCGCGGTCTGGCCTTGGTTGCGGCGGCTCAGGCCGCTGCCCTACGCCCGCATTTGGTCGATACCGACTGGGCAGATTTGCCTATCATATCGTCAGCCGCCCCGGCAAAGTTCGGCGGGCGCGCAGGAAGCAAGTACTACACGGATATCCCCTCAGGCGAGATTTCAGTTCGACATATCGCCGATCTCAGTGTCTTTCCTAATGAATTGCGCGCGGTGCTGGCCTCAGGTTCTCAGATTCGGGACTGGCTTGAGATGTCAGCCGGGCTGTTCCATCAACTTGGCTCAGTCGCCCCGATCGATCTTGCCGATCCTCAGCGCACGGGCTTCAACTTCGATGTCCTGCATGGCGTCACCTACCAGATCGATCTTTCGCAACCGGCGCGGTTCGATACGCTCGGTCGAGTGATTGATCCGGCATTTTCCCGCATACGCAACCTGGAATTCGATGGGCAGCCGATTGCGCCTGACCAGAGTTTCCTTGTCGCCACCAATAACTACCGCGCCAATGGCGGTGGTCATTTTCCAATTGCGCGACAAGCCCGTATGATTGACCTGCCTCAGATCAGCATACAGGATATTCTATGCAAATACGTCGCGGGCACATTGCCCGCCGACCCACTTGCGCATGCACCGCGCCCCTTTTCTTTTGTACCAAACCAAAGGCAGGGCGCGATCCTGACAACGGGGCCGCGCGCGCTACACCATGTTACAGAGCTTGCTGAGTATCATCCACGCATTCTGCCCGACGATACGGATGGTTTCATGCGCATTCATCTGACCTTCTGACGGGTTGCCATTTTCAGGGGATGCACCTATATCGGCTTTGAGAGGTTGGCGCGGGCGAGCGCCTCGCCAACCTGGTCAGGTCCGGAAGGAAGCAGCCACAACGAGCCCCGCTTGGGTCGATGTCCAACCTCTCACTTAGAACCTATCAGCCGCAGGAGGGCGTTTATGATTGTAGCAAAAACCCTTCGGGCAGACTGGTTCTGATCCTTTCCGATCAACTGACTGCCTGAACACGTCACCGGCGGATGCGCGATTGTCATTCGACGGGATTGCTGTTTCTGATCACAGGCAGACCAATGTTACTTTCCTTATCGGACCTCGGATGGTCCTCTCATTTCGCGGCTCAGCATACGGCTGATCCGTCACTTCTTCCGTATCGCATCTCGGCCGTACACCGGGATCGACTGATCGGGCTGAGCCCTGAAGGTGAATCGCCTTTGTTATCTCTGGATCAATCAACCGGTGCATATGCCGTCGGAGATTGGGTTCTGGTGGATGAAAACAAACGAATACGCCGTATGCTGGACCGGCGAAGCCTGCTTCAACGCCGAGCGGCAGGTACCGGAGCTGCAGCGCAGTTGATCGCTGCAAATGTAGACGTGCTGTTCATCGTCAGTTCCTGCAACGCCGATTTTAATCTGCCACGATTGGAGCGGTATCTTGCGCTGGCGCATCAGGCAGGCTGCTATCCGGTGGTCGTTCTGACCAAATCGGACATGTGCGATGATCCGAGCCTTTATGTAGATCAAGCCCAATCGCTCGCCCCGTTTCTGGCGGTACTTGCGGTCAACGCGCTGGATCACGGCGATCTCGAACAAGTTCTGTCGTGGTGTCCGAAAGGACAAACCAGCGCCTTGCTTGGATCATCCGGCGTTGGGAAAACGACGCTCGCCAACGGGATGACGGGGCAGGATCAGGCCACCGCAGGTATCCGTGAAGATGATGCGCGCGGCAGGCACACAACAACTGCACGCGCCTTGCATCGCATGCGCAATGGCGGCTGGCTGATCGATACGCCCGGCATGCGCGCGTTGCGTCTGCTGGATGCGCAGGAGGGGTTGGATGAGGTATTTTCGGACATCTCAGACCTCAGCCTGGATTGCCGCTTCTCGGATTGTCAGCACGAGACTGAGCCCGGATGTGCGGTGCAGGCGGCAATCGACGCTGGTACGCTTGATCCCGCGCGGCTGGACCGCTGGCGCAAGCTGCGGCGCGAAGACCAACACAATTCCGCTTCGGTGGCGCAGGCCCGCGCCCGTGACAAGGCTTTCGGCAAGATGGTGCGCAGCGTGTTGCACGAGAAAAAATCCCGTAAAGGGCTATAACGAAGCTGGGCACCGACCTACCGGTGCCTAGCGCTATCAGGCGATCAGTCTAGGCCAGACTGCCGCATTCCGTCTTGCGAATGCACCGATATGGCCGATCTTGGACACTCCGAATTCGCTTGGTGCAAGCAGATGGCGCCCGGCTTTGGGTCCATAGAGATCGGCAAGACGCCAGACAGCATCCGGCGGCACCATTTCATCATCTGCGAAGGTAAACAGATCGACACGTTTGCCCAAGTCTTTCCAGCGGGCGGCGGGCAGTGTCGTGCCGATCTCTGGCACATAGCTTTTGGGGGCGGTGCACCATTTGCGCCATTGCCAATAGACTTGGGCAGGCAGGTCCGATCCAAACCCGACCAACCGCCCGGGCAGGTAGCCAAGCGCCTTGACCACCAGCGGCGCGTGACCATACCAGAACAACGCCGCCAAAGCGCGATAAGGCCAAGGGTGATCCGCCAGCGTTACCAGACCCGAACAGACACAGATCATCCTGTCGATCTGATCGATATCGGGTTGGATCGGGCCAAACATTCCGCCCAAGGAATGACCGATGCTCCATAGCTTGGCCTGCGGAAACCGTCGGCGCATCTTGGCCCGGGCGGATGGAATGTCGATCAACGCCCAATCGGCCATGGTGACATTTGACCGCTTTTGCGAACCCACCAAAGAGTGACCAAAATCCCGGTAATCGTAAGTCAGGCAGGCCATGCCCTGTTCTTCGGCGAGCCATCGGGCGAAGTACTGATAGTAATCCCTCGGCACCCCAGTCGCACCGTTTATGACGACCACCTTTTCGGGGTCGGCAACCGGACGGTAAAGCCGCGCCGACAACATTGCCGGGCCGGACGGGATTTGAAAATCCTCGGTCACAACCGCCTGCTGCGTGTCCAACATGGTGCCCTCCAATACCGACTGAACTGATCAGTTCACCCGAAGCGCCTCAAGTCAAGGTTGACGTGGCTGGACCGTACGTCACTTGCCTGACGCAATCTTCTTGACTCGGGCACGGCGCAGCCGCTAGCCATGTCGCGATGGTTCTCGCGCCCAATCGGGCCGGGATGAAAAGGGAACACGGTGCGGTTCTGCCCGGATAAATCCGGAAAGAACCTAGTCCGAGACTGCCCCCGCAACTGTAAGCGGAGAGCAATGCCGAGATACCACTGGCCTTGAAGGCTGGGAAGGTCGGCAAAGCGATGACCCGCAAGTCAGGAGACCTGCCATCAGATGTAGAACCGAAACTCGGGCGGGGTGTCCGGGACGGGTTTGATCGTGCTCTGCACCGACCAACCTGTGCCACGCCCTCGCCCTGCGCGCGGAGGGCGCATTGATGATCTGGAAGACTAAAACGCACGAATTCGCGGCGACCGTGTGCCAACGTACTGGGGCAACCTGCCCCGCACTGGCGCAAATGGCGCGGGCTCTGACGCAGGCCATGTCCACCACAAAACCGGTCACAAAATCTGGGTTTGAGATTGAAGGCAGTATTGACCTGTCGCACTGCCCAGAGGGATGTACCGCCCGCTTTCGCGCCCAATGCGACCAGATACGTGTATTCTGCGGAACCGATCCTGAAATCGATACCGGCCGGCTGGATGACTACGCAGACATGATGTTCGGAACCGAGTACCGCAGCCTACCCGCAGACCTGCTAAGGAATCCTCCTTGCGCCATGCTTGAGGCTTCGCTTCTGGTGCAGCACAACGGTGGCGAAATCTCGCCACATGTTGGTGTCTAAGCCGTCAAACGGCTTGAACACGGGCCGGTTCAACGGCCCAAAGCATCTGGGCATTTGTCTCGACTGCGCAAGGACGCACCGTACGCAATCGCTTCAATGCCGCCTCAGGCCGTTCACCGCATTCAACCATCAGACGCAGAACCACCATCCCGGATCGGCCACAGCCACCACGGCAATGCACTAGCACACGGCCACCACCTGACAACGCCTGACGGGCAGTCGCGCCAACGCGGGGCCAGCGCTCCACAATCTCCTTGGGTGGCGTGCCAAAATCTTCGATCGGCAAATGCACCCATCTGCTGGCACGCCCCTGAATATCAGCGCCAAAATTCCGCGCACCATCCTGAATCATCTCAACCTCAGTCGTCATCGAGATCACAAGCCCGGGCTTCCAGTCTGCGATAAGATCAAGGTCTTCTGTATACGTTCCTCCACGCCCAGGCATCGAGGACAAGGCCAAGGTGCCTCCGCCGACCTGCAACGCATAAACCACCAGTTGCGACATAATCTCCCCCCAAACAAACTTCACCCAACAACATACTGGTCCAGTAAATAGAATAGAGTGGATTTTAGCCGCATACCCACGCATTCCAAAATGAAAATCGTCCCGGCTGGCTGTGGACGCGGGCGGCGGGGGCCTCTACGCTGCGGCGTAACGCGAATCCGACAGAGCAGACATGACCGAGACGCCCAGCCCCGCCTACCAGGTTCTTGCCCGCAAATACCGCCCCGAAACCTTTGCCGATCTGGTCGGTCAGGACGCCATGGTGCGCACTCTGAAAAACGCCTTCGAGGCGGACCGGATCGCGCAGGCCTTCATCATGACCGGTATCCGCGGTACCGGCAAGACGACGACCGCTCGGATCATAGCCAAGGGTATGAACTGCATCGGTCCCGATGGCAGCGGCGGCCCTACAACCGAACCCTGCGGTCAATGTGAACATTGCGTGGCTATCATGGAGGGCCGCCATGTCGACGTGATGGAGATGGACGCCGCCAGCCGCACCGGTGTCAATGACATCCGCGAGATCATCGACAGCGTCCGCTATCGCGCGGCCTCCGCGCGCTACAAGATCTATATCATCGACGAGGTTCACATGCTGTCGACCAGCGCTTTCAACGCGCTGCTCAAGACGCTGGAAGAACCCCCCGAACACGTGAAGTTCATCTTTGCCACCACCGAGATTCGTAAGGTCCCGGTCACGGTCCTGTCCCGCTGTCAGCGCTTCGACCTGCGTCGGATCGAGCCTGAGGATATGATCGGACTGCTGCGCAAGATTGCAGATGCCGAAGGGGCGCAGATTGCCGAGGATGCGTTATCGTTGATCACCCGGGCCGCCGAAGGATCGGCGCGGGATGCGACCTCGCTGCTTGATCAGGCGATATCGCACGGGGCCGGTGAAACCAGCGCGGATCAGGTGCGCGCGATGCTGGGGCTGGCCGATCGGGGCCGGGTGCTGGATCTGATGGATATGATCCTGCGCGGCGATGCTGCGGGCGCGTTGACCGAGCTGAGCGGGCAATATGCCGAAGGGGCTGATCCGCTTGCTGTCTTACGCGATCTGGCCGAAATCACGCATTGGGTTTCGGTGGTCAAGATCACTCCGGACGCCGCCGAAGATCCCACAGTTTCCCCCGACGAACGCGCCCGAGGTCAACAAATGGCCGAGGCTCTGCCTATGCGGGTCCTGACACGCATGTGGCAAATGCTGCTGAAGGCGCTCGAAGAGGTTTCCGCCGCGCCCAACGCCATGATGGCCGCTGAAATGGCCGTGATCCGCCTGACCCATGTGGCCGACTTGCCTAGCCCGGAGGAGCTGATCAAGCGTCTGCAGGATTCACCCCCGCCGCCGAATGGTGGCCCCGGCAAGGGAATTGGTGCGCCGGGGCGTGCTCCTGCTGCGCCGCAGGCTGTGGCCCGACCGGCATACGCCGCATCGGCGATTGGCGGCAGCGCAGGCGGACCAACAGCCGCGCTGGCCCAGGATGTGCAGGCAGCGCTGGCACGCTATCCAACATTTGAACATGTGGTCGAACTGATCCGAGCCAACCGGGATGTGAAGCTGTTGGTAGAGGTCGAAAACGGCGTGCGTCTGGTTTCCTATCAACCGGGCAGGATCGAGTTCGCTCCGACCGACAACGCTCCGACCGACCTGTCACAACGATTGGACGCGTCGCTTCGGCGTTGGACAGGCAACCGATGGGCTGTTTCTATTGTCTCTGAAGGCGACGCCCCGACGATTGCGGAGATTCGAGATGCCGCTGAGCTGGCTCTGAAGGCCGAGGCGGAACAGCACCCTCTGGTGCAAGCAGTGCTGACCCATTTCCCGAAAGCACGGATCAAGAGCATCGAAACCGCAGAACAACGCGCCGCTCAGGTCGAAACCGAAGCCCTGCCCGAGGTTGAAGACGAATGGGACCCGTTCGAAGAAGACTGACCAGCTTGCTATGGGTATCTCGACCAAATGCTCCCGTACCCGCCACGGGCCATCGGCTGACGCCGACACCCCTGAGCGGCTTTGGGCCCGGCAGCGCGCCTTGCG
>NZ_JBQFZC010000010.1:0-79159 GCF_056542025.1 Ruegeria sp. AF2 | reverse complement strand
CCAGGGCCAGAAGCCCTGGCCGCGCGACTTTAAAGGTATAGGTGCTGAAAACACCCTTGTGCTAACAGCGATTCATGTCAGTGAAATGACGCAGTGCTGTCTGGACCATGGCAATGAAAAGACCTAGGAGTTCGGTCCAGGAGATCGCCGAATGACAAAGCCGCCGCTGACATTATATCTGGCCGCCCCGCGCGGATTCTGCGCCGGTGTGGACCGTGCCATCAAAATTGTGGAAATGGCCCTTCAAAAATGGGGGGCGCCTGTCTATGTGCGCCATGAGATCGTTCACAACAAATTCGTCGTCGACGGTCTGCGCGCCAAGGGTGCCGTGTTTGTCGAAGAGCTGGACGAATGCCCTGATGATCGCCCGGTGATCTTCTCGGCCCACGGTGTGCCCAAATCGGTACCCGCCACAGCAGCCCAGCGCGAGATGATCTATGTCGACGCCACCTGCCCGTTGGTGTCCAAGGTACATGTCGAGGCGCAGCGCCATGCGGATGCCGGGCTGCAGATGATCATGATTGGTCACAAGGGCCATCCCGAAACAATCGGCACCATGGGACAGCTGCCCGATGGCGAGGTACTGCTGGTTGAAACGGTAGAAGATGTGGCGCAGGTCGCTGTGCGTAACCCCGAAAAGCTGGCCTTTGTCACCCAGACAACCCTATCGGTGGATGACACCAAGGACATTATTGCCGCGCTTGAGGCCCGCTTCCCCGCCATCGTCGGGCCGCACAAGGAAGACATTTGTTATGCCACCACCAACCGGCAGGAAGCGGTGAAAGCCGTCGCTCCGAAAGCCGATGCCTTGCTGGTGGTGGGTGCGCCGAACTCATCGAATTCACGTCGTCTGGTCGAGGTCGCCTCGCGCGCCGGATGCAGTTATGCGCAGCTGGTGCAGCGCGCGACCGAGATCGACTGGCGTGCGCTGGAAGGAATTTCCAGCATTGCGGTTAGCGCCGGGGCATCCGCGCCCGAGGTGCTGGTGAACGAGGTGATCGATGCATTCCGCGACCACTACGATGTCACCGTCGAGCTGGTCGAAACCGCTGTCGAGAATGTCGAGTTCAAAGTTCCCCGCGTATTGCGGGAACCAGCATGAGCGGCATCCCCCGCGCGCCGTTATTCCTTGGTTTGGCTGGGCTGATCCCGTTTGTCTGGGGCGCGCTGACTTATCTGAACGGTGATTTGAACGATTGGGGTCGGCAGACGCTGGGGTCGCGCTTCGTGGGGCCGTATATTCAGCTATTTTATGGCTCGGTAATCCTGAGTTTCATGTCGGGCGTACTGTGGGGCTTCGCCACCAAAACCTCAGGCAGCAAAGCTGCGGCCTGTTACACCTTGTCGGTGTTGCCTGCACTTTGGGCATTTTTCACGACCGGCGGCGGTCCGGTGAATGCGGGCACCAACCTGATGTATGGGTTTGCGGGCTTGCTTTTGCTGGACGCCATGTTCTCATATTGGCGGTTGACCCCGGTCTGGTGGATGCGGCTGCGCGTCCTGCTAACCGCTGTCGTGCTGACCTGTCTTGCTGTGGGAGTTTACCTGTGAGTGATGAACGGACCATCAAGGCCTACACGGATCGCGTTGCGGATTACCTAAGGATCCCCCTGCCCATCGAGCAGCTAGAGGCGCGTCAGGCTTTTGTAGATGCGGTCCGCGAGGGTGGATATGTGCTGGATCTGGGCTCGGGTCCCGGATCAGACAGCGCGTTTCTGATGCGGCAGGGGCTGAAGGTACGGGCGCTGGATGCAACCCCTGCCTTTGTTGAACATGCGCGGAGCAACGGTGTTGACGCCCACCTTGGCACCTTCGAAGACGTCACCGAGGTGTCAGAGTATGACGGCGTCTATGCCAGTTTCTGCCTGCTGCACGCCCCGCGCGCCGATTTCCCGCGTTATCTGAACGCGATCCACACCGCACTGAAGCCGGGCGGGCAGCTGTTTCTAGGAATGAAGCTGGGCACGGGCGAGCATCGCGATGATTTGGACCGTTACTATACCTATTATTCAGAGACCCAGATCAAGGACGCCCTGACCTCGGCAGGTTTCACCATTGATCGTACCGTGCAGGGAATGGGGAAGGGTTTGGCCGGGTCTTACGACGGGTTCATTCTGGTATTCGCTCATGCCTGATCTCTTTGCCTATACCGATGGTGCCTGTTCCGGAAATCCCGGCCCCGGCGGCTGGGGCGTACTGCTGCGCGCGATGGATGGCGAGACCATCCTGAAAGAACGCGAGCTGAGCGGAGGCGAAGCCGAGACAACCAACAACCGGATGGAACTGCTGGCTGCAATCAGCGCTTTGGAGACGCTGGAGCGGCCCTCGAAGCTGACTATCGTCACCGACAGCGCTTATGTGAAGAACGGCGTTACGGGATGGATTTTCGGGTGGAAGCGGAACGGCTGGAAGACGTCGAACAAGAAGCCGGTCAAAAATGTCGATCTGTGGCAGCGGCTGGATGAGGCGCAAGAGCGGCATCAGGTGACATGGGAATGGGTCAAGGGTCATGCGGGCCATCCCGAAAATGAACGCGCGGATGAGTTGGCACGCGCCGGCATGGCCCCATTCAAACCTAAGAAGGCGCAGGCGTGAGCGGGCTTGCCCTGCTGGATTACGCCTCGGTTTTGGTCTTTGCGCTGACCGGTGCGCTGGTGGCCAGCCGAGCGCAGCTTGATCTGGTCGGGTTTGCGTTCATCGCCTGCCTGACGGCAGTGGGCGGTGGTACCGTACGCGACTTGCTGCTGGACCGACATCCGATCTTCTGGGTCGGTCAGCCCGCTTATATCCTGATCGCTTGCGGCGCTGCGGTGCTGGTATTTTTTACCGCTCATCTGGTCGAAAGCCGGTATAATTGGCTGGTCTGGTTGGACAGTTTCGCCCTGTCCATCGCGGTCGCTGCTGGCACGGGTGCAGCGTTGTCACTGGATCAATCCGGTATCATCGTAGTGCTGATGGGGGTGACCACGGGCTGTTTGGGCGGCTTGATGCGTGACGTGGTGTGCAACGAGGTGCCGCTGGTACTGAAACAGGGTGAGCTTTATGTATCCTGCGCCTTTATCGGAGCCTTGACCGCTGTGTTTGCCACCCGCCTCGGGCTGGAAG
This sequence comes from Ruegeria sp. AF2, assembly GCF_056542025.1. NCBI lineage: Bacteria > Pseudomonadati > Pseudomonadota > Alphaproteobacteria > Rhodobacterales > Roseobacteraceae > Ruegeria > Ruegeria sp. AF2. The sequence goes on along the minus strand of NZ_JBQFZC010000010.1, from coordinate 76,054 downwards.
GCCTGCTGGCATTGGGCTTATGTGCATTGATTTGCTGGGCGTTGCGCGCCGGATCTCTGCTGTTCGGTTGGCAGTTGCCGGTTTACAAGGCCCGACCGCCTCGGCAATAGGGTAGAAACGGACAAGAGATCGCGATGACCTACAGACTTTCGTTTCTGGCCACGGCACTGCTGCTAACGGCATGTGCAGAGCAATACGCCCCGGTGAGCTTCACGGCAGTGGGCAATCAGATCGTCGCGTCCGGAACGATCGACCACACAACGCTCAGCGCGTTTGAAGAAGTGATGGACGAGAACCCCGAGATCAAGACGCTGGTGCTGCAAAATATCGAAGGTTCGGTCGATGATGACTCGAATGTGGTCTTCAGTCGCGTAGTGCGTGAGGAAGGGTTCGACACGGTGGTTCCGTCAAACGGGCTGGTGGCCTCGGGCGGCACCGATTTGTTTCTAGCCGGTAACCGACGCGTGCTGGAACCCGGCGCCTGCGTGGGCGTACACAGCTGGGGCGGCGGCGGCTATGTCGCTGCGGAGCTACCCGAAGATCACCCCGAGCATGACCGGTATTTGAACTATTTCGAAGATATCGGCGTCGATCCCGACTTCTACTGGTTCACGCTGGATGCAGCATCCGAGGAAGAGATGCACTGGATGACGGCGTCCGAGGCGAACCGGTTCGACATGACTACACGGTCCGCCCCTCGCCTTGGCACTGCCGCAATCTGCGACGAACGTTAGCGACTGAGCAGCTGCGCGCCGATTTCCTTGACGAATTTCGCCGCCACCATGGCGGTCATGCCATAGGGGTCGCGGTGCGGGTTCAACTCGACAATATCCGCGCCGATCAACTGGCCTTTGAACCGATGGATCAGGTCGATCACCTCACGCGTGCTGAGACCGCCGGGTTCGTGATGTGAAACGCCGGGGGCAAAGGCCGGATCCAGCGCATCGAGGTCCAGTGACAGATAGACCGGGCCGTCAAAGCTGATCTCCAGATCGGGGCGCCAGTTGCGCATGTCGATCACCTCGACCCCGAACTTGTCGGCCTGTTCCTGTTGGTGCTTGTTCATGGTGCGGATCCCGACCTGAACAAGACGTTTGATCTTGCCGGTCTCCATCACGCGGGCAAATGGACAGCCATGACCCAGCGGGCCAATCTGCTGGCTGTCATAAAGGTCGGGATGGCTATCAATATGCAGGACATTCAGCCCCTCATACCGGTCCGCATGCGCCTTGATCAGCGGATAGGCGACCGAGTGATCGCCCCCCAACGACAATAATCGTGCACCGGCTTCGATCCGGGCGGCGGCCCCTGCCTCGATCCGGTCGATGGGTTCCTGCCCCATCATCTCGAACACATCCAGATCGCCGGTGTCTTTGAAGCGGTCGGTTGCGCCCAGATCAGTGCCATCCTCGGCGGTCAGGTTGGCCGCGCCGGAATGCAACGCCTCGCGGATGCGACCCGGGGCAAAGGCGGGGCCCTGCAGGAATGAGGAATGCAGGTCCAACGGCACGCCCATCAGCGCGACGTCTCCGGCGGTCAGATCATGCGACATGAGAGGCCTTTCAACAAAGAATTGACGGGACATTGGTCGCAGATCACGGTCGGGTCAAGCGATCAGCGGCGGATATATGTCTGCCAAATCCATATCACCAAAAGCGCGCCCAGAACGGCGCCGATAAACCCTGAGAGCCATCCCATCACGGTGATGAGCGTGCGTAGGACCAAACCGCCTACCAAAGCGCCGACAATGCCGATCAGCATGGTGGTTGGAATATCGGCCTCGATCCGCATTAGGCGGGTGGCGAGGAAACCTGCAGCGGCTCCGACGATGATCAGGGCGATGATCGGCATATCATTTCCTCCAATGCGTGGGCACGATGATCAGCGCACCGATCGAGGACAGCACCGCGTCCAACCCCGGCGGGCCAAAGCTGATGCCGAACATGATGCGCACGAAATAGAACAGGAAAGCACCACCCACGCAGATGATGATCGACTGCAGATAGCCGTTATGGGTAAAGCCAGTCTGTTCAGACAGATAGCCTACGATCCCGGCAATCACGACCGTGCCCATCATGATCATGATCATGTACGCCTACTCCGATGACAGGCGGGTCCCGGCCGGCATGGGCCATCCCCGCAGAAAAGTTTCCCTATCCTGCGCGCCCTTGCCTGCCCGTTGCAAGCGCAGCAACTCAACTGCGCCTTCGCCGCAAGCCACGCGCAGGTGGTCGTCCAGCACCTCGCCCGGAGTGCCCCGTCCTTCGGCCAGCCGCGAAGCCAGCAGTTTGATCCGATTGCCCTCGACCTCGGTCCATGCGCCGGGAAACGGGGAGAGACCGCGGATTTTTCTGTCGACTTCGGACGCGAGGGCCGACCAGTCGATCCGCGCCTCGGATTTGTCGATCTTGGCGGCGTAGGTTACGCCGACCTCAGGCTGCGGTTCGGGGGTCAGGCTCGGCAGCGTGTTCAGCGCCTCAACGATCAGCGCCGCACCCATGCCCGACAGGCGGTCATGGAGTTGCGCGGTGGTTTCCTCAATCCCGATCTCGGTGGCCTCGCGCAGCAGAACGGGGCCTGTATCCAACCCGGCCTCCATCTGCATGATACAAACACCGGTTTGCACATCGCCTGCCATGATCGCGCGGTGTATTGGCGCGGCCCCACGCCAGCGCGGCAACAGGCTGGCGTGAATGTTCAGGCAGCCATGGGTTGGCGCGTCCAGAATAGGTTGTGGCAGGATCAGGCCATAAGCGACGACGACCGCGATATCGGCGTTCAGCGCGGCAAAGCTGGCCTGTTCTTCGGGCGATTTCAGCGAGGTCGGATGGCGAACGTCTAAGCCCAGCGCCAAGGCACGCGCGTGCACCGGGGTTGGACGGTCTTTTTTACCGCGACCGGCGGGGCGTGGCGGTTGGCAATAGACGGCGGCGATTTCGTACCCGGCACGGACCAGCGCATCCAGCACCGGCACCGAGAAATCTGGCGTTCCCATGAAGATGATACGCATCCGTCCCTCCGTAGGATGGGGTTTCACCCCATCTTCTGTGCTTTGCGCAGCAGCATGTCGCGTTTGACCTTGCTGAGCCGGTCGAAATACATCCGCCCGTTCAGGTGGTCGATCTGGTGCTGCACGCTGGTGGCTTCGATGCCGACGAAATCGCGGCGGTCGATCTGGCCCTGTTCGTTGAGAAATTTCACAGTCACTGCGCGTGGCCGCTTCACCTTGGCGGACACGCCGGGCAAGTTCGGGCTAGCCTCGTCATGTTCACGCAGCTCGACCGATTTGTGCAGGATCTCGGGATTGGCCAGCCGCACGGCTTTGCCCCGCTGGGTCGAGCCATCCACGACGGCCAGACGCAGCATCACTCCGATCTGCGGCGCAGCGAGGCCAACGCCCGGCATCGCCTCCATCGTATCGATCATGTCATCCCAGACGGTGCGGATGTCGTCGGTGATCTCGGGGACGTCCTCGGCCTTGGTGCGCAGGCGCTTGTCGGGCCACGGCAGGCAGGTCCGCACCGTCATGTGCGGGCCTTTTCGCGCTTGAGCTTCTGCATTTTGCGCGTGATCAGCTGACGCTTGAGCGGTTTGAGATAGTCGATGAAGAGCTTACCGTTCAGATGGTCGATCTCATGCTGCACACAAGTCGCCCAGAGATCATCAAAGGTTTCCTGCTGCAGATTACCGTCACGGTCCAGCCAGGTGACATCAACCGTCTTCGGGCGCGTGACTTCGGCATATTGCTCAGGGATCGACAGGCAACCTTCCTCATAGACGTTTGTCTCGTCCGAGGACGCGATGACCTCGGGGTTGAACATCACCAGCGGACGCGGGGCCTCACCTTCTTCCTTGACGCAGTCCACCACGATCAGCCGGTCGAGCACACCGATCTGCGGCGCGGCAAGGCCGATACCGGGTGCGTCATACATCGTCTCCAGCATGTCATCGGCCAGTTTGCGCAGATCATCGGTGATGTCGGCCACCGGCGCGCAGACCTTTTTCAGGCGGGGGTCGGGATGGATCAGGATATTACGTTTCATGGGGCTGATTTAGGCCATCGCGCCCGCCACCGCAACGGCCCCCTTGCACCTGATGGATTTGTGGTTAGCTTTCGCCTCGACAGATGGAGATGACATGACTTTCAACGACCTGATCGACCGCCGGGGCACCAACTCTTCAAAATGGGACAAGATGGAACAGCTTTATGGTGTCGCGCCCGAGGATGGGCTGGCCATGTGGACGGCTGATTCCGACTATGCCACGGCCCCTTGCGTGATCGAGGCGGTGCGGGAAGCGGCCGATCATGGCGCGTTTGGTTATTCGTGGATGCACCCGGAGTATCTGAACGCGATCCAGTGGTGGATGAAGACTCGCCATGGCTGGGAGATCGACACCGATTGGATTCTGACCTCGCAAGGGTTGGGCAATGCGATTGCCCTGTGTCTGGATGTTTGGAGTGAACCGGGAGATGGCGTCGTGATCTTCACGCCCGTCTACCATGAGTTTGCCCATAAGGTGAACAAATCCGGCCGCCGCGTGGTGGAATGCCCGCTGGTACGCGATGGCGACAGCTATGGGCTTGATCTGGACGATGCGCAGTCGCGGTTGGACGGATCAGAAAAGCTGCTGCTGTGGTGCTCGCCGCAGAACCCGTCAGGTCGGGTCTGGACGCCGGATGAACTGCGCGCTGTAGCGGCGTTTGCGGAGCGCAACGGGCTGATCCTTGTGTCGGACGAGATTCACCATGATCTGGTTTATCCGGGCAATACCTTCGTACCGATGGATACGGCCGCCCCCGACGCGCGCCCGTGGACGGTGACACTGACCGCGGCGTCGAAAACATTCAACATCGCCGGTCAGCGTACCGGCAACATGATCATTCCCGACGCCAAGCTGCGGGCCGAGATGCGGCACCGGATCACCACGCTGGACTATGACCCCAGTGCGTTGGGTGTGGCGATGATCACTGCCGCCTATTCGCCGGAAGGTGCAAAATGGGTCGATGAACAAATTGCCCACCTGGACGCGAACCGGAAGCTGTTTGATGCTGCCATCGCCGAGATACCGGGCCTGTGGTCGATGCCTCTGCAGGCGACCTATCTGGCATGGGTCGATTTTTCGGGCACTGGTATGAGCCACGATGAGTTTGTCCGCCGCCTACGCGAAGATGCGCGGATCGCGACATCCTCAGGCCCCGGTTTTGGCAGCGGTGGAGAAACCTTCGAGCGCTTCAATCTGGCCACCCAACGCGAGCGGGTTGAAGAAGCCTGTGCGCGATTGAAGACAGCCTTTGGCGATTTACAATGAACCCCGTTCACAAATAAACGGAGGCACGTCATGCCCAACCACCTTTTTACGCTTCCGGACATCCCAAGCATCCCGGTGCTGGGGGAACAGGCGACCTATCCGATCGGACGGATTTTTTGCGTGGGCCGCAACTATGCCGCCCACGCTGCCGAGATGGGGCATGAGGTGGATCGTCAGGCGCCGTTTTACTTCACCAAATCCGCGCCCAACGCGGTTTTGACCGGAGCGCATGTGCCGTATCCGGCAGGGACCGAGGATTATCATCATGAAATGGAACTGGCCGTTGCCATCGGCAAGCCGGTTTTTCAGGCCACGGCCGCGCAGGCCCAAGCCGCGATCTTTGGCTACGGCTGTGCCTTGGACATGACGCGCCGCGACTTGCAGATTCGTGAGCGCAACAAGCAGCGCCCCTGGGATCTGGGCAAGGATGTGGAAAACGGCGCGGTCTTCGCTCCGCTGACCCGCGCCGATGACTGGAGCCCATCTGATGACAAGCGCATCTATCTGAGCGTCAATGAGCGGGTCGTACAAGACGCCACATTGTCAGAGCTGGTCTGGAAGATCGATGAACTGATCTCCCATCTATCGGGTTTCTACCATTTGCGCCCCGGCGATCTGATCCTGACCGGCACACCCGCCGGGGTCGGGCCTGTGGTCGCCGGAGACCGAATTGAAGGCGGCATCGATGGTTTGGCTCCTGTGCACCTGACCCTGACGGCCTCCGACTAAACCGTCCGGCCTGATACCGAGAATCTCGTGGCACCATTGCAGCCCGAGCGCCGGTGGCGCGTCGGTGCCAAAGATCAAACGGTGCGCGCGTCAGTCGCGGTTTTCAAGCAATGCGATCGGTGCATCCGGGGCGCGGTAGAAATCCAGTGGAGCCTTGTCCGTCGCCACAGTGTTACGCTTGAACTCATAGCGCATTTCACCCACCGCTTCTTCGTCTGCGATGATCAGGCACTGATACATGTGATTGGCACCGTCATAGATATCGACGAGCCCACGCAGGCGCGGCGTGGTTTCGGCCTCGACGGTGAAACCATCCTTCCACAATGTCAAAATTTTGAAGCTATTGTCGCCAACCTCCACCCGCAAACGGCTGGATTTCTTGAGGGTAGCGATTCGGGCCGCATCCAATTCGGCGCGAATTTCCTTGGAAACATAGGTACTCATAATAAACTTCCCCCCTTAACACTCATTAGTCTGACGCGATTCCTGTAAAAATCCAGTGAACGGCGTCACATAAGTTTTGGCATTGCGGTTCTGGTGCCCAGACACCGCACCCCACCTGTGCGCGCATGCAGGCCTGATGCGCGCCCGGTGAAATAGGATCGTGGCGCAAGACGGCCTATCTTTGACCCAATCGCAATGCGAAAGGAATAACGATGGGCCTGCTTGTTGACGGCGAATGGCATGACACCTGGTATGACACCAAATCCACAGGCGGGGCGTTCAAACGCTCGGCCGCACAGTTTCGCAACTGGATCACCGCCGATGGCGCGCCGGGCCCCTCGGGGCGCGGCGGGTTCGAGGCCGAAAGCGGACGCTATCACCTCTATGTCAGCCACGCCTGTCCTTGGGCGCACCGCACGCTGATCTTTCGTGAGTTGAAGGAGTTGAGCGACCATATCTCGGTCTCGGTCGTGCATCCTGACATGCTGGACAAAGGTTGGACCTTTGAGACCGACGACCATGGCGCGACCGGCGACAAACTGTTCGGATCAGAATTTGCCCATCAAATCTACACCCGTGCCGACCCTCACTATTCGGGCCGCGTTACGGTTCCGATCCTGTGGGACAAAGTTGAGAAAACGATCGTGTCGAACGAAAGCTCGGAAATCATCCGCATGTTCAACTCGGCTTTCAACGGGATCACCGGCAACACCGACGACTACTGGCCCGAGGCAATGCGGGACGAGATCGAAGAGGTCAACGCGCGCATCTATTCCGACGTAAATAACGGGGTCTACAAATCCGGCTTTGCCACCTCGCAAGAAGCTTATGACGCCGCGGTTGGCCCTCTGTTCGACACGCTGGACTGGCTTGAGGATCGTCTGGCCCGGAACCGCTATCTTATGGGTGACCGCGTGACTGAGGCCGACTGGCGCCTGTTCACCACATTGATCCGGTTCGACCCGGTTTATCATTTACATTTCAAGTGCAACAAGCGTCGGTTGGTGGACTACCCGAACCTCTGGGCCTTTACGCGGGAGCTATATCAATGGCCCGGCGTGGCGCAGACAGTGAACATGAACCACATCGTGCGCCACTATCACTTCAGCCATGACAGCATCAATCCGCACCGAATTATTCCAGTGAATCCAACGTTGGACTATTCAGAACCTCATGGACGAGATCAGCGCCCGGCGGCGTAGTGTTCGACCATGGCCGCCAGATCCTCGGGCGGGGTCGAGCTTTGGACATAGGCGCAGGCATTGGCGCTATGGGCAAAGATTGATCCGTCCGAGAAGAATGTGGTGTTGGTGACGAAGATCACTCGCGCCTCGGGCCTGCGATAGCTTGCGAAATCGGCAACCGCCAAGGCGCTGCCGGTTTCCAGAACCAGATCCAGCACGATGATATCGAATGCGGTACCATACAGTGCCAGGATCGCGGCCTCTTGCGTTTCGACCAGCGTGACTTCGGCCTCCTGCCTTTGCAGATGCCGCTGCCAGACCCGACCTAGATCGGGGTTACTCTCAACAATCAGTACTTTCATTTGCAACAACCTCGGCACGTGATATGGGTGAGTGGTGCCGACCCCTGTTGTCCGTGATCACGCGATTTCCTTAACAAAGTGTTAACAAGGCCCGCACAGCGCCGTGATCGGGCGGATTCGCTTGTAAGAACGGCAAAAATCCGCTTGAAGCATGAGAAATAGGCGATTCCGGCTGGGGCAGATGGTTGGACAGGATGACAGATTGAACCCTCGGGCTGCGCGCGATCATGGCGGAGGGCTGGATGGCGCGATGACGCGGTTTGGGGGCACGCGCGCAGACTGGATCGATCTGTCCACGGGGATCAATCCGCATGCTTATGAGGTCTCGGGCCTGCAGCCTCCGGACTGGATGGAACTGCCGGATCATGGCGCGTTCGAACGCCTCTCGGACGCGGCGCGGGTGTTTTGGAACGTGCCTGATGGGGCCGAGATTCTGCCATCGCCTGGTGCCTCTGCGGTGATTGCCCGCGTGCCCGCGCTGACCAAAGCCGGCCGCGTGCAGATCACGATGCCTACTTATAACGAACATGCCGCTGCATTCACCGCTCAGGGTTGGACGGTGCACGAGAGCGGCCCGGCTCAGGCACGTGTCATCGTACACCCCAACAATCCCGATGGGCGCATCTGGCAGGACGCGGATGTCGACGCGTCGCTGACGGTGATCGATGAAAGCTTCTGCGACGTAACGCCCGAAGCCTCGCTGATTCATCTGGCCCAGCGGCCCGGCATCGTGGTGCTGAAGAGCTTTGGCAAATTTTGGGGGTTGGCCGGGTTGCGACTGGGTTTTGCAATCGGCCATCCCGATCTTATTGCACGGTTGAATGACCTGACGGGACCATGGGCCGTATCCGGCCCGGCGCTGCGGATCGGCGCGCAAGCGTTGCACGATGTAAAATGGGCTGATCAAACACGCATGCGTCTGGCAAATGAAGCAACACGGTTGGATCAGCTTTTAACGTCCAAAGGTGCGCGGCTGATTGGCGGCACCAGCCTGTTCCGCCTCTACGACGTTGATGACGCGACCGCCTGGCAAGACCGATTGGCGCGGGCGCATATCTGGAGCCGTATTTTCCCCTATTCTCGGACCTACCTGCGCCTTGGATTACCGCCAGCAGATGGTTGGGCCCGGTTGGAAGCAGCGCTGTGAGCACCGCGTTCCTATTGGTCTGCGCCATGTGTCTGGACGCAGCATTGGGTGAGCCGGATTGGCTGTGGTCACGTATTCGCCACCCTGCCGTACTGATGGGCAACGCGATTGGCTGGCTGGACAACCGGCTGAACCATGGGGCGTATCGCCGCCTCAAAGGGGTTGCGACGGTACTCATCCTGGTTGCGGTGGCACTCATCCTTGGCCGGTTGCTGGCGCTGCTTGGTCCGATCGTCGAGATCGTGGTCTGCGCCATCCTTCTGGCCCAGAAATCCCTGATCACCCATGTTCGCGCAGTAGGTGAAGGCCTGTTGACCTCGCTTGCCGAAGGGCGCGCGCAAGTCGCCATGATTGTCTCGCGCGATACGCGAGATATGACCGAGGCGCAGGTGGCGCGCTCGGCCATCGAAAGTGCCGCCGAAAACCTGAGCGACGGGGTTATTGCCCCAGCCTTCTGGTTTCTGGTCGCTGGTCTGCCGGGGCTGCTGGTTTACAAGGTCGTCAACACCGCCGACAGTATGATCGGTTATCGCAACGACAAATACCGCGCCTTCGGCTGGGCAGCAGCGCGACTGGATGATGTGCTGAACCTTGTCCCGGCACGCCTGACCTTTGTAATGATCGTGGCACTGTCCAGCCAATGGTCGCGCTGGGGAGAGATGGTTGAGGATGCACGCCGCCATATCTCACCCAACGCAGGCTGGCCCGAGGCCGCGATGGCACGTGCGCTTGATATCGCGCTGGCAGGACCGCGCAGCTATGATGGCCAGATGCGGGATCTTGCTTGGGTGAACGGGAATGCGCGGCAGAATATCGACGCGGCGGAGGTTTTTCGCGCATCAGACATGCTCTGGCAGGTATGGGGGCTTGCGCTTGGGCTCGTGTCGGTGTGGGTTGGGTTCAACTTCATATTCTGACGGATCAGCCTTATGCGTTTCCTTTCCGGCCTTATTGCCGCCGCCCTCTTCGCCTCGCCTGCACTCGCCCAATGCGGCGGTGGGTTCAATACCTTCGTCAAAGGGCTGAAAGCCGAAGCCATTCAGCAGGGTTACGACAAATCCACCGTCAACAGCTTTTTCAAGGGCGTGCAGCAGGACGGAGCCGTTCTGAAAGCCGACCGCGCGCAGGGCGTATTCCAGAAACCATTCATCAACTTCTCGCGGCGCCTGATTTCACAGAACCGGATCGACCGGGGCAAGGCCATGTCGGGCAAATACGACGCGGTGTTTGACCGGATTGAGCAGGAATACGGCATTTCGCGCGGTGTGCTACTGGCATTTTGGGCGTTCGAGACCGACTACGGGTCCTTTCAGGGCGATTTCAACACCCGCAACGCGCTGGTGACGCTGGCCCACGACTGCCGCCGACCCGAGTTGTTCCGCCCGCAGATTTTCGCCGCGATCGAGCTGTACAGCCAGGGCAATTTTGACCCCGCCCGCACCACCGGGGCTTGGGCCGGTGAAATCGGCATGGTCCAGATGCTGCCCCGCGACATTCTGGAAAACGGCGTGGATGGGGACGGAGACGGCAAGGTTTCGCTAAAAACCTCGGCGCCGGATGCACTGATGTCCGGGGCCAAGATGCTGTCGCATCTGGGTTGGCAACCAGGTCAGCCATGGCTGCAGGAGGTCACAGTGCCCGCGCAGATGGACTGGTCACTATCAGGCCCCGGCAAGCCCCGCTCGGTGTCCGAATGGCAGGCGATGGGCGTGCAGGCGCGCAGTGGGTCGTTGGCAAATCTGCCTGCCTCGCTGATCCTGCCACAAGGGCATAAAGGCCCCGCCTTTCTGGCTTACCCGAATTTCGACGTATATTTCGAATGGAACCAGAGCTTCGTTTACGTCCTGACCGCCGCTTATTTCGGCACACGGCTGGAAGGCGCGCAGATTTACGATGCAGGTAATCCAGCGCCGGGGCTGACGGGCGCGCAAATGAAACAGTTGCAGAGCAAACTGCAGGCGCGCGGGCACGACGTAGGCAAGATCGACGGCATCCTTGGGGCCGGAACGCGTGCGGCTGTGCAGGCTGAACAACTGCGTCTGGGTTTGCCAGCGGATGCGTGGCCAACGACACAGCTGCTGAAGCAGCTATAAGGGTCAGCGCCTAGGCAACCTTTGCAGGTTCACGTTTCACTGACGGATCAAACGCATGGATAGATACCAGCGAGCCTTCTGTGACGATGGCGGTATTGGGCTGTATTTCAACCCAGCCGTCACTGTCTGCATCAAGCGGCTCGGAAGATATCACTATCCCGTCTTCAGAGGCCCGGTAATGCAAACTGGGTGCATAACGATCAGACGCATAGCGCGCCGCAAATACACGGCTGCCATCTGACCAGCACGCAGCGAACCGCATATAAGGCGACGATCCGCATTGTCGGGACAGCGCTTCCACCCGCCCCACGGCCCGTGCCATTGCGTCGATCGGATTTGAATCCAGACCTTCGCCATGAGCAATCAAAAAGATCGCTTCACTTTCTGTCGCACCCATTCGGTGCCCGTATAAATGTGCCGGGATCATAGCATCGAGCTGCTGCCGGATTTGGTCATGCCCTCCAGCCTGGCCATTGTGCATGAAGCTCCATTTGCCAAATCCAAATGGGTGACAGTTGTTGCGCGAGGTCGCAGTGCCTGTCGACGCTCTTACATGGGCCAAAAACAGTCGTGATCGTGTATGATGAGCCAGTTGTTTGAGATTTGCATCGGACCACGCGGGATGAGTGTCCTTGTAGAAACAGGGCGTTTCGCGATCAGAATACCAGGACAGCCCAAACCCGTCGGCATTGATTGGTGTCTTCCCGATCAACGCGTTGCGGCTTTGAATGACAAGCGATTGCTCTTGCTCCTGAATCAATTCATCCAGATATCGCTGCTCCCCAACCCAAGCCAAAAAACGGCACATTTGGCATCCCCATCAGTTTTTCGATCCAGGGCATTCTACAACGTGATTTGACGATGATTATCCCGTTTTCTTCCGTTTTTACTCAAAACCTCTATCAAATTTACCAACTGATCGGGAATAATAGATCAATTACTCGCTCTGACCGGGTAGCGATCGCCTTTCTCGTCGATCAGGATCAACCGCTCACCACTGCGGACATATAGGTCGCATCGGCTGAACCCATTGCGATACGCTATGCAAACACTGCCGTCCCCGGCGATGGAATAGGTGCCAAAGGCGGATTCTCCGCTGGCATAGGTATAAGAATAGGCCCCTCCAGCCGAGTATTTGGACTGGCCGTCGTCGTAGAAAGTGAGAGTGCGGCCGGCCAAAGCCTCCAATTCTTCTGGCGTCAAGGGGACGTCACCGGGTTTCGTGGGCCATTCGGCAGCCCAGAGGGGGTTGGCCGCGAGCAATGCGAGGATGAAATATCGGATCATGATGCTAGCCTACCCTCATACACGGGTGATGGCTCATAACGTTGCAGTGATCGATCAAGCGACCATCTGCTCGGCCTTTTTCAGATCGACCGAAACCAGTTGGCTGACACCCTGTTCCTGCATCGTCACACCGAACAGCCGATCCATCCGCGCCATGGTCACCGCGTGGTGGGTGATGATCAGGAAACGCGTATCGGTCTGGCGGCACATCTCGTCCAGCAAGTCGCAGAAGCGGGTGACGTTGGCATCGTCCAGCGGCGCGTCGACCTCATCAAGCACACAGATCGGCGCGGGATTGGCAAGGAACACGCCAAAGATCAGCGCGGTCGCGGTCAGCGTCTGTTCGCCGCCCGACAGCAGGCTGAGAGTCGAGAGCTTTTTGCCCGGCGGCTGGCACATGATCTCAAGGCCCGCATCCAGCGGATCGTCGCTTTCGACCATGACCAGATTGGCCTCGCCGCCACCAAACAGATGCTTGAACAGCATGGCGAAGTTGGAATTCACCTGTTCGAACGCGGTCAACAGACGCTCGCGTCCTTCGCGGTTGAGGCTGGCGATGCCGCTGCGCAGGGCCTTGATCGCCTCTTCCAGATCGGCCTTTTCGCCGTTCAGCGTGTCGAATTCTTCCTGGACTTCTTTGCTGTCCTCTTCAGCCCGTAGGTTCACTGCGCCCATGGCGTCGCGCTGACGCTTGTGGCGGTTCACTTCGGCTTCAAGTGCGTCGGCGGCGGGCATCTGATCAGGGTTCACGTCCAGTTGGTTCAGCAGCTGGTTAGGCGTCAGTTGCTGATCCTCGGCAATGCGTTCTGCTGCGGCGACTACGCTTTCCTTGGCGGCGTCGCAACGCGCCTCAGCCGCCGCGCGGCTTTCGCGCGCCTCCGAGGCCAGACGTTCGGCTTCGCGCTCGGCAAGAACCACCTCGCGCTGCTGGGTCTCGGCCTCGGCCAACTTGTCGGCGGCTTCGGCGCGCCGAGCCTCAGCGGTTTCGATCAGCTCGTTCAGTTCTTCCCGTGCCTCGGCGATTTCGCTGGGGGCCGCCATCGCCTCGGTCAGTTCTTCTTCCGAGCTTTCCTTGCGTTCGGCCAGTTCCGATATCCGCTTTTCCGCCGTTTCCAGACGATGCCGCCAACCGCTGAGGTCCTTAGTCACCTCCTGCGTGCGCCGGGTGCGCGCCTCGCCCTCGCGGCGCAATTCATCATGCGTCGAGCGGTGGGTCAGCATGGTGATCCGCGCCGCCTCGACAGTCTGCTTGATGTCCTCGACCTGCGCGCGGGCGCTGTCGAGATCGCCCAGGCCAGTCAACGCGCCTTCAGCCTCACGCAGTTGTGCGCGGGCGGACATGGCGTCTTCCTTATGACGGTCGACCGCGAGTGTCAGTGTTTCCAGCTTGCCCTGCGCCAGATTTCGATCCGCCTCAGCCCGGCTGAGCATCCGCGCGGTTTCCGCCATGCGCTGATCCGCGGCACGGCGGGCCTCGCGGGCGCGGCGGTCGGCTTCGGTGACGTCGGCCAGTTGCTGCGACAGCGCTTCATGCGCGGCGCGAGCACCTTCGGCCTGCGCCTCGGTGCGGGTCAGTTCCTGTTTCAGCGCCTCAAGCTTGTTGAGCTGTTCCAAACGCAGGGCGGCAGCGCTTGGTGCATCCTCGGCCCAGGCGCGGAATCCGTCCCAGCGCCACAAATCTCCCGAGCGTGAGACCAAGCGTTGACCCGGTTTCAACGACGCCTGCAGGCGCGCGCCCTGATCCGCATCGACCAGACCGATCTGCGCAATACGGCGACTTAGGCGGTCGGGGCCGGACACATGCAACGCCAGCGGCTCGGCCCCGTCGGGCAAGGGCTGGTCGCTGTCATAGCCCGCTACCTGCACCCAACCTGAAGGTCCGTCGCCCTCGACCAACGGTGCACGCAGGTCATCCGCCAGCGCAGCCCCCAATGCCTTTTCAAAGCCCGTTGCCACCCGCAGCATGTCGAGCACTTGCCCACCCTCAGCCGTGTCGCGTTCGACCAGCTTGGCCAGCGCGGTGGTCTCGGCCCTTATCGCGCCCAGTTCACCCTCGGCCTCGGAGCGTTTGGCGCGCGCCTCGGCCTCACGCGCCTGTGTATCGTTGCGCAGCTCGTCGGCGGTGGCCAGTGCTTCTTCCGCTGCCTCAGCAGCTTCGCGGGCTTCTTCCTCACCCTCTTGCGCGGTCTCGAACGCCTCGCTGGCACGGGAAAGGGCATTGCGCGCCTCGTCCACGGCGGCGCGGGCCTTTTCTTCCTCGCCCTCGGAACGAACCAGTGTCTTGCGGCTGTCTTCAACCAGTCGTTGCGCCGATTGGTGGCGAGCCACCAGACGGGCCATGTCTTCGGTTTCCTGCGACAGGTGATCTTCGCGATCCTGCAACACCGACGCGGCCTCGCGCGCAACTTCAGCAGCTTCAGCGACCTTTTCGTCATAGCCATCGGCGGCTTTTGCAAGCTCGCGGGCCTCCCATTCGAGCCGTTCGATCATCTCACCCGCGTCCCGGTTCAGACCGGATTCGCGTTCGATGTCGTTGCCCAATTGCTGGATACGGTTGGTCAGAGTCTCGATCGTCTGGCGTGCGCGGGTTTCCTGATCCGACAGCTGATCGCGCTGCACCTGCTGGCGCTGCAGGACGGCTGCGGCGATGGCCTCTTCCTCACGCAAGGGCGGCAGGGTTTCCTCGATCTCAGCGCGTTTGGCGGCGGATTCACGGGCGGATGCCTCGGCGCGAGAGGCTTCGGTGATCCGGTCGCGTAGCTTTTCCTCGGCCGCCTGACGGGCCATGTCGGCCTCTTTCCAACGGCGATAGAGCAGCATCCCTTCGGCCTGACGCAACAGCTCGCCGATCTCGCGATACCGCGCCGCCTGCCGGGCCTGACGGGCGAGTTGTGCCAACTGCCCGCCCAATTGTTCCAGCACGTCATCCACGCGGGTCAGGTTGGCCTCGGTGCCTTTCAGTTTCAGTTCTGCCTCGTGGCGGCGTTGATAAAGCCCGGAGATGCCGGCGGCCTCTTCCAGAATGCGACGTCGTGCGCGGGGTTTGGCGTTGATCAGTTCGGCAATGCGGTTTTGCCCCACCAGCGCAGGCGAATGCGCACCGGTCGAGGCGTCCGCGAACAGCATTTGAACGTCGCGGGCGCGCACGTCCTTGCCGTTGGTCTTGTAGGCACTGCCCACATCGCGGGTGATGCGGCGGACAATTTCCAACTGGTCGCTGTCGTTGAAGCCGGATGGCGCCAAACGTTCCGAGTTGTCCATCGTCAGGACCACCTCGGCAAAGTTGCGCGCAGGCCGAGTGGCAGCGCCCGCAAAGATCACATCCTCCATCGCGCCACCGCGCATGGATTTGGGACGGTTTTCACCCATCACCCAGCGCAACGCTTCCAGCAGATTGGACTTGCCGCAGCCATTCGGACCAACCACTCCGGTCAGCCCGTCCGCGATGATCAGATCGGTCGGGTCCACGAAGCTTTTGAAGCCGGTCAGTTTGAGTTTGCTAAAGCGCAATGGCTGCTCTTGGTATGATTCCTATGGGTAAGAAGTCTGCGCAACGGATGGGGGAGGTGTCAACGTGATTGCGCAGGATATGGGAGATTGGACCAAGTTATCCACAACATCTTGGCAAAACTACGCGGAGTCTCGCGTATCTCAGTAAGGCGAGCATTCAAAGACCTGATATCCGTAGTCTTCGTAATATCCGTAATCAACGCATTCATAGGGACGGCGAAGGAGTGCGCCGAAAATCAGTTTTTCCCCCAGTTCCTGGTCGCAGCCCAGCACGCCCACAGTGACGGCCGCATCGCCAAGAACATCCAGAAGCGGACAGCCCGAGACCTGCGCCATGGCCAGCGCAGCCCGATCGCGGATCGGACCCAGACGCGGCGCGTATTGCGGGTTCACGCGGACGGCCTCGGCCAGTTCATTGCGGACGCGGACGTCGAAGATACTGCCATTCACCGCGACGCGCGTTGCGGGCAAGTCGCGAAAATAGGGTGTACCACCCGAGCAGGCGGCGAGGCACAGGAAAGCGAGCACGCGGATCATGCTGCTTTATTAGCGACAATATGGTTAATGAAACCTTTCCCCGGTTCAGGCGCGCAACACTTCTCCTAACCGGCGTATACCCTCGCGGATCGTGTCCTCATCCGAGTTGGAGAAACTCAGTCGAATGGTATTCGACCCGCTGTCGTCGGGATAGAAAGCCTGACCGGGTACAAAGGCCAACTTGACCGTTTCCAGCGCCCTCGCCAGCAGGTCGGCGCCGTTCATTTCCTTGGGCAGAGTGACCCAAATGAACATGCCACCCTCGGGTCGGGTCCAGTCGACGCCATTGGGCATGTGTTCTTTGAGCGCCTCAAGCATCGCATCGCGGCGCGCGGCATAGGTCTGGCGTAGCATGGGGACATGAGTGTCGAAGCGATCCCGTGCCACCTGATACACCGCCATCTGGTTGATCGTAGAAGAATGCAGATCAGCCGCCTGTTTCAGCAGCACCAGTTGCGAGATCACCGGTTTTGCTGCAACCACCCAACCCAGCCGCAACCCCGGTGAAAGAGTTTTCGAGAAGCTGCCGCAATAGATCGTCCGGCAGTTCTCGATCGATCCCTTGCGCGCCTGTTCTAACGCGAGGATCGGAGGGATCGGATCGCCGTCATAGCGCAGCGCTTGATAGGCTCCGTCCTCGATTACTGCGCAATCCAATTCATCTGCCAGATCGAGCAGCGCCTCCCTGCCCCGCAAATCGGCCGTCTCACCAGTCGGATTTGCAAAATCGGCGGAAAGATAAGCGAATTTGATCGGGCTGTTACCGGCGGCGGCCTGGTATTCGGCAGCCCCACGATTGCCATTGATGCTAAGCTGGTCAAAGCGCGGCTCATAAGCGTCAAACGCATTGAGCGCGCCCAGATATGTGGGCCACCCAACCAACGCAGTATCACCCGGTGACAAGAACAACTTACCCAAGTAATCCAGCGCTTGCTGCGAGCCTGAGGTGATCAGGATGTTGTCGATGCCGCACGTAACGCCGATCCCACGCATATGGTCGGCCAGCCATTCACGCAGCGGGGCATAGCCCTCGCTGACCGAATATTGCAGCGCCTGCGCCTGTTGATCTGGGCTAAGCGCATTTTGAAACGCTTCGGCGAAAGCCTCTGCTGGAAACAAAGCGGGGTCGGGAATACCGCCTGCGAAGGAAATGATACCGGGCTCGCCCAGCAGTTTCAGCAATTCGCGGATTTCGGAAGCCTTCATCCGAGCGGTTCGGGTGGCGTAGAGCTGATCCATCGTAGGGGGCCTCCTCCGCCCTTGGGACGCAGATTAGGCAATGCACCTCTTATGTCAATAATTCTGACCTAATGTTTCAACCTCTGTGAGCGACTTGAACGCCCCTTACAAACGTGGTCAAGTGACTTGACCAATTCCAAGTGGTAGCCAGATGCCTTTTCAAAAAGTTCAAACCGAAAAACTGTCACTGGCTGTTGTGCGCCAGATCGAACTGCTGATCCTGCGCGGCATTCTGCGCCCCGGAGAACGCCTGCCCTCAGAACGGGAGCTGGCCGAGCGGATGGGCGTGTCGCGCCCGTCGCTGCGCGAGGCAATCTCGGACCTCCAGGAGCAGGGATTGCTGACTGCCAAGGCCGGATCGGGCATCTATGTGGCCGAGGTTCTGGGCTCGGCCTTCGCGCCAGCTTTGATCCGGTTGTTCGGCAATCACGACGAGGCAGTGTTCGACTATCTCTCATTCCGGCGTGACATGGAGGGTCTAGCGGCTGAGCGTGCCGCCCGCATGGGCTCGGGCAGCGATCTGAAGGTGGTGCAGACCATACTGGACAAGATGGAAGACGCCCACGCCCGCAATGCAGCCGAAGAAGAGGCGCATCTGGACGCCCAGTTCCATATGGCGATCAT
The DNA here is from genome assembly GCF_056542025.1 of Ruegeria sp. AF2. Taxonomy (NCBI): domain Bacteria; kingdom Pseudomonadati; phylum Pseudomonadota; class Alphaproteobacteria; order Rhodobacterales; family Roseobacteraceae; genus Ruegeria; species Ruegeria sp. AF2. Next base: position 57,588 of record NZ_JBQFZC010000010.1, on the reverse strand, counting down.
CGAGGCCAGTCATAACGTGGTGATGCTGCATATGATGCGGTCGATGTTCGATCTGCTGCGGCAGGGCGTATTCTACAACCGACAGATCATGTTCCAGCAACGCACCACCCGCGACGCAATTCTGGACCAGCACCGAGCCATCAACACAGCCCTGCAGGACCGCGACCCGAAAGGGGCACGGAAGGCGGTCGAGGATCATCTGAACTTTGTCAAAAGCTGCATGGCCGATCAGCAGAAGGCCCTGCGCAATGAAGAGATAGCGCAACAGCGTTTGAAGCACGAGACTGGAGAGGTCTGATCCTTCAAACTGGAAGCCACAAAAAGAAAAAACCCGAGAGCCTGAAGCCCTCGGGTTTTTCAAATCATATGATCCAGGCGATCAGTGTAGCTTTTCACCCACATCCGCGATGGATGCATCGATCAACTTATTCGCCTGCGTTGCGGTCATCTGTTTGGCCAGCACGGCGTTGGCTGCCGAAACCGCTACGGTGATGGCCTGATCGCGAACTTCTTTAACTGCAGAAGCCTCGGCCGATGCGATCTGATCCTGCGCAGCGGCCAAACGGCGCGCGATGGATTTTTCCAGATCCACCTTAGCTTGTTCAGCCGCCAGAACCGCGTCTTCTTTGGCCGCGGCTACGATGGCGTCTGCCTGAGACTGCACTTCACGCTGCTTGCGCTCGTACGAGGCCAACAGGCTGCGTGCTTCTTCATGCAGGGCGCGGGCTTCGTCCAGCTCGGCTTGAATACCTTCGGCGCGATTGTCCAGCGCACCACCAATCATACCGGGGACCTTGAAGTAGAACAGGACCGCGATAAAGACGATGAAGCCCAGAGTGACGACAAAGTCAGTGTTGGCAAGCGAGAAGAACGGGCCGCTTGCGGCCAGCGCGGGGCTGGCGGCACCAACGGTCAGGATAAGGGCAAGAGTGTTCCGCATGTCACTTATCCTTTCGTCTGCGCATCTACTGCACTGTTGATGGCTTTGGCATCCGCCTCGCCGCCCAGTGCTGTGACCAGTTCAGCCGCCGTATCCTTGGCAACCACTTGAATGCTTTCCAGCGCACCGGCACGGATTTCGGCAATTGCCTTTTCCGATTCAGCCGCCTTTGCAGCGATTTCCGCATCCGCCTTGGCAATCGCGTCATCCAGACCAGACTGGATTTCGGCGCGGGCTTCCGCTGCGATACGCTGAGCCTCAGAACGGGCATCGGCCAGCGCTTTGTTATAGGCCTCTTCGGCCTCGACCGCTTTGGCCTTCAGATCTTCGGCCGCAGCCAGGTCATTTGTAATGGTCCCCTGGCGTTCAGCCAGGATTGCCGCGATGCGGGGCAGAGCCACGCGGGACAGGACCAGAAAGATGACGACCAGCGTGATGACCAGCCAGAAAATCTGGTTGGGGAACCAATCGAAGCAGAGCTGCGGCATCCCGACGGCGTAGCCGCTGGAATCAACGCATGTGCCTACTACTTCTTCAGCAATGGGTTCAGTCGCCATGATGTCCTCCGTCGGAACGTTGTCTTTACAACAGATGGGCCGCTATGGCTTGGGCCCATCTGCGCGTAAGGATCAGGTTCCGCAGATTATACGGCGAACATCAGCAGCAGCGAGACCAGGAATGCGAAGATGCCCAGCGCTTCTGCGAACGCGATACCGATGAACAGGGTTGCGGTCTGCGAAGCAGCCGCCGAAGGGTTGCGCAGGGCGCCGGCCAGGAAGTTGCCTGCAACGTTGCCCACCCCGATTGCGGCTGCGCCGGAACCGATTGCTGCCAGGCCTGCGCCGATGTGTGCGAGATCGCCTTCCATGAGAATTCTCCTTACGATTTGGAAGTTTCGATGTTGGGGGTTCGGACCTTAGTGCGACGGATGCAGCGCATCTTTCAGATACACACAGGTCAGAATGGTGAAGACGTAGGCCTGAATGAAGGACACGAGGACCTCAAGGCCATACATTGCGGTGATCGCCAGAACCGACACGGGCGAGATCACGGCAATCGCGGCAAAGCCTGCGAACACCTTGATAACCGCGTGGCCTGCCATGACGTTACCGGCAAGACGAATGGAGTGGCTGACCGGGCGTACGAAGTACGAGATCAGCTCGATAATCGCCAGAACCGGGCGCAGCGCCAGCGGTGCGCTGGAAACCCAGAACAGGCCCAGGAACGCGGCACCGTTTTTGACAAAGCCGAGCACGGTCACGGTCAGGAAGACCGACAGAGCCAGCGGGATGGTCACGGCGAAATGCGATGTGGTGGTAAAGGACATGGGGATCATGCCCAGGAAGTTGGCGCAGACGATGAACATGAACAGCGTCATGACATAAGGGAAGTACTTGACGCCTTCCTTGCCGCAGATGTCTTCCAGCATTTTGTAGATGAAGCCATAGGCCAGTTCGGCCACCGACTGCATCCGGCTCGGAACAATCGCACGCTTCGAGGTGCTGAGAACCAGCAGGGCAAAGATCGCCGCAATCGCCAGGAACAGCCACAGGGTCACGTTGGTGGGCGTGTACCAGGCAATCGCACCGTCGCCGAACAACGGCTTGACGATAAACTGGTCCATTGGATGGAAAGCCAGGCTGCTGCCTTTTTCTGCGGTGGTCTCGGTTGCCACGTTCAGTCCCTCTCGTCCTTCTCGGTCGCGCTTGCGGCCGCTTGTTTCTCTTGAACCTCTTTCGCGCTGCGGAGCATAACCTTCACGCCCGCGACAAGGCCCAGCAATGTGAACAGCACCAGAAAGATCGGGATCGTCCCGAGCAGGCTGTCCAGCCCGTATCCGATGCCAAATCCGATCCCCAGACCGGAAACCATTTCGATGACCATCCTCCAGGCAAGCTCGCCTCCGGATACGTCAGCATCCGCACGAGGTTTCGGCGCTTTGGCCTTTTTCGCCGCTTCGATCTTGGCCTCCAGCTGCGCCATACGCTGCTTTTGGTCATCTTCGGTCACGGGCGTTTCCCTCGCACAGTCTTGGGTAGGGTGCTAAGGGGCTGAGGGCGCAGAGTCAACGGCAATGAAGCCGCAGCATGAACGTCGCTAAGTATATGATTTATATATTAAAATAACAGACCGCGTGAAACCTTCCGATGGCGTATAGTTCGCTGACCGGGCGGATAAGCCTGAATCCGCATATTCAACCAAATGGTTGACCAAACTCACAGGCTATGGTTCAGCGGAACCATGTCCAACGACCTCGACACTGTCTTCGCAGCCCTCGCCGATCCCACCCGCCGTGCCATCTTAGCGATGCTGCTGGAAGATGACATGGCCGTCACCGACGTGGCCGAACCGTTCGAAATGTCGCTAGCCGCGATTTCAAAGCATCTGGTGATCCTGACCAAAGCAGGTCTGATTTCTCAGGAAAAACGCGGACGGGTGAAGTGGTGCAAACTAGAACCCGACGCGCTTCGAGCGGCCTCGGTTTGGATGCAGGGGTTCGGACAGTTCGAACCGGTCAATCTGGATGCGTTCGAGCGGTTTCTTGAAGTTGAACTGCCCCCGGATGAGGCCTAACGCACAACTAAGACCGACATGCTGGCGTGTTTGGCCAGATATCCCGCGTGGCTGGACAGGATATAGTCTGTGATCCGGGGTGCGTGGGTTCCCACAACAATCAGATCGGCCCCCATTTCCTCTGCCGCGTGGGTCAGGTCCTTGTCGATCTCGACCGCGACATCAACCGAATGAATGTTGCGTGTGTCCACCTGCGCCCCGCTTTGCATCGCGATTTCATTGGCGCATGTCAGCAATTCTTGTTTGATCGCGTCTGTTGTCAGGTGGCTATCCCCAGGCTGTGGGCCGGTGACGCTGACGATGGTCACTTTGGCGCCCTGCCATTTGGCCAATTGCGCGGCAACCTCGGTGGCTTTCTTGACCTCGGGCGGCAAGTGCAGGTCGACCGGGACCATGATGTGTTTGAACATATTGGCGTCCTCCTGATCCTGAGATATGTCGACCCGGGCAGTTCGCCAGTCTGACCCGTCGGGACGATCCAAACGGCAGGCTCAGCCCTCGCGGCTATATTCCACCCCGGTCACAACCCCCGTTGGGTCGGCACGACAGAGCCACGGAGCCTCGGCCCCTGCCACGAATACGCTGGTGACCGAGCCTGTCGGGCTGGACTGGGTAGACATCGCTTTGACACCATCAGGCCCTGTGCCGGTTTCGGCGCCCACCAGAGCTTCGCAGCTGGCTTGCAGGTCCGCCTCTGCAGCGTCTTTCGCGCTACCGGGGGCACAGGCGGACAGCGCCAGCAATGCGGGAATAAGTGACATTGTTTTCATGGCCCAGCTCCTTGGTGGTGACAGGCAGGCTGCCACATCAGGTAGAAATCACAAGCTTCAATTCGAGCGCACCGGAGTATTTGCAGGCGCGTCTTCTCCTTTCAGCAGCAACAACAGCGCAACAGCGGTGAGCCCGGCACCAACCAACACCAATGCCGTCGGCGCAGGACGTCCCAGGGCGATTTCCCACAGGATCACCCAGCTGGGCGTCAGGTAAGTGTAGGCCATGACCTTTGCCGCGGGCAAACGCAGGGCTGCAAACTGAACCAGTACAAAACTGGCGGCGGTCGCAAACAACGAGATATAAAGCAGCGTCACCCAGACAATCCCGGGAAGGTTGCCCCAATCTACTGCACGGATATCGGACCAGCCCCAGACCGTCAGGATCAAACACCCCGCAACCAACGTACCGAAGGTGAACACCACCGCAGGCTCGCCCCGGTTCAATCGCCGTATCATCGGCGTATAGACGGCGTGCGCGGCGCAACCCCAGAAATAGATGATCTCGCCGCCTCCGATCTCGAAGACCTGAAAGGCTTGCCAATCCGCTCTGAAGATCACCCACAGCGCACCGACCGCACCGACCGTCAGGGCCAGCGCCATGCGTGGGGTGGTGATCTGGCGCAGCAGCACCCACCCGGCCAGCGCCGACATGACCGGGGTCAGCGTAAAGACCGCCGCCGCGCTGACCGGGGGAGCGGTTTTCAATCCGTAGAACATCAGGACAAAGTAGGCTCCGAACAATCCGCCAAGCACCAGATAGCGCCATGGTGCCCAAGCCGCGCTGCGCGGAATGCCCGTTGTGGCAATCGCAGCGATGCCGATCACAACCGCCGCAATCGCAAAGCGCGCTGCCGTGATCGCCGACGGTGCGATCTCATTTGCCGCCATTGAGCCAAGCGAGAAACTGCCCGCCACCAAAGCCGAGAATGTTAGCATGGCCAGATGGCCGCGCGCCTGCGGTGTCACGGCAGCCAGCCCTTGGATTGATCTTTCAGGAAGGATAGGAAAGCCTGCACCTTAGTGGTCCGGTGCAGATCCACATGAGTCACCAACCACAGCTTGCCAGACCACTCGGGCAACGGTGCCATCACCTCGACCAGATCGGGATCGCGCGCGGCCTCCCAACGGGCCATAAAGCCGATGCCTGCACCGGCCAGAACAGCCTCTCGCATACAGAAATTATTGGTGCAGCGGAAAGTGATCGCCTGCTCCGGCGCGTTGGCACGCAGCCAGCGGGAAAACGGCGCGCGGCTGTTTTCGTCATCATTGCCGACGAAGTAGTGATTGGCGAAATCTGCAACGTTTGCAGGTTTGCCGTGGCGCGCGAGATAGGCCTTGCTAGCGAATAGTCCGACCTCTTGTGGAATGAACGGCTGCACCACATTGTCCGGTTGATCCGGCGCGGCCCCGGCGCGGATCGCCACATGCGCCTCGCCATATTCTAACCGGAACAGGCGGTCGCCGGTCAGATAGCGCACAATCAATCCCGGGTGGGTCTGCTGGAACTCGGTCAGCGTCGGTACGATGAGCGGGGCCAGTGAGGCCAGTGAGGTGACCACGATCTCGCCCGAGACATCGTCTCCGCGCCCCTTCATGCGACCAACCAACTGGTTGAATTGATCTTCGGTTGCCTGCGCGACCCGCAACAAGTCCTCACCCGCTTCGGTTGGTGTGTACCCACGCGCGTGACGCTGGAATAGTTTGACGCCCAACCGTGCCTCGATCGCATCGATATGGCGGATCACGGTGGCGTGGTGCACACCCAGCACATCCGCCGCGCCGCTGACCGTTCCCATGCGCGCCACCTGATAGGCGGTTCTCACTTCATCCCAATTGTCCATTGCATCTGATCCAATGTGCAAATTCTAACAATGCTTGTTGATATATCCGAGTTTTGTTCATGCACGCAACAGCCATATTGGGGCAACAGAAGCTAATTCCGCAACAAAGGACGCCCCGAAATGACCAAAACCATCCTGCATATCGACGCCTCGGCCCGCCGCACTGGATCTGCCACCCGCGATCTGTCCGACCGCGTGGTTCGCCACCTGAACGCCAGCCGCATCATCCGCCGCGATCTGGCCACCCCCCTGCCCCTGCTGACCGAAGACTGGATCGGCGCCAATTTCACCCCCGCCGACCAGCGTGACGCGGTACAGAAAGACCTGCTGGCCCTGTCGGACGAATTGGTGTCCGAGTTGCAAAAGGCCGACACGATCGTCATCGGCTTGCCGATCTACAACTTCTCAGTTCCCGCCGCGTTCAAGGCCTGGATTGATCTGGTCGCCCGTGCCGGTCTGACATTCTCCTATTCCGAAGAAGGACCGAAAGGTCTGCTGGAAGGCAAACGCGCCATCCTTGCTGTTGCATCGGGCGGTACGGCGGTGGGCTCCGAGATCGACTTTGCCACCACCTATGCGCGGCATGTTCTGGGCTTCATCGGCATCCATGATGTCGAGGTCATCGCCGCAGATCGCATGGCACTGGACCCCGAAACAACCCTGTCCAATGCGCAGAAAGCTGTCACCAAGCTGGCAGCCTGATTGACCTGACCCCCTTGAACCGTCCAGTCTGCGCCAAGGCAAATCGGCAGACTGGGCGTTTCACATGAAGAAGATTGGAATATTGGGCGGTGTTGGCTGGGCCTCAACTGTCGACTACTACCGGGCGATCGCTGAAGGCGCGGGTCGGTATTTTGCTGAACGCGGCCACGGATCGCCGCTGCCCATCCCACCCATGACCATCGAATCCGTCACCCAAGCCAAAACCCGCGCCTTGCGCGGCGTGGCCGGTGACGAAGACAGCTGGGCCGCTTTCGACGCGGTGTTCCGCGAAGCACTGCTGACTTTGGAACACGCAGGCTGCGATTTCGGCATCATCGCCTCCAATACGCCACACGCGCGGCTTCACGCGATCCGCGAAGGCGTCTCCATGCCTATTCTCAGCATTTTTGACGCAACCGCCGACGCGACCGCCTCGACCGGCGCCACCAATGCTTTGGTCCTTGGAACCGCAGTCACCATGCAGGCCACAAACTATGCCGACCGGCTGGCCGCCGAGGGTATCACGGCAAACACACGCCTGCCCGAGCCTGAGATCGCCGAGATGCAGGCGATGATCGACAGTGATTTCTACGGCGGCGCATCCGACACCGCACATGCGCGCCTGCTGGCCTTCTGCAACAAACACGCCACACCCGGAACCGCGATCTTGCTGGCCTGTACCGAGTTGCCTCTGGCCTTCCCCGATCATCTGGACGATCCGGTGTTCGAGGCGGACGGTCACCTGTTCGTCAACCCCTCCGCCGCCCATGTCGCTGCCGCTTTGAACGAAGCGCTTGAAGGATGATCACGGCAGCCAGTTTATCTCGCACCCGATCTTATCAAAGAACACCATCAGATCATCGCGCGACAAAACGACGGTTCGGTCGTTGACCAAAGGGTGCATGTTGATGACATCGGCCTGTTGCGCGGCGGCGTCCATGAAGAACTTAACGTTGTTCTCAACGCCGTTGATCATCGCCAGCGGACTGACCGCGCCAGGGCGGATGCCGAGGTTCTGGAACAGCCGATCCGCCGAGCCGAAGGACAGGTTGCCAACCCCCAACTCCGCGCCCAGCGCCTTGAGGTCGATCTCGCGGCTCTGTTCCAGCGTCACCAGATAATTCCGCTTTTTCTTGTCGCGCAGATACAGGTTCTTAAGCCGCAGTGTATTTTCACCCGGCGCCATGAACTGGCCCTCGACCCCTTTGGCATCCTCAACGGTGCGCAGCGGGATATGAGTATGCAACCGATAGGGCAGCCCCCATTCATCCAACTGCACCAAAAGCGCATCCGAGCTGAGCGGCAACGTATCCTGAAAGGCAGATGATGCGTCCATGGGAACCTCCTCGTATGGCGCGCTCATCGCCCAACCGACAGGTAAATTCAAGCCACGACAGGCGCGGCATTCGGTGCTAGCGTGCCGCCATGAAAGTCACGCGTAACACTCCGAGCCAACTGATCCTGTCCAACACGCCATGGTTCATCGGCATCACGCTGGTTTTCTTCATTCTGGCATTTGTCGGCGCGGGCGTCTTCTTGGCCAGTGAAGGTGGCGAGGGTATCTTGTTCGGCATTTTCTTCGCACTATTCGGCGGAGGCATGGGTTTTGGTGCATTTTGCGCCTTTGTCCGGCGCGTGCAGGTCATACTGGATCGCAATAATAACAGCATCCTGATCCGCAGACAGTCAGTCTTTGGATATGATGCGGTGGAACATGAGCTCTCGCACCTCTCGCACGCGGAAACCGAAAGCACGACCTCGCGTAGCGACAATGGCACATCGACCCTCTATCGCCCTGTCCTAATACTGGATGAAGGCATGAGCGCCGGGCGGCATCCCATTGTCGAGGCTTATTCCAGCGGGCGCGGCGCGCATCGGCTGGTTGATGCGATCAATGACTGGCTTCCGGCGCGCAAGGTTGACTCTGCCAGCCAATCGGCCTAAATCGCCGCCAACATCCGGAAGCGTTTGATCTTCCGGTCCCTTGAGTCGTTCAGGGATCGCCCCCCACCAGCGAGTTTCGCCCGTGGGGGCGTTTGTGCATTTAACCGACGCGTCCTATCTAGGGCACGCCACCAGATAACCGGCTAAGGAGGCCGAAGGCATGTTTGAAAATCTATCCGAACGCCTTTCCGGCGTCTTTGACCGGCTGACCAAACAGGGTGCCCTGTCTGAAGAAGACGTGAAAACCGCCCTGCGCGAAGTCCGCGTTGCCCTGCTTGAGGCCGACGTCTCGCTGCCGGTGGCGCGCGAGTTCGTCAAGAAAGTACAGGAACAGGCGACCGGTCAAGCTGTCACCAAATCGATCACGCCCGGCCAGCAGGTCGTCAAGATCGTGCACGACGCGTTGGTTGATACACTGCGTGGCGAAGAAGACCCCGGCGCGCTGAAGATCGACAACCCGCCTGCCCCGATCCTGATGGTCGGCCTGCAGGGTTCCGGTAAGACAACCACCACCGGTAAGCTGGCGAAACGCCTGAAAGAGAAAGAGGGCAAGAAGGTCCTGATGGCCTCGCTGGACGTCTATCGCCCGGCGGCGATGGATCAGCTTGCGGTCCTGGGCACGCAGGTTGGTGTAGATACGCTGCCGATCGTTCCCGGCCAGACGCCGGTTGATATCGCCAAGCGCGCCAAGCAACAGGCAACGCTGGGCGGCTATGACGTCTACATGCTCGACACCGCGGGCCGTCTGCATATCGACGAAGTCCTGATGGACGAGGTCGAGCAGGTTCGTAACGTGGTCGACCCGCGTGAGACGCTGCTGGTGGTCGACGGCCTGACCGGTCAGGTCGCCGTTGAAGTGGCCGAGGAGTTCGACGCCAAGGTTGGTATCTCAGGCGTGGTCTTGACCCGGATGGACGGTGACGGGCGCGGTGGTGCGGCGCTGTCGATGCGCGCAGTCACTGGCAAACCGATCCGCTTTGTCGGTCTGGGCGAGAAGATGGACGCGCTTGAGACCTTCGAGCCGGACCGGATCGCCGGTCGTATTCTGGGCATGGGCGACATCGTTGCTCTGGTCGAAAAAGCCCAGGAAACGATGGAGATGGAACAGACCGAGCGCATGATGAAGCGCATGGTCAAAGGTCAGTTCAACATGAACGACCTGAAAATGCAGCTGGAGCAGATGATCCAGATGGGCGGCATGCAGGGCATGATGGGCATGATGCCGGGCATGAACAAGATGGCCAAGCAGATGGATCAGGCCGGTCTGGACGATAAAATCCTGCGCCAGCAAATCGCGCTGATCCAGTCGATGACCAAACGCGAACGCGCCAACCCGCAACTGCTGCAAGCCAGCCGCAAGAAACGCATCGCCGCCGGTTCGGGTATGGAGGTCAGCGACCTCAACAAGCTGCTCAAGATGCACCGGCAGATGTCCGACATGATGAAAAAGATGGGCAAGATGGGCAAAGGCAAGATGCTGAAACAGGCCATGAAAGGCATGTTCGGCAAAGGCGGCCCAAGCCCCGAGGAAATGGCTGCGGGCATGGACCCCAAGGCGCTGGAACAAGCCGCCAAAGCGATGGGCGGTAAGATGCCCGGCGGTCTGCCCGGACTGGGCGGCGGCATGGGCCTGCCCCCGGGGTTGAGCGGTTTTGGAAAGAAAAAGTGACGTCAGCACGCTGCACCCAGCCCCCGTCCGGAAAGGCGGCGATGGCAGCAGCGCAGTATCGCGCGGCCCTGCCGGTCATTGAGACCCGGCGGCTGGTTCTGCGTGCGCCCACTCTGGACGACCTGCCGGTTTGGACGTCGATCTGCAAGGACAGCTTTGGCGATACCGAGCAAGACGCCTGGACTGAGTTTTCCTACTACACATCAGGCTGGCTTTTGCATGGTCACGGCTTGTTCACCGTCACGTTTAAAGACGATGATCAGGTCATTGGCTTCGTCATTCTGGGCCTCGAATGGGACGATCACGAGCCCGAGCTTGGCTATATGTTCGATAGCAAGTTCCGCATGCAAGGTTACGCGACCGAAGCGTGCAGCGCCGTTCGCGATTTTGGGCTTGATCTGCTCGGATCCGGCCAGTTCGTAAGCTACGTTTCGCAGTCCAACGCTCGTTCGAACGCATTGGCACAGCGTCTGGGTGCAACGCGCGACGCCGTTGCCGAAAGCGCCTTTGGTCCAACACAGCATGTCTGGCGATACGGCGAGGTGCAGGCATGACACTTGCCATGGCCATACCAACGCTGGAAACCGAACGCCTGATCATGCGGGCCCCCTGCGAGGCCGATTTTGAGGCTGAGGCAGAGTTTTTTGCCAGCGACGCCTCGAAATTCGTCGGCGGCCCGAAACGCCCGGATGAGACATGGCGCGCTGTTGCGATGCTGTTAGGCCACTGGGCGATGCGGGGATATGGCTTCTGGGGTGTCGAGGAAAAAGACACGGGCACCTATGTAGGCCATGTTGGCTTGTGGAACCCGCATAGCTGGCCCGAGCCCGAAATTGGCTGGACCCTGATGAACCACGCCACCGGCAAGGGTTATGCGACCGAAGCGGCACTGGTTGCACGTGCACATGCCTATGACGTGCTGGGCTGGGAAACCGCAATCTCGCTGATCGATCCGGATAATCTGGGCAGCAAGGCTGTCGCGGAACGGCTGGGCGCGCAGTTCGAATATATGTTCGAACACCCGGCTTTCGGGGCGATGCAGGTCTGGCGTCATTCGGCGCCTGCCGATCTGGTAAACGGTGGCGTGGAGGCATACGCATGACCTCGTTCACTATACCCACCGTCGAAACCGATCGCCTGATCCTTCGCGCGCCGCATCTGGACGATCTTCCTGCGATGACCGCGTTCTACGCGACCGAGCGCAGCCATATGGTTGGTGGTCCCAAGGACGCGCTTGGAAGCTGGAGCTCTCTTTCGAACAGATTGGGTCATTGGGCGCTGCGCGGTTATGGTCTGTGGCATTTGACTGAAAAGACCAGCGGCGCATTCGTGGGATGGGCAGGCATGATCTACGTACCCGGCTGGGCGGAGCCCGAGCTGGGCTGGACGCTGATGGCCGAGGCCGAAGGCAAAGGTCTGGGCTTTGAGGCCGCCGCGGCTGCACGCGACTATGCAGCGCGGCATCAGGGGCTTAACGGTGTAATTTCTTACATCGCCCATGCCAATGATCGCTCGCGCGCGCTGGCCGAACGGCTGGGCGCAACGCTGGAGATTGAGAGAGCCGAGCTTTTGGGCAAGCACGCTCAGATCTGGCGTCATCCGCAGATTGATTTGACCACCGAAAGGACCGGCCAATGAACAACCCCGTGACACAGGCTGCTGCGCTGTTGAAAGACCATCGAGAAAGCATCGACCGGCTGGATGCGATCCTGGTCTATACGCTGGGCGAGCGGTTCAAGCACACGCAGGCCGTTGGCAAGCTCAAGGCCGCACACGACCTTCCCCCGTCCGATCCGTCGCGCGAGGCTGCGCAGATCGCACGGTTAGAAGACCTGGCGAAAGAGGCCGATCTGGACCCCGATTTCGCCAAGGCTTTTCTGAATTTCATCATTCAGGAAGTCATCCGACACCACAAGAAACACCAGAACTGAGCCGGTCTAGCACCGGATACGCCATTCAAAGGAGATACCACCATGGCAATGAAAATTCGTCTCGCCCGCGGCGGCTCGAAAAAGCGTCCCTTCTATCGCATTGTTGCGGCTGATAGCCGTATGCCGCGCGATGGTCGTTTCATCGAAAAACTGGGCACCTACAACCCGCTGCTGCCGAAAGACAGCGAAGAGCGCGTGAAAATGAACATGGAGCGCATCCAGTACTGGCTGGATCAGGGCGCACAGCCCACCGACCGGATCGCACGTATGCTGGAAGCTGCCGGCGCCCGTGACAAGGCCGAGCGCAACAACCCCAACAAGGGTACCCCGGGCAAGAAAGCTCAGGAACGCGCGGAAGAGAAAGCTGCCAAGGCTGCTGAAGCTGCCGAAGCGGCTGCTGCACCGGCTGAAGAAGCTGCTGTAGAAGAATAAGCAGTCGGGCGCGTGCAGGATCAGGCCTTTTCCGACGATTTTCGCACGCAGTTCGATCTGTTGATGCGGCTCCGGCGTGATGTGCGCCGGTTTCGCACCGATGCAATTGACGAGGCAGTGCTTACGCGCTGCCTCGACGCGTTTCGACTGGCCCCTTCTGTTGGGCTCAGCGAACCCTGGCGCGTGATCCGCGTTGAAAGCGAGGCCGCGCGCGACGCGGCGTTGAAGAATTTCCAAACCGCGAACGAACAGGCGCTGGCCGGGTATTCCGGCGAGAAAGCGCAGCTGTATAGCCAGTTGAAACTGTCTGGGATGAAGGAAGCCCCTGTGCAGCTGGCGGTGTTCTGCGACGATGCCACTGACAAGGGACAAGGGCTGGGCGCGGGCACAATGCCCGAGATGCGGCGCTATTCGGTCGTCTCAGCCATCACCTTGTTCTGGCTGGCCTTGCGGGCAGAAGGCTTGGGCCTAGGCTGGGTCTCGATCCTCGACCCGGACCAGATGGTGCGCGATCTGGATGTCCCCGAGGACTGGCGGTTGATCGGATATTTCTGCTTGGGCTGGCCCGAGGCCCAATCCGATACGCCGGAGCTGGAGCAGGTCGGCTGGGAATGCCGCGACGCCTCTCTGCCGATCGAGGTGCGCTAGACATGTTCGGTTTGTTACGGCTTCCCATCCTGCTGGCGATCGCATTTATTGTGGGCGTATTCTTCGAACGCTCGAACCAGCGCGAGGCGTGCGAGGTGATCGGACAATGGCGGGACGGGCTATGTGTGACGGATGGTCGAAATGAGTGATCTGATCTGCGTAGGCAGCATCGCGGGCTCCTATGGGGTGCGCGGCGAGGTGCGGCTGAAAAGTTTCTGCGCCGTCCCCGAGGATATCGAAGGCTATTCGCCGCTGACAGACGAAGAAGGTAAAGAGCGCTATCCCGTAGTCCTGACCCGCGCGATCAAGAACGGCTTTGCCGCCCGGCTGGGTGGCATTGAGACGAAGGAAGCGGCGGATGCGCTGAATGGCCTGCGCCTTTACGCGCGGCGCGATCAATTGCCGTCGCTGCCGGATGATGAGTTTTACCACACCGACCTTATCGGGCTTGAGGTTTATGACACCGGCGGCACCCTGCTGGGTCGGGTGAAATCGGTTCAAAATCACGGCGCGGCAGACCTGTTGGAACTGCACGGGCCGGGCTTAAAGGCCACCGTGCTGCTGCCGTTTACACTCGAATCCGTTCCGACCGTAGATCTGGACAAGGGCCGCATCATCGCTGATCCGCCTGAGGGCCTGCTGTAATGCGACGCGTGTTGCTGCATCTGGGTCTGCACAAGACCGGGACAACGGCGGCACAGTCCTTTCTGTTCGAAAACCGGTCACTGATCTGGCCGCACCATGCGTTGGTCCTGCCCTATCGGACCCGCAAAACAGGCCTGTCCGAAGCAGCCACACGCTATTCCGTCTACGGCACCCCCGGCGCGATGAGCGATTTCAAGGATCAGATGCGGCACTTCCTGAATTCACTGGAGTTCGGCCAGAAGCGTGGGCTGATTCTGAGCGAAGAGAATTTCTCGGGCCTGCGCCCCAGCCGCAATGTCGCGGTGGGATATGAGGCCGCGCCCGAGCTTGCCTCTTGCCTTGTCGGCCTGATCCGCGACCGGTTTGCCGGGGAAGAGGTGCATATCACGATCTACTACTCGCTGCGCCAACGCGGAAGCTGGCTGCGCAGCCTGTGGGCACATGATCTTCAACGCTCGCGCCTGATTCAGGATTTTGAGACCTTTCGCGCCCGGCTTGAACCGGTGCCGTCGCCTCAGATTGCTGCTGCGGCTGTGCGCGACCGTTTGCCCTCGGTCTCGGTCCGCACCGAATGGCTGGAAGACCTGCAGGGCCAGCGACATGGGCTTGGAAGCACTTTTGCTGAATTCCTTGACCTGCCTGCGGACAAAGCCGCCGAATTGGTAGGCCCGACCCGATCAAACCCACGCCTGCCCGAGGATGTCTTGCAGCAGATGCTGGAAATGAACCGATCCGATCTGGACGATGCTGCACTGATCGATCAAAAGACGGCTTTGGTTCAAAGCACCCAGAACGATCTGATCGGCTCGAGATGACAGATAAACCCGGAAAGTCCCATGGCCGCAAAGCCATCCGTCCAACGTTGAAGCCGCGCGAGTTGATGACGCCGACGCCCGATCTGCACGGGGTGTGGAAGGCCAAGATTATCACGTTGTTCCCATCTGCCTTCCCGGGTGTTCTGGGCGAAAGCCTGACCGGCAAGGCCCTGCAAGAAGGGCTATGGCAGTTGGAAACTGTGGATTTGCGCCAATTCGGGATCGGCAAGCACCGCAATGTGGATGACACCCCTGCGGGCGGCGGTGCGGGCATGGTGCTGCGTGCCGATGTGCTGGGTGAGGCCATTGAGCATACGATGGCGGGCATCCGGGGCAACTGGCCGTTGATCTACCTCAGCCCGCGTGGGCGTCGGATGGATCAGAAAATGATGCAAAACCTGGCTCGCTGCGATGGCATGACACTGCTATGTGGTCGTTTCGAAGGCGTCGATGAGCGGGTGCTGGAACATTACGGCGTGCAAGAGATCAGCTTGGGTGATTTTGTCATGACCGGGGGTGAAATCGCCGCGCAGGCCCTGATCGACGCCACCGTGCGGCTGATCCCGGGCGTTCTGGGCAATCAGGCCTCAGCCGAGGAGGAGAGCTTTTCCTCTGGCTTATTGGAGCATCCGCAATACACCCGCCCCGCCGACTGGAAAGGCCGCCCGATCCCCGAGATCCTGATGTCAGGCCACCATGGACGCATTGCGGATTGGCGTCATGAAATGTCGGAACAGATCACCCGCGAACGGCGGCCCGATCTGTGGGACGCCTATCGAAAATCAGAAGATAAGGGCTAAGACTAACGGGTTGCCTTCCACAACGCCCAGGTTTCCGGCGTGCCGTTGAAGGTGTTGATGTCCACCTTACCCTGAACCCCCGGCACCAGCCCGGTGCCGGTGTATTGCCAGAACCGCCAGACCGAGCCTGGATAAACGTTGCGCGGGTGGCCCGCGACCGAGCGCAGCCAGAACTCGGTTTTGGGAAGTCGTCCGATATCGGTGTCGCCGTAGAAATCTACCGTCGTGTAGACAATCGGGCGTCGGCCATAGTGGCGCTCGAGAATATCAAGGAACCGCTGCGCCTCGGCCCGAACGGTTCGGCCATCAGGGCGCAGGGTGCAGGTTTTGGAATGAGGCGTCCATTCCATATCCAGCACATGCGGCAGGTCGGCCCCTTTGGGCACGTTCTGGATGAACCAACGCGCCTGTTCATGGGCCGGACGGCAGAAATAGTAATAGTGATAGGCCCCCCACGGCACTCCGGCAGCTTGTGCGCCGCGTCGGTGCTCGTCGAACATCGGGTCGGTAAAATCTCCGCCCTCGGTGGCTTTGATGAAGGCAAAGCTGACACCGTTCTTCTGTGCGGTGCGCCAATCAATCGGCCCCTGCCAACGCGAGACATCCAGCCCGTGCACGGGGTACTGGCCGGGGTGGCGACCTTCCCACGGGTGCGGGTCAGCGTCACCAAAGGCGGGGTAGATGATCGAAGGCGGGGTCGTGTCCGCGAAGGCCTGCGGCTCAACCGCCTGAGGTTGCGGGCCGCGGCGACCACATGAGACAAGTGCGAGCGCCATAACGGCCAGCAGAAGTGCTTTGCGCATCTTATGATCCTGTATCAAATATCTGCTCTTATAATTAACCCCAGAATGCCTGATCTGGTGAACAAGGCAACGGTGGATTTGACGGGTGGCAAAAACTCACCTGTTTCACCAAGAATAAGGCTTGATCCCCGCCCACAAAGCCCGTAAAGCAGCCCAATCCGGTGTGGCGTTACGCGACTCCGGTGTTTTGGTTTGCATCCTGACGTGACGCCCGGCTTTCTTCGGCCACGGCGCGACAGGGCGGACCGGACCAAAAGGAACATTCGATCTGACCTCTGGCGGGCTGTACGCAGGACCCGGTGAAGACCAAGAGCTCTCAGGCCGTGCCCAAACTTCGTGGACCAACCGCGAGCATATAGGAGTAAATGCGATGGACCTGATCGCACAGCTTGAGGCGGAACAGATTGCCGCCCTGGGGAAAGACATCCCCGATTTCAAAGCCGGTGACACCATCCGTGTCGGCTTTAAAGTGACCGAAGGGTCGCGTACCCGTGTGCAGAACTATGAAGGCGTCTGCATCGCGCGCAAAGGTGGCAGCGGCATCGCCGGTTCGTTCACCGTTCGCAAGATTTCGTTTGGCGAAGGCGTGGAGCGTGTGTTCCCGCTGCATTCGACCAATATCGACAGCATCACCGTTGTCCGCCGTGGCCGCGTTCGTCGCGCCAAACTGTACTACCTGCGCTCGCGCCGTGGTAAATCCGCGCGTATCGCAGAAGTCACCAACTACAAGCCCAAGGCTGGCGCCGAGGCGTAAGGAGCGGAAAGATGAAAAAAGACATCCATCCCGATTATCACGTCATCAACGTCAAAATGACCGATGGCTCCGTGGTTCAGATGAAATCCACCTGGGGCAGCGAAGGCGACCAGCTGGCTCTGGAAATCGACCCTTCCGTGCACCCCGCATGGACCGGTGGTTCGTCGCGCCTGATGGACGCAGGCGGCCGCGTGTCGAAGTTCAAGAAGAAATACGAAGGTCTGGGCTTCTAATCCCGACCTGGTTGAAATGCGAAAGGCCGTCCAATTGGGCGGCCTTTTTTTGTTTTGGAATTACCCCACTGCACTTTGCGGCTGTTTCAGAAATCAAACCCGGTCTGGACCGGGGGCGTGTAAGGCTCAATCATATCTTCGCCCTCAGCTCCGCGCTTGATGGGTTTGACGGTGTGATATTCAAACCGGCCTTCGTACTGCGCACCCAACGACTGCTGCGCCTCTTGCGCGGTCGTGACGCCTGATAGCCAGTTTTCGATTTCATCCGGGGTCAGGATCACCGGCATTCGGCTGTGAATATGCGCGATCTGCGGGCTGGGTGTCCGGGTCAGGATCGTACAGCTATGGCTGCCGTCATCAGTCCTGTAAAACCCCGCAAAAAACATCACCGGGGCATTGCGCTGAACCGTGATGTAGACCGGGCAATCATGGCCCTGGTCCTTGGGCCACTCGTAATATCCCAGTGCCGGAATTAGACAGCGCCCCTTGTTCCAGTATTGCTGCCAGAAGCTGACATTTTCGATCTTCGAATTGATCATCGGCTTCTTGCTGCGCGGATCCTTGATTTGCCAGCGCGCAGTAGCCAATTCGGCCTGATCGCCGTCCCAACGGACCATGCCAACCCGATTGGTGGGGGACACATTGTACCCACCCGAAGGCAGCTGCTCGGGCAGATCAGGCGAGACCTTGCCGTAGAGAAAATACTCGGTAATCGCCAGCATTTCCCGCTGCGTCAGGTGACCGGCTGCAAACTTTCCACACATGACAAAAGCCTAGGCCGATTGAGTGCCGGTCACAAGTGGCCCCACCGACGATCAGTCCCTTGTCAGATCAACCGCGCTGTGCGGTGGAGGCACCGGGCCTCGCAGCATTACGGCAGCCAGGATCATCCCCAAAAGCGCAGCGATAGCGGCGACAAGCATGGCACTGTTAAATGCATCATCCTGCAGATCTCGCAAGGCGCGCGCCAACGCTTCGCCCGTGGTCGGATCAAGCGCCGCTATAAGCTGCTGCACCTGACTGGCGGTGCCATGTGTCAGTGCATGGGCCAGGTCGGCCCGTTGCTCGGACCCGGTGGGCAAGGCGTTGATCACTTCGGACAGGCCGCGTCGGGTAGTGATTGCTTCGGCCAGACCTCCAACCACGGCACCAAGGGTGGCACCAAAATAGAGGAACGCATTCACCACGCCCGAGCCCTGCCCCATATGTTCTTCCGGCAACAAGCGCAGCCCGAGACGCGGCAATAACGAAAAACCGATGCCAAGCCCGATCCCGATAATCACCAGCTTCCACCAAATCGCACCCATGCCTGTTGTGTTCGTCGTTGTCGTCAACAGCATGAACCCACAGGTCATGAACCCCATGCCCAGGATCACCGGCCATCGAAAACTGTAAGGTGCAAGAAAACGCGGAGCCACCACGGACACGACGAACATACTGAGGCTCAACGGCAGGATCGCCACCCCCGCCCCAACAGCGGACAGGCCAAACGCATCTGGCGATTGCACGAAGACGTTGAAATAGACGAAAAAGCTGAACAGCGCGAAGCCGGTAATGAACATCCCTGCCGCCGCCATGAAATAACGGGGGTGGCGGAAGTAGCGCAGCTCGATCAGAGGGTCCGCGCTGCGGCGCGAGGTGATGATCAGTGCAATCACCGCTACAGCCGACACGGCAAGCGGGATCAGGGTCGATCTTGTGGCCCATCCGTGGCTTTCCCCGTTGCTGAGCGCGAAGGATAGCGGGCCAAGCAGCAGGACCAATGCGACTGCACCCGCAAGATCGAACTTTGCGCCTGCAAGACGGGTGTCGGGGACGTAATGCTCTTTGCTGACCCGCAACCCGACCGCAAACGCCACGATCAGCAGCGCCAGATCGGTGGCAAACACGCCCCGCCAGCTGAGGTAATGCGCAAACGCGCCGCCAACGATCGGACCAACACCAATTGCCAGCCCGACGATCGCGCCCCAGGCACCGGTGACGCTGGCCCGTTGTTCCTCGGGCGTGGCGGCAGTCAGCAGCGAAAGCGAGGTGCCAAACAGCGCTGCCGCCCCGGCACCTTGGGCCCCGCGGCCTGCCAGCAACATGGCTGCATCCTGTGAAAACAACACAAGGGCCGAGCCAAGACCGAACACGATCATTCCGGCAAAGAAGACGCCCATCTTGCCGGTGATATCGCCAAGTCGGCTGACGATGGTGACGAGGGTCGCGCTAACCACTGTATAGATCGCCATCACCCATTGCAGGCTGGAAGGCGACAGATCGAACTCGGCCTTCAGATTTGGCAGGATCGTCGCAACGGCGGTTGTGTTGAAGCCAACAACCATCATGCACAGCGCGGTCATCACCAGAACCAGACGTGCCCCTCCCGCGCCGGATATGTCCTCAGTGACGTCTTTTGGCATCTGCCTGTCCCCCGTTCAGGAATAGCGCGCTGGCCCTTCGGGCACCGTGTTGTGCCTATTATTAAACGGTTTTTTGCTGATAGATACTGTTTTTAGCGCGCTGCGCGCCCAGCGCCTATTAGATCCAGTAGGACAGCGCCACTGGCAGCACCAGGATCGTGGACAGAGTCGAAACCAGAATGAACCCGGCCACATCGGGTCCGTATTCCGGCACATGCTGATCGATGAACAAATAGGTCGCGACAGAGGATGGCATCAAACAGCACAGGATCACCGCGCCCCGCTCAGCCCCGGTGAAGCCGAAGCTCCAGACCAACGCGCTGGCAATCACCGCAGCCATCAGCAGGTGCAGCGCTGTCAGCAAAACGGCTCGGCCAAGGCTTTTGATCCGCAGGGTCGCCAGCGTGTGGCCCAGCGTCAGCAACATCAGCGGGATTGAAAGACCGCCCAGAATATCAAAGGATTTGGCCACCGGTTGCGGCAGGCTGGTGCCCGTCGCCATCAACACCAGCGACAGTGCGACCGCGTAAATAATCGGCGAAGTCGCCAGTTTCTTGGGTGAGAACTCTCCGGCCGGAATCCACATGCCGATCGTGAAGATACTGATCAGCACAACCACCACAAATGCCATCGTATAGGCCATTCCCGCATCGCCCAGCGCCAAAAGGGTAATGGGCAGGCCGATATTGCCGACATTGCCATGCATCAGTGGCGTCAGAAATGCCCGCACCGGCAGCCGCATCAGTTTGAGCGCGACAAGCCCCAACAGCCCAAAACCTGCAATCGCCAAAGCGGCGGCCATCATGACATCAAGAAAGGTGCCGACCGCAATCTGGGTGGTTGAAAGGTGCGAGATAATCAGCGTCGGATACCCGACCCGCGAGACGATCCCGCCAATAACTTTGTTGTCATAGGGGGCCTTGATCAAAGCCAGAGCGTAACCGATTCCAGCGCAAATCAGGACAGGCAGAACCACGTTCAAAACGTTCAGAAACAGATGATCCAATGGCTGCCCTCGATCACAAATCCATAGGATGGACAGTGAAACAGGGGTGTGTGTTTGGCAAGGATTTACCCTAACCCCCAAGTACCAAGCACTTTTCCAATTTGAGGCTTGATAATAGCGCTCAAGACGGCCCGAGGTTCTTCCCTTCTCAGCTCACACAACATATAGTGGCTGCCAACAACGTGTAGGCAAACACGGCGGGACTTGGGAATACAGGCATGGCACATATCATTGTGGTCGGGAACGAAAAGGGCGGCGCAGGCAAATCAACCGTGTCGATGCATGTGGCCACCGCATTGGCACGGCTGGGGCACAAGGTCAGCACACTCGATCTTGACCTGCGGCAGCGCAGTCTGGGCCGGTATTTCGAGAACCGCTTGAACTTCCTGAACGGCTCGGACCTGTCTCTGCCCAGCCCACGCCACCACGACCTGCCCGAGATTGACGCCAGCGCTCTGCAACCCGGTGAAAACATCTATGACCACCGCCTTTCGGCCGCCGTGGCCGAACTGGAAAGCGATAGCGATTTCATCCTGATCGACTGCCCCGGTTCGCACACTCGACTCAGCCAGGTTGCACATTCGCTGGCCGATACACTGATTACACCGCTGAACGACAGTTTCATCGATTTTGACCTGCTGGCGCGGATCGATTCCAAAGGTGAGAGAATCCTTGGCCCCTCAGTCTATTCCGAGATGGTCTGGAATGCCCGCCAATTGCGCGCCCAAGCTGGGCTGAAACCGATCGACTGGGTCGTCGTCCGCAACCGGGTCGGCACCCAGCGCATGGTCAACAAGGAAAAGATGCAACGCGCGATCGAGATGCTGTCACAGCGCATCGGCTTCCGCGTCGCCTCGGGCTTTTCCGAGCGAGTGATTTTCCGCGAGTTGTTCCCGCGCGGACTGACTTTGCTGGACCTCAAGGATATCGGGGTCAAGCAATTAAACATCTCAAACATCGCCGCACGTCAGGAATTGCGCGACATGATGAAGGAACTGAGCTTGCCGGGTGTTGAGATCGACTTCTAGCCGCGTGGCAGCGCCTGCACAGCTAACCAAAGTAAATCCAAGTGCCTTAAGATGCTCTACGTAGCCGCTCAAGTGTAAGCCACTCTCCGTCGCGCGCAGAGTCAGTAAACGCACATTTCCGGAGAACAGCTTGAGATGCCAAGTTGTTTGCGTGCACAACCGCGATCACCCGGTAAACATTGGGGCGTTGGCGCAAGTATTCGTCACAGTACTGTGCGACGATCGAACTGGCGTACCCCTTGCCCCAATGCTTCTCACCCAACCAATAGCTGACTTCGGCGCTGCCCGATCCCTTTTCTAGCATACGAACCTGTCCGATTGCGTGCCCATCTTTCTCGATGGCCAACACCTGATGATGATCTTCGTAACCCAGTTCGATCAATTGGGCGGCATCGTCCGCACTGATTGGGCCTGGATAGACCTCCGGCAGATAGCGCCACAGGCGCTCAGAGGAAAGCATCGCCGCATACTCTGCCGAGTCCTTCAGATCCCATGCACGGAAGTGGAATGGCCGGGGATTCGGACGCCCAAATGTGCCCAGGATGTCATCCTCACATTCCAGTGGGACCCAGCCTATTTGAATCGGGTCGTAAGCGACCTCGACACCGTTCGACTGACACCATTTGACTTCACGTTCGGAAAGAACGCCCTGCGACCTCAATCTGCGCAGATCAACTGATCTCGAATGCCCGCAGGAGTGTTCAGATCGAATAGATTTGTTTTGAATGTTCATGACGTCCTCCGAGCGAACACACCAACACCAAGTGCTCTGAAACAAGAGACTGCGCCAATTGTTGGATATTCCAACAAAATAGGATAGCCTATTATTCAACAATATTTGATTGGAAAAACCTATTGATCGACATCCAGCTGACATTGAAACAACTGTCCTATTTCCGTACGCTGGCCGACACTGGCCACTACAGGAAAGCCGCCGAGCGTATCGGCATTAGCCAGCCTTCCCTTAGCCTGCAGATTGCCAATTTGGAATCTGTGCTTTGTCTGAACCTCGTCGAACGAGGCCGCGCCGGAGCGATGCTGACGCCTGAAGGACGAGAAATTCTTGAGCAAACCCGAAGCATACTATCTGATGTGATGGCCCTACAAGAAACACACAATCGGATGAAATCCGAACTTTCAGGAAGTTTTCGCCTTGGCTCATCCCCAACGCTGGGGCCCTATCTGTTGCCGCGCGTTTTTCTGCATTTGCATCAGAACCATCCGGATCTGAGATTGATCGTGCGTGACGGCCCCCCCTCAGAACTGCTGCAAGAACTGCTGAGCGGAATGCACGACGTTATTCTGACGCAACTGCCGGTGAAATCGGCCGATGTTTTTGTTCAGCGATTACTGCGAGAGCCTCTTCATCTGGCTGTGGCCCTCAGCCATCCGCTGGCAAAAAAGGAATACGTAGAAGACGAAGATCTAAAGGGGGAAAACGTTTTGGTCCTGTCGCGGCGCTTCACCCTCCACAGCCAGATCGAAAACCTGACCAAGGAGGTCGGCGCAAATCTGCTGTATGACTATGAAGGCACCAGTTTGGATGCCATTCGTCAGATGACCGCTATGAATATCGGAATCTCATTCCTTCCATCACTTTATGTGGCGTCCGAAGTGCCCAAATTTGGCGGGGACGTGGCACTTGTGCCCTATAGGCCCGGCCGCCTGAATAGGTCGATTGGCCTTGTCTGGCGCGCCTCCAGTGGCCACCATCGCGCATTCAGCTTTATCTCAGACGCCATTCGCAGCGTTGCCAAGACAGATTATTCTGGATTGGTCAGCGTTGAAAAATAGTGGTGTTGACCTCTGGCCTTAAGCTACCGCATTAAGCAGCTGTACAATGGCCAGACCTAGCCAGCCGTTCTGTAGATCGTAAACAACTCTTTTGGCTCTGCCACGCCCCGCAACATATAGCGACCGACCGAGATCAGATCCTGATCGCAGGGATGGGCAGCGCGGGCTACATCGTCGGAAATCAGGATCCGCTGCCCCAGTGACCGATGCATCCCCGCAATTCTGGACGTCTGGTTGACCGCCGGACCAATGACGGTGAAATCCAGCCGACTTTCGGAGCCGATGTTTCCATAGAGGATCTCACCAGAGTGCAATGCCAGCGTATAGTTCGAAACCGGTTGACCCCGTGAACTCCGCTGAGTGTTCAATTCGGCCATACGCTCTTGCAGCATGGTCGCTGCAGCCAGCGCGGCGCGGGCATCGGCATCGATCTCGCCGACATCAAACATCGCCATGACACCGTCGCCCATGAACTTCAGGATGTTGCCTTCGCATTGATGAACAACATCGACCACCACACCCAGGTAGTCATTCAGCATATCTATAACTTCGATCCCTGGCATCTCTTCTGACAGGCTGGTGAACCCTTCTAGATCGAAGTTCCAGATCACCGCATCGATCTGCTGCAGTGACCCGCGACGGATTTCACCGGACAAGACCCGACGACCGGCATCGCGCCCCAGATAAACCCGCATCAAATCTTTCGACACCCGCGCGTTCGAGGCTGACTTCAGAGCCAGCCCCAGATGCGGTAACGCCGTATTGATCACGTCCAGATCATCGTCGCAGAATCCTTCCGGCGCATTGCTGGACCAGGACATCAAGACGCCGTCGATTGCCTCTTTCGCATCATAAGGGTTGCGTTGAGCCGGCACATCAAAGCTGATGCCAGTCGCGTAATAGTCCGTGGCTCCGTTTTCCCGCAACTCGTTTAGCAGAGGAAAGCGGCTGGGTTCGTTCTGGTCGACCAGCCGTTCACGGATAGCATCGATATCTTCGTGCAATACGGCGTACAGCGGACTTTGTGTCCAAACTTCACTGGGCTCTTCGGAATACTCGAAGGTTTCCAGATTACTTCCTTTGCTGCGGTACCAGCTATAGCCCGTTCCGCCATAGACGGGATGCAAGGCCGGTTGCGCCGCATGAAAGCGCATCAAGGGCACACCAAGATCAACTAAACGGGTGCAATACCCGTCCAGAAGTTCTTGTTTGTCGGCCCCTTCCAGGCCGCGGGTCACCAACCAATCTATCAGATCATGGGATTTTGCCGTTGGGGAATCCGGCGCTGTCATGTGTCGTTCCTGTGTCCGTTATGACGTTGATCTGGGGGCAGCTGTACCGGATTACCAGTACCCTAATCCATTCCGGCCAGACGTCGCAGCATCATGCGCAGCAAGGCGGCCTCACCCGTGGTGAAACGCGATGCCAGTTTCTGATCATAATCCTGTGCGATACCGCTTAACTCGCGATAAACCTTCTGGCCAGCCGAGGTCAGCGATAGCCGCTCAACCCGCCGGTCATTTTCATCCCGCAGCCTTTGCAAATATCGGCGCTGTTGCAATCGGCTGACCGCACGGCTGACCTTGGTTTTGTGGATTTTGGCACGCTCAACAATGTCGCGTGCGGTCATCTCACCATGATTGCCCAGATGAAACAGCACCCGCCATTCGGTGCGCAGCATTCCGTAGCGATCCTTGTAAACGCGCTGAAACTCAAGCGAACTTTCCTCGGCCGCCTGATTCAACAGGAACGGAAGGAAATTTCGCAAATCAAACTCATCTTTTTGGTCATTTTTAGGCTGGGTCATCCTTGTTAGTTACAAAATCAACTATTATTCGACAAGTGACAAGTTGAAGGATCACCGGAGACGAGATGAGTTTTGATATCTGGATCACCTATGTGGCGACGGTGTTGCTGCTGATGAGCACACCGGGGCCAAGCCAGTTGCTGATGCTGTCGAACTCGGCAACCAATGGGCTGCGGCGAGGTTTTTTTACCGCTGCGGGTGATTTGACGGCCAATTTCTTTCAAATGTTGGCCGCCGGTCTGGGTCTGGCTGCCCTGATCGCCACGTCCGGGACGGCCTTTACCGTGATCAAGTGGTTGGGCGTGGCCTATTTGGTCTATCTCGGCGTCAAGCAAATCGTGAAGGCACGTGTTGCCGAAACCAACGATGCGCCACGTGCCAGCCGCAAGGCGCTCTGGATGCAGGGCTTCATCACCTCTGCCGCGAATCCCAAGGCGGTGGTGTTCTTCGCCGCTTTGTTTCCGCTGTTCATCGATGGCGCGCTGCCTTTCTGGCCGCAATTCGCCATCCTCTCGGCCACATATCTGATCATAGACGGGTTGTTTCTGATGGCCTATGGCTCCACTGCCAGTTGGCTGGCCCGGCGACTGCAGGGGCCGGCAAGGCTTTGGCTCGACCGGATCGGTGGCAGCTTCATGATATTGGCGGCAGTCCTGCTGGGCTTCAAATCCCTGCGCGCCGCCTCGTAACCGAAAGACATAAGGACGCAATATGCCTTTGAAGAAATCCTGGGTCGCATCGGCCAATTCCGCCGACCACCCCTTCCCGCTGAACAACCTGCCTTATGGCGTGTTCTCGACCGAAACCACCGAGCCCCGCTGCGGCGTTGCCATCGGCGACATGATCTTCGACGTGACTGCTGCCGAAGCTGATGGATTAATCGCGCTGTCGGATGAGCCGCTGTTCGATCTGCCCTTCTGGAATCCGCTGATGGAAGAAGGCCCTGCCGTATGGGCTGCATTGCGCGACCGCCTATCTAAGCTATTGGCTGAAGATTCGGACGAACAGCACAAGATCGAAGGTCTGCTGATCCCGCAGGACGAGGCCGAGATGCACATGCCCTTTGCCGTCAGCGAGTACACCGATTTCTACGCGGGCCGCCACCATGCCCAGAACGTGGGCACCATGTTCCGCGGCCCGGAAAACGCGTTGCCGCCGAACTGGCTGCACATCCCCATCGGCTATAACGGCCGCGCGTCGTCTGTTGTCGTTTCAGGCACGGATATCCGTCGCCCCTGGGGTCAATTGAAATCGCCCGATCAGGAGCTGCCTGCTTTCCTGCCCAGCCGCCGCTTTGACATCGAGCTTGAGATGGGCGCTATCGTCGGCACACCCTCGGATGGGCCGATCACGGTGCAGGAAGCCGATGACAACATCTTTGGCTATGTCCTGCTAAACGACTGGTCCGCGCGTGATATTCAGGCCTGGGAATACCAGCCGCTGGGGCCATTTCAGGCCAAGGCGACCGCGACCTCGATCAGCCCCTGGATCGTGACCAAAGCGGCGCTGGAACCGTTCCGCTGCGATACGCCCGACCGTGAGTTCGCCCTGCTGGACCACCTGAAGGATTGCGGCCCGATGCTCTATGACATCGATCTATCCGTAACGATGGCGCCCGAGAATAAAGACGCCACGACCATCGCACGAACCAATTATCGCGAGATGTATTACTCGGCGGCGCAGCAGTTGGCGCATCACTCGACGTCTGGGTGTCCGATGAACACGGGCGACCTGTTGGGGTCCGGCACCATTTCGGGGCCGAACAAGCCAGAGCGCGGATCACTTCTGGAACTCAGCTGGGGCGGGAAAGAGCCACTGACGCTGGACACAGGCGAGACCCGCACCTTCATCGAAAACGGCGACACGCTGACCCTGACCGGCGCAGCCAAGGGCGACGGCTATACCATCGGGTTCGGCGATTGCACCGGCACCGTGCTGCCCGCACTCGAAAATCCATTCGCCAGAGATTGATGCAGGTCCAGCCCGCATATTCAGAGCGCGCTCTGCCAGTCCTTAACGGCCTCGATGGGATAAAGCAGCATCAGCACGTTCAGCGTCAGACCATCGCGGATCAGCGTGGTGGTCAGGATCTCGAATCCCAGCGCAATGGTGACCGTCATCCAGATCGGCAGGCGACGCGCCAACCAGAACCCCAGCATCATCGCGCCAATATCGGCGATCGAGTTGACGACACTGTCGCCGTAGTAATCCAGCGAGATCGTGACCGCGCGGTAATGTTCGATCACGGCATTGGTGTTCTCGGAAATCTCCCACGCGACTTCTATCAAGGTGGCGATGAACAACCGCCAGCCAACGGCAAGGCGGCGCGCCACCAGCCACAGAAGACCGTAAAACAGAAAGCCATGAATGATGTGGCTGGGCGTGTACCAATCGGTCAGATGCTGCGAGCTTTCGGAACTGAAGGTTTCACCATGCCACAGCTTGACATAACCGCATTTGCAAATCGGTTCGCGGCCCATCCACAGCAGGATGATGGCGCAGGCAATGACAACACAAGCGGTTGCCCAATAGGGCAAAAATCGACGCTCAAACATATGGCGACAACATCATCAAAGCCAGTCGCTGTCCAGAAGGGAAATCACTGATATGACCAAGGCATTTGCGTCCCAGGGGGACATGTCGGAAAAGAAAATCAGCTTCACCGAGGTGGGCGAAGGGCTCTATGCCTTCACCGCCGAAGGCGACCCGAATTCGGGCGTGATCATCGGCGATGACAGCGTGATGATTGTCGAGGCACAGGCGACCCCGCGTCTGGCCAACAAGGTGATCGAATGCGTGCGGTCGGTGACTGACAAGCCGATCAACCATGTGGCGCTGACCCATTACCACGCAGTACGCGTGCTGGGCGCGAGCGCCTTTGGTGCGCAACAGATCCTGATGTCGGATATGGCGCGCGCCATGGTGGTTGAACGCGGTCAGGAAGACTGGGACAGCGAATTCCAACGCTTCCCGCGTCTCTTTGAAGGACACGAAAGCATCCCCGGCCTCACATGGCCCACCACCACCTTCAGCGACACAATGACGGTTTATCTGGGCAAGCGCCGGATCGACTTGATGCATCTGGGCCGCGCCCATACGGCAGGTGATATCGTCATCCATGTGCCCGATCAGAACGTTATGTTCACCGGTGACATCGTCGAATACCACTCGGCCTGCTATTGCGGCGACGGGCATTTCAGCGACTGGGGCGACACTCTGGACGAAATCAAGTGGTTCGACGTAGACGCTATCGCGCCGGGGCGCGGCGACGCTCTGGTCGGTAAAGACATGGTCAACGCGGCCATCGAAAACACCCGCGATTTCGTAGAAAGCACCTACCGACCGGCCGCCAAGGTTGCGGCGCGCGGCGGCAGTCTGAAAGAAGCATGGGACGCCGTGCGCGCAGAATGCGACCCAAAATTCGCCGACTATGCGATCTACGAACACTGCCTGCCCTTCAATGTTGCCCGCGCCTATGACGAGGCCCGCGGCATCGACACGCCCCGTATCTGGACCGCCCAGCGCGATCTGGAGATGTGGGAGGCCCTTCAGGGCTAAGAATTCCGGGCCGGATTTGATCCAGATCGTGGCGGCCCGGATTTGACGGTGAAACTCTAACGCAAGACCTCCGGCGCAACTGTGCCGGGGAACAGATGGGGTGCGCCCGATGCGCCAGAAATGGGAGAGAGAGAGTGAACAAGATTTTTGAAGTTCCACTTTATGCCTACGAGGCCAGCCCGGATCAATCCGCGCCAGCGCCCGTGCGCCACAAGGTCATCGTCGTTGGGGCCGGTCCGGTGGGTCTGGCCGCCGCCATCGATCTGGCCCAGCAAGGGGTTGAGGTGCTGGTGCTGGACGACAACGACAAGGTCAGCTTTGGCAGCCGCGCCATCTGTTTTGCCAAGCGCCCGCTGGAAATCCTCGACCGTCTGGGCTGCGGGCAGCCGATGGTGGACAAGGGCGTTCTTTGGAACAAGGGCAAAGTGTTCTTCGACGAACGTCAGGTTTACGAATTCGACCTGCAGCCCGACAGCGGCGATCAGCGCCCGGCCTTCATCAACCTGCAGCAATACTATTTCGAGCAGTTTCTGGTCGACCGCGTCCGCGAATTGCAAGCGCAGGGTGCACCGATCGAAATCCGCGGCCGCAACAAGGTCGAAGCCGTTGGAACCCACCCCGATCACGTCAAGCTTGAGGTCGAAACGCCTGAGGGTTCATACACCATCGAGGCGGATTGGGTCATCGCCTGCGACGGCGCGGGCTCACCCATGCGCGCCATGATGGGTAAGGATTTTGTGGGCCGCGTGTTCGAAGACAACTTCCTGATCGCTGATGTGATTATGGAGGCCGATTTCCCCTCGGAACGCTGGTTCTGGTTCGATCCGCCGTTCAACAAAGGCCAATCTGCGTTGCTACATAAACAACCCGATGGCGTCTGGCGCATCGATCTGCAACTGGGATGGGATATCGACAAGGAACGCGAAAAGCGCCCGGAAAACGTGATCCCGCGCCTCAAGGCCATGCTGGGCGAGGAGGTAAATTTCGAGCTGGAATGGGTCAGCATCTACACCTTCCAGTGCCGCCGGATGGAGCAATTCCGCCATGGCCGCGTGCTCTTTGCCGGTGACAGTGCCCATCAGGTCAGCCCGTTTGGCGCACGGGGCGCAAACTCGGGCGTGCAGGATACCGACAACCTGTGCTGGAAACTGAAACTGGTGATTGACGGCAAAGCGCCTGAGTCGCTGCTGGACAGCTACGATCAGGAACGCATTCACGGTGCGGACGAAAACATCCTGAACTCGACCCGCTCGACCGATTTCATCACCCCGAAATCGCAGATGTCCCGCATCCTGCGCGACGCGGTGCTGGACTTGAGCGAGCACTATGACTTCGCCCGCCCGATGGTGAATTCTGGCCGCTTGAGCGTACCTTGCGTCTATGACGGCTCGTCGCTGAATTCGGCGGATGCGTTGAACGGGCCGACGCAGACGCGTCCCGGAGCGTCCTGTCCGGATGCGCCTTTGGGTGATGGCTTTCTACTGCCTAAACTGGCTGGACAGTTCACGCTGCTGACCATCGACGCCGATGCACCAGATGAGATCGAGGTCGATGGCATCATCGTCAAACGCCTGGCACTCTCGGTCAAAGACGACCCGACCCTAACGCTGAAGCGCCGCTATTTAGGCGATGCCAGCGGAGCGGTTTATCTGATCCGTCCCGATCAGCACGTGGCCGCCCGCCGCGACACCTACGAAGAAAATGCATTCCGGCACGCGGTGCGCCGCGCCACAGGCAAGGAGTAAGCGACATGGCTGATCTGATCCTCTCATCCAATCTGACCCAGGCAGACGATTTCTATGCCGATCTGGTGGCCGCCCATGAAGGGCTTGAGAAAGCCGAAAGCGATGCGTTCAACGCGCGCCTTGTGCTGGTTCTGGCAAACCACATCGGCGACAACGCGGTGCTGAAGCAGGCGTTGGTCGCCGCAGCCCTGAAACAGGAGTAAGCCCATGAAAATCGAACAGATTCACCACGTCGCCTATCGCTGCAAGGACGCGAAAGAGACCGTTGAATGGTACGGCAAGATGCTGAACATGGATTTCATTCTGGCGATTGCCGAAGATCATGTGCCCTCCACCCATGAACCTGATCCCTACATGCACCTGTTTCTGGATGCCGGAAATGGCAATGTGCTGGCGTTTTTTGAGCTGCCTACCAAGCCGGAAATGGGGCGCGATCCCAACACGCCGATTTGGGTGCAGCACATCGCATTCAAGGTGAAGGACCGTGATGAGCTGATCG
Organism: Ruegeria sp. AF2; assembly: GCF_056542025.1. Classification (NCBI taxonomy): domain Bacteria; kingdom Pseudomonadati; phylum Pseudomonadota; class Alphaproteobacteria; order Rhodobacterales; family Roseobacteraceae; genus Ruegeria; species Ruegeria sp. AF2. The sequence goes on along the minus strand of NZ_JBQFZC010000010.1, from coordinate 26,242 downwards.
CATTCAAGGACCATCTCGAAGCCAACGGCGTCGAGGTTCTGGGTGTCACGGATCATTCGATCTTTCATTCGATCTATTTCTTCGATCCGAACGGTCACCGGGTGGAACTGGCTTGCCCCGACCCCGAGGAAGAGGCCATGCTGGCCCGGCTGGATTCGGTCAAATGGGATATGCTCGAAGAATGGTCGCGCACCAAACGAGCCCCTCAGCATGCCGACTGGCTGCATGCCAAGGAACTAAGCAAAGGCTAACCATCGTATGTCCGAAGTGGTTCTGTTTGATTACTGGCGTTCGTCCGCCAGTTACCGGGTGCGGATTGCACTGAATCTGGCTGGGATCACCTACCGCCCGGTCGTCGTGGATCTGGTGAACGGGGCGCATCGCGCCCCGGATCATTTGGACCGCAACCCGCAAGGTCTGGTCCCGGTGCTGGATATCGATGGGGTTCGGTTGACCCAATCGCTGGCCATCATCGATTATCTGGATGAGACCCGCGAACTGGGTCTGCTGCCAACCGATCCGGCCAAGCGAGCTGCTGCGCGGGCATTGGCGCACAGTATCGCGGTGGATATCCATCCGGTCTGCAATCTGTCGGTTGCCAAACATGCCACCGCGCTCACCCAAGGTGCAGGCGACATGCCCGGCGACTGGATGCGTCACTTCATCCGGCCGGGTCTGCTCGCGTTTGAATCGCTGCTGGGCGGCTTTGATCAATCCCCGTTCTGCACCGGTGAAACGCCGGGTCTGGCCGATATCTGCCTGATCCCACAGCTTTATAATGCGCGCCGGTGGGAAGTTGATCTATCCGATATGCCACGCCTGACAGCAGTCGAGGCCGTCTGCGCCGAGCATTCGGCCTTTGCCGCAGCCCATCCTGACCTGCACGCTCCGCTCTGAACCGGCGCACAGAGTCTGTGTGGCGGTGCGGGTGCACAAATCCTCGCGCCGTCCTTAGGTTTCTATGCAACGACAGATGGAGAACCCCATGCCCAAGATCACCGGCTACCACGCCCATGTCTATTTCGACGCCGACACTCAGGACACGGCACGGCAGGTCTGTGAAGAGGCCGCGCGTCTGTTTCCCGCTGTCCAGATGGGCCACATGCATGCGCGCAATGTTGGCCCGCATCCGCGATGGAGTTGCCAGCTGGGCTTTCCAGCCGAAGCCTTTGATCAGGTCTTTCCCTGGCTGATCCTGAACCGGCAAGGGCTGACCATTTTCACCCATCCAGAAACCGGCGATCACGTGGCTGATCACCGGGATCGCGCTATCTGGATGGGCGAGATGCTGCCACTTGATCTGTCGATCTTCGATTAAGCCAATTCACGCGCCCGGTCGCGCAGGATGAACTTCTGAATCTTCCCCGTCGACGTCTTGGGCAACGCCCCAAACACAACCGTCTTGGGTGCTTTGAAATGGGCCATATGATCCCGGCAGAAAGCGATGATCTCCGCCTCATTCGCCTCTGCCTGCGGTTTCAATTCAACAAATGCACACGGCGTTTCACCCCATTTCTCATCCGGGCGGGCCACCACCGCCGCCTCCATCACGGCCGGGTGTTTATAAAGCGTGTCTTCGACCTCAACGGATGAGATATTCTCGCCGCCCGAGATGATGATGTCCTTGGACCGATCCTTCAGCGCGATATAGCCATCCGGATGCATCACGCCCAGATCGCCCGAGGCAAACCACCCGCCCTTGAAGGCTTTGTCTGTCGCCTCGGCGTTCTTGAGATAGCCCTTCATGACAATGTTGCCCTGCATGAATATCTCACCCATGGTTTCGCCATCCGAAGGAACAGGCTCCATGGTTTCAGGGTCTGCGACCATCAAGCCAGACAATGCCACGTATTTCACACCCTGACGCACCTTGAGCGCGGCGCGGTCTTCTGCACCCTTGTCGTTCCATTCGTCCTTCCACGCGCAGACGACGGATGGACCATAAGTCTCGGTCAACCCATAGACATGGGTCACCTCGACACCCATCCCTTCCATCGCTTCGATCACCTTGGCCGGCGGTGGAGCGCCAGCGGTCATCGCCTTAATCTGCTGCGTGAAATCCTTGAGGTGATCCGGTGCATTGGCCAGCATGTTCAGCACGATCGGCGCGCCGCAGAAATGAGTTACGCCCTCTTCTCGGAAGGCGCGATAGATCGGTTCGTCCCGTACGGCGCGCAGGCAGACGGAGGTGCCCGCATTGGCCGCCATCGTCCACGGGAAACACCAGCCGTTGCAGTGGAACATCGGCAAGGTCCACAGATAGACCGAATGCTGCGGCATCCCCCATGTCAGAATGTTCGACGTTGCATTCAGCGCCGCGCCGCGGTGGTGATAGACTACACCTTTGGGGTTGCCGGTGGTGCCCGAAGTATAGTTCAGCGTGATCGCATCCCATTCATCTGCGGGCAAAGACCAGTCGAACTCTGGATCACCCTCGGCCAGCAGACCCTCATAGGTCAGATCTCCCAATCGCTCGCCACCGTCAAAACTGGCGTCTTCGATGTCGATCACCAGAATGTTGTGATCCACCTGCGCTAACGCCTGTTTCACGACGCCTGAAAACTCGGGATCGACCAGCAGAACCTTGGCTTCGGCATGGTTCAGAATGAAGGCGATGATCGGCGCATCTAGCCTCGTGTTGATCGCGTTCAGCACCGCCCCTGCCATGGGCGCGCCAAAATGCGCCTCATACAGCTCGGGGATATTGGCTGCGATGATCGAGACTGTATCCCCCACGCCTACGCCACGCGTAGTCAGCGCGCTGGCCAGACGTCGGCTCCGCGCATAGGTTTCTGCCCAGCTATACCGGCGCTCGCAATACACAACGGATGGGTAATCCGGATACACTGCCGCCGTCCGCTCAAGATAGCTCAGCGGAGACAACGGCGTGAAATTCGCCGGGGTTTTATCCAGATGTTGCTGGTAGATAGGTGTGGCTGTCATCCGGCGATCCTCCCAAACTCGTCAGATTGTCGTATTGAGCACAAAGTTTACGTCATAACAAACCCGTATTAATACGCGTTTGAGCTACACTGGAGATATCCTATGGGCTAATCTGGCCCTACTTCACGCGCACCATTCGCGTTGATCTGCAGTATCACGTCACTTTGTGCCCGCCGGGACCTACTGATTCCCCGCGCGCCCCACTTTTGAAAGGACATGTCATGGACGGCACGTTCAACGAAAACGATCTTTCCCGCGTCGTCGAAGCCGACCGCGCCCACCTCTGGCATCACCTGATCCAGCACAAGCCGTTTGAGACCAACGATCCCCGTATCATTGTCGAAGGCAAAGGCATGCGCGTGTGGGACCAAAAGGGCAAAGAGCACCTGGATGCCGTATCAGGCGGTGTCTGGACCGTGAACGTGGGCTATGGCCGCGAATCTATCTGTAAGGCGGTTTATGACCAGCTGATGAAGCTGTGCTACTTCGCCAACACCGCAGGCTCGATCCCCGGTTCGAATTTCGCGGAAATGCTGATCGACAAGATGCCGGGCATGAGCCGCGTGTACTACACCAATTCAGGTTCTGAGGCGAACGAGAAGGCGTTCAAGATGATCCGCCAGATCGCGCACAAGAAATATGGCGGCAAGAAAACCAAGATCCTGTATCGCGACCGCGACTATCACGGCTCCACCCTGGCGACCATGTCGGCAGGTGGTCAGGACGAGCGCACCGCACAATACGGTCCCTTTGCACCCGATTTCGTGCGCGTGCCTCACTGCATGGAGTACCGCAAGCACGAGCTGGACGGCGCACCGGAAGAGAACTTTGGCGAATGGGCTGCAGATCAGATCGAAGAGGTCATCCTGCGCGAAGGCCCCGACACCGTTGGCGCCCTGTGCCTTGAGCCCGTGACCGCAGGCGGTGGCGTCATCGAAGCGCCTGAAGGCTATTGGCCCCGCGTGCAGGAGATCTGCAAGAAATACGACATCCTGCTGCACATTGACGAGGTTGTCTGCGGCGTAGGTCGGACCGGCACGTGGTTCGGCTATCAGCAGTACGGCATCAAGCCGGACTTCGTGACCATGGCCAAGGGCGTTGCCTCGGGTTATGCCGCGATCGCCTGCATGGTCACCACCGAGGAAGTCTTTGACATGTTCAAAGACGACGCGGCAGACCCGATGAACTATTTCCGTGATATCTCGACCTTTGGCGGCTGCACTGCCGGTCCGGCGGCAGCGGTTGAAAACATGCGCATCATTCAGGATGAAAACCTGCTGCAGAACTGCGTCGACATGGGTGATCGCATGATGGGCAACCTGCAGGCGCTGATGGAAAAGCACAAAGTCATCGGCGACGTGCGCGGCAAGGGTCTGTTCCTTGGCGCCGAGCTAGTAACCGATCGGTCCACCAAGGATCCGATGGACGAAAAGCGCGTTCAGGCCGTTGTCGCAGATTGTATGGCGCAGGGCGTCATCATCGGTGCCACCAACCGCTCAATCCCCAGCCGCAACAACACGCTGTGCTTCTCACCGGCGCTGATCGCGACAGCGGACGACATCGATCAGATCACCGACGCCGTAGACGGCGCGCTGGGGCGTGTGTTCGGCTGATATAGGCAACGAACTACCATTGAACCACATGAAACCCGCCAAATTTCGGCGGGTTTCTTTTCATGAGGACATCAGCCAAGCGTATGAGCTGATGCCAAAGATACTCAATTTTCATTCAAATGGCGGGAAAGAGTCCAAATTGGCCCTGAGCGCCGACGTTTTCTGCTGATGAAACGTCCCAAAATATCCATCTCAAAACTTACCTGCGTCCTATGTTTCAGGAGGTTGGGAGGGAAATCGAATGGCGACGCACGGGTATTGTCTGTGTAAAAGAACGAGCTGGGCCTACCAGGGCAGTCAAACATGGGCATGCTATTGCCACTGCGATGATTGCCGTCGGAATTGTGCCGCGCCGGTGGTTGCCTGGTTAGGCGTGCCGATAGAGAACTTTGAGTGGACCGGCGATAAACCCGGCACTTATGAAAGTTCCAAAGGCGTTTTCAGGCACTTTTGCGGGACGTGCGGATCACCTATTGGATTTGAAGCCGATCATTATCCTGGTGGTATGCACCTTTACGCAGCGTCGCTCGAAAACCCGGAAGATTTCAAACCGACTTTTCACGTCAACAAGCAAAGCAAATTGCCTTGGCTGCAAATGACTGATGATCTCGACGCGTTTGAAGGCACATTGCTACACACCCCTAACGACCCAGACGGATATCGTTAGATGAGGAAGCCACCTGGTTTTCAAGTGGCTGCTTTGCGCTGCCCTGCAGTCATTGATCATGTGTCAATGTAAACATACCCGCCACCGAACACACGCGCCCGGATGTCAGCGGCACGTCGGACGCTCGGTTTCACCGTACCAGCTATCGGCGGGGGCGCGGAGAGCTTAGATTACTCACCAAAATTCGGATAGATAAACCCGTTCACCGGGTACGAACTGCCGTAACTGCCCGGCCGGCTTTCAACCCGAACAAGCGTCCAATCATTGTTTTTGGACACGTCCCTCACGCCCATCTGCAACGACACCTTATTCCGGAGCCAGTTTGCGTGGTTCACAATGACTTCCCGCTCGGTGACAATATCGGATACGACAGCCACATGTCCCAGGGGCATCCCTCTGGTGGCCCGAAACGACATCACCGCACCGACCTCCGGTTCATTACCCCGGTCAAACCCATTGCGAGCCTTGCCCCACCAATCCTTGGCGTTGCCACGAATTTCGATGCCGCTGAGGTTGCGTGCGTAGGGCACGCACCACACCCTTTGTCCCAGCGCATGTTTTCTTGAGACCTCTTGCAACGCCATGGCCTGACGTTCGGGATCCAAGTCCACCTCATTCGGATTCTTAGCACAGGCCGAGATCAGACTGAAAAGTCCCAAAACAACGGCAATTCGCGCGACGCCGGGCAGGCGCGACCAGATCGTATCGGTATTGCGTGCGTTGTACTGCAAGAAGGTTCTTTGCCGGTTTGAGTGGTGAAGCAGTTTTAATAATATCTTTAAGAAAAAGAAAAGAGCCCAACTGTTCTCCGGCAGAATATTGCCAGTTCCTGCGCCGCATTCCGACCGTTGGCCGAGCGTGCGGTCACTTATGCAACAGGTTTCCTCACTGTGCCGTCCCTGGGATTCCTGGCAGGCGAAGAGACCGGCACAATGTCATCGGACACATGAACGCCAACCCGTCCTGCAGGTCGACGATCAAGCATCCGCTGGACAGTCGGGTTAGGCAGAATTACTTTGACCGCAACCCAATCCAACAGGAGGTTTGTATCGGATGTCCAAGACACTCTCGATCGCGGCAACTTCAATTCTGTTTTTGTCAACAGCGGCCTATGCGCAAGAACAATGCGCTGCTGGCAAAACGCTGACAGACGGCAAATTCACCATCGCAACGGGCAACCCGGCCTACTATCCGTGGGTGATCGATGACGCGCCAGAAAGCGGCGAAGGGTTCGAGGCAGCCGTTGCTTATGCCGTGGCTGAAGAAATGGGGTTCGCAGCTGATGATGTCGTTTGGGTCCGCTCGTCCTTCGACGAGGCGATCCAACCCGGCGCCAAGGAATTTGACGTCAACATGCAGCAATACTCGATCACGCCCGAACGGGATCAGGTGGTTGATTTCTCTACCCCTTACTACACCGCCCCGATGGCAGTTCTGGTCAGCCCCAATTCGACCGACACAGCCCCGACGCTTGAAGCGCTGAAAGGCCTGCAATGGGGGGCCGTTGGCTCGACCACGGCGGTGCCAAAACTGGCCAGCATCATCCAACCTGACAGTGATCCGCTGCTTTATGGTGACAATGCTGACGTTAACGCCGCCATGTCGGCCAACCAGATCGATGCGGCCCTGTTCGACCTGCCCACCGCCCTGTTCCTGAGCGCAGTGATGATCGAAGGCTCAAAGGTCATCGGTCAGTTCCCGGCGGATGAAAATGACAATCCGGATCATTTCGGCATGCTGATGGAAGAAGGCAACCCTCTGAAAGCCTGCGTGGACGAGGCGCTGGCGGCACTGGCAGCTAACGGCAAACTGGCCGAAATCGAAGCCGTATGGCTGCAGGACACCACTGGTGTCCCTCTGATCAAATAACATGGCAGATCATAAGGCGGCGGGGATGACCCGCCGCGAACGGTATGAGGCGCACCAACGACGCAGGTCGTTGGTGATCGCCACGATTAGCACGGTCACTGTTGTGGCCGCGATCTACTTTCTGGTGCCGCTCGCGCCGGGCTGGTCGAAGGTTCAGCAGAGCTTTTTTAACGGCGAGACGCTTGTCAAAACCTTCCCGAAACTGCTTGAGGCGTTTCGGATCAACGTGATGATCTTTTTGTGGTCCGCACCGGCGATCGCCGTGCTTGGCCTGTTGATTGCCTTGGCGCGGGATGCCAAATCGCCCGCCCTGTTTCCGCTGCGCATCTTTGGCGCGGCGTTCACCGACATTTTCCGCGGCGTGCCTGTGATCCTGACGGTCTATCTGATCGGCTTCGGTATTCCGGGGCTGGGCCTGCCGCGCCCGTGGAATTCACCTTATATCTGGGGTTCGCTGGCGCTGATCCTGACCTATTCGGCCTATGTGGCTGAAATCTTCCGCTCGGGCATCGACAGCGTCCACCACAGCCAGCGCGCCGCCGCATTATCGCTGGGTTTGTCGGAACGGCAGGTGATGCGCGACGTGGTGTTGCCGCAGGCGATCCGCAACGTGGTGCCCTCACAGATGAACATGCTGATTGCGCTGCAAAAGGATGTCTCTCTGCTCAGCTTCATCGGCCCGGTCGAAATCTTCCGTCAGGCCGGAGTGTTCAAGTCGCTGCTGGCGAATTTCACTCCCTATGTGGGCGCGGCGATCATCTTCCTGATCGTCACCATCCCCGCCACACGCTACGCCGATCACCTGATGGCCCGCCAAATGCGAGAGAGGCGCTGATGCCCAAACTGGAACTTCAGGGCGTGGTGAAACGCTTTGGCGACCGCACGGTCTGTGACGGGATTAATCTCACCGTTGATGAGGGCCAAATGGTTTGCTTGATCGGCGCATCCGGGTCGGGCAAGTCGACTCTGCTGCGTTGTATCAACCTGCTGGAACCCATCGAAGACGGCGCGATCTTTCTGGATGGCGAGGATATCTCAATCCCCGGTCTGAACCCGCAATCGGTGCGTGCCCGGATCGGGATCGTGTTCCAGAGCTTCAACCTGTTTCCGCATATGACCGCGCTTGAGAATGTCATGCTCGCGCCCCGCCGGGTGCGTGGGCTGACGCGCGCTGAATTGCAGCCCGAGGTCGAAGCGCTGTTTGCCCGGTTCGGACTGGCCGACCGGATGCACAACTATCCCGACCAATTGTCGGGCGGGCAGCAGCAGCGCGTCGCCATCGTACGCGCCTTGGCCATGCAGCCCGAGGTCATGCTGTTTGATGAAATCACCTCGGCCCTCGATCCCCAACTTGTGGGCGAGGTGCTGGATGTTCTGCTGATGCTCAAGAAACAGGGCATGACGATGATGATGGCCACGCATGAAATGGGCTTTGCCCGCGAGGCCGCCGACAAGATCTGTTTCCTCGACAGCGGTCGGATCATCGAAGAAGGCCCGCCCGAAGCGGTGTTTGACCACCCTTCGCACCAGACCACACAAGCCTTTTTGGCGCGGGCGTTGAAGTAAGCGCCTGGGTTCTGAATCCCTGACAATCTGACCCTCAAGGACTCGACTCTTTGAGGGTCAAGAACATATAAGAACAAATGTAGAACATTTGGGGGTTTTATATGTTCGGCGGGATGCAGCGCCGCATCGTTTCACTCTGGTTTCCCCGGCTGGCAAGTGACCGGGCTTTGCGTGTGCGCCCGGTCGATGGGCCGTTTGTTCTGACGCTGAAACAGAACAATGCAAACCGGGTGTATTGCCTGAATGTACAGGCCCAGCGGCAGGGCCTGCACAGCGGCATGCCCTATTCTGATGCCCGCGCCTTTTGTCCCGATCTGCAAAGCCATCCCGCCGACCCGCAAGGAGATCAACGGTTTCTGCACGCCCTGCGCCGCTGGGCCACGCGCTATTGCCCCTGGGTCGGGCTGGAAGGTGAGGATGGGCTGGTTCTGGACATCACAGGATCGGCGCATCTTGCGGGCGGGGAAGAGATGATGCTGACCGATATGCGCAGGCGTCTGGCCCGGGCCAGGCTGGCGGTGCAGATCGGCCTTGCCCCCACACGCGGTGCGGCCTGGGCCTTGGCGCATTATGGCGAAGGGGTCGCGACCCAGGATACGCTGAAGGCCATCCGCGCCCTGCCGGTGGCAGCGCTGCGGCTGGATGAGGATACCTCGGTCGCGCTGCAACGGTTGGGCCTGCGCCGGATTGGCGAACTGGCGCAAACCCCGCGCGCGCCGCTGACACGCCGCTTTGGCCCCGAGGTACTGATGCGGCTGGATCAGGCGTTGGGGGATCAGCCCGAACAGATTACCCCGCTGGCCGATCCGCCCCATTACGGCGTGCGCATGACCCTGCCCGAGCCCATTGGGCTGTTGTCCGACATGATGGCCGGGGCGGAACGGCTGCTGGAACGGCTCTGCGACAAGCTGAAAGCGCAGGAAATGGGCGCGCGCAAGCTGTGCATGACCTTGCGCCGGGTGGATCAGGATCATCAGCAGGTCGAACTGCGGCTGGCCCGCCCCTTGCGTGATCCATATCGCATCCTGCCCCTGTTCGAGCGTGGACTGGCCGAGGTGGATGCAGGCTTTGGCGTCGATCAGCTGCGGCTGGAGGCCACGCTGGTGGAACCCCTGCCCGTGCGCCAGATCAGCCGCGCCGCAAGCCGGGGCAAGGATCAACTGGATGACCTGATCACCCGCATCGGCACCCGGATCGGGTTGGAACAGGTCCACCGCCTACTGCCCGCGCAAAGCCATATCCCCGAGCGCAGCTTCATCATCTCGCCCGCCGCCTATTCCGACCCTGCAGGGGGTTGGTGCGCCCTGCGCCCGCGCCCCCTGCAGCTGTTTCCGCCGGAACCCATCGCCGGATCGGGCCCGCACCCGCCGCGCCGCTTTCGCTGGCGGCGGATGTCGCTGACCACAGGCCGCTCAACCGGTCCCGAACGCATCTGCCCCGAATGGTGGCTGGAGGATGAGAACTGGCGCACAGGCTTGCGCGATTACTGGCAGGTTGAAACCCGGCAGGGGCGGCGATTGTGGCTGTATTACACGCCGCAGAATCCGGGATGGTTCGTGCATGGGGAATTCGCATGAGCAAACCGAACCCGCCCAGCTCACACGCGCAGGACCCCGGCTATGCCGAGTTGTGCGTGACCACCAATTTCACCTTCCTGACCGGAGCCTCGCACCCAGAAGAGCTGGTAACCCGCGCGGCAGAGCTGGGCCTGAAGGCCATCGCGATCACCGACCGGAACTCACTGGCCGGGGTGGTCCGGGGCTGGAGCGCATTGAAAGAACTGCGGCGCGAGGCGGAAGGCGCAGTTCAAATCCGCTCGCAACACCGGCTCGATTCCTCATCCCGGCAAGAGGTCGGGCATGTGCAGCCGATCGACAAACCGGACGTACCCGCCCTGCCCAAGTTGATCGTCGGCTGCCGTCTGGTTCTGCGCGACAGCGCGGTGCACTGGCTGGCCCTGCCCCGCGACCGCGCCGCCTATCAGCGGCTGACCCGGCTGCTGACCCTGGGCAAGCGACGGGCCGAGAAAGGCGACTGTCATCTGGATTTGAAAGACATGCTGGCGGCCTGTCAGGGGATGATCCTGATCGCGCTGCCTCAGTCAGGGTTGAAACAGGCCATCCCCGACATTCAGACCGTCCGGCGGCAGTTTCCCAACGCGGTCTTTCTGGGGGCCGTACCGCGTTATGACGGCAGTGACCGGGCCTATCTGGCGGCCTGTGCGCAGGCGGCGCTGCGGGCCTCGGCCCCCATGGTGGCGGTGGGCGATGTGTTGATGCACCGTGGCAACCGTCGCCAACTGGCCGATGTGCTGACCTGCATGCGCGAGCACATCACGATTGACCAGATCGGCACCCGCGCCCTGCCCAATGCCGAACGGCGGCTGAAAGGCTATGCGGATATGGCCCGGCTGTTTCAGGACCACCCCGGCGCGCTGCGCCGCACGCTGGAAATCGCCGATCGCTGCAGCTTTGACCTGAGCGAGCTGTCTTACGAATACCCAGACGAGATTGCCAGCACCGAGACCCCGCAGGCGCGGCTGGAACGTCTGGCGCGCGAGGGGCTGAAACGGCGCTATCCGGGCGGCCCGACCGAGAAGGCCATCAGCCTAATGAAAAAGGAACTGGCCCTGGTCGCGGATCTGGATTTCCCGGCCTATTTCCTGACCGTGCATGACATTGTGCAATTCGCCCGCTCGCAGGGCATTCTGTGTCAGGGGCGCGGATCAGCCGCCAATTCGATCCTGTGTTATCTGCTGGGCATCACCGATGTCAGCCCCGACATGATCGCCATGGTGTTCGAGCGTTTTGTCTCGAAGTACCGGGGTGAGCCGCCGGATATCGATGTGGATTTCGAACACGAGCGGCGCGAAGAGGTGATCCAGTGGATTTATGAGAAATATGGCCGCCACCGCGCGGGCCTCTGTGCCACGGTCATCCATTTCCGATCCCGCGCGGCAATCCGCGAGGTGGGCAAGGTGATGGGCCTGTCTCAGGACGTGACCGCGGGCCTGTCCGGCCAGATCTGGGGGATGAGCAATGGCGGCGTTGATGCCGAGAGGCTGCAGGAACTGGGCCTCGACCTCAAGGACCGACGCCTGATGCAGACGGTTCGCCTGATTGGCGAGATCATCGGCTTCCCCCGCCACCTGTCGCAGCATGTGGGCGGGTTTGTCATCACCAAGCAGCGGCTGGATGAGCTCTGCCCGATCGAAAACGCCGCGATGGAAGACCGCACCGTGATCGAATGGGACAAGGATGACATCGACGCGCTTGGCATTCTGAAGGTGGATATATTGGGGCTGGGGATGCTCAGCTGTATCCGCAAGGCGTTTGACCTGATGCGGCAGCATGACGGCGAAACCCTCAGCATCGCGACCGTCCCGCAAGAGGACGTGGCGACCTATGACATGCTGTGTGCCGCTGATGCGGTGGGCGTGTTTCAGGTCGAAAGCCGGGCACAAATGAATTTCCTGCCCCGGATGAGGCCGCGCGAATTCTACGATCTGGTGATCGAGGTTGCCATCGTCCGCCCCGGCCCTATCCAGGGCGATATGGTGCAGCCCTATATCCGGCGGCGCAACGGGCTGGAAAAGTCCGAACCCTTCGGCCCTGCCTTGGAAGAGGTGACGCGGCGCACGCTGGGCGTGCCGCTGTTTCAGGAACAGGCCCTGCAAATCGCCGTGGTTGGTGCAGGGTTTTCGGCGGAAGAGGCGGATCACCTGCGCCGCTCGCTGGCCTCGTTCCGGCGCATGGGGACGATTGGCACATATCGTGACAAGTTCATCGCAGGGATGCTGAACAACGGCTATACGCCCGAGGTCGCCGACCGCTGCTTTGGCCAGATCGAAGGCTTTGCCGATTACGGCTTTCCCGAAAGCCATGCGGCGGCTTTTGCGATGCTGGCCTATGTCTCGGCCTGGATGAAATGCCACCACCCGGCGATCTTTGCCTGCGCGCTACTGAACTCGCAGCCCATGGGGTTTTATGCCCCCGCCCAGATCGTGCGGGACGCGCGCGAGCATGGGGTCGAGATCCGCCCAGTCTGCGTCAACGCCTCGACCTGGGACAATCTGCTGGAACGCCGCGCCGATGGGGCGCTGGCCCTGCGGCTGGGCTTTCGCCAGATCAAAGGGTTCAAGCAGGAGGACGCAGATTGGATCGTGGCTGCGCGGGGCAATGGCTATCCGGACCCCGAAACGCTGTGGCTGCGCGCAGGGCTGCGCCCGGATGTGCTGACCCGTCTGGCCGAGGCGGATGCGTTTTCCGGCATGGACCTGACCCGGCGCGACGCCCTGTGGCATGTCAAAGCCATCCGCAGCCGGACCGCCCTGCCGCTGTTCAATGACCCTATCGATGGCGAAAGCATCAATGAGCCGCAGGTCAACCTGCCGGTGATGCATCTGGGCGAGGAGGTTGTCGAAGACTACGTCTCGACCCGTCTGACCCTACGCTCGCACCCGATGGAGCTGTTGCGCCCATCCATCCCCGGCCTTGTGCCGCATGCCACGCTGCAGGACATCCCGCTGGGCCGCTACAGCGTCTGCGGGCTGGTGATCACGCGCCAACGGCCGGGAACCGCCTCGGGCGTGATCTTTCTGACGCTTGAAGATGAAACCGGGGTCAGCAATGTGGTTGTCTGGCCCAAGGTTTATGAACGCTTTCGCCGCATCGTGATGGGCGGGCGGTTGCTGCAGGTCTGCGGGTATCTGCAGCGCGAGGGGATCGTCGTGCATCTGATCGCGCAGGAAATCACCGATATGTCGCATAAACTGTCCGAGCTTGGGCATCCGCTGGATGAGGCCATCGGCATCACCCAACCGCAAGCGGATGACACCCCGCGCCCCCGGCAGAACGGCCCAAGCGCCCGCCATCCGCGCGAACAGGCCAAGCGTCTGTTCCCGAGCCGGGATTTTCACTAGAACCCGCGCCAGCATAAGGCCAGTTTCAAAGAAACATCTGGCTAACGTGATCCGGTCACCTCTTTCCCTTGCCCTTGCCCGCAATATGTTGCACCACACACGGGTTCAAACCCGGTGAACGGGCCAAAGGATAAGGACAAGGCGCATGGCTGACGGATCGATCGACATCAACGCAAAACCCACCGAGGACATTTCGGTTCGCGAGGTGTTTGGCATTGACAGCGATATGGCAGTCAAAGGCTTTGCCGAACGCAGCGACCGCGTGCCGGTGATCGATCCGACCTACAAGTTCGATCCCGAAACCACGCTGGCGATTCTTGCGGGCTTTACCCATAACCGCCGGGTGATGATTCAGGGCTATCACGGCACCGGGAAATCGACCCATATCGAACAGGTTGCCGCCCGTCTGAACTGGCCTGCCGTGCGCGTGAACCTCGACAGCCATATCAGCCGGATCGACCTGATTGGTAAGGACGCGATCAAACTGCGCGACGGCAAGCAGGTCACTGAATTCCACGAAGGCATCCTGCCCTGGGCGCTGCGCAACCCCGTTGCCATCGTCTTCGACGAATACGACGCAGGCCGTGCGGATGTGATGTTCGTGATCCAGCGCGTGCTGGAACATGACGGCAAACTGACCTTGCTGGACCAGAACGAGATCATCACACCGAACCCGAACTTCCGCCTGTTTGCGACGGCCAACACTGTGGGTCTGGGCGACACCACCGGCCTCTATCACGGTACACAGCAGATCAACCAGGCGCAGATGGACCGCTGGTCTCTGGTTTCGACGCTGAACTATCTCAGCCACGATGCCGAGACTATGATCGTTCTGTCGAAAGCGCCGCATTACAACACCGCCGAGGGCCGCAAGACCGTCAGCCAGATGGTCACCGTCGCCGACCTAACCCGGACCGCCTTCATGAACGGCGATCTGTCGACCGTCATGAGCCCCCGGACCGTGATCAACTGGGCCCAAAACGCAGAAATCTTCCGCAACATCGGCTATGCCTTCCGCCTGTCGTTCCTGAACAAATGTGACGAGCTAGAGCGCCAGACGGTTGCTGAGTTCTATCAGCGCTGCTTTGATGAGGAACTGCCGGAAAGCGCGGCGAGCGCGAGCTTGGGCTAAGCAATATGAATTGCGCCCTGCGGGGCGCAATGCCTCCGGCGGAGGTATTTTTGGCCAGATGAAGGGGGATCCGGTTTCGCATTGATGCGGCGGGTCACTGCAACACAAAGGGCGATTGAACATGGTGCAGAAGAACGACAATCCTGCTGATCCGTTCAAGAAGGCTCTGGCCGAGGCTACTAAAGTTATGGCCGACGACCCCGAATTGTCGGTGAGCTACACTGTTGATCCATCGGGCCTGTCGGGCGAGTCGATGCGTTTGCCGCAGGTCTCACGCCGGATGACGCGCGAAGAGGTTCTGTTGGCGCGCGGAACGGCAGACGCGTTAGCTTTACAACGCAAATATCATGATGACGCGACCCATGCGCGATATGCCCCTCCAGGTGATATGGCGCGGGATCTTTATGAGGCGATGGAGACCGCCCGGTGCGAGGCGATGGGTGCGCGGGACATGCCCGGCACCGCGTCGAATATCGACGTCAAGATCGGGCACGAGGCGATCCGGCGCGGCTATGATCAGTGCAAACAGCCTGCGGATGCGCCATTGGCTGTGGCGGCAGGCTATCTGATCCGGCATCTGGCCACGGGCCGCGACATGCCGCCTGCCGCCGAGAATGTCATGAACCTGTGGCGCGGATTTATCGAGGAACAGGCCGGCGGGACGCTGGAAAATCTTGACGAAATCCTCTCGGACCAGGCCGAATTTGCCAAATTCGCCCGACAGATGATCAAAGACCTGGGTTACGGCGATCAGCTGGGTGATGACCCGGATGAACTGGACGACGAACAGGAAGATCAGGCCGAAGAAGACGCCGAAGAGCAGCCCGATCCCGACAGCACCGGGCAGGATGATCAGGACGAACAGGACGCCGACGCGACGCCTGAGCAAACTCAGGAAGAACAGCAGGACCAGTCTCAAGCCCAGGTCTCGATGGACGAGATGGCCGAGGATGAGATGGGCGATGAGGCTGAAATGCCCGAGGGCGAGGCTCCGCTAGAACCGCCTGCCCCGCCACCTGCGTCCGAGGCGGACCCGGATTACAAGGTCTATCTGAACACCCACGACGAAGAGATCGCAGCTGAAGATTTGGCGGAACCGGCAGAGCTGGAGCGCCTACGTGCGTATCTGGATCAGCAGTTGGAGCCGCTGAAAGGTGCGGTCAGCCGTCTCGCCAACAAGCTGCAACGCCGCTTGCAGGCACAGCAGAACCGGTCTTGGGAATTCGACCGCGAGGAAGGCATTCTGGATGCCGGACGTCTGGCGCGCGTCGTGGCCAACCCGACCACGCCGCTAAGCTTCAAGGTCGAAAAAGATACCGAATTCCGCGATACAGTGGTGACGCTGCTTCTGGACAATTCCGGCTCGATGCGGGGCCGTCCGATCTCGATTGCCGCGATCTGTGCAGATGTCCTGGCGCGGACGCTGGAACGTTGCAACGTCAAGGTCGAGATTCTGGGCTTTACCACCCGGGCCTGGAAAGGCGGTCAGGCGCGCGAGGCGTGGCTGAACGATGGCCGCCCGCAACAACCGGGGCGACTGAACGATCTGCGCCACATCATCTACAAAGGCGCCGATGCCCCATGGCGTCGCGCGCGACCCAATCTGGGTCTGATGATGAAAGAGGGCCTGCTGAAGGAAAACATCGACGGTGAGGCGTTGGAATGGGCGCATCGCCGGATGCTCGCGCGGCGTGAGGCCCGCAAGATCCTGATGGTGATCTCGGATGGCGCGCCGGTGGATGATTCCACGCTCAGCGTGAACCCGGCGAACTATCTGGAAAAACACCTGCGCGACGTGATCGCAATGGTGGAAAAACGCAAGATGGTGGAATTGTTGGCCATCGGGATCGGCCATGACGTGACCCGCTATTATGATCGCGCCGTCACGATCACCGATGTCGAGCAGCTTGCAGGTGCTATGACCGAGCAGTTGGCCGCACTGTTCGACAGCGACCCGCGCGCCCGCGCGCGCGTGATGGGGATGAAGCGGGCCAGTTGACGGCCCTGCTTCGACGGTGCAGACTTAGTGCCATCCAAGCCAGTTTTTGCACCGCTGAAGTCGACTTTGCTTATGGTGGCGTAACGGATAGCGCATAAGCGCTATATCGAAGGGCAGGAACATTATTCGTTCTCCTGTTTATCTGCTTGGATAGTGTCCCAACCCTGCCCGGCCTGCTTGTAGCTGGTCCTGAGATACGCCCTAGAAACCCTTGAGATTGTTGTTGAACCTTGTCGTTCCGCGAGAAACGGAGTGTATTTGCCCCATGCGCTATGAGTTTGCAGACTGTATTCTGGATGTGGATCGACACGTCCTGACCCGCCGGGGTGAGCCCGTCGCAATCGAACCTCAGGTATTCGATCTGTTGGTCCTCTTGGCCCAGCACCCAGGTAAGCTGGTGCCCCGGGACGAGATCATCGCGCGTGTATGGAGTGGCCGCTTTGTCTCGGATTCTACCATCAGCGCACGAATTGCAGCGGCGCGTAAAGCAGTCGGCGACGATGGCAAAGCGCAGCGGATCATTCGGACAGTCGTACGGCGCGGGTTGCAAATGGCGGCGGATGTGACCTGTGACGCCGACACCGATTCAGGCGTAGACAACCATACGCAACGGCTGCGTTACGCGCGCGGTGCGAAGGGTCGCGCTGTTCCATACACGCTTTCCGGTGATGGGTTGCCGGTACTGCGCATCGGTTCGGTCGTGCACGATCTGGAGGCGGAATGGCGCATCCCGTCCGAGCGTACCCGGTTACAGGACATGGCAAACCGTTTCCGCCTGTTACGCTACAACAAGGACAATGACGTCAGCTCAAACATCGACCATCAGGCGGTGTATGACCGCAGAATAGAAGAAATCCTGACCGTCGTGAATGCAGCGGGGTTTGACCGCTTTTCCATTCTCGGTGAAATGGGCGGCACCTTCCCTGCCCTACACTTCGCCGCAAGGCACCCCGAGCGGATTGACAAGCTGATTATCTCCGGCGGATGGGCAGAAGGGCGAGATTACCGGGAAGATACCAAACAACCCGACTCGATCCGGTCACTGATCGCGGAAGGGTGGAACACGCCGGGCAGCGGCTATGCTATGGGCGCTGAATTCAGCTATTTTCCAGAAGGTCCGCTGGATAGCGTTCGGCACATGGTCAATGAATTGCAGACACTTTATTCAAGCGAGGAAAGACTTCACTACCGTGACATCGCCAATAGCACCTCGGTGCTGCAACTTCTTCCGATGGTGCAATGCCCCACTCTGGTTCTGCACGGGCGGCACACAGCCGTTCACCCCCTATCCGAGGCGCGCAAACTGGCGGCTGGAATCCCCAATGCCTCGCTCGTGATCCTTGAGACCGGCAACCAGATACCATTGCCTGGAAATGAGGCCTACAACCCGTATATCCAGGCCATTCAACGCTTTCTTGAGACAGAAGAATAGTGTGCGCCGGGGCGCTGGACATTTCCTACCGCAGGCCGCAGGTTTGCGCGCAGCAAGACCGACGAATGAGGCCGCCCATGTTCCAGAGTTTCGAAGTGACCGCACGCCCCGAGCAAGGCCCACCACGATTGGCCGCTTTGCGGGACGAGCTGGCGCGCGAAGGCCTGCAGGGCTTCCTGATCCCGCGTGCGGATGCGCATCAGGGTGAATATGTGGCCCCTCGGGATGAAAGGCTGGCCTGGCTTACCGGATTCACCGGTTCTGCGGGGTTTTGCGCGGCGCTCACGGACATTGCCGGGGTTTTCATCGACGGGCGCTATCGCACTCAGGTAAAGGCCCAGGTCGCACAGGATTACACTCCGGTCCCATGGCCAGATGTCAGCCTGAGCGCGTGGTTGAAAGAGCAATTGCCAAATGGCGGCAAAGTCGGGTTTGATCCGTGGCTCCACGCTGCAGGACAGATTTCGTCTGCACAGAAAGAGCTTGAAGGCAGCGGCGTCGAACTGGTGCGCTGTGATAACCTTGTAGACCGAATTTGGGCGGATCAACCCGACCCTCCGATGAATCCTGTCAGGGCACATCCGATTGAATTTGCAGGTGAAAGCGCCGAGAGCAAAATCAAGCGCCTCGCGAGTGACCTGCAGAGCGCAGATCGCGCGGCAGCGGTGATCACCTTGCCGGATTCGATCATGTGGTTGTTGAATATCCGCGGCGCGGACATCGCATACAACCCTGTGGCCCATGGCTTTGCCATCCTGCACGGTGATGGGCGGGTGGATCTGTTCATGGCCGCTGCCAAACTGAACGGGCTGAAGGATCATCTGGTCCCGCAGGTCACCCAACACCAACCCGACGCGTTCCTGACAGCGGTTGAGGCACTTGAAGGCAAGGTACAGGTCGATCCGGGAACGGTTCCGCAGATCGTAGCGGATGCGTTGGGGGACCGTATGGTCGATGGCGGCGATCCCTGCGCCCTGCCCAAAGCCCGCAAGAACCCGGCCGAAATCGCAGGCACGGCCGAGGCACATCTGCGAGATGCCGCAGCGGTGATCGAACTGCTGTGTTGGCTGGACGCGCAGAAGCCCGGCACCCTGACAGAGACACAGGTAGTAACGCGGCTGGAAGAAAGCCGCCGCCGGGACAACGCGCTGCAGGATATCTCATTCGACACCATCGCGGGCACCGGGCCGAACGGGGCCATCATGCATTATCGCGTGACCGAGGAAACCGACAGCAGGCTGGAAAACGGTCACCTGCTGGTGCTGGACAGCGGTGGGCAATATCTGGACGGCACCACCGATATCACCCGCACAATTGCAATCGGCGATGTTGGGGATGAGGAGAAGGCCTGCTTTACACGCGTCCTCAAAGGCATGATCGCCATGTCGATGCTACGCTGGCCTGTTGGCTTGGCAGGACGCGATATCGAATGCGTAGCGCGGCTGCCGCTGTGGCTGGCCGGGCAGGATTTCAACCATGGGGTCGGTCATGGGGTCGGTACCTATCTCAGCGTGCATGAAGGCCCTCAGCGCCTGTCTCGGGTCAGCCATGTCCCGCTTGAGCCGGGTATGATCCTGTCGAACGAGCCGGGATATTACCGCGAGGGTGCTTTTGGCATCCGGCTTGAGAACCTTGTCGTAGTGGAAGAGGCCCCAAACCTGCCCAGCGGTGACGACGAACGCGCCATGCTGAACTGGCGTACGCTGACTTATGTCCCAATCGACAGGCGTTTGATTGTAGTCGAAATGCTGACACGAGAGGAACGTGCTTGGCTGAACGCCTATCACCGCGACGTGGCGGAAAAAGTCCGGCCAAGGCTGGGCGACGCCGCTCAACTGTGGTTGGATGCCGCAACCGCACCGGTCTGACACAGGATTGTTACATAGTTTGGGCAGAGGAGAAGCCCTGACACGACGAGGGAAGGAACAGGAATGACAGACACCATCACGATCCGCAAAGCACCGGGCAAATGGAGCGTCCGTTCAGGCGGCGCGATTTTGGGTGAAACCAACAACGCGCTGGAACTTCTGGAAGGCGACAAAGACCCGGTTATCTACTTCCCGCGTGCGGACATTGCGATGGCCTTTCTAGATCGGACCAACAAAGTCACCCAATGCGCAGGCAAGGGAGACGCCACGCATTTCTCGATCGTAAACAAATCCTCAGTCACCGAAAACGCCGCTTGGAGTTATGAAAACCCGATCGACGCGGTGGCCGAAATCAAGGATCACTTGGCCTTTTATCCCGCAGACTCGATCAAGGTGGAACAACTCTGATCCCAGTATCCGTGCAGGACCGGATCGATCTGCAAAACGGCGAAAATCCTCAGAACCTGCCCTGTCCACAATGTTGCGAGGTGACCATGACAAAGCGTCTATTGAATTCCGCAGGCACGATTGCGACCCTGACGATGGCCTTTTCAATGGCCCTGCCCGCCGCAAGCTCTGCCAACACCGGTCTGGCCAATCCCGCGGCAACATATTGCATCGCGCAAGGCGGGCTCTACGGTATCCATGACGGTCCGGACGGTCAGAGCGGTATCTGCCAATTGCCCGACGGCACCCGGATCGATGCATGGACCTATTTTCGCGAACACCATGCGGGCGCGGATGGCAGCAAGCCGGTCGGCCTTGCAAATCCCGCCGCCGTGTACTGTGGCTCAATTGGAGGCGAATATGACCTGACCACGTCTCGCTGCGCACTGAGCGACGGTACGTCCGCCGATGCATGGGAGCTGTACCGCAAGGCACATGGAAAAACGCATCAGGTGGTGAACCCCGCAGCAGCCTACTGCCTTGAGATCGGCGGCAGCTACAAGATCAAAGACACTGGTTCGGGTCAGGTGGGTATATGCACCAAGCCGGACGGCACCTCGCAGGACGCATGGGCCCTGTTCCGTGCGGAAAATCCCGAGTGATCCGATCCGATAATCAAGCCCGACATCCACACCCAAAATGAACCTGAAGCCTCGATTGAGCCGCAGTTTATCGACGATCAGAGCGCGTGTTAGTGACCGTTTTGCGACAGCCTGATCGCGTCCATTAAGTCGCCTTGGCTAATTTTCAGGTTTTCCTGCTACGGAAGCACATCATCTGGCTGTAGATTTCACTAGGATTTGCCTTCCTCGCTTTCGATGAAGGGTTCGAGATTCACGAAAGTCTGGACAGGGCATTTCACCGCTTTTTCGGGATTGCACAAACCAGCCTGACCGACCGGATCGACGACATACCTGATCTCCGGATTTGCCCTTCAGACCGCATCCTTGGTGCTCGATGCCGTTACAAATGACAGCGCCTTGTTTCCGTGAGCCGATATCCCCGGGGCCAATGTTCTTGATGTAAAACTGCCCCTTCGCACGCTTGAAGAACTTGAAAAACTGATGCCCGAGGTGGAGTTCCTTGCCTGTTTCGTTCAGGTTCTTCGATAGGTCAAATCGACCTCTGATCAGCCATTCGATGCAATCTCTGCACCGGCGGCCGAGAAAACCTGCCAATAAACACACACCCGCCTCGAAACAGTAAGTCGCAACATAGGTTTCAGAATCACCCGTGCCGCGATTGCAGTAGCCCTGGACGATCTGCTGTTCTAGTGTCGCGCAGCGACCAGACATAGGACTCGGGAATGAAAATCGCCACCGCCGCCTACGACCTCGATTGGCTCGATAGTTGGGCTCAATATGAAGACAAGCTTGAGGCATGGGTTTCCGAGGCCGCAGGACAAGGTGCCGGCCTTCTGGTCTTTCCCGAATATGGCGCAATGGAGTTGTCGACGCTCGACGGCCCTAAGGTGGCCGGTGATCTCGAACGCTCAATCCGGGCGGTTTCCGACCGGATGGAAGATGTACAAGTTGTGCATTCGCGCCTTGCAAAGATGTACAACACATACATTCTGGGGGCTTCCGCCCCGGTCATCGACGGACCAGGGCGCCCGGTGAACCGCGCAGTGTTCTACGCTCCTGACGGTCGTCTCGATCATCAGGACAAGCAGATCATGACACGGTTTGAACGCGAGGCCTGGGACATCGCCCCGGGCGGTTCGTTGAAACTGTTTGATACCGCATTGGGTAAAATCGGCGTTCTGATCTGCTATGACAGTGAGTTCCCTCTCTTGGGTCGGGCCCTGAGCGAGGCCGATTTGATCCTCGTACCATCCTGCACCGAAGCCCTGTCCGGGTATTGGCGTGTGCGGATCGGCGCCATGTCTCGTGCCCTTGAAAATCAATGTGTTACGGTAATGTCATCGTTAGTTGGCAGCAATGAATGGTCCGAAGCAGTCGACATGAATACCGGCATGGGTGGCGTGTTTGGCCCGCCCGATATCGGGTTCCCACCGACGGGAGTGCTTGCCGAGGGCACGCTGAATACCGCCGGCTGGACCTATGCCGAGGCCGACCTGTCCACAATTGCAAACGTCCGCGCAGACGGGTGGGTGTTGAACCGCACGCACTGGACCGAGCAAGACGCTCGGGTCGATTCAGTCACAATATCACCCCTTTAGGTGACTTCGCCCTTGAAATAAGGCCGAAATAGGCTCATTTAAGCGCACGATCTGCAGATTCTGCAGGTGCAACCTAATGATGGAGACAACATGGCCAAGGAAGATACGCTCGAATTTCCCGGTGTCGTGAAGGAACTCCTGCCTAATGCGACGTTTCGGGTCGAGCTGGAAAACGGCCATGAGATCATCGCACATACGGCAGGCAAGATGCGCAAGAACCGCATCCGTGTTCTGGCCGGCGACAAAGTTCAGGTCGAAATGACCCCATATGATCTGACCAAGGGTCGGATCAACTATCGCTTCAAGTAACGCTTCGTACATGGCGTTTATCCTCGGATCGGGCAGCCCGCGGCGGCTGGACCTGCTGGCGCAGCTTGGCGTTCAGCCCGATGCGATCCGTCCGCCAGATATCGATGAAACCCCGCTGAATGGCGAACTGCCGACCCCCTATTGCAGCCGCATCACCCGGCAAAAAGTTCAGGCTGTTCAAGCTGATAGCGATGATATCACCTTGTGTGCTGACACAACGGTCGCACTGGGTCGCCGCATTCTTGGCAAACCCGAAGACGCGGGACAAGCTGCAGAGTTTCTGCACGCCCTGTCCGGCCGACGCCATCGGGTGATCACTTCGGTCGCTGTGCGGCGCGGGGATAAAATCCTCCAGCGTGACGTGGTTTCTCAGGTAAAAGTGAAACGTCTGTCCGACAGCGAAATCAATGCCTATCTTGCGACCGATGACTGGCAGGGCAAGGCCGGAGCCTATGCAATACAAGGTCCTGCCGGTGCGTTCATCCCGTGGATTTCAGGCTCGTTCACCGGTATCGTCGGCCTGCCCCTGTCCGAAACGGCTGCACTGCTGCAAGGCATCGGCTATCCCTTATATCGCGAGGTATCATGAAGGGTCGTACCATCATTCTGGATCATATTCAGGGACGCGAAGCTGCAGCTCTGATGGTGGATGGTGTTCTCGACGATTTCCTGATCGCCACAGATGCCCCTGCGCCAGGTACGATCTACCGCGCCCGCGCCGATCGTCCGGTCAAAGGTCAGGGCGGCATGTTTCTCACCACACCCGACGGCCCGGCTTTTCTGAGGCAAGTCAAAGGGTTGGCACCCGGCGCTTTGCTACTGGTGCAGGTGACCGGATATGCCGAGCCCGGCAAAGCCATACCCGTCTCGAATCGTATTTTGTTCAAAAGCCGCTTTGCGATCGTGACACCTGACGCGCCCGGCCTGAACATCTCGCGCCGAATCCGTGATGAAGATATGCGCGACCAACTTCTCGAAATCGCGCATGAGCAAATGGGAAACAGCACGCACGGCCTGATCCTGCGCTCGTGCTGTCAGGCGGCGGATGCAGATGAAATCGCTGAAGATATCTCAGCCATGCTGGTACTTGCCGAGCAGGTATTGGCTGATACGGGCAGTGAACCAGAATTGCTGAGCGAGGGCGATGGTCCGCATATCCTGGCCTGGCGTGATTGGACGGACCCGGCTGAGGTCGTGACCACATCCGGCGGATTTGAGGACCACGGTGTCGTTGATGCGCTCGATACAGCAAAGGGGATTTCCGAAACGCTTCCCGGTGGAGGACACCTCTATATCCAACCGACCCGCGCGCTGGTTGCGGTGGATGTGAACACCGGCGCCGACACATCTCTCGCGGCGGGAACCAAAGCTAACTTCGCCTGCGCCAAAGCCCTGCCGCGCGCCCTGCGCGTGCGCGGGTTGGGGGGGCAGATCACTCTGGACCTTGCACCGATGCCCAAGAAAGACCGGAGGGGTTTCGAATCGGCCTTGCGGTCGGCATTCAAGTCCGATCCTGACGAGACGATCCTGGCCGGTTGGACCCCGCTTGGCCATTTCGAACTACAGCGCAAACGTGGTCGTATCCCATTGACGGAGATCCTGAAATGAGCTGCCCGATCTGCGGAGAAGATACCCAGCAGGCCTTTCGACCATTCTGCTCCAAACGCTGCGCGGATATCGATCTGGCAAAATGGCTAAACGGTTCTTATGCGGTGCCATCGCAACGTGAAGAAGACGCCGAGACGACCTCGGAACCAACCGAAAGCCCCACGTCTCGCCCGCATTGAAAAAATGTCAAAAAGCCTCTGGACACTGCCTGTGGCAAGTCATAGAAGGCCTCCACCCAATGGCAAACGCCATTCCCGTGCCCGGGTAGCTCAGGGGTAGAGCAGTGGATTGAAAATCCTCGTGTCGGTGGTTCGATTCCGCCCCCGGGCACCATTCCCAACAGGTAAGCTACTGTTTCCCTTCAGCTTTAACTGGAGCTGACCAAGGGCGTAGTACATGCTGGAGAACAAAACCGTTCCCTTCTCATTTGTGAAAGCAGGGGTCTTCTACTTCACACGACGGGTCCCGAAGGACCTCGATCACCACTATACCACCGGAAAAATATCGTTCTCGCTGCGGACAAGATCAGAGGCGGTCGCAAAGTCCCGAGCGCAAAGAGCTGCTCAGCAACTGGATGAACACTGGTATCACCTACGCATCCAAGACGTAGACCTACCGGGTAAGCATCTTCTGAGGATGGGAGCTGCCGCCGAGCTTGGGTCTTCGATGTCATGCAGCGATCAAGCCAGCGTTGACGCTGTAAAGCTCTCAGAAGCCGTATCAGTCTATCTGCAGCTGAAGGGGCAAGGACGCCCAATCACCTTCCACAGGGCTGCTGAGCGGTCGTGTGGCTATGTCTTGGATGTCTGCGGGGACAAAGACATCAGAAGCTATACCAAGGTGGATGCCAATGCGTTTCGCGACGAGCTGGTGAAGCGAGAATTGGCGGGTAGCAGTATCACCCGCATCTTTGGGACCGTCAGATCAGTCATCAACTTCGCTGCTTCTGAAGCCGGTATCACACTGACCAACCCATTCTCTGGTGTGTATTATGACAGGAGTGCTGGTGTCGAAGATCGAGACCCTATGCCAATCGAAGCGATCCGCTCTCTGCAATCTCAATGCCGGTCCCTTGATGACGACTTGCGATGGCTGGTTGCTCTGATCTCGGACACAGGGATGCGGCTTGCAGAAGCTGCGGGTTTGCTCAAAGAGGATTTCGAGCTGAATGACCCAGTGCCTCACGTAGTTGTCCAAGAGCATCCTTGGCGTCGCTTGAAGACATCAGGTAGCAACCGAAAGGTGCCTCTGGTCGGGGCGTCACTGTGGGCCGCCAAGCGCTTGCTCTCTGAGAACGTTGACAGCCAGTTCGCTTTTCCCCGGTACAACAAATCGAAAACCACGAACGCTAATTCTGCCAGTGCCGCGCTGAACAAATGGATGAAGCCATATGTACCGAGCCGTTGCACCATGCACAGCTTTCGTCATTCGATGCGTGACAGGCTTCGCGCTGTCGAGTGTCCGTCCGACATCGTCGACCAGATAGGTGGCTGGCAAACCGAAGGCGTAGGGCATGGATATGGTAAGGGTTATCCGCTTGAAGTGCTGAGCAAATGGCTGGAAGCAACGGCATAGCTCCAGCATGTACTACGCCCTTGGTCAGCTCCAGTTAAAGCTGAAGGGAAACAGTAGCTTACCTGTTGGGAATGGTGCCCGGGGGCGGTGTTCTATTCCCGTTACAGGCAC
>NZ_JBQFZC010000009.1:0-87324 GCF_056542025.1 Ruegeria sp. AF2 | reverse complement strand
CGGCAAAGACGTCCTCACGGCCGCCCTCCCAGATCTGAGTGCTCCCATCGTAGTTCAGTGCATTGGTGAGCGTCGTTTCATCCGCTGCAGCAGAAAAATCAATCTGCGACAAACTCTTGGGCATGAAATCAAGCGCGAAGAAGGCCATGCGGAAGCCTTCCAAGGCTGCCAGACGCGAAGACGAAGGATTTTGAGATGCAGGCATATAGGTGATCCAATGACTAGGTCAGAGTGAGTGGCACGATTCCTAGTTGCGTAAAGGCGTCACAATTAAAGAAGTGAGAACTGTGGGTTCTGAACTCATTACAATCCTATTGGCAACATGGTTTTTGTTTACAACCAGTTGGTCATTTTCGGGCCTTGTTTGTGTTTTTTTTGCGAAAGGCCCCGGAGGCGGCGCCCAACTTTGTGAGTGGTATTGAGATTCTCCCTAGCACGTCGGATTCAGACATTCTTTACTGACCAAGCGTTCTGGGCTTCGGTCGGCAGCATTCTGCTGATCAGCGGATATCTGCAGGCATTTAACAGCCGCCTAGGACGGGAGTCGGGGCTCGTTCGCCAAGTGGGTTTAGGCTCGGGTCCACCAAGGCGTGATGCCGGGCACGGAGCAGTGACTGGAAAGGCCATTGCGCCGGAAACTTGACGCCCGGTGAATTTACGGTCCAATTGAATCAAACCTGAAAGATCCCATGAAGTCTTACCCCGAAACGGAGTGAACTTGATCCCGGTCACGTATCAGAAATCTAAATGG
The DNA here is from genome assembly GCF_056542025.1 of Ruegeria sp. AF2. Taxonomy (NCBI): domain Bacteria; kingdom Pseudomonadati; phylum Pseudomonadota; class Alphaproteobacteria; order Rhodobacterales; family Roseobacteraceae; genus Ruegeria; species Ruegeria sp. AF2. Next base: position 86,573 of record NZ_JBQFZC010000009.1, on the reverse strand, counting down.
ATCACTCCTGCGGAACTGATCAAAAGGTAGCGGCCAGACCCAAAAGCCCTTCTGTGGACTTTGCTCCTCAGCCTACTTTAGGTCACAGGACAAGATTAACAAGCTGCACTCTCTACGTTACAAATACAAACGAAAATCAAAGGCTTAAAAAGTGACTTTAAAATTTAGGTGCTCTTTCGACCGTTTTCTTCTTGTCATAAATTGCTCACTCATTCTTTTGATCTCTCTGATCGCTGTATTCTCATTTTTCGTCGGGATATTTTATGACACAGACCACTTTGCTGACACGTTTTTCATACTTGGAGCGGCCTGGCGTATTTTAGAAGGGCTTCGGCCCGTTATTGACTTTGGCCACTTTTACGGCGGCTTCATATCCGAAACACTTAGCTGGACAATGTATGTGTTCGGGACTCATGCTTCAGTGTTTTACCTACATAGTATTTTCTTAGGTTGCGCACTCATCGCATGTGCATTTCTGTTTTCGAGAACTCATATGTCGCCACTTGGTTTCTCTGGCGTGGCATTAGTCATTCTCACTCTATTGCTGACACGATATCCACTGGAGTTTAATGACCAGGTTATCCGGGTAATCTCAACGCATTCCTTTTTTTATAATCGTTTTGCGCAAGCTGCGATGTTTGTTGTGACGTTGTTTGTATTCTTCAAAAACGATCGTAAACGCCGTGAGGTGTTTGGGGGCGGTGTTTCTGGCATGTTGGTGGGCGCTGTCTGCTTGACGAAATCCACGTTTGTGCTCGTTCTGCCCGGTCTTTTCATTGCGCTGTTGATCATGCGGCGTTGGTTTGCAGCAGGCGGTGCGCTAATTGGATTGGGGCTGTTTGTACTTGTGTTTGACCCCAACCTTCAGCGCTTCTTTGGCTCATTGGATTATGCCCTCGCTCATGTGGGCGAGAGCAACGGCATTATGGGGCTCATAAGGAAAAGTGTACAAATCCCACTTTACCAACCGGTTGCCCTTTGCGCGACTTTGTTTGCCGTTGCCCTTTGTGTCAAAGACGCAACAATACGAGTGCCAGTCGCATCAGCTATTATTCTTGCAGGGACAGTCGTCGGCATGACCGCAACCATGGGCGGCAATGGATCTCTCGGCCAGTTGGCCCTGCCTACTTTCATCGCTTTGTGCATTGGATGCGCGGAACTCGCCCGGAAACACTCTGCCGAACACGAACCCGTTATTCGATATATCTCGGTCATCCTCATCCTGGCTTTTGCCACGCCACATGTGGCGAATATGCTTGGCGCTGCGGCGGAGGGATATTCGCGAAAATCGGAACGCCTGATCGAACATGGACCCTATGCGCGGTATTTGAGTGTACCGGAGCAGCAAGGGGAATCGAGCGGTCCTACCCAATATGAAATGCTTGCGGACGGCATCACCGCTTTGCGCGCATTAGGTGAGCCATCTCAATGGGGTGTCGTTGCAGATTCTGGCATTACTTTTGAACACGCACTTCTGGCCAAGCCCGTTGCCGGTTACCCGCTGTGGCAACGGGCTAGCGCGCCGGAGCTCGGCCCAGATCGCGCGTTGAGCGACGATATCGACATTATTCTTCTTGCACGTGGCGAAGCATTCGGAGCCACCTCAATCCTCAGATCAAAAATGACAGATAAATTCACTGTGTGCACCATTTCTAATTATTGGGAGGTATATGCACACCAAAGGCTTGCGCTTACCAATTGCGCAAAAGGCTCTAATTAACTGGTACAAATTTTGCACGATCATAGAGCAGGAAGCGCATGAAGCCGTACTCATCCTGTGTATAGCGAGGACGGTAAGTTCTCTCCATCAAGTTAAACTGCGTCACGTTTGCGGTAACCGGATCAAAACTTGAAACATCCAGGAAAGCCTCGACACTGAGGCCCGTCTCTTTAGCGTATTGCGCTTTAAGAGAAGCGAAATTCTTTTGCCTCTGCTCCAAATCAGGATCATCAAATTGCAGTCCTAAATGGGCAGTTATATCTTTGGCAGGGGAACCGGAATAGATATGGTTTTCTTCCAGATCTTTGACAGCAACACTACCGGTCATCAGCATTGAGCGTTTAGCAGCTTTAATGGGCCCCGTAATTGAATGTCCGACGAGCCAAACATCATCTTCCAATATAAGCGAACCAGATGAATTCCATCGACAACCTGCTAGCATATCGCCAAATTTCATATGGCTCCAAAGTTGCGAGTGCGCCCCAGCCCCCACGTTGTTCCCAATTCGCGTGAGACCACCCAAAGAGTCGATGATACAATAATGACCGAACCAGCAATTGTGGCCTATACTGGTTTCGATACCATGGATGATACCTCCATGGTGGATAGTTGTGTAATCCCCAATAGTTAGGTGCTCGACATCGATGTATAAATCACGGCCCAGGAAACAGCCAAATCCAATTGAGATGGTTTTGCAGCTCGGGCCGAAAGTGACATTCTCCCCAATTCGTGTCTGCTTACCAATATCGATCTGTGTCTCTGCGTTTTTCTGTGTATAGAGCATGATCTTTTTTGTTTCCCGCACCTGTAAGTTAACTGGCGTGGCAGCCTTGGAAATAGTTTTAGAACTTTGCTTTGCCAAACCCAAAGAGCCTTAAACAACTATAAATCACTGCAGCCGTTAGGCCAATGTTGAGAAACTGAGCAACCTCGGGCCTTAGAAACTGTGTCAATACAAAGATAAATCCAAGCGTAGCGACAAACCCAACACCATAGGCCAGAAGAAAACGGACCAAATCAGATCGGTGGCCTGCGGTACTTTCAAAGGACCAGCGTCGATTGGCCAAATAGCTTATGCCCAAACCAAATACGTAGCATATTGCAGCGGCCCAAACGGGCGGAACTGCGCCCCAGATCAAGACAACGAAAACACAATATACCACCAGATTTGAGCCTATTCCCACAAGACCGTATCGGTAAAGGCTCCTTGGGATCACAGTGTCACACATCCCGCGCACGAGACAGTGCAGTCTCTTCAAGATCCGTGGTCTCCTGGATCAAGATGCGAGGGCGCCCTTGCACCTCTCGGAAAACACGACCCAGATAAAACCCATGTATTCCCAGAGTGGCCAAGATCAGCCCTGATAAGAACCAGATTGACAAGATGGTACTGGTCCAACCCTGGACTGTGAAGCTTCCCGCCAGCCACATCATAAGCAAGACAAAGGAAATCAACGCAGACATTCCGCTTAGGGCACCGCCCAACAGCACACTCAGTTTCAGAGGGCGGTCAGAGAACCGGATCACAATCGCAACAGCTAGGCGCAAAAGCCGGAGAAAATTATAAGAACTGGAACCCTCATGGCGGGTACCCCGGTCGACTTGATGTTTTGTCGTTGGGTACCCTGTGAGGCTCACCATAATGGGCAAGAAAATCTCTTGCTCGGTAAACAGCAATAATGTGTTGACCATACGGCGGCTGTAGATACCGAAGTTGCCGATATTGTCGATCTTGACCCCGGCGAGCCACTTTACGAGCGCATAGAAAGAGTTTGATGCCATCCGCCGGAGCTTTGAGTCCGACCATGTGCCCCGATCCACAATAACGGCTTCCACATCATCTTGCTGCACAAGACGATAAAGCTCTGGGATAACACTGGGATCATCCTGCAAATCGCAGTCAATCACAACGATGAAATCACCGCGCGCAGCTTCCAGCCCCGCCCAGATCGCGAGGTGTTGTCCATGATTGCGCGCCAACCTGATACCTCGGATACGTGGATCTTTTGCAGACAGCTCTTCTATCACCGGCCAAGGTTGATCTGGGCCGCGATCATCAACGAGCACAAGTTCCCAATCAAGACATTCATCTTGGAAAGCCATCTCTACGCGCTTGGCAAGCTCTGTCAGCGTGCTACGGCATCCATATATTGGAGAGATGACACTGATCAACGTCGCCGACGCATCATGGGCTGTTTGAATGCTATTCGTCATGTATTTTCGAGCGCCCTATTCGCGACCTCAATCACCGTCTCTACGTCGCTTCCAAGGTCAAAGAACATCGGCAAACGAACCAAAGTGTCCGAAATCATATTGGTAACACGTAAGTCACCTGATGTACGGCCAAATTTCTGTCCCCCTGGCGAGCTGTGCAGTGGCACGTAGTGAAAAGGCGTGATCACGCCATTCTGCCTCATAAAATTGATGAACTCAGTCCGCGTGTTCAGCGAGTCCATCAAAAGATAAAACATATGCCCGTTGCCTTCGCAATTTAGAGGCGTATCGGGCAATCTGATCTGTCTTTGCGCCACCTGCGCCTCAAATGCCTCGAAATAAGTGTCAAAGACCGATAATCGCCGCGTTCGGATGGCGTCCTGCGTTTCTATTTGCGCGAGCAAAAAGGCCGCTATTAATTCTCCCGGCAGATAGGAAGACCCAACATCCACCCAAGTATATTTGTCGACAGCACCGCGAAAGAACTGCGACCGGTTGGTCCCCTTTTCTCGGATAATCTCGGCACGCTCCACCCAGTCTGGACGATTGATAACCAACGCACCTCCTTCGCCACTGATGACGTTCTTGGTCTCATGAAAACTGAAGGTGGCAGCGTCACCGAAAGTCCCTGCTTGCTGACCATTATAGGTTGACCCAAGCGCTTGGGCAGCATCTTCAACCAAAAACAGATCATGAGCCTTTGCTAACATAACGAGACGCTCTATGTCCGCCGGAAACCCAGCATAATGCACTGCAAAGATAGCCCGCGTCTTCTCTGTGATTGCCGCTTCAACTGCATCGGGGGCCATGCAGAGGGTCGACACATCAATATCTACAAAAACAGGCGTGGCACCGCGCAGGACAACCGCATTGGCTGTTGAGACAAAGGTGAAAGAGGGCATTATGACCTCATCTCCTGGCGCCAAATCACAAAGCATCGCCGCCATTTCAAGTGCAGCCGTACAAGAATGTGTTAGTAGTACACTTGGCGCACCCAACTGCGCCTTGAGCAAATTGCAACAGCGCTCAGTGTATGTTCCGTCACCAGCCAATTGCCCCCGTCGCACGGCATCCCGGACATATTTTATTTCATTTCCAACAAGACTCGGTTTGTTGAATGGGACATCTATTTCGTTCATCTTTATCTTCTAAAAATTGTTTTCAGATAGTAACTTTATTATAATACTACGCAAAGTGAATGTCTTTTGCATTGGCCTCTGTTTACCGTTGATAGCTCGTCCATCCAAACCTTGTTTTTCGTAGCTCATGGCTAGGCACTAAATTCCGACAACATTGTATTGATGTGGAAATTTCGACGAAGCCATTCTCGGCATTGCTTAGGGCTGCCTTCATGTTGTCGACGAACACACTTCAGATACAAGGATCTCGTTTGGAGCTAGATTCTTTTTTCGCATGCGAAAGCGAACGTTCTATCAGACTGTAAATAAGGGAAATTGTATGCTGAGCTGTGGAAACATAAGCACTTCGAGACCCTTTGGGCTGAAACGTCTCAAATGCTCCTCTAGTGTTGGTGCGCGCCACGCATTTTCTGAAAATGTGTTAGGCACGCCGTTTAGCGAGCCACTTACGCAGATCTTCCACCAGTCCAGCGTCCAGCCCCTGCCCTTGCAACACGATCCGCCCTCGTTTGGCTTCCAGGTAAACCCCTTTGGCAACTTCTTCACCGCGCGTTTTAGTTTGCGCAGAGCGCACGCCCTGCCCGTTTGACACTTTCGCCAGCGCGCGTTCCAGCGCGCGGCGTTCGGATATCGAGTCCACGGCCGGTGTCTTGCGCAAACTGTCAGTGAGGCGTTTTCCGAACTCTGGCGTTGTTTCGATGGTTTTGACCAGGGCGAGTCCGAGTTTCTCGGGGATGGCCGCCGGGAAGCGCAGATGTGTGCCCAGAGCGTTGTGCAGACGCATGAACGCAAGGATTTTGGACCGCTTAGACGCGCTGGCATGGGCAAAGAGTCCTTGGACGGCAGCTTCCCCTGAAGCATAGACGCCGATGCGTGCGGCCTCCGAGGCCACACGGGCGCGTTCGTAGAACGACAGGTTGGCGCGGATCTCGTTTTCTTCGACCATCGCGACATAAGCGGCATCGGCGCTCTCTGGAGCCCGGATCAGCGCCAGCACAGAGCCCTGCTTTAGAGCTTTTAGCGCTTCCAGCCGGCGCAGACCCGAGATCAGGCCATATCCGCCATCCGGCAGCGCCACGACTTCAATGGGTGTTTGCTGCCCACGCGCCGCCAGGCTGGCCTGAAGGGCCGCCATTTCATCAGGGTCCAACACGATCCGATCGCGCAGCAGATGATCCACCTTGATGTCATCCACTGGCAGAGACTGGATCAAGCGCCCCTCTTCACGGGCAGCGCGCATTGCCTCAGCAACCTCTTCAAAAGCACCCTGCCCTGCGGCCTCGCGCGTCACATGGGCGATCGGCGCACGTCCGGGTGCGCCAAGGGCCGCTCCATGGGTCCTGATCTCCTGTGCCGGAGACACATTCTCAGGGTTGGCCGGTTCCAATCGTCTGCGTTTGGCCATGCTCTGTCTCCCTGTCTGGTTACTCAGCCGCCGATGTCGCCTGCGCCAGTTCATCACGGCGCCATGCTCCGATGAGAAGTTGCTTGAATGCGGCATAGGTCTCATCGAAGGTTGCCCGTCCGCGGGCATAGGTGTCGCGGTTAAAGTCGCGGTAATCAGCCTCATAGATACCATGCACCTGCTCGCCCGTCTGACCAATCAGAGCAGTGTAATCTTGCCGGAAGGGAGACAGGCGCCGCCCGAGATAGGCCTGCATGAGCCCTGCCATCTCGGCCTGTTGCGAGGCATCGTAACGGGTGATCACAGTCTGCACCGCATCCCACTCAAATCTTAGCTCGGCACGCCCAAGCGCCCGTGCGGCCATGTTTTCACCTTCTTCAATGGACTCAAAAGCAGAGTGCATCATGTCAAAAAACCGCCCCGTGCTGTCAAACTCCACGAAGGAGGCGCCGGTGGGCACGATCAGGATATCCGCTGCCGCCAGGCCGTTAATTGTCAGATAGCCAAGGGCGGGGGGCGTATCGAGCACGATGAGATCATACTGATCCAGCACGCCATCGGCTTCCAGCGCCTCGGTGAGAGCATCCCAAAGCTTCCAGCTGCGAGCGGCAAGACGCCAGACGGGGATTTGGAATTCGGACCAGTAGAGGTTCAACTGCGCACCGATCAGATCAATGTTGGGCCAATGGGTGGGGCGGATGAGATCCACCGAGCTTATGTCCAGTGCTTCTGTCAGTGTTTCATCAAGTGGCAGGGGAGCTTCGCCTCGGTCCAGCCGCCGCTGGTTTTCGCTGCGCAAATGCATCGCATAATGCCGCGCGATCAGTGGGAAGACCGTCTGCCATTCGTCTTCAACTTGTCCGTTAAGAATTGACGTCATCGACCCCTGGCTGTCGAGATCAATCACCAGCACCTTGTAGCCGTCGAGCGCGGAAGACATTGCGAGATGCGCTGCCGTTGAAGTCTTGCCAACCCCGCCTTTGAAATTGGCCACGGCCGCAATCTTGGCGGGCAGGCCCTCCGGACGATAAGGCAGATATTCTTTGGCCTTAGATCCTTCTGCACCAAAATGCGCCCGCAACCGCAAGACCTCATCAAAGGTAAACCACTTCGCGCCACCCTCTGTCTCAGAGCGCCCCTGTGGCAAGTCAGGATGAGTGCGCAACACACGACGGAAATGAGCGGGAGCTACGGGGATCAGATATTTGGTGATTTCCCACGTGGAGAACAGGCGCAAGTTCTTGGCCCCTGTTGCATCCAGCCCTCGGCTTGCAAGATCTGTGCGCCCCTTTAGACAGGCTTCCGCAATCTCTCTGAAGTCTTGAGTAGACACAGAATTTTGCAATGATGACAAAGCTGCATCGGGAGAGATGTTGAAATAGGGCGGGAGGTCTGCTCTGCTCATAAGCCTCTCCATGTATCACGTTTTTTCCAGAATATCAAAAATCATGGTACATGCAAGAAAACATATGCCCCTTCCGACTCTTTCTAAGTAATTTCAGAGATTTGTCTTAATGTGAAAAGGTTTGGTGATTTGCTGGTTTGGTCCCTTAAGCTTGTTAATTTTTAGTTATTATATAGTTACGAAATATCTATGTCTTGGGTAACATATTGATATTGAATATATTTTAGATACCTCTTTGTCTTCAAGTGACTCTGAAGCCACGATAGAGTGATTCTGATCCCACGTTTGAGCGACTCTGAAGCCACGATCTGAACAGTGGCCCTGTGGACAGAATCGAACCCCTCCCCTAGGGTCGGGTGTTAATGAAACACCGAAAGCCGGGCAGCCTAATCGGGACAAGCGCGGTGGGATCGAGCAGAGCCATGACATATTTTCTACCGACCGCATTGCGGATCGGAGCCTTCTGATGAATGCAGGTATTGCGACCGGCGGCGGGGCGGGACCTGAGGACTTTTTCGTTTGCGATTTCTTTGCAGCGGTGCCCAAACATGATCTCGCTTCGATGGAGCATCCGCTCTTTTCCCTCTCGACGCGTCCAGATCGGCGCATACTCGAATACCGGCACAATGATGTGGAGGTTGTGGTCACGCCATCCGTCAAAGGGCGCGCTACGATCTTTGATGCAGATATCCTGATCTTTTGTATCTCGCAGTTGGTGGCCGCGCTCAATGCAGGCAAACCGACGGCGCGTACACTCACGCTGACCGCTCATGACCTGCTGCTGGCGACGGGGCGGGAAACCTCCGGGGATGGCTACCGACGGCTGCGCGATGCCTTTGAGCGCTTGGCAGGCACACGCATCACCACCAATATCGCCACGGGTCCCAAGGATGATCCGCTCGAAGTCACCACTGGGTTCGGTCTGATCGAACGCTGGGAAATTGTGCGGCGTACCCGCGGCGGCCGTATGGTCAGCGTGGCGGTCACACTGTCTGACTGGCTCTATCGTGCCGTACTGGCGAAGTCGGTTTTGACCTTGAATAGAGAGTATTTCCGACTGCGCCGCCCGTTGGAGCGCCGTCTTTACGAGCTGGCACGCAAGCATTGCGGACGTCAGCCGGAATGGCGGGTTTCGATAGAGGTGCTCTGCAAGAAGTCGGGCTCGGCCTCTCCGCGCAGAGTGTTCCGTGCCATGGTGCGCGAGATCATTCGTGATGGCCGGTTGCCGGATTACACGCTCACCGAGGAGCCGGGGGATATGATCTGCGTGCGCCCGATGGCCGTGATTGAGGAGGCCGCAGGAGCAGGGGCTGCGCTTGCCCCGGAGACTTTCGAGACCGCCCGTCGCTTGATGCCTGGCTGGGATGTCTATGCGCTGGAGGCCGACTGGCGCGCCATGTGGCACGCCTCCGGCCAACCCCGCCTCAAAAGCGCGGACGCTGCCTTTCTTGGGTGGGTAAAGAAACGCGCTGCCGAGATGTGATTTTCCGGTCAGGTGTCTCGGAATTCCCCTATTTTTCGGAACCGCTTGCGCTAGTGTTTCGCATGCGAAAAGGGTTGTGTTTTAGAGATGTGGAATAAAGGGCAACAGGACTGAGCTTGGAAGGGCGTTATGCTGGAATGTGCGTTTGAAAGCTGGTCGCCGACGATTGGAGACCCGAGTCTCATGGGCTGGCTCACAGTGGTTGCCTATGTTGTCGCGGCGGTTGTAAGCTTGCGTACTGCGTTAGTTGGGGATTTTCCTGCGGCTCTGGCGGGCCGGGAAAGAGCGTTCTGGGTGTTATTGGCCGTGCTTTTGTCTCTGCTCGCGCTCAATAAGCAATTAGACCTGCAATCCTTTCTAACCGCTTCCGCACGCTGTCTTGCGATTGAGCAGGGTTGGTATGAGAACCGTCGTCCGGTGCAGTTGGCCTTCATTGGAGCTGTTGGGATCTGCTGCCTGATCATTGGTTGGGCGGCGGCGCTGTTGTTGGGAAGAAGTCTGAGACGAACATGGCTCGCGCTTTTGGGGCTATGTGTTGTATTGGCCTTTATCTTAATCCGCGCGGCTGGTTTTCACCATGTCGATACGCTGATCGGTATGGAGATTTATTCCATCCGGGCAAACTGGGTTCTGGAACTGTCCGGTCTTGTATTGATCCTGATCGCAGGTCTTCTGCATCCTCGGTGGAATTCTGATCGAGTCCGATAAGGCAAGATTACTGGACATCATCAAGAGAAATGGGGCAGGGCGAAAAAGCAGCCATAATGAGTAACAAAGCGCCGCAATCAAAAATACGGTAGAACTTTATTACTTCAAATTTGAGGCTTCGATACTTAACCAATCCTGTGAACTTATCTTTCACCAGCCGCAGAAATCTTGATGACATCGCCGGATTCTCCGCTGAAACTTTAATATCCCAACAAATCCGCCGCTGGGTTTTCAACGATGTCAACGTCATCGTAGTATTTCTGCGCCTGCGCGAGAGAGCGGTGCAGCGACAGGCGCATGGCAGCCTGGATCGGGGCGCCGTCGAGCGCGGCCTGGGTCAGAAAGCCCGAGCGTAGCCCATGGGGTGAGGCGAAGTCGTCCGGTAGCCCGGCCAGTTTCAGCCGGTGCTTGACGATCTGCGCAATCGCATCCGGGGTTAGGCGGCGCTTCAGCACCCGGTCCGCTTTCGAGATCGGGCGGAACAGGGGGCCATCCTCGATCTGTCCAACCTCGACCCAATACACCAGCGCCTGTGCGGCGCGGCCCTTCAGCACCAACCGGGGCGTCTCGCCCTTGCTCGTGGTCTTGGTTTCCATCAGGGAAACCCAGACCACGCCTGATTTCTCAAAATCTTTCAGCGACACATCTTCGCGGCGCAACCCGGTGATCTCAGACCGGCGCCGGCCGCCCGAGGCCCAGCCCAGCATCAGGATCGCCCGGTCGCGACAGTCGCGGCGGGAGCCGCGGCAGGTGGTCAGCATCTGCTCTAGCACATCGCGGGTGATCGGATGGGCGGATTTCGGGGCTGGGGCGCGCGCAGCGGCACGACGCGCTTTGGCGCGGGCCTGCTTGACCTGCGGCGCATCGAACGGTGAGGCAAGGTTCTTCATCCGGTGAAAGGCCAGCCAGGAGGCGATGCGCCGGTCCAGTGTCGACGGGGCAGGGCAGGCCAGCGATCTGCGCAGTCCTTGCGCAATCAGTCCTTCCGCCGCCTGCCGGGCGATGTCGCCTTTGGGCGCATCGCCAAGATCGCGGGCATGATCGAGAATGAAAGCCAGGGCTGTGGCCTCACTCTCAGGCCAATCCAGCGCCGTGCTGAAGCGCGCTGACTTCCAGGCGGTGACATAGAGCAGGTCGCGCTCATAAGCCCGCAGCGTATTGGCAGGCGTGCCGCGGACATAGAGGTCCGTCAGCGCCTCTTGATCGGCTTGAGACAGGGCAGGGGAGGCGGCCGGGAGATATGGGGCAGGGGGCTTCATGTGGTCCATTCTGCGCGGTTTTCGCGGCAAGATCAATTACTCCTGATAAGGGATACTTATCGGATATGATTGATGAATTATAGTACATACATAATAATAAGCATAAGGTTAGAATAATGCGCGCTAAGCTGACATTTATCCTATTTTTATCCGATTAGCACGGGGGTAGTATTGGTTAATGAGCAGCAAAAATTTCAAAAGTCTTTTATCGTTACCAAACCACGTCAAAGAAAGACAAATTTCATGCGATTTGGAAGAAACCGTGGAATTCCCAGCAAAAGAAGGCCAAAATGAAACGGTAAAAGGTCACTGAGTATTCGGCAGATCGCCGAGAAGAGCTCAAGGCAAAATGGAAGAGTCTGAATATGAAATCTATTGTCGTGCTGCTCGCTTCAATCGTGATCGGGGCTATGGCATTACCAGCCATGGCGCAGGGTTATCGCATTCAATCAGGTGATACGCTGCTTATTGAAGTGCTGGAAGATGAAAGTCTGAACCGTGAAGTCCTAGTACCTCCGGATGGTCGGATCAACATACCGCTAGCGGGTACGCTGCGTGCTTCAGGTCGAAGCGTTGAACAGGTTAGCAATGAACTGGCGCAGCTACTGGCTCCTAACTTCGCCTCTCAGCCGAATGTTTTTGTGTCGCTCGGTTCACTCAATGAGCCGCGAGAGCCATTTCGCAGAACAATTGATGTTTTTGTGATAGGCGAAGCCGGATCACCAGGGCGACATACACCGGAAAGTGGTACAACACTTCTGCAATTCTTCGGCGAGATGGGTGGATTTTCTAGATTTGCCGCTACAAAACGGATAATGCTGCGCCGTACAGACAAATCAGGTAAAGAAACCGTGTACCAGTTTAACTATGATGCGATGCTGGATGGCACAGGAACAGGGGCGTCGACAAAGCTAGCCGATGGAGATGTGATCGTAATTCCAGAACGGCGCTTGTTCGAATAACCCCGAAAAAGGGGCGGGGCAGTGAAACAAAGGCTATTTGTACAGACGGCGTTGTGTGGCGCTGTGTGTTTTGTCGTAAACTCAGATAATCGTGCCAGAGCTCAAGGTGTAGACCTAGATCCCGGTGGCCCCCAAATGACGCTAGGCCTCGCTCAACGTATAGAATCCGGAGAAAACTTGACACTTGATGTCCCCGAAGAGGGCCATGGAACGATTTCTTCGACAATCTTGTCATTCGGGCTGTCCAGCGAAACCCCAATCCAAAGCCTGAGTTTGGATGCCGTCACCGCCCTGCGTTGGTCTGATTTGCCAAATAGAGGTAATGAATTCGATATTGGCGATTCAATTTTCAATTTTGATTACATTCGTGATGGGGCCAACGCTGGCTTAGATTTTGGTGCCGATTTCTCAAGCTACGATATCGGATTTTCGCGATCGCTGCGAACTTTCCTCGATGACGATGGTGTACTACGCATACCGTCCGATTTCCCTGACCTGACCGGCGACGGAACGCGCAATGAATACAACCTGGCCTTCCAAATGGACTTTGGTCGCCGGGACTTGATTGGATACTATTTCCGCGTAGATGCCCAGGAACTCAGATATACTGATCAAACAAGCCCAACGCTTTCTGATAACAGTACCATCAGTGCAGGAGCGGGAGTCAGCTTTGCCTTATCTCCAATAACCACGGCTACCGTAGATGTCAGCGCGGAGCGATTTGAAGAAGATGATCCGGATCAACGGCATCGGACTACCAAAGACATAACGCTTGGACTACTCCACGAACTCACGTCAAGAACTCGCGTCAATTTTGCCTTTGGGTATACCGACATTGATGATCGGCGCGACATAGAGGGTGATGCGCTTACCACTGGCCCGATTGGCAGTTTCGGTATCGAACATGATATGCCAAACGGTACGGCAACATTCGATTTGGAAACTGAGCTCGCTACAGCCGGGCGCCTCAATAGGTTGAGGGTTGGTCGTAGCAGAGAAGTCCTCGGCGGGGACTTTTTGGCAAGCCTTGGCGTTGCGCATACAAATGATGGAAAGACTGAGCCCATCGGGTCGTTAAGCTACGCTCAAGTTTTCGGAGAAAACGAAATCCGTGTCTTTTTTGACCGGGATGTTGTTATTACAGATGATGACGTGTTTCGCGATGAGTACATCTTAGACATCGTCTATATTCTGGGTCTTGGCCCCTCTTCCCGTCTCGGGTTTTCCGCAACCCAAGTCCTTACCGATGATACTATCGTTGACCCACGCGTTGAGCGGACAGATTTGAATGCTGTTTATAGTTATGAGCTTGAGTCCGAGTGGGTCTTAAATGCCGGCCTTAACTACCGTATACGAGACGAAGACGGCCTCGGCCGCGCGACAAGCCCTTTAGCATTTTTTTCAATTGGTAGAGAGTTCGCCTGGCGGCCCTAACACGTTGCTGATGCTCCTTGGGTCGGTTTGAAGAGTTTGATGTCGAGTTCTTCGGTCTTTCCTCCAAAGAAGTCACCATCATGGCTTCACAGCACCGCCAGTTTCTGGAGGTTGCATGGGAAGTGCCTGAAAACGCGGGACACCCACCTGAAAATTCCCCGGACCCATCGGGGTGTTCGCTAGGTGTGGGAAAGGTACGGCAATTTGCTCATTGCTTCTCAGGTAACATCAAAACCCAAGGTAGTGATTAATGCTCAAAGCCCGACGGGTTTTTAGATTGCCAGTTCCATGCTGTTCTACATATATCAGTTAAGTCACGCTTAGCGGTCCAATCAAGTAACCTTTGTGCTTTGGACACTTCGGCAAAACTACGTGCTACATCACCTTGGCGCCTTTCCGCGATTTTGAATGGGATTTCTCTGCCTGATGCTTCCTCGAACGCTTTCACCATTTCCAATACAGTGATTCCTGTTCCGGTACCGACATTAATGGCTTCGCATCCATGGTTCTCGTGAGCGTATTTGACGGCGGCAAGATGGGCTGCCGCTAGATCATCAATATGGATATAATCACGCTCGCCCGTGCCATCCCGAGTTTCATAATTGTTGCCGAAAATGCTGAGCTCTTTGAGTCTGCCGACTGCCACCTGAGAGATGTAGGGCAGCAGATTATTTGGGATCGCGCGCGGATCCTCTCCAATATCGCCAGACTCATCCGCCCCAACCGGGTTAAAATACCGCAAGAGGACGGCACTCGCGTGCGGTCGTGAAGCAATCCAATCGCGGATAATCTCTTCGATAAAGTATTTTGTGCGACCGTACGGGTTGGTGGGGTTTAGTGGGTGATCTTCGTCATACGGAAGATACTGCGCCTCGCCATAAACCGTGGCAGAAGATGAGAAGACGATATTCTGGCAGCCGTGCCGCTGCATGCAGTCCAGCAGGTTTATGCTGCCCGAAACATTCTGCGCGTAATAGGTCAGTGGTTTTTCGTTGGACTCACCAACCGCTTTTAATCCCGCAAAGTGAATGACCGCGTCGGGGCGAAATTTCTCAAAGACCTCATCAAGCACATCTGGGGCGCGATAATCGCCAACGTGAGTTGCAAAGCTCGAGTTGGTTAGTTTCTGGACCCGGCGCAACACTTCAGGCGAGCTGTTGGAGAAGTTATCCAGCGCCAGCACGTCAATGCCATCTTGCAGCAGTTTTAATAGCGTATGGCTTCCAATATATCCGGCACCGCCGGTCAACAGTACACGCATACCGCCTAATTCCTTGTCGCCTTGTTATCGTTGTACGGTCTTTCAGCCAAAGGAGACCCTATACCAACGCAATCGTGTTAGCCATCAAATGATTTGGAGCACGAGCGGATGGCCGGCATCGTGGGATCAGGGGCGACGCTGTTTCAATCTGCGCCGCATTCCCTTGACGCAGCATGCGGGTTTCTCGATTGACTGGTTTTTAATCTCTTTTGTACCTCAGAGGATTGCTTCAGCCTGTTCAATCGTGGTTGTCGGTTGGTCTGCTATGGGTAGGAGCAGTTGATGCCCCCCGCTGGTCGGGATGGGTTTCGTCGTTTCTCAGCTAATAGAGCGCGGCTGGGGGTTTGGCTCACCTAGCGTCGCCCAAGTGAGCACAAAATTACAATGGAAACTAAAGCGTATTTCGAAGGTTGAGCCTGAACGAAAACCGCCTCGAAGATTCTCCGTTAGGTAAAGACTTATGGTGTCGCTTGTAGGAATTTCTCTTACCATCGCAGTCTCATAACCAAAGTGGCAACGAACTGACGGGTAGAGCATCTTGAAAAGTGTTTCTTTTGCCGAAAACATCAATGTAGCCAGCTCGAGGCGCGAATAACCAGTTTGTGTGTTCAGTAGCTTTCGTTCCTTGCATGAAAGGCATACTTCTTGGACTGCAGCGAGCGTTTCACCGTCAACTATACGTTCAATATCTACCCCTACGCGATCCCTCGAGTTGTTTGAGAGTATGGTTGCGCAACGACCATAAGAATGAGTAATTGAACCAATTGCATTTTTAGGCCAGATCGGCTCCCGGTTGCGGCCTGACGGAATGTGGACGTTCTTGATACCAAGACTCGACAATCCGACATGTGCAAGAACTCGCCCTGCAAGATACTCTGCGCGGCGACTTTTAACCGCGTATTTGAACTGTTCGGGAAAGCGCACACCCAAGGTTTTATAGTGAGCATCTTCAAAACGGTCGACATCATAGCAGCATTGAAGCAATGTCATACGCGCGCGCATGATTGGGTAACTACTAATGCCTGCGAGGAATGAACCAGACAATTCCGCCAGATCACCGGGAATTCCCTCACTTCCAAGAATGGGTGCCATTAGCTTTCCAATGACCCTATTGAATTGTGCATTTTTGAGCTTCCCGATTCATAAAAGGTCCGCCATGGAGAAAGTGAACGCTCTAATAAGCATTTGTCGGTAAAGATCATGACCTAAGACCCAACTTCCCTCCAGCGTTTAGGAGAATCCGTCGTTTGATTCCTGACCTTATGCGGCCTTGGTTTCCAGTCTCGATTTCGTTGCAAATTCCTGCGGCGTGAGATTGCCGAGGGATGAGTGGGGTCCGTATTGGTTATAGTCCTCCTTCCAGGCTGTGATCTTCTCGCGGGCTTCCTTCTCTTCCAACGAACGGATCGCACCATCAAACCCTGGGATCAAACACCCGGATCTGTGTTCAAGATTCTAGACAAAGCAAGATCTGAACTGAAGCCGAAAGAATTTGCCCAAACGGTTCGAAAAGAGCCAGATGCTTTTGCAAAGTACTATGGACAATGAAAGGACACTCACGCATCAAGGAAGAGACCAAGTTCCTATTTCCGTCACTGGCAGCCTGTATGAGTGATGCGGCAATGAGTGAGACAGATATCCAGCATACAGCCAAAGTTCTGGATCTTGTAAACTTCCCTGATCGGGCTGGATTGTTCAAAAGCATCCAGGAGCACTGGCAAAGAAGTCAGGGGTTTGCACTGGCGACATTGAACCTCGACCACATTGTGAAGATGCGTGGCAACCCTGACTTCTTCCAATCTTATAAAGCGCATAGTCATATTGTAGCAGATGGAAACCCGATCGTGTGGCTCTCGCGGATGGCGGGGCGGGAGGTTGATCTGATGCCGGGATCCGAGTTGATAGAGCCTCTGGCCGAAATGGCCGCTCGCGATAATGTACCTGTGGCGTTTTTGGGAGCCACACCTGAAACACTTGATCGGGCGGCACAGAGATTGACTATCCAATACCCAGGATTGCGTGTGGTTGAACAGATTGCGCCCCCTTTTGGGTTTGATCCCCAGGGGGTGAAGGCTGTTTCCTATCTTGAAGCAATACGACAGTCCGGAGCGCAACTGTGCTTTCTGGCTTTGGGGGCGCCCAAGCAGGAACAATTGGCGATTGAAGGGCGCAGGCATGCTCCTGGCTGCGGATTTGTCTCAATCGGTGCTGGGCTTGATTTCATCGCGGGTAGCCAGACTCGTGCACCCAAATGGGTAAGGACACTGGCGCTAGAATGGGTATGGCGTATGCTGAGGAACCCAAAGCGCCTAGCTGGGCGCTATTGGCAATGTATTCTGATTTTACCGGGGTTGGTGCGCGAGGCGCGACGGATTGGGAGACAGAATTGACAAGCGATCCATCTGGCATTTCGGCGACCGCCCCGGACTATCGTAAATGCCCCACGCACAGGGCCCACCGAAGAAAGCGAACGCCTTGTCGTGCGCATCGAACACTATCTCCTGTGTCTCTCGGGGATAACCTCAGTGGACATGCACGAACAGCTATGACATGACCTATGAGTGTGACAATGCCACATAGTGGAATAAGACATTTGTGACGATGAAATTGGTACCTCTTGCAATCCCAGAGGTGATCCTGATCACGCCCAGACGGTTTGGTGATCATCGCGGGTTCTTCGAAGAAACCTACAACGTGAACAGTTTTACCGATGCGGGCATCGATACGGTCTTCGTTCAGGATAACCACTCGCTTTCCGGTGCTGTTGGCACAATACGTGGCCTGCATTTCCAAGCGCCTCCAAGAGCGCAGGCCAAGCTGGTTCGCTGTGGGCGCGGACGCTTTTTTGACGTCGCCGTAGACATCCGCAAAGGTTCTCCCACCTTCGGCGATTGGGTCGGCGCAGAACTCAGTTTTGAAAACGGCCGAATGTTGCTGGTGCCCGCCGGGTTTGCTCATGGCTTCATGACATTAGAGCCGGAGACCGAGATCATCTATAAATGCTCCGACACCTACGCTCCGGAAACAGAAGGCGCCATTCGGTGGGATGATCCCGATATTGGAATTAATTGGCCGCTGGACCTAGCCGAACCGCAATTGTCAGATAAAGATAAAGCAGCTCCATTTTTGCGAAATATAGATACTCCGTTTGTGATTGAGGATGGTGAATGAAAATTATGGTCACGGGCGGTGCCGGTTTTATTGGCTCTGCTGTCATCCGCCGCGCAATTGCTGAAGGCCATGCGGTCGTCAATATCGATGCTTTGACCTATGCGGCCTGTCTGGAGAATATCGCCTCCGTTGCGGATGTGCCTGAATACGCATTCGAGCAGGCTGACATCCGGGATGCGGGGGCGATGGCGGCGATCTTGAACAGGCACCAGCCGGATGTAATCATGCATCTGGCCGCCGAAAGCCATGTCGACCGCTCGATCGATGGTCCTGCGGCCTTTATCGACACCAACATCACCGGCACCTATGTCCTGTTGGAAGCCGCGCGCGCCTATTGGATCGGTGCCGGCAAGCCCGAGAGCTTCCGCTTTCATCATATCTCAACCGATGAAGTGTTCGGATCTTTGGGCAAGACCGGGTTTTTCACCGAAGACAGCCCCTATCAGCCCAATTCGCCTTATTCGGCCTCGAAGGCCGGGTCCGACCACCTTGTCCGGGCCTGGCGCGAAACCTATGGCCTGCCGGTGGTTCTGACCAATTGCTCGAACAATTACGGCCCCTATCAGTTTCCGGAAAAACTCATCCCGGTGGTGATCCTGAACGCGCTGGCTGGCAAACCCATCCCGATCTATGGGGCAGGGGACAACATCCGCGACTGGCTGCATGTCGAAGACCATGCTGAGGCACTGCTGTTGGTGCTGGAAAAAGGTGAGCTGGGCCGCAGCTACAATATTGGCGGTGAGAACGAGATGACCAATCTCGATTTGGTCAAAATGCTCTGCGCGATACTCGATCGGTTGAAGCCGGGCAAAACGCCCTACGCCGATCTGATCACCTTTGTCACTGACCGCCCCGGTCATGATCGTCGCTATGCCATCGACCCAGCCCGTATTCGGAACGAGTTGAACTGGCGCCCCTCTTACACACCTGAAACCGGGTTGGAACAGACGGTTCAGTGGTATCTGGACAACGGCGCATGGCTGGCTGCTCTGCAGAACCGCAGCGGCGTGGGAGAGCGGCTCGGGGTGGCCGAATGAAGGCACTGGTCTTCGGCCATAGCGGGCAGGTTGCTACGGAACTGCGCCGACGTGCGCCGACGCACGGCATCTCGGTCGAGGCGCTGGACCGCTCCCAAGCGGACCTGTCTGATCCGCAGAGCTGTGTTGACGCTATCCGAAGCACGGATGCGGATGTGATCATAAACGCCGCAGCTTACACGGCGGTCGACAAGGCCGAGGATGAGCCCCAGCTAGCCCGGGTGATCAACGGGGATACACCGGGGGCTATGGCGCGCGCCGCAGCAGAGCGTGATTTGCCCTTCCTACACATCTCAACCGACTATGTGTTTGACGGGGCGGGGGATATGCCCCGCACCACGCAGGACCCGACAGACCCTTTGGGTTCTTATGGCCAGACCAAGCTGGTGGGAGAACACCAGATTTCCCAAGCGGGGGGGTGGTATGCGATCCTAAGGACAAGTTGGGTGTTTTCGGCCCACGGACACAACTTTGTCAAAACCATCCTTAGGCTGGCCGAGACCCGTGACACGCTGACCATCGTGGCGGATCAGATCGGGGGGCCGACACCGGCAGCTGATATTGCCAAGACGCTGCTGGCCATAGCCAAAACCGGACGGCAGGCCGAAGGCGGGCTGTTTCACTATTCCGGGACACCCGATGTCAGCTGGGCCGGTTTCGCGCGCGAAATTGTCTCGCAGGCGGGGCTGGCAACCCAGATCACCGATATTCCGACAACAGATTACCCGACCCCGGCCCCCAGACCGCTGAATTCACGGCTGGAGTGTTCGCGGCTCAATGACATTTACGGGCTTGGGCGGCCTGACTGGAAAGCCGGATTGGCGCAGGTGCTGGCCGATCTGAAGGTTGCAGATAGCCCTGCCTTGAAAGGATAGATCATGCAACGCAAAGGTATCATTCTGGCTGGCGGTTCGGGTACTCGGCTGTATCCGATCACCATGGCGGTCTCAAAACAGTTGCTGCCGATCTATGACAAGCCGATGATCTTCTACCCGCTGAGCGTGCTCATGCTGTCACAGATCCGCGAGATCGCGATCATCACAACACCACAGGATCAGGATCAGTTTCAGCGTCTGTTGGGTGACGGCAGTCAGTACGGCCTGTCGCTTACCTGGATCACTCAGCCATCGCCTGACGGTCTGGCGCAGGCTTATACTTTGGCAGAGGATTTCCTTGCAGGTGCCCCGTCCGCGATGATCCTGGGTGACAATATCTTCTTCGGCCACGGCCTGCCGGATTTGCTGCGCGAAGCAGATCTACAAGAGCGTGGTGGATCTGTGTTCGCCTATCGCGTTGCCGACCCCGAACGCTACGGCGTGGTTGATTTCGAAGGTCAGAGAGTACGCGGCATCATCGAGAAGCCGAAAGTACCGCCCTCAAACTACGCGGTGACCGGGCTCTATTTCCTTGACGGCGATGCCCCTGCCCGTGCCCGTCAGGTCCAACCGTCCGAGCGGGGCGAGCTTGAGATCACGTCCCTGCTGGAGATGTATCTGAACGAAGGCTTGCTAAATGTTCAGACCATGGGCCGTGGCTTTGCCTGGTTGGATACCGGTACACATGGGTCGCTGCTGGATGCGGGAAACTTCGTGCGCACACTTACAGACCGGCAAGGGATGCAGACCGGCAGCCTGGATGAGATCGCCTGGGCTAACGGCTGGATTGATGATGAAGCGCTTGAAGAACGGTCCCGGCTGTTTGCTAAGTCTACTTATGGTAAGTATCTAAAACTACTTCTGAATTGATATATGTGAAGTATCTCGATTGGTTTAAATTGTTGTTCTCGTTTAACACGTTTACAAAATCTATGGCTTTGTTGCACAAACTTGGGGATTCACTCTATGAACACAGCATGTTAGTGATTGCCGTTTACGGGTTGTCTGTACTGCAGTGTTCGCCTCCAGGAGCTCTTTGGACCAGCTGTATTAGAGGCTCTGTGCAATGCTTTCACAGCGGCAGAACTCGGCATGCTATCCTCACCCTTCCGGCCATCCGGAAAGGCCTGATCTTTTCTTCTGCGGAATACTGTTTGCGGGTCGCACGGCGAATGTCCTTTACGACCTTCTCACCGTGGCTCAGCTTGGTTCCGGGTTGCTTTCTCATCTCCACTCCTTGGCGGTTACGATGAGCCAGAAACCCTCTCTAATCAAATCACCTTCAACTGTCCCATTGGTGCTGACGTCAGACATGGCCCATCGGAAACACTCTGTTTCGAATAACCCTACCCATTTAATCCGAGCTCCAAGTGCTTTATCTTAAACGTGTCAAAAGGGCCGTTATAGTCCGTTGGACGAGAATATTGTATGCATTGGGCTCGAACCGGAATATCGTGCCCGGCCAACGGACCAGAATATTTGGATCAGTATCTTGAAAGCGGATCTTTATCTCCAACATTTCCAGTTTCGGGAGCGTCCGTTTGCGCTGCCACCAGATCCGGATTTCATGTTCTGGTCCAAAGGCCACAAGCGTGCGTTCTCGGTGCTGGAATACGGATTGGTGACGCGCGCACCGATTACTTTGCTGACAGGTGAGGTTGGCGCGGGAAAGACCACGTCGCTTTATGCGCTGCTGGAGCGCATCGACAATGATGTGGTGGTGGGGCTCATCTCCAATGGGCAGGGCGGGCGCGGCGAGCTTTTACGCTGGGTGCTCAACGCCTTTGACTTGCCGTACGACACTAATGCCGACTATGTGGAGCTTTACCAACAATTTGTCGATTTCCTGCTGGGGCAATATGCAGATGGTCGATCGGTCCTGTTGATCCTTGATGAAGCGCAAAACCTTTCCGAAGAGACATTGGAGGAGTTGCGCATGCTCACCAATGTCAATTCCAGCAAAGACGAATTGTTGCAACTGATCCTGATTGGCCAGCCGGAACTGCGTGACATGATTTCGCAGCCAGAGTTCAGCCAATTCGCACAGCGCGTCTCTGTCAGCTATCATCTGGGGGCCATGGATGCAGTATCCAGCTGTGACTACATCATTTCCCGCCTTCGGCATGTCGGGGGCAGCGGCCAGGAGTTCACTGAAGCCGCTCTGAACAAGATTTATGACTATAGCGGTGGGGTGCCGCGGATGATCAACAAGATTTGCGATTTGGCGCTGGTCTATGCTGCCAGCGCTGATCAGGCGCGTGTCGATGAGGCAACGATCGAGGAATTGATCGCCGATGGCGTGATCCTGAAGACAGTAGCTGCGCCTGTGTCATTGGCGGATCATTACGTCTTGACTGGAAAATCTGCCAAATGAACCTGCCATTTCGATTTTACTGGTCTCTCTTCAAGCGGCGCCTGCCGGTCATGATGGCGCTGTTTCTGATCTGCTCCGGGCTTGGGGTTGTCACAGCCTTGCAATTGCCGCCGACATACATGTCCTCAGCACGATTGCAGGTGGATCCGCCGCAAATCCCCGATGAAATGGTGGTATCTACGATCCGAACCGAAGTGGCCGAGCAGTTGCAGTTGATAGAAGAACAGCTGATGACACGGGCCAATCTCATTGATATCGCCCAGAGACATCAGGTCTTCGAAGGCATGGCTGCAATGACGCCCGACCGGATTGTGCAGGCGATGCGGGACAGTACCAGAATCCTTCGCAGTGGTGGGCGCGGTCAAGCCTCCCTGATGGCCATCCAATTTGATGCCAGAGACGCCCAAATCGCGGCAGATGTCGTTAATGATTATGTGACCCTTGTGCTGGAGGCGAATAGTTCTTTCCGACGCGAGCGGACAGAAAACACTTTGTCTTTCTTTGAACAGGAGGCCGCGCGGCTTGCTGGAGAAATAGAAGAAGAATCCAGTCGGATCATCGCCTTCAAGAATGAAAATGTCGACGCTCTTCCAGAAGATCTCAGCTATCGGCAAGATCGCCAATCCACATTGCAGGAGAGGCTTGGTCGGCTTGAGCAGGACCGGGCTTCCATTGTTAGTCAGCGAAGTGAGATGATCGCCGTTTTTGAAGCAACCGGGCGGCTTGGTTCCGATACGCGACGAGAACTTTCGCCAGAAGAGCAGCGCCTGCAGCAACTCGAGCTTCAACTGGCGGAGGATTTGACCGTTTATTCCGATTCCAATCCGCGGGTTGTTCAACTGCGCAGACAGATTGAGCAGTTAGAACTCGCAATCTCCGGAGGGGATCCCGGGGATTGGCAGGAGGGGACGGAGGCAGAGCCGACGTTTCTCGACATCACACTGGCAGAAATGGATTCACGCATCGAAGAGATCGATCTGGAGATTGTGCGCGTGAACGAAGAATTGGAGCGACTAAGTCGCGCAATTGCCGCCACGGCCACCAATTCGATTACGCTGGAGCGTCTCGAACAAGATCTCGAAAGCGCCCGAACCCGCTACAACTCAGTGTTGGGCAATCTTAACCAAGCTCGCATGGCAGAGCGAATAGAAATCAATGCGCAAGGCGAGCGTATTAGCCTCATCGAAGGCGCCAGCGTACCGCAGGAACCGTCTGGGCCGGCACGCAAAAAAATCGCGGTGATGGGAGGCGCTGTTGGTGGCGCATTGGCGCTGGCATATTTCATGCTTCTTGAACTGCTCAATCAGCGGGTGCGCCATCCTGCAGAGTTGCAGTCCCGGTTTGAAATCGTGCCCATTGGCGTCATCCCCTATCTGGAAAGCCGGGGAGAGAAATGGCGGCGGCGCCTGCTTAGGCTGAGTGCTTTGGCTATTGTGATAGTAGCTGTGCCAGCGGCGCTTTATTACGTACATACTGAATATGTGCCGCTCGAGATATTGGTGAACCGGGTTCTGGTCCAGATGGGCCTGGCTTGAAAGACGCCACGGTTAGAAGGGTAAAGCTGGATGGAAAAATTGCAGGCCGCTCTCGCGAAGGCGCGCGCCGCACGCCATGAGGCTACCGAGACCGTACGCCCAGGTCCCGTTCTGCGAGATCAACACGTGCGCAAGCCTTCCAAATCTAATACGACAGAAACCATCTGGGAGGCATTGCCCCGCTTTGACCTGTCGCCTGCGGTGCTGCGACAGCACCGGATCATCGCGGGCGAGGCAAACAGTGATGCCACCCCTTTTGACCTTCTACGCACCAAGATTATTCTTCAGATGGAGCAAAACGGCTGGTCGCGTCTGGCGATCACTTCGCCGGAACCATCTTGTGGCAAGACCACGTTGGCCTGCAATCTTGCACTGGGTCTGGGACGGCATACAAGTTCGCGCACAATGTTGTTTGATCTCGATCTTGGCTCACCCTCGGTGCATGAGTTTTTCGATCTCAAGATGCGCTATGGTCTGCCGGAAGTGCTCACGGATATGATCGCCTTTGAAAAACAGGCGGTGCGGGTGACAGACAATGTGGCTGTGTCGATTTCACCTCATCCCGAAAAAGACCCCACGCGTTTTCTGATGATGGACCGCACAGCTGAGTTTCTCGATGACATCCAACGCGACTATGCTCCCGACATCATGATCTTCGATCTACCCTCAGCCCTTTCTTCTGACAAAGCTTTGGCGTTCCTCAAAAATGTCGATTGCGCTTTGATCGTGGCACGGGCGGAATATACCAAGTTCAAAAAGCTTGATCGGACTGAAATCGAGGTTGCCGCCAATACCAATGTCCTGGGAGTGGCATTAAATGGCTGCCGCCGTGGCACACTCTCTGACAGCGATCTGAGCTGATGTTTGGCAGAGGCAGGGTTTGACAGGAACAGTGAAGCCCTGAAGGCAAACGCTCCTACATAGAGCAGTTTAACATACAAAAGACTGCAGAACCGAATAGGCGACCATGATTAGGACCAAATCTATGCCTCCCCGAATCTTGAGGCGACTGCTTCTGACATTCATGCTTTGCTTGGGCCTGACGGCCTGTAAGTCCGTTGAAGAGCGCGCCGAAGCCTATTTCGCCTCAGCCCAAGAACTAATCGAAGAAGGGGATCTCGACCGGGCGGCGGTCGAGTTACGCAATGTCTTTGAACTGATGCCCAACCATGTCGCAGCGCGCGAAACCATGGCAGCTTTGATGCTGCAGAAAGACGACAAGGAGGCCGCCTATGGCCAGTATCTGCGGCTGGTCGAACAGGTGCCTGATCATGTCGAAGGGCGCACGGTACTGGCAGAGATTGCATTTGCGGCACGCAACTGGGAAGAGTTCTCCCGCCATGCAACCGAGGTGATTGCTCTCGCGCCTGACGCGCCGCGCACTGAGATGATCGCGCTGGCCTTGCAATATGAGCAAGCGTTGGAGGCGCGCGATGGTCCAGCACGAGATGCCGTGCGCGATCAGGCTGCGGGTCTGGCACAAGAGGCCCCGGATAATGACATCCTGCAGTTGATCCTCTTTGACGCCTATGTCCGCGACGGGGCCATCGATCAGGCCTTGGTACAGCTGGAGAGAATGATCGCCAAGCAGCCGGACAATCGCGATCTCTATACGCAAAAACTTGTCCTGCTCGAACGGCAAGGCGACTTCACAGCACTTGAAACACAGCTACGCGACATAGTCATCCGGTTTGCCGAGGATGATGAACCTAAGACCCAACTCATTCAGTTCCTGCTGGCCCGGGGCGAGCCTGACAAGGTGGAAGCCTTTCTCCGCGAGGTGTCGGATCCGGCGGCAGAAGACCCTACGCTTTTCATCGATCTAGTGCGTTTCATAAACCAGAGACAGGGGCCAGACGCCGCACGCGCCGAGCTGCGCGCTGCATTGGAGGTCGCAGCGGACCCAGAACGGATACAGATCATTCTTGCGGCCATCGATTTCGAAAACGGCGCAGAAGACACGGCGATCGAAACGCTGCAAACAATGCTGGAAGGCACCGAAGAAGACTCCGACACAGCCAACCGCATCCGCATCACACTGGCCCGGATGTTGCTTCAGACCGGCAACGAGACCCGCGCGCGCCAACTGGTGGCAGACACGCTCGAAGCAGACAGCGACAGTGTCGAAGCGCTCAAGATGCAGGCGGCCTGGATGATCCAGGACGACAAAGCGGACGAGGCCATCGCCACGCTGCGTCTAGCCCTTGATACGGCGCCCGATGATGTCGCCGCCATGGACCTGATATCCCAGGCCTATGCGCGCGCTGGCAATCACGAACTGTCCCGCGATTTCCTTGCGCTGGCGGTGGATGCCTCCGACAATGCGCCTGAACCGTCTTTGCGCTATGCCCGGGTTCTGGCAAGTGACGAACGCTATATCGCGGCGGAAGAGGTTTTGATCCCGGCCCTGCGTCGGGCACCGAACAATGCGGATATTCTGGTGCTTCTGGGCGAAGTCTATCTGGCTGCGGAAGATTACGCGCGCGCTGACAGCGTGATCGCGCGCCTGCGCCGCATCAGCACAGAGCGGACCCTTGCAGTGGCGGATGCGCTTCAGGCCCGGCTTCTGGGCAGCCGCGAAGGCGTCGAACAGGCGCTTGGATATCTGCGCGAACTCGCGGAGCGGGAAGACGCCAGCCTCAACACTCAGATTGCGCTTCTGCGCGCACGCCTCAGCAGCGGGCAAACAGAGGCAGCCCTGAGACAGGCTGAGGCGCTTGTCGCGGAATATCCTGACAATGCAGCCCTGCGTTTCATTCTGGCCACCTCACATGCCGCCAATGGCGCACTGGATGTGGCGGAAAATCAGATTCAGATCCTGGTGGAAGAAGATCCCAGGCGGGGTCGGGCTTGGGTCCAACTCTATCGCCTCCAGCGCCTTCAGGGAAAAGACGACAGCGCCTCACAGACCCTGCGTGACGGGCGCGCCGCTCTGCCCTACAACCGCGAACTTCTTTGGGCGCAAGCCGGGGAATTGGAAGCGGCTGGCGATATTGACGGCGCCATTGCCAATTATGAGCTGCTTTATGAGCGCAATTCCAACGACCTTGTTGCCGCCAACAATCTCGCCAGCCTGCTGACAAACCACAAGACAGATGACGCCGGCCTTGAACGCGCCTGGGCTGTAGCCCGGCGCCTGAACGGCACAGATGTGCCCGCCTTTCAGGACACTTATGGCTGGCTTGTCTTTCGCCGCGGTGAGGCGGAAGAGGCCCTGCCCTATCTCGAAAGCGCCGCCGCAGAATTATCGCAGGATCCAATCGTTCAATTCCACCTCGGCCAGACTTACGCCGCTTTGGAGCGCGATGAGGACGCCATCGCACAGTACCGCCGGGTACTGGAGTTTGCGGGGGAAGACGACCCCCGCCCGCAGATCGCCATCGCCCGCGACGAGATCACGCGGCTGGAAGCACTCCCACCTGCGGAGGAATAGTCTGGCCCGCGCCGCTTTCAGTTTTGGAGCACCCCGCTTGGTGGATAAGATGTGACCACTTCCCAAACGGTTTCCTGCATCAACCTCGCCGCTTCGGGACCTGGGTCAGCAGCCGGACTACCATCAGCCAGTTGCAATTGGTGAGGCAAGCCAACGGGCGAGCGTCCATAAAGTACAGCGTAGTGAGTGAGCGCCACGAGATAGCCACCGTATTCACTGAAGTGGATGTTGTCATGGAACAGATCGTTGCGATCACGGATGGGCCCAACCCCGCCAGCAGCCTCAACCTTGCGCACAAAAGCTGCCATGACCTGCCCGGCTGGGATGACATAGATCGGCTTGTCGACTTCTTCATAGGCCAGCGTGCGTTTGAGAATCTCGCCTTCCCAATAAAGACTCAAATCCCGGTCGAGCCGTGTGAGCCAACCCTCCGGATCATCCAATGGATGCCAGGTTTCATAAAGGTAAACACGTGTCTCTGGATTGCCCTCCCAAGCGGCGACGGCCCAGTTGCGCAGATATTCATGCGGCGCGAAATACTTGATCATATCCTTGATCTCGACCGCTTCGGTCAACACCACCGCGTCATAGTCGCCTGACGCCATGGCTTCCTTTGCATCCCGAAAGGCGGGAGGACCGTTAGACTCTTCAAACCCATTGATCACCACATCTGGCTCCCAATGCGCACGTAGCGGCGTCCCCCAACCAAGCTGACTGTTGAAACTGTGTCCCTCGCTGCCGCCCTGTTCCGCCAATTGCTGCAACATCCCCGGCATGTATGGTCCCACGAGACTGTGCCCCAGATGATAGACATTGAGTGGGCCCTCGGGTGCCGATGCAGGCCTATCGTAGATCATGCTGAATTGCGCTTCGTCCACCGGATCAGGCGTGCTGCAGCGGTTGACCAGGCCGCAAGCGGATAGAAAAAGTAGCAATAGTGGCGTGAGTTTTCGTTTGATGCGATGTAAAATCATGTTCGTATTCGTGTGCGTGTTTAATGGTAAAATGAACCCTATTGGATATGTGCAGCGGTAATTAGTTCATTGCAAGGTATACATTCTGGAATCGATTTCATAACGGGATACACAGATCTTCATGACCAACTCGGGCAAGCTACTAATTTATGCGCCAGTACCATTAGTGCAAACCGATTCCGGACTGTATCTTGAGGATCAAGCTTGCAATGGGCTGAGGCTCTGGGCGGAACATTTTGATGAATTGATTACGATGCACCCCGTCTCTCATACAAAGTTGCCAGACGCTTGGGTGCCAATCAATAACGTTGGGCCAAACTTGGATCGCATTCGTATCTTGCCTCTGCCAACGGCCTATCGTCCTGATCAGTTTTTTCGCCACTATCGAGCCACCCGGAATCTAATACGCGCGGAGATCGACAAAGCTGACTACGTAGCCTTCTCCATCGGTGGCCTTACTGGAGATTGGGGATCGGTTGGGGCTTGGCAGGCCCATATGGCGGGTCGACCCTTTGCGATCTGGACCGACCGGGTGGAATCTGAGGTAACCCGCCGCACAGCGTCTAGTAACCCGCTCTGGCATCGCCGGATCAGAGCGCGGTTAGAACATCGGCCCATGTGGGAATGGGAAAAATTTATCATCCGACGCGCGGCTCTGGGCCTGTTTCACGGCAAGGAAACCTATGAGACCTATGCCCCCTATTGCCGCCAACCACAACTCGTGCACGACATCCACATCAAGGCCTCGGAACATCTCCCTCCCGAAGCTCTGAAGGCTAAGGTTGTCGCTGCGAACAATGGGCCCCTGAAGATCGTCTATACAGGAAGGGCGAGCGCGATGAAGGGTCCGCAAGACTGGGTGGAGGTTCTTGAGACACTTGCCAAGCGACAAGTGGATTTCCAAGCCACATGGCTGGGTGATGGACCGGATCTAGCAGACATGAGGGCGCGCGTCGCCAACGCAGGCCTTGAGAGCCACGTCACCTTCACAGGTTTCGTGAATGACCGCGCTGCGGTTTTCGACCACTTGCGACAGGCCCATATTTTCCTTTTCTGCCACAAGACGCCGGAATCCCCGCGATGCCTAATCGAAGCGCTGGTCTCTGGCACGCCGATCGTCGGCTATAGCAGCGCCTATCCCGAGGATCTGATTTCGACTCATGGTGGAGGACAACTCGTTTCACTGAACAATGTCGCTGCCCTGAGTGAAACAGTGCAGTCGATTGCTGGAGATCGGTTACTCCTCGGAGACATGATGGCCCGAGCCTTGCGGGATGGAGAGGGTTATACCGACGATGCGGTCTTCCAGCACCGCTGCGAGATCATTAAGAAGTATCTTTAAACAACGGGTTGCCCGGGAAGGTCGTCTTGTGGTGACCTTCCCCCGCAGCCCGGATCAATGGGTAGCTTCACCGGGTTTGTGCGACAAAGCCACGAACATGTTTCATGCAAACATATCATAAGGGTTCGATATGAAGTATCTTTTATTCAATACGTTGATGAGTATGAAGAAGCCATTTTCTGATGCGGCTCGCGAACGTCGCCAAGCTCAGTTTTTGAAGCGTATGAAAATTAAAGGCGGCGAACGCATCATCGACTTAGGGGGAACGGTAGAATTTTGGAGAGGTTTCCCTGTCCCTCTGAAACTGACAATCGTAAATCTGCCAGATCCTGAGAAGACGGTTGATGCAAGTCACGAGTTGCATGAGATTGAAATTTTGGACGGAGACGCATGTGACGTAAACTTTGCCAATGACTTGTCTTATGACATAGTTTTTTCCAATAGTGTGATTGAGCATGTTGGTGCGATCGACAAGCGTAGAGCGATGGCTGAAGAGGTCTTGAGACTGGCGCCAAGCTACTGGGTTCAAACTCCTTCTATTTGGTTTCCAATTGAAGCTCATTGCAACATGCCGTTTTGGTGGGCCTATCCTGAGTGGTTAAAACGCCGATTAATTTCTCGTTGGTATAAGAAATTGCCTGCTTGGACGGACATGGTGGCCGGGACAACTGTCTTACTGAGAGCTGAAATTTTGTCTTTGTTCCCTAATTGCATACTGTGGACGGAATGGAAGTTTGGGTTCCCCAAGAGTTACGTGGCCTACAAACCTCCGTCTAACAGCAAGGGCCGGGTTTCAGAGCAGATGTAGGCGCCGAAAGCCAGTCCATTCATTGCAGCCTAGCTTGAGCTCGTACCGAGACGGAACTCAAATGGTGAAAAACGCGCTTTGGGTTAGAGTTGTGCTGGGGAAAAAGCCCGTTCGTTTAGTCGTAGTCGCCTTGGCAATCAAAATTGCTCGAACCGTTTGGGCTATATTGGCGCACGGGCGAACTTATCATCCATATCGTTCAGAATCGAACTAAA
This sequence comes from Ruegeria sp. AF2, assembly GCF_056542025.1. Classification (NCBI taxonomy): domain Bacteria; kingdom Pseudomonadati; phylum Pseudomonadota; class Alphaproteobacteria; order Rhodobacterales; family Roseobacteraceae; genus Ruegeria; species Ruegeria sp. AF2. The sequence continues at coordinate 55,819 of NZ_JBQFZC010000009.1, read as the reverse complement.
TCCAGAAATTTAGAATGACAAAATAGGATTTGAGACGATGCGTCCAAAACCCGGAACATCCCTCGTTGTTCATTTCACTCCGGGGTGCGTCAAGAGTTTAGACCCAGTTTATCCCGCCGGTGCAAACCGAGGCAATGGCGGTTCAATCGCCATCAGCGCATCCAGCAGCCTTTCTTCCGCTGCTGCATCACTTTCACCTGGTCTAATCGGCGTGCTCAACCGGATGAGTGCCCCATCTGTCCGCCCTTCTCGGATGCCGTCCACCATCAGCCAGAACTTTGCTGCTAGATCCCATGCTACCTTTCGGCCTTTTTGGTCGAACCAGTAGAAAACCATCATCCGCGCCTCGCCGTGCTGAACGATCGCGCGATTGATCATGAAGGGCGTCGCGCTGCCGACTTCTGCAGCGATGTCGGTTCGTTCCAGCCAGGCGATCTCCCAGCCGCTACCGGGCAGGCATATCTCAGGCGAATGAACGCCACCCCGACCCTGATCGGCATACCAGGCCATGAAAAGTCCGACCTCAGCGCCATCCGCTCGGGTCATATTGACCTGGCGGTAGTCGTCGGCGCCAAGCGTCTCCTCCACAACTGGGTCAAGCCGCTGATGGGGGGTTGTGCGCCAGTCGCCGAGGGTTCGGGGAAAAAGTGCAAAGCGTTCACGGGCCACTTCGATCTGGCCGCGTTCGGGGATCATCTGCCATGTTGCGACGGCCCCGACGGCCAGAATGGCGGCCGTGATTAGTGCGGCTGAAGGCTGAACCAAACGTATGCGTTTGGCTTGAGTCCAAAGCCCGTCCGTTTCCAGATCCAGAGCCTCGGTAAGGCTCATCTTCACGGGGTTAAAGAACAGCATGATCCGGGCAAGCACAAACAGAAGCAACACACAGGCAACAAAGATCACCCATCCTTCGAAGAAATGGGTAAACCCGTCCAACCAGTCGAGCCCGTAGTAGTTGACGACGGTTCCCGCGATGGCGATGCGGACCGAGTTCATGATGACGGTGATCGGCGCGGCCGCGATCAACAGTATAGCTTTGTGCCACATCGGGCCCTTGTAAAGGATGGCAAAGATGTAGCTGAAGCTGAGGATCGGAAAGAGGTATCTGAGCCCAGAGCAGGCCTCGGCCACATGCAGTTTGGTGACGCCCAAATCAATGATGTTGCCGTCAAGAAAGACCGGTACGGACAGAAGCCCTAGCATCCATACGCCCAATTCGGATGAGATCAGTTGCAGCCAGGTAGACATCTTGTAATAGAGCGTGTCGGGCAGCGGTAGCATGTAGACAAGATGCAGTACCGGCGGCCAGAAGTGTTTTCCGGTGGACCAGCCAAAGCTGATCAAAAGAATGCCGCCGACCCAAAGGATCAGCGCATAGGCGGCCATGTCGTCGATATTAGCCAGCCGTGCCAACGCACCAAAAACGAGTGCCAATGCCACGACTGCCACTCCGACCCAACGATCACCAATGGGTCCGGGCCGTTCGGGGTAGTCTTTGAGTTGGCGGAGGAAAAGAAGCCCGGACAGAACCGGGATCAACGGAGCGTGTGAGTACTCTGGCAGGCCCCAGGCAATGCGCAGCGCATCAAGTCCTGGTGATAGAAATATGAACGCCCCCACCGTCGCCACCAAAAGCCATAAAAGGCCCAAGTGCAGGCTTTTACCTACACGGTGGTTCAGAACGGTTTGGGCTGCGGATTCAGTCATGAGGATCTGTTTATCTGGTCGGGCCGGGTTGCCGTATCTTGCGGAAGCTATGTCATCCTAAGCGTAGTCATTAAAGCTTTTCAAACGCCCACCAGACAAAATCATGTCATAGATCTTCATCGTCTAGGCGGCTTTTGTGTTAGAAGTACATAGATTGACAGCATAGCCTTCGCGGCGGTGGAGAAATGTTTCAATGGCCTTGAGCTTGGTTCGAGGCTACGATTTACTCAGCACATGGCGAAATTTGTTCCTCATTGCCGGAGAGGTCACCATTGCGCGCGAGTATTTGTATCCGACCGCCGGTAATGAAGGCCATATAAAGTTACAGTCTCCTGCAAGGATCAGAACACGGGGGCGAGATATAAAAGATTTAATAAACCTATATACCTCACACATTATGGATAGGCCGGACAAAACGCTGAAAGATTTTGCAAACTGCCTGATTGTTTATGACTGACCGCACCTATGTCCTGATCTCTCCATGCCGGAACGAAGCGGCCTATATGCGGCGCACGCTCGACAGTGTGGTGGCGCAAACCGAGACGCCGTCGCTCTGGGTGATCGTCGATGACGGCTCAACCGATGGGTCGATGGATATTCTTACCGAATATGCCGCAAAGCATGACTGGATACGCATCGTCTCCGCGTCCGACCGCGGGCATCGGGCCGTTGGTCCTGGTGTGATTGACGCGTTTTATGCAGGGTTAGACACTGTTTCGCTGGAAAATTATGCCTATCTTTGCAAGCTCGACGTCGATCTGGACCTGCCGCCGCGCTATTTCGAATTGCTGATCGAACGGATGGAGACTGACCCGCGGCTCGGCACCTGTTCGGGCAAGCCCTATATTCGTCAGGATGGCAAGCTGATCTCGGAGCGCCGTGGTGACGAGATGAGTGTCGGTATGACCAAGTTCTACCGCCGTGAATGCTTCTCCGATATCGGCGGCTTCGTACGCGAGGTCATGTGGGACGCCATCGACTGTCATAAGGCGCGCCAGTTGGGTTGGATTGCGCGTTCGTGGGATGACCCCGACCTGAGGTTTGAACATCTGAGGCCCATGGGGTCGAGCCAAACCTCAATCTATACCGGTCGCCGCCGCCACGGGTTCGGGCAGTATTTCATGGGGTCCGACCCGCTTTTCTTTTTGGCGACGGCAATCTTTCGGATGACCGACAGGCCATATGTGCTGGGCGGGTTAGCCACAGTGCGGGGTTATCTGGGGGCCTGGTTTCGGAGGGAAAAGCAGCTCGATGACCCCGAGCTGCGCGCTTTCATTCGGGCCTATCAGCGTCGGGCGTTGTTCAAAGGCAAAGCTCGGGCGATTGCAGAGCAGGAGGCCGCAAAAGCCCGGGCGTGGTCGCTCGGCTCAACTTAGTCCGCATACATCTCCAGCCAGCTCTGGAACATCAGCACATTCCACAGCTGATGACCCCAATTGTGGGTCCCAGCTTGGTGTTGGGACCAAAGCTGCCCGATCAGGACGGGGTCCAGGTATCCTTCTCGGGCCAAGCGCTCGGGGGCCAGCAGGGCAGCGGCCCAGTCCTTGAGCCCTCCGCGCAACCATAGGCCGATGGGAACTTCGAAACCCATCTTCGGGCGCTCGATCAATTCTCGGGGGACGTATCGGTGGAGCACCTGTCTGAGCAGCCATTTCGATTGGCCGCCGCGGACCTTCATGTGAAGGGGCAGCCCCCAGGCAAACTCGGCCACTCGATGATCGAGCAGGGGCGCGCGGCTTTCCAGTGCCACAGCCATGGTCGCCCGATCGACCTTGGTCAGGATGTCGTCAGGCATATAGGCCAACATATCCAACTGCATCATCCGTTCGATCACACCCAGATCGCCACGCGGAGGGAGATGATCAGCCAGGATCGAAGGCGGGTTGGAACCGCCAATGACTGCGGCCTCTGGGAAGCGCCAAACCGATACCATCTTGCGGTGCAGTTCATCTACGTTGTGGCTCGCGGCATAATTGGCCAAGCGATGCAGACGCTGACCGTTGGGTTCCTTGCCTTGCGGAGTTGCGCGGATGGGCTCGATCAACTGGTTCAGAAGCGTTGCGGGGAGAGCGCGAACGGCCCCCGCCCCAAGACGACGTAATTGGGAGGGCATCAATGCCAGCTTTCTGAGCAGCGCCGCGCCTTGCTGATAGCGGTCGTAACCGCCGAAAAGCTCATCTCCACCGTCGCCAGAAAGCGCCACCGTAACGTGTTGGCGCGCCAGTTCGGCAATTAGGAACGTCGGAATTTGAGAACTGTCGGCGAAAGGTTCGTCATAGATAGTAGGCAATCGAGGGATCACGTCGCGCAGGTCTGTGTCGCCTACATAAAGTTCTGTGTGGTGCGTGCCTAGATGTTTCGCCACATCGGCGGCGAATACGGCCTCATTATAGCGGGCTTCGTGGAAACCGATGGAAAAGGTATGTACCGGCTTGTTTGATAGGTGCTGCATCAGCGCCACGATGGTCGAACTGTCGATGCCGCCCGACAAGAAGGCCCCAAGCGGCACGTCTGACATCATCTCGTTGCCGACAGCATCCAGCAGGAGTGCTTCAAGCTGGTTGATGGCCTCAGCATCAGTTGGCACCGGGCCGCGGGGAGCGGCAGCAATGGCACCCCCGTTCCAGTAAAACTTGCGGGCGAGGCCGGGGGCTGTCAGCGAGACTTCGGCCATCTCGCCCGGACGCAGCTTCATCAGCCCTTCATAGATCGTCAGGTCTTCGGGGACATGACCGTGGCGCAGCATCGCCACCAGCGCGTCGCGGCGCACTTTGGCGCGGAACGCGGGATGCGTGCGCAGTGCTTTGAGTTCTGACCCGAACAGGAATAGTGCGTCTTTTCCAGTGCCCTGCCAGCCATAGTAAAGCGGTTTTTCCCCCAAACGGTCGCGCGCCAGCAGAAGCTTCCTCTCCTCGCGGTCCCACAGCGCGATGGCAAACATGCCTTGGGTACGCCGGATCGTTTCTTCGAACCCCCAGACCTCGAAGCCACGCAGCATGACTTCGGTATCGGATGTACCGCGCCATTCCGGCGCCTTACCTGTGTCTTCCAATTCGGTTCGCAGGGCTCGGTGGTTGTAGATCTCGCCATTGTAGACCAGTTGGTAACGCCCGGTTGACGACACCATCGGTTGGTGTCCCGCAGGTGACAGATCGACGATGGCCAGTCGCAGATGGCCCAGGGCAACGCCTACCTCCTCATCGACCCAATGGCCCTGGCTGTCAGGACCGCGATGAGCAATGGCACTCATCATCGCCTGAACGCAGGTCGGAGCGTCCTGTACCTGAGGGCGACCCGGAGGCCAGAGAAAACCGGTGATACCGCACATAACGTGGTCTTAATACCTTAACAAATTTCCCTAGTCTTAATGCCGGGGCGGAGAACATGAGGCAAGCGTACAGTCTCTTGCGCGGAAAAACTGTTTTTATGATGCTTCTTGCGCGCCGCGAGACGGGTATTGTGGTCGCTGGTTGCCAAAAAAATCATCATAAGCGATAGGTTGGGTTTCATCGGCGTCACCAAGCGCCGAGGAGCCGGGCAGGGGGGCATAAGTATCAAACATACCGGGGGTATTTAGTGTGGCCGTTTGTGCGCGAAGATCGACTGTAGATGTCTGATAGCCCCTTTCGCGAGGGCTGAAAAAGAGATTTGTGGAACTGGACAGCGGGGCGTCACCGATCATTGGGTCATCAGTTCCCGTTTGATAGACAACATTGTTGGCGACCGTGATGTTATTGAAATGGTCCTGCCAGTTCACAAATATTGCCATATTGTCAGCAACATCCCATTGATATGCGTCTCGTCGGAGCCGGTTCACGAACGTATTATTTAGAATAGAAATCGGAGCGGAGTTGTTGTCTGGGGATGTGGAAGAACCGCCATTATGTCCGTCCAATAAAATAAATGCATGAGGGTTCGTGGTTCCAAGAGATTGTTCAGAATCCGGCAGAACAAAAACGTTGTTTCGGATGGTGGTGCCCCCAAAACCGAAATTTACGAGATTGGCAGTTTGATACCCTCCAACCACGTAATTTTTTTCAAACAAAGCATTTATGGGACGCTTTTTCTGACCTTCACCCGGCCCCATTGTCACAACATTGTAACCTCCCTCAAAGGCATTCGCCTGGCAGTTGATTTTGGCGCCTTCGAAAGAGCTTGCATTCAATCGTAAGCACGGCTGCGTCGCAATAATTTTGCCATTTCCAGACCATCCTTGTCGAATAAAGAAATCAGAATTTTGAATGATCGAAACAACAGCATTTCCCGCCAATCGAGCCCCCCATCCTCCATTGCCGGTTGAATCGATCAGAGCATTGACATCAGATATGATTGAAGAGCCGGTGATGGCAAACCCTTCAAAGCTGGCGTCTAGAACCGCCGTACCAAAGTTGGTGACAACCGTATCGTTCAAAACGACAGAATGACCACCTTCGGTTTGGCCTACAATAATTGCAGCCAGAAGACCTGAAACGGAGCACCCATCCAACAATGCCAAATGCGGTGGGTTATTAAACCAAGTGAACAGGATGGGGTGCTCTCCGCCCAGAACCGAGGTTGAATCAAACCCGGACTCAAGAACCACATTTTGCCAAACCATATCTTTGGAAGGGTTTGGGATTCTTGGGGCGATGTCGTTCCAGAAAACCCCTCCTGTACAAAAAACCAGCGGCCTGTCAGCATTGCCGTCTCCTGCGACAATATGGAAGGATGGGGTATGTCCGCCAAACCCAGGCGAAATGCCGGAGAAGGTATATTCTTCGCCCCGATTTAACACGATCCTTTTGGGTGCCGCTTCTTGCCCTGCAATATTGTCGTTAAAAACGCTGCTGATATCGCCAGTTTTAAGGCGCCGAGCCCGAGGCGGAGAATGTTCGAAATTGCCGGAGGGGCTGAGAAAAAGCGTGTTTCGGGCTGGAAATACGGCGCCAGGGTCTTCGATCACGATATCGGTTGATGCTGTGGCTGTCTTTCCCGAAGCTGGTTCGATGACGAAAACCGAAACGCGATAGCTGCCCGGAGTGCGAAACGTATGTGAGACCCAAGGGCCATATGCGACACCGGCGTTTAGGTGTTTACCAGGCAGGTTCTCTGGCGCCTGGAAATCGTATGGATCATCAAAGTCCCAAAAATAGTATAAGTCATGAAACCGGCTGTCATAGATTTGACCAGCGGTTGGCGCCACAGCGTCAAAGCCATCGACCGTCACTTCAAAAAAGACGGCATCGGGGGACACCTGCCAAACTGAGCGGCGCATAACGGTAATTTCAGCTGTAGCACCTTCAGACATGTAGGGGACTCCCGGCTGGAAATTTTACCTTGTTAGCAAGCGTTAATCTGATGAGAAACACAACCCTATTTAAGTTGCGGGCTCGTATGAAGCATTTTAAGTGATCGTGTTTCTTGACGGCGCCAGTGCCTGAAATTGTGTCATAAGTTGGATTGGTGACAGACAGGATTGGTGACAGTGTCAAAATCTTCGTGTACCCACTGGGCGTTGCTTTTGAATGCTGGGCGCGGGGCGGCTCCAAAATGTTCGGATATATCGTCCTGTATACTTGGCCGCTAGTCGTATTCGCCTTTTTCCGCGTCTGGTCTCCGGCCGTCGCGTTATTGGCGGCAATCATCGGGGGATATCTGTTCCTACCGACGGGATTGTCTCTTGACTTGCCCGGCTTACCAGCCCTGAACAAAGATACGATACCAGCAACTGCGGCTTTTATAGCTGCAATGATAACTTCAGGAACGACTACACCAACGAGCCTGCCGGGCTGGCTCCCCAAAAAACGTTTGCCAATACTTTTGATCGTTATTCTGATTTTGGGTACATGCTTGACAGTTTTAGCCAACAGACACCCATTGTTCTATGGGCCTCTCGTCTTTCCGGCTCTCCGAGTCTGGGACATTCTTTCGACATTGCTTTCAGCTGTAATGATGCTTCTGCCTTTCATTCTCGGACGGAAATATTTAGCACATCCGGAGAAGCAATGGCTTTTTCTGAAGGCGCTTGTCATTGCTGGAACTGGATATTCGCTACTGGCTCTATATGAAATTCGGATGTCGCCGCAGCTTAATTTCATGATTTATGGGTATTTCCCGCACGCATGGGAACAACATATTCGCCCGGGCGGTTATCGCCCACTTGTTTTCGTGCAGCACGGCCTTTGGTTGGCGATGTTCTTCGCTATGTGTGTCTTGGCTGCCGGCGGACTTGCCAAATACGTCAAAGAGAAAAGAGGGCGTGTCTACCTCCTGCTTTGCGTTTGGTTATTGATGACGTTGTTTCTATCAAATTCTCTTGGGGCGTTTTTAATCGCAGCGATCCTGATAGTTGTGATGTTTGTTCTGAACGTCAGATTGCACTTTGCGATTGCTGCAGTGTTTTCTGGCATTGCTCTGCTTTATCCGATGCTTCGTGGTGCTGATCTTGTACCTGTCAATACTATCATTGAATGGGTTACAACCTTGAGCGTTGATCGAGCAGATTCCTTGGAATTTCGGGTAGTTAACGAAAATTATCTGTTGGAGAAGGCGCGCGAACGACCGCTGTTTGGATGGGGCGGGTGGGGTCGCAGTTTTGTGTATGATCCAGCCACCGGTGAAGGCATCAGTCTAATTGCTGATGGGTATTGGGTGGGGGTAATTGGTGTAGGTGGATGGGCGCGATACCTATCCGAGTTTGGATTGCTTTGTCTCCCGGCCCTAGTACTTTTTTTCAGAGCCCGGAGATTTGGTCTGGGACCAGAGACGGCTATTCTTTCGTTGGTTTTGGTCGCAAATGTGATCGACTTGCTTCCCAATGCGACAGTAACGCCAATTACCTGGCTTATAACCGGGGCGCTGTGGGGTAGACTAGAACTCGGCCGTGTCGCAACATCCGACACTGAAATGGCACCAGTAGCTGAGCCCAAGCATGCCCTTGCCCGTGCCCGCCCACGGGCACCCCTGCCGCCATCATCACCTGTGCCGGGACCGTCGGCCATGAAATCACGACCTACCAGCCGCTACACCCGGCAAACCAACCGGATCATCCGGAACGGTCGCGGAAGGAAAGGAACTGACGCATGACAGGGCAACCGACGGTTGGGGCCGTCGTCATAGGCCGTAATGAAGGGGATCGATTGGTGCGGTGCCTGGCCTCAGCCACTGAACAAGCAGATAGGGTTGTTTATGTGGACAGCGGTTCAACTGATGGCAGTCAACAGGCCGCGAAAGCCGTAGGCGCAACATGTGTCGAATTGGACCAAAGCCAACCCTTCACAGCGGCGCGCGCACGTAATGCCGGGTTCGATATCTTGCAAAAAGACCCGGTGCCGGTGCAATTTGTGCAATTCATCGACGGAGATTGCGAATTGCAACCAAGTTGGATCGAAGCCGCACGATCCTTTCTGGCGGAAACGCCGACTGCGGCCGTCGCCTGTGGTCGCCGCCGTGAACGCTTTCCCGAAGCGTCGGTTTACAATCGGCTTATTGACCAGGAGTGGGATACGCCGGTGGGACAGACCAGAGCCTGTGGTGGAGATGCGCTGATGCGCAGCAAAGCCTTGTCGGCTGTTGGCGGTTTTGATCCGGCCCTCATAGCGGGGGAAGAGCCTGAATTATGTGTCCGCCTGCGCGCAGCGGGTTGGTCGATCTGGCGGCTTGATGAGGAAATGACGTTGCACGACGCGGCTCTGACCCGGTTTGCGCAATGGTGGAATCGGAACCGGCGTGCGGGCCACGCATATGGGGAAGGGGCGGCCATGCACGGGTCTCCGCCCGAACGCCACTGTGTGCGGGAGACCCGATCAGCTCTCGCCTGGGGGGCTGTGTTTCCCCTGCTTGTTGTGACGGGTACACTTGTGACATCTTGGTCGCTCGCGTTACTTTTAGTCTGGCCCGCTCAGGTGCTGCGCCTGGTATCGCGTGGTATGGACCCGACCCGTGCCCTGTTTATAACACTGGGTAAGATCCCTGAGGCACAAGGTGTCCTGGGCTATTGGTGGGACCGGTTCCGCGGACGCCGGGCAAAGTTGATAGAGTACAAATAGGATCTTACCGCCCGGCAAAGGGCAGAATGTCAAAAACGCTTGGGTTCATCCAGATTGTAGCCATTACAATTCCACAGGAAGCAATCAGAAAAGCGAGGTCTTGTTTGGGGTACCACCCACTGTAAGGCCGGATAAAATAGACCAGAAATGGATAGGAAAAAATATCAACGATAACAGGAGCCAAAGCTGCACCGATCAGACCAAACTTGCTGACCATAGGCAACAACACCAAGATACGAGCAATTGCGGTGCCTGTTGTGAATATGGTGAAATCGCGCGAGTTTCCATTCGCCAATAGTATCTTATCGTAGCTCATGATGACCTGCCTTGGGATCATCGCCAGACTAAGAAGCACCAGAATTGGCCCTGCAGCGTGGTAACGGGGATCATAGAGAAAAGTTACAGCTAAAACGCCAACCATAGCCAAGACTGCAGCCATTCCAAGTGTTCCCATGGTCAGTAGCATTCGCGCACGTCCAATACTCTTTCGGTTTGCGTCATTGTCTGCGGGCGGTCGGGTACGATAAAGCGGGAACAATATCCGCTCTAGCAATTGCGTGCTGAGTGTGAGCGGGACAGCGGCAAGCATGAAAGCGATGGTGTAGACTGCAAGATCTTCAAGGCTTACATATTTCCCGAGTACCATTCGGTCACCTTGCTGCACAAAGAAGCCTGCAGCAGTCCCAAGGATAATATACTTTCCGAAATGAAAGATTTCCCTAAAAGCGTCGCGCTCCCAAGCAAGTCTGTTTGCGGGCCCGGGCAAGATTGTATGTGAAAGAACAACACGAACGCTGACCCCAACAAGTGCGCCCATTACAAGCGCCCAAACCGAGTTTAGCCAAAGCGCCATAACAATCATGAATACTGTACCAGAAGTTTGTGACGCTAGTTCCATCGCCGTCAAACGGCCTAACGTGAGATGTCGATTAGCGAGATACATTTTCGTCGACTGGAAACCCTGGATGAATGTTGACATCGCCAAAACCGGAATGATGAGACCAAGTTCAGGTTGTTCATAAAATGCGGCAATCGGATTTGAGATAAGACACGCCACAACCCAAAGCACAGCACCTCGAATGACTTGTAACGTCCAGGCGGTGTTCAGGTACTTGGGATCATCGCCTCGCGGACTCCGTACAACGGACGCACCTATGGCCACGTCAGAAAACATTTCGAGCCCGGCGATGACAACCTGCACCAGGGCCATCAGGCCGAACGCTTCAGGAAAAAGAATGCGCGTCAGGATCAGGTTCGACCCCAGGCGGATCAACTGGCTGCTGCCGAAGCCCATGACACTCAGGGCTGTTCCGCGGATTGCCCGCACCTTCAAACCATCACCGCTGAGAACGGACCGGAGCGCTGCTTTCATGATGGCAGCATCCGGAAATCGGGTTGATTTACCATGCCTTAACCGGTTAGCCGTGTCAGATTGATGGATTCCATGAACCGCAGGTCCAGCGCCTGTTCATACTTTTGTGCAGCCTCTGGCAGCACCTGCCCTGAGTGCAGAAGCACCCAATCTGCAAAGGTTAGCTCGTTGCGGGTCCAGATTGTGTCATAGATGTTGATGAACTCGCGGAAAGTTCCTGTCTGTACTTTGTGCCAGAAGAAATCCGTTGTTGCGTAATCGACGAAGGCAAAGCAGTCGCGATAAGCCGTCCAGCTGTCTTCCAGCGTCCAGTTCAACGGACGTCCAATACGTGTGAGGAACGTTGAAGCGATGTAGCTCTCCGCAGCTCCAATCTGGCAAAGCTCACCGATGGGGATTTGGGCATAGATGTCCGACAACGCCTCGGGCCAGTGTTTGGGCAATGGGTCGGTTCGCAGACCGGGCGTCCAGTAGCGCAACATATCCTCCGCATGACCAAAGACGGTCTGATCTGTGACGTGATAGGGCGCGAATTTGAGCGTTCCGTGACCTACGCCGATGATCCGGTGCAGCTGTTCAAATCCGCCTCCGGCCGGAAAGCTGCGCGCAATGGCCGCGAGGAATCCCATGACATTGGGCCGGTACAGCCGCTGATCAGTGCGGGTTTTCATGATCCAGATTGCACCATTCTTATGCGCCTGGATGATCCCGGCACCGGCGCTGACCAGTTGCATGTTGATGTTGAAGAGCCCCGGGGCCGCGGGCTTTTCGGATAACACCACATCGACCCCTTCGGCACGGATGGGGGCAAGATCGGCCTCAGGCGTGTCGTTCCAGGTCGACAGGATTAGCCGCACACCAGGCATGTTGCGGCGATAAATCCGCAGGGTTTCGACAGTGAAATCATCCTGTATGGAGATCGGCCCCTGCATGACGATTGCCATCGGTTCATCCGTGGATTCAGGTTCGGACTGATTGGCGATCTGCCGGCTCAGCTTGGGGCGCTGCGTATATGTTAGAAAATGATCTGATGACCGGGTGATTTGCTCCAGGCTCCACATCAGCAGGCGCCGGGCGACTTTGACCATCACGGTATCGGTCGTATCCATGATGTTTATCCCGCTAGGCCATTGATGGCCTTTTGCGACACTGGTGCCGCCAGGAAGGCATCAAGATCATCCGGTACGCCGATGCCGTGCATCCCGGCGCCAACTCGACCAATGGAATGACAGGCAATCGCCGCACCTTGTTCGATCATTTTCGTGTAAGCAGGAGCCACATAGAACTCTCCGTTCACGCGGATATTGGCGGCGATCATCGCATCTGCGGCAGCCACAAAATCGCGGCCGTGCGCAAAGTTATATATGCCTACCGTCGCCTCGTTCGAAACGACTTCCTTTTCGACCACCTCGGTAACGCGACCGCTGTCATCTCGGCGTATGAAGGACCATTTGTCATCATCAGCCCACATCGTCATAATCAGCCCATCGGCTGTGCCCATATCGACCAAATAGGCATCAATGTCGGCATCAATGTATTGGTCACAATTGGCGATCATCAGCGCATCGTCATTGTTGATGGCAGCACGATTGAGAAGAACGGTGCAGGCCGCCCCTTCAGTCACCGCATCGACATAGGTGATCGTGCAGCCCGGTGCCCAGCCCCGCAGTTTGCCGGCCAAACCATATTCGCTGTCGTGCTCGCGCAGGATCAGGAAATGGAACTGGTGTGGCACAGACGGCGTCAAGTTGGCGATCACAACCTGGATCATTGGAAACCCGTGGATTGGGATCAGGGGCTTGGGCAGATCATAGCCTACATCAGCAAACCGGCTTCCCCGACCGGCCATTGGGACTACAATGTTCAGCATTCGTATTTGTCTCCGGTCACGCTTGGGGTCTTGACGACAACGGTGGTCACATCGGTGAGAGCCTCAAAATCGGTCGCCTCACCCGGTTCGATCAGGATGATGTCGCCAGCGCCGTATTCTATGCCGTTCATTCGGACCCGACCTGTGGCAATCAACGTCACCTCGGGGGCAATCTTGTGCATATGACGAGCTTCTTTCGCGCCTGCTTCGTAGGATTTCATTGCCACTTCGGCATCTCGAGTACGCAGCACCACAGGATCAAAATCGCCGACAAACCACCCCTTGGTCATGTTTTCCAGACGAAATATCTTCATGAAGCTGCCTCTCGCCGGCGGGCGATCAGTTCCTGTTCATAGTCTTCGACCGCCTGCGGTGTTGCCAACGAAATGTATTGCGCGCGATCGACCTGATAGGTGCCGACCGATTTCTGTAACAGGATCAGCTCGTTAAAGGTTGGGCAGACGAAATAGCCTCCGTTCACATCGGCTCCTTTCATGATCATGGTCTGCGCTGCATCCACGAAATCCTGTCCGCGCCTGAAATAATACACCCCCGCCGTGGCATTGCGGCTGATCGGGCGTTTTTCCGCCGCTTCAATGACCATGCCGTTTTCATCGGTTTTCACGAAAGACCAACGGGGATGAACACTGTCGAACACGACCGTCCCGGCGTCCAGCTTGCGCTTGCGGAAATCAGAGATTGCAGCGGCCACGTCGAATGCCAGTATCTGGTCGGCATTGGCGATCAGAAGCTCATCATCATTGGCCACGTGCTCAACCGCCAGCAGTGCCGTGCAAGCCGCTCCAGCGGTGTCACCTTCCGTGCGGACGATATGACAATTGGAGTGCAAAAGCTGCAAAACCTCGCGCAAGTGAAAGCGCAGATCATCTTCCTTGCGAACGATAAAGACAAACTCCACGCCATCGATCACATTCAGGCAGTCAGTGGCATGTTCGATCATCGGGCGTCCGTCGATCTCGATCACCGGCTTGGCAAAAGGAAAACCGTGATTGCGAAACCGCTCATCGCTGCCGGCCATGGGAACCACGATTTTCATACCTCGCCCTCCTCTACACGAGCAATGGCATCCAGGATGCGATCCAGTTGTACATCATAGACGCTTTGTACCACCAGTAGATGGCAACCTGCATCCTCGGCTGCTTTGATGCCGTTTTGATTGTCCTCAACCACTAAACACTGGTCGGGGTGCAGTCCCAACTTGGCAGAAGCCGTCAAATACATGTCAGGATCGGGTTTCGGCTTGGAGACATCTTCGTTCGAAAGCATCACATCAAGATAACCGTCCAGTGCGCTTTTCTGCATCATCAATTCGACGCTGTTCCGCACCGAATTCGAGGCCAGACCCAGTTTGTAGCCACGGGCTTTGAGGTTTGATAGCGCATATTCATGCACAAAGACCGGATGGCAGTTTACATGCACCTGATCGACGGTAAATTTCTGCTTCAGCGTGTTCAGAAACCCGTGCAGTCCTCGCGGCAAACCACGTTCTTTGGACAGCATCTCCAGCTTGGTGCGCGTTGGCAATCCGTCAAAGGTCGACAGGTGATCGGCCCGTGAAATCGTGTAGCCAAAATGCTCTAGCGCGCGGTTTAAAGCATGATAATGCCATTCTTTAGCGTCTATCAACACGCCATCCATATCAAATATAACCGCCTCAATTTTCATGATTAAAATACTCCTTGGCCGCTTCCGGGTAATCAGTGCAAATCAGAACATCTTCATGTCTGGAGACATCCCATACTGCGAGGCGCTCCCATACTGGTTCATAGGTGCGTTTGTGTAAGTCAGGTGAAACAACACACACGCGTTTTCCCGCATCCAAATGTCGTGAGATGTCATCGCGATCCCACCAGTCGGTCCAGAATGCGTCCAGCCAGACGCCTGCGGCCTCTGAATAAAGAGGTGGTTCCGGTTCGGCATCAGAATGGCGGGTGAAAACCGGGACCCCGGCGTTGAGCCAGTGCAGCGTGTCCGGTACCGACATGTCGAAGACGAAAGCATCGCGCACTTCAAATTGATCCAGTAGATCCCGGACCATCACCTGCAGACCGTCCGCCTTAATGTTTAGCGCCAGTGTCAGTCTCGGGTCTGCCTTAGCGTGGATCGCGAACATCTCTTCGGCCTGCATGGCACCGGCCTTTGGCGGATCGTGCGCAATGGCCAGATCGCCGCCCAAATCGCGGAGGTCGGTTTCGGTACCGAATCCCAGTTCGAATGATCGGGTGAAGGCCACCGGTGCATTCTTTTCCGCCTCGGTCTTCCAATAACCTCTATGACTTAAAATTTGCATGTCCTACTCGGATTTCACATGAAAACAAGTCTCTGTCTCGACCTGCGTGGGAGGGGACGCGTTTTTCAGACCAGCGCGCCGTAGCATCCGTGTCATTGCACTCCTTCCTGGGTAAATCGGGCGAGAGGTGGAAAATCTGTTGCGCGCTGGCACAACCCGCTGCCCCAGCCAGGAATAGCTCAGCGTGTTAAGCGTCGTAATCGTCAGACCTTTCAGCTTTCTCGGATTGGAGGGAAGCTCTGCGACAGTTCCAAAGAAATAAGACCAAAGCGTGCCCCCAATGATGATGGCCTCTCCACTGGAAGCTAGCACACGGTTGATCTCGGCAAAAGCTGGCGCCAGATCGAAATATTGATGGGCCGACACGCACAGGACGAGGTCGAACTCACCATCATCAAATGGTAAAGCCTCGGCCGAACCCTGTTGCACTTCCGGCGGGTCCATACCTTCGCGTTCACAGAAGATGGCACCCATCTGAACATAAGCCTCGATAGGTTCGACGCCCATTACCTTGGCCCCCTGCAATGCAAAGGACATCAGGTTTGTCCCCATGCCGGACCCAATCTCGAGCACGCGGCGCCCGCGAAAGCGCTCAATGGCAAGCTGAGGAGCGACCCCTTCGAAAGGCAGTGCCCTTTGGCGTTCGGTCCAAAATTGGTATTCGCGACAAGAATCTTCAGCGCAAATGCCAAGCTCTGTCCTGTGCCCGTCCGATCCGACCCATTCTAACTCACGGGCCTTGGCCCGGGACTCTGCCCCGTGATCCTCTGAGGCCTTTCCGAGCGCGAGATCGTGCATAAAGCGGATCAGATCATCGCCCTCGTGACCCAAAAGTGCTTCGCGGATATTTTCAATCGCTTGCACGTCGAATTTCATTTGATACGCCCCAGAACACCCAAGTTTAGGGCTGTATCGTGCACGAGCACCTCAAAAGTATAGGAAAAGGTCGTGGCTCCCTGATTTTCGATTTCCAGCCAGGTCAATATTCCCTGCCAATCTGCCAATACTTCAATTGGGCTCTCAAGTACGTAGTTTAGCACATGGCCTTCTGTCAGGATCGCCTGAAGTGCCGCAGGATTGACCTTGCCATCCAGATTGATCGTTCGATCGTGCCAGTATCCCAGTGTCCCTGTTTGCACCGCGCCAACCCATGTTTCGGCATGCACGTTTGCAGTCACCCAGTCGACAACCTGAAAATGCCCCTGATCGCGCACTCCCGGTACAAGGGCACGGCCCAGAAGGCCTAAGCAAAGTGCCAAAGCTGCCAAGCAAAAAAAACTGAACATTGAAGCATGCCGCTCAGGAGTAATACGTCCCACCACTGTCAACAGAACTGATGCCGCAGCGATAATCGTGAAAGGCGCAAAAGGAGCCAGATAGCGACTTAAAAACCAGCCTGCACCGAAATATAGTCCGTAATAGATGCTGAGTACGGTGGCGAATATTAGGAATGCCACGGTCACATACCGCGCCGGACCTCCGCGTTTCCAGGTTTGGATCACAAACACTGCAACGATGAGCAACACCAACAGCAACGCAATGACTTGAAACGCCGGTATAGATTGCAATACCGCCGGGATTGGAAACATCGGAAAAGTATTTTCAAACAGGATAGCGGGCAACAAATCAACGTTCTTGGCAAAGCCGCCACTCAGAGCCTGCGCAGTGCCGCTGACAGGCACGATGGAACCGAAGTTGACATAGTTGTTGATCAGCCACGGTGCCGCAATGATCAGGCTCAGCACACCGGGTGGAAGCAGGTCGGCGACAACTTTAACGAACCTGTCTCGCTGCACGATCAGGTTATGCAGGCCCCAGACAAGGAAGATAGCAGTCACCAGGAAGGCACCGTCATTACGGGCCAGGAAAGTCACGCCGCAGGCCGCGCCCAAGATCATTCGGTCCGCAAAGGTTGCTCCCGGACCCTTTGCCAACACTTCGCCGAACAGAACGAGCGTCAGCGCAATCATAGCGGTGTAAAGTCCGGTCTCCAGCCCGTTCATCGTATGAAACAGCAACAATGGCCCGAGAAACCAAAGGGCCGCCACGAACCAGGGCCAAAGTGGATTGTCGTCTTGCCCCCGCAACAGATCTCGCGCCAATGCGCGAACTGCAAAAAGTCCACCTACCGATATGGCTGCCGCGATCAGGTGCACGCCAGTCAATCCCAAAACCTTGTCGCCGTTGGTCAGCAGATAAGGAACCGAAAACAGGAACGTGGCCAAAGGCTGCACACCATTGCTCGCGGTTGTGCCGTCTGAGACCGACATCCCTAGGCCGATCGCCATATTGCGGGCGATGGTCAGCATCAGATAGCCGTCTTCAGTCATGAAGAATTGGGCCAGCGCTGGGGTGCCCGCCACAACCGGCCACAATCTATAGGCCGTGCCCAGGATCAGAGACGCCACAATAAGGCGAAATGTGGTTTTTTCGGTTAGAATAGTCATGGCCTAGCGCTATTGCCTGAAAA
This sequence comes from Ruegeria sp. AF2, assembly GCF_056542025.1. Lineage (NCBI taxonomy): Bacteria > Pseudomonadati > Pseudomonadota > Alphaproteobacteria > Rhodobacterales > Roseobacteraceae > Ruegeria > Ruegeria sp. AF2. The sequence goes on along the minus strand of NZ_JBQFZC010000009.1, from coordinate 38,062 downwards.
ATGTGTCATCAATATTGCTATTGCTTATAACAAACCCAATTTGCGCGAAACCTCACATCCCCACCATCCGCAATCGAAATCTAGCTGTCCCATCATACCGGCCTATACCGATCCGGGGCAGAGCCTGCTGCGGATCGTCAGGCGTCATATGCCTATCCTCCAGGATCGTGGCGCTGACAAAACCCAGATCATAAAGCATTTTCATTAAGTCGGGCGTGTAATTGCCATTGGGGTAGGCGAAATGACGGATCTCTTGCCCGGTCCAGCCCTGCAGCAGATCGCGCGATCGCGCGACACTGGCGCCTGCGTCATCAAGTGATATCTGGTCCAGCAATTCATGGCTGTGGGTGTGTGATCCGATGGTTACGAGAGGTTCCGCCGAAAGTTCCTGCAACTGTGGGAGGCTCATGGGTTGAAGCGGAGTGAAGCCTTTGGTCTCCTGACCTGTCTGCGCGATAATTTTGTCGGCTAACGCGTCTCTGTCTCTGGTATTTACCGCCTTCAAAGCTTCTAATACCGGGCCGATCTGAGCCCAACGCAGCTTACTGCGGTCAGGTCCGATCTGCCAGGATCCAATGCCATCCAGTTTGATCTTTGTGGTGCCCGCACTCTGCAATGCATTCATCACACGATCGAACCAGAAGGCCCGGCCGGTTTCGATCTGTTTGGTGGCAACATAGACAGTCACCGGCAGGGCTTCAGCTTGGACAATCGGCAACAGGTGCTCGTAGAGCCCCAATTCCCCGTCATCGAAAGTCAGCACCACACGGCGGCGGTCGCTAGTGGCAGGAGCCAATGCATCGTCCAGAGATACGATATCATAGTCCTGCCGCAGCAGATTGATTTGCGCACGAAACGCATCAACCGACAGCGCAGTCCATGCATCCAACTGCTCTCTGGCCGGCCGGAGTGTGTGATAGCACAGAATTGTCACGGGGTTTCCATGAAACGCCCGACGACGTAGCAACCCATAGACTGGTGGCGTGGTCAGCGCCCAAAGCGCTCCCCGTTTCAAAACCGCCTTCATGACCCGAGGGCCTTGAACAAGGCTTTCAACTTGGCAGCTTCGACAGACGCATCGTGGCGCGCACGCACCCGGTCGAATCCGGCTTGACCCATTGCCTCAAGCTTTTCAGCGGGCATGTCTGCGCAGGCCAGCATCGCCATGGTTAGATCCTTCACTTGCCCGGCCGGTACCAACCAACCTGTTTGCCCATCCTGAACCAGTTCCGGAATGCCCGCTATATAAGTCGAAATGACTGGTCGGTACTCGGCCATGGCTTCCATGATCACAACGGGCAAGCCCTCGGTAAAGCTTGGATGCACCAACGCACGGGCACCGCGCAATTCCGCACGCACCTGATCTGATGTCACCCAGCCGGTGATCCTCACCGCTTGCTCAAGGTTCAGCTGTGCAATGTGATCTTCCAGCATCGCGCGCATCGGCCCGTCGCCTGCCAACACCAGCCGCGCCCCGGGGTGAGCGGCATGTACAGCGGCAAAGGCTTCAATCAGCAGTAAATGTCCCTTTTCAGGGCTGAAACGTCCGACGCTCAGGAAAATCGGCGCATCCGGCAAAGGTGTTGCATCGTTGGCAAAGGCCGTGGCCGCCAACCCGCAATGCACAACATTAACTTTTGACCAGAGCGCGGGTGGCACATTGTACATCATCTGGCTGCCAATGTATGCGCAAGAAGTCACCGCAAACCGCGCCCGGTCTACTTTCAGCGGTAGGGCATGGCGTTTGGGATCATCAAAAACTTCTGACCCGTGCGTTGTGAAGCTGAAGCCCGGGCCGCTCAAAGCCTCTACTAAGGCGGCGATTTCCGCTGAATTAGAGCCGAAATGCGCATGCAAATGGCTCACTTCCTTCCCCTCGAGCCAGGTCATGATTCGGCAAGCATGGGCGAGGTAGATCAGGTGATAGGGCCAGGGGCGAATGGCCCCCTTCGACATCAAAAACGCCAACTTCAGGCCGCGCAAGAATGCCTGCGGATGACGCAGGCCCCAGACAAGCGCCCCCAGTATCAGCCGGGCGGTTCCATCTTTCAGTGTGTGACGGGTCCGGGCCATCTCTTCGCGGTCCAGCGTATCAACAACATCGCTGTCCCAGCCCCTGAGCGCAAAACGTTCGACCTCGACTCCCATGTCCTCCAGGGCCCGGATCTCGCGACGGATGAAGGTATGGCTGATCGCAGGGTATTGGTTAATCAGGTAGGCTACGCGCATCTGGGACTACACCTTGCCGTGGCCGGAAAGGCCCCGAATGCTTTTGCTTATGGACCGAAACCCATGCTTCATTGCGAATTCCAGGAGCTCCCAGGTTGGGGAGAAGTCAGCAAAGGATACCGTAGCTCTACCTGACCGACTGTAGATACGCTTTGCCAAAGGTCTTCGTACGGGCATTGGTGTGCAAGTCCAAAACCTGTTCCCCTAATTAAAAGAATGTGTCTGTTCATGATCTATTGTCTTCAAAAATTGCCGGCAAAGCCTGGCGTTGGACCATGCATAGAATGAAGCCTCTGAATCCAGAACCCTTTCAAGACAGAAATTTTGCAACTGATGTTACCTTGCTTTGCAAAGCCTCTGCCATTGCGTCAAAATTGGTCACGACACCGGCCCGAATTCGATCCTCGCACAAAGGTCCTCGCTTGATCCGCTCCAGTCAATTTGATTTCTGTCTATGTGGATGTGAAAATGACCGCTATTTGATGTTTAGGTTAGGTCATGAAACCACCAGCTGATTCCCCTTATGTCGATATCACTATTATTAGTATCGCCGTGCGCATCCCGGGAGTGATCTCGATTGACACCTATTGACAAACCCGCAAGGCGGGATCGAGCCGAGCACGTGTTAGATGAAAAGGTTAGCGGCACTACATGACTGATTTGACTGAATTTAAGCCGCTGAGCTGGGGCCTGTTGATTGCAACTAACAAACGCCCTGATATTCTCCGGACATGTATAGAGTTGGCGCTGGCGCAAACACGGGCGCCATGTGAAATCATTGTCATTGACACCAGCCCTGACTGGGAAACCCACGCAAGTGCAATCAAAGCATTGATCGAACCAGATTCAGGCATCCGGATGGTTTATAGGACATGTGACATTGGCTCGACAGCGGTGCAACGTAACACAGCAGTATCAGAGGCGCGGGCCGACATTGTGTTTCTTATTGACGACGACTCCCTGATGTATCCGACTTGTGCTTCAGAAATCATGAAGATCTATGAGGCGGATACAAAGGAGCAGATAGGCGGCGTGCAGGCCGCGCTGTCAGACGCGCCTCCTCATCTAATGGAGAGTAGGGGTCCGCAAAAGCAAGACAATCGACAGGAAGCAATAAAAAGCCGCTGGTTCTGGGTGGGGCGGATAAAGTACTTCATCTGGCGTAAGGTCTTCCTGATGCATCAGGAAGAAGTATTCATTCCATATGAAGGAAAATTTCCTGACCTACCGATACCTGTTGAGGTTCAGGGAATGTCGGTTTGGCCCGAGCGGCTCTTTCACGGCTGTCGCATGACCTTCCGTCGTGAAAGCATTCTTCGTGAACCTTTTGAGAACCTGTTGCGTTCTTATAGCCCCGGCGAGGATCTTGATGCGAGCTACCGGATTTCCCGAACGCAAAGTCTGGTCACGGCAGAAAAGGCGCTTCTTAATCATTATAATATCGCGACGGGGCGAATTGACCGCTACAAGACAACTGTTCTGAGCAATATGAACCAGGCATTGCTGGTCACAAAACACGGAAACGCATTGGCAAAACGGCGCTTCCGCCCACTTCTCCGACGAAAACTGCTGGCCGAGTTCTTGAAAGATATTCTTCAAAAGCGGCTGACCCTCCCGCAGGCCAGAGGTATCCTGAGCGCAATACGCCAGTCCCGCCAAATTCCGAATATGCCCCCTGGTGAACTGGAAGCATGGTATCCGGTGTGTCAACAGCGCATACTCGAGACTTAAATTTGCTGTGGCCTCTTGCTAGAAATTTGGAACGCAACCTAGATTGCTCTCTGTTCTGAAGTTCATAACTCGGATTTTCTGCCCGAGTTTTCCGCCGTCAGTTTTTCGGAAAGCTGAGGCTGTTTCCTGACGGACACCTCGGCTTGAATCCGGGAATGTCTGCCACCAGCTTTCGAACTGATATATTAGGCAACTTAAATTAGAAGAGCATTAAAGGTCGTAAGCCATCGCCTCCAAATTCCCGGTCAAAATGTACGAGTCATCGGGACCATTGAGAAAGCCATTCTATAAACTGGAAAACGACAGCGTCTATAGCACTGAAAGCAAACGTCTGATATATGTAACATCCTGAAAACAAATAAATCATAGCGCCCAATGACAGAAAAAGTGGTTAGCCTCCAATGGCTTCGAGCTCTAGCAGCCTGGATGGTCGTTTTTCATCATTACATTCAGGTATATCGAGACTTTGAGCCTGAAAACAAAATAGAGGCGTTCTTTACTTATCACGGAAGCCTCGGCGTCGACATTTTTTTTGTTCTCAGCGGTTTAGTTATGGCCATGTCCATTTCTCGCGGCCATGTCTCAGCGGCACGGTTTTGTCGGGATAGAGCGACCCGCATCATACCGGCCTATTGGCTGGCGACAGTGGTCTTTTTGGCGGTTCTCCCGTTCGCGAATTGGGACGCCGTAAGTTTCCTGCATGGGTCAACCTTGAGGGACGTTTTGTTTTCAATGCTCTTTATCCCTCATGAACACGCATCTGGGATAGGTTACATCCCAGTTCTTACAGTGGGCTGGACACTTAATTTCGAGATGTTTTTTTACGCAATCCTGGCCGTTGCCTTATTGATTAACAAAAAATGGTCTTTGGTGATCGCCGTAGCTGTAGTTTTAGCGTTGCCAATTGGTGGCCGTTTCGGACTTCCAGTCGGACCAATTGCATCTAACATCGTACTCTTTAATTTTGCTTTTGGTGTTTTGATATATTTGGTTGGAATTAAACTCTTCCGTATGCAGGAATGGCCAAGAACGCGTCGCTATACCATCGCTGCTATATGCGCCAGCGTCGCTTTAGCGTCGTTAGAGTTAAGGTTCCCTTGGTACAAAGAGGCTTTTTCAGTCGCGATGGTTGTTGGCTTTTTTCTCACTGAGGATGTGTTTCTTAAACTGTCGTCAGGTGTAGGCAAAATTGGGCCTCACTTGGGTGATCTATCGTATAGCACCTACCTGTTTCACGTGCCCGTTTTGCTGTTGGTTGGAGCCCTAATGGATTTTTCACGTGGTAACGATTTTTGGCTGGTCATCGCTGTTTGTACTATAACGTACATTACATCTTTGCTGAGTTATTACATTGTCGAAATGCGTTTCAGAAGGTGGCTAACGACAACCATCGGAAACGTGCACTTTAAAAGTGGTTTTCGTTCTCTAAAATAGCCCGAACCGTCGTCGCGCACAATTTGTTACCCCCCCTGCGGTCTTGATCCCGCGCGTATTCACTTTTGCTAAATCTAGAGAAGCGGAGCGGACCCACCAAGGGCTTTTGCTGGCGCGAACTGCACGTGCACAGCGCGTCAAATATCCATCTTCTTAAATACGCCTTCCGGGATCGCACCAATAATCGCCATGATCACAAACCAGATGCGGCGCACGTAGATGATGTTCCGGCCTTTGCGTAAGCCCTTGAAGATCGCATCAGCCACCTCTTCGGGTTCTGCCGTCAGTTTTTCGGGCAGGTCCATACCTGCGGTCATCTGCGTATTCACGAACCCTGGCAGCACCGTCATTACGTGGATCCCGCGTTTGGCCATCCGGTTGCGCAGGCCGGAGAGATAGGAGGTAAAGCCTGCCTTGGCGGAGCCATAGACATAATTCTTGGCCCGTCCGCGATTGCCCGCCACGGAACTGATGCCCACGATCTGCCCGGAACCCCGCGCATCGAACCGCTCCGCCAGAAGACCCAGAATGTGCGCCGGGCCCTCATAGGTGCTCCGCATCACGCGGGTAGCAGCCTCGATGTCACGTTCATTCTCGATCTGATCCCCCATCAGTCCGATGGCGCAGATCACCACGTCCGGCAAGACAGGCAGAGCGTCGACGAACCCGGTATGCGCGGCACTGTCCAGCACGTCAAAGTCGTGTAGGCTTACCTCCACGTTGTGACGCAAAGCCATATCCGTCCGGGTCTTTTCCAGCGCGGTACTATCGCGTGCAGCAAGTTGGATGTCATAGCCTTCTTTGGCAAAGCGATGCGCTGTTGCACGACCGATATCGGAGCGCGCGCCGAGAAGCAGGACTGTTCCTTTGCTCATAGATCCAGCCTTTGTGATTGATGTGACTGAAATGCCTCCGCTGCACCAAGTTGCGTTCGCATCTGCCGGAATTGCTCAGTACGGGGATCGGAGGCATGCAATGTCTGTGCGCTCATGCGGCTGTCCTTGGCGAGATAAAAACGCCCGCCATGTTCCAACGTGATCTCGTCCAGCTTGCACATCAACGCGATCATCTTAGGCGTGGCGGGGAAGTCGAGGGCCAGTGTATAACCCAGCATGGGAAAGGAGAAGGCGCTATCCTGCGGCCCAAACCGTTTGAGTACGGCAAGAAAGGAACCGGCTTTTTCCTGCGAGGTAGTCTTGAGCAGCGCGTGAAGTCCCTTGCGCGATGTCTCCAGCGGCAGAACGCACTGGAACTGCATGAAGCCGCGTCTCCCATAGATCCTGTTCCAGCCGTGGATGGCATCGAGCGGGTAGAAATAGCTGTCATAATCGAGAAAGCTGGTCCCGGATTTGCGGCATCCATTCCAGTAATAAAGCGCGTTAAAAGCCCGAACCGTGAGGCCGTTTAACGGGCTGAAGGGCGGCGCGAAGGGGACGCTGCGCCGCATCTTTTTCGGGATTTCGAACGGGTAGCGTGCCGCGTCATCAGACAACTCTTCCGGTATGGCATGCTCCCCCAGCATCAGAATGGCTCGCCCAAGGGCATCACCAGATTGCAGGCAATCGATCCAGGCAACCGAATAGGTGGCCTCATGTGCCGCTTCAAAAGCAGTGATGACGGCGTCGAGATTGGGAAGGGCCTGCGCGGTCTGCCGGATCCATGCAGAGGGTACCGCTCTCAACCGGATTCCGGCGCGCAAGATAATACCCGTGAGCCCCATGCCACCTATTGTCCACTCGAACAGCTCGGGTTTCTCATTGCGGCTGCAGCGATGCACGACGCCTTCGGTATCCATCACGTCCAGCCAGTCCACGAAGTTGCGGAAACTGCCATCTTTGTGATGGTTTTTGCCATGAACATCCGCTGCGATCATGCCTCCGAGGGTGACAAATTTCGTCCCCGGCGTGACCGGGGGGAACCATCCATGAGGCAAAAACGCCGGGATGATATCACTGAGCAGAACGCCCGCCTCAGCCACCAGAATTCCGCTTTGCCGGTCAAAGCTGAGCATGTGGTTGAACCTGTGCATATTGACCGTGCTGCGCAAGCCAATCGCGCTGTCACCATAGGCCCGCCCATTGCCGCGCGCGATCACCGCCCCAGCCGTGACAGCTTCGACCAATGCAGTCTCGTTCACAGGCTCTGTTGCCACCCCGTAATGTTTGGGAAAACCGCCCCAGCCCGAAAGCTCTGTCATACCGCCGCCGCCTTTTGGGTATTCTGAAAGACAAAGCGTCGATCGAGGAAATATTTGACGACATAACCCACCGAGAGCCCCAACACAGCGCCAAGTTCACGCATCATATCCGTGTCCCAGATCAGCCAAAACGCTGTTTCCGTACCCCAAAAGATCGCTGTCGTGACAATTCCCATGATCGTGTAGAGCGTAAATTTCTGGCCGTGCGCTTTGAAACCTGTACTGAAATCGGCAAAAATCCAGCGTTTGTCGAGGGTATATTTGACGACGAGGCCCGCGAGCGTGCCGCAAAAGACCGCCAGCGCAAAGCCAGTTGCGTCACTGTTCCACGACAGAACCAGCCTCTGGACGCCGAGGTTGATCACTGTCGCGATCACGGCAAACAAGGCATAGAGAACCGCTATACGTATGATGCTCACAACAGCGTCCCACCAGCGGCGACGAGGATGATCAATATAGCACAGATCCGACTTTGCCGATCTCGTGCAGCAAAGACGACCGGGTCCTCGTGCATTTGGCCACGATGCGCCAACAGGATGACCCGGGAGATCCAGTAGAGCAGGATGCCGCAGATGGCGCCCAAAAATTTGGGGTTTGTGTAAAGCTCCGAAACCGAAGGCGACTGGATGTAGAGCGCCATAACCAGGACGGCCACATAGCCGGACGCTACAGCCATCATGACCAGAACAGGTAGGTCATCGACAACATAGCCTCTCCCGGCAGCTTTGAGCTTGCCGCGCGCAGCACTGTCCATCAATTCCGCCTGCCGTTTCACGATGGCCAGCGACAGGAAGAAGAAAATCGAGAAGGCCAGAAGCCACATCGACAGCGTAATACCCGTTGCCACGGCGCCTGCGATGATCCGCGTGGTATAGAGCGCAGCCAATGTGCCGATATCCATGATCGCTTTGCGTTTCAGCCAGAGCGAATAGAGCGTAGTGACAACGACATAGAGCAGCATAATCCCAATGAAGGCTCCACCGAGAAACAGGGACAGGATCAGGCCCAGTCCCATCAACGTGGCGATCAGGTAGGTGGCATGAGCGATCGGGATTGTGCCCGCCGCGAAGGGGCGCTTGCATTTCGTGGGATGCGCCCGGTCGGAGCGCAAGTCGAGCAAGTCATTGAGAACATAGATGCTGGAGGCCACGATAGAGAAGACCACGAAGGCCAGAAGGCTTTGCAGAAAGGTCTCGGCGTCGAGCTGGTGGGCCGCCAACATCGGCAGAAAGACCAAAAGGTTCTTCAGCCATTGATGCACCCGGATCGCCTTGAGATAATCCCGCAGGCCGGGTTGGGCGGTGGACAAATGTTCAACTTCCAACCCCAAACCGTCAACACGTTGGCGCAGGGGCGCAGGTAGGTTGACCGTGACCGCCCTATTTGCGCTCTCCCAGACCGGCAGATCCGCCTCCGCATCCCCCATATAGGCATAGCCACCGCGCCCGAATTGGTCGGTCAAAAAGGCGGCTTTTTCACTGGATTTGAGATTGCGGACCCCGTTCGAGCCGTAGACGCCATCAAAAATATCAAGATGCTGGGCAATCTCTTGGGCAATCGTCTCGTCGGACGCCGTGACCAGAAAAACTGTTCCCCCCTCCGACCGCCATGCATTGATATAATCGATGACCTGCGGGTCATAAGGCAGCGTCGTGACATCTATGTCCATCCGCCCCGCGAGACTGCGTTTGAGCGCCGCCCGCCCTCCAGCCAGCGCAAATGCAGCACCCAGAGGCGCGTGCCAGTCCCGGCTGGTCGCTGACCAGAAACTTTCAAACAACATGTCAGACCGCAGAAGCGTGCCGTCGAGATCGACAGCAAGTATGTGCTGGTCTTTCAACTGGTCCAGTTCCATACTGTTAATCTCCTGAATACGCCACGAGAACAAGCCTCCATATTAAAGTGACACGAGGTGGTATCTCAGACAAACGGAGCATTCTTGGTATCCGGTACAGAATGAGGCAAAAGAACCTATACTAAGAGAAATGGGGGGCTGGACGCGATCGCGTAATTCCGCAAATGCCTGTAGTATCGCAATGTTTCCCGTAATTTAAACCCAATCATTGTATAGGCCATGCCTTGAAGTCCTGCAAGATTGCGTCCTTTATCATCGCCATACTTCATGACGCTCGCAAAAGACCTCCAGCGCCACGACTCGCGCTCCATTGTGGGCGAGAACATGGTCGATGGGTGCGCCCAAGCGCCCCAAGACGGCAAAGCCCCAAGCGGAAGACGGCCATTACAAGCAGAAGCGCTAACACAAACCACCCGCGGGTGAGATTGTCGAATAAACGTGCTCCAGCGCTCCATACACTATGTTGAGAGGCAAGTTTCAGAACTGTTCCGACGATCAGACCGAGTATCGATAAAGCCGCCATGGCACCAGTCCAGACCGTCAAATGAAATGTGGCTTTGGAAGTGGAACATACTTCTGAAGCACCACAAAAGCCAGCTTGTGAAGTGCGCTGGCTTTCAATCAGAATATTGCGCTTTTGGTCAGGCGAATTGACGGCGACGATGCATAAACCCGAGCCCACATAACCCTGTCAAAAGCAGTGCGAGACCAGTAGGCAAGGGCACCGCAGACAACACATTGAACGTGATGCTTTGTAGTGCGAAGTTATCACGCCAGCTGTCAGCGCCGAACCCGATGAGCGAGCCTGTGACCTCTCCTGCGCCAAAGTAATGTGTGTAAGGATTAGAGTTTCCGTCACCTAAGTTTTCTTCGTAAATCACGGCTGTGGCCGGAAGCACAGAGCTGTCATAGGTGCCGAATGCGAACGTATCGCGGCGGTCCCAGTAAGAGAAGGTGACCGATGTCACTTCAACTGTCAGGTCGCCGAAATCAATCAGCGCGAATTCGTCCGGGCCCCGCCCGTCGATCAAATGATTGTCCAAGCACCGGTTTTGCCAGCGGCAGTCATAAACGCCCAATCCACTGCGATTGCTGGCCCCATCCCAGCTTGCAGTCCAGAAATTAGAAGTATTGATGATTGTGCCTGAGTTGTTGACCCGAACACCATCCACGCCGACGGTTACTGATCCATCCGTACTGGTATAATTATTAGAGCCATTGGTATAGCTGCGGTCAACGTTGAAATTTATCGTTGCTGCGCCCGCAGACGTTGCGCACAACAGAACGATAGCGGCGGCGAATCCCGCCCCGATCTGTTTTGTAAACATTTCAATCATTACCCCCTAAAAAACTAGGTACCAGTCGTGAGTTATGTCATTTCGACATTATTATCCTACTATACTGAATGAAATTAGCTTTTTTACGATCATTTTACAAGCCAGTAGGCTTTGTCGGGTTTTATTGCACAAATGGCCTGAGGTGACACATCTTGCGAAACCAGCGTGATGGCTGGAGCGCATGAGCAGCTGGGGGGCCACAAAGTACAAGACTACGAATTGGTCGTCTTACAATGACGCGTCGAAGCACCGAGGATCGTTGTCGATCTTTAATCATTTCGCTCTGCTTCGGAACTATCGGAAAACATCATCCAATTAACCAAAAACTTGTTTGCGTGCGGCTTGGGAACAATTGAGAATCGTAGCCGATATTCTCAACTCTCCTTTTGTCTCCGCTCGAGCATCAAAAATCGCCAGACGGCCATAAGAGTAGCGAAACCAGAAACATTCATCGCGCCTGGAACTTAGGATTGTTGGAGCGCCGTAAGATTTTTTGATTTGTGGACAATGACTATTTGTGGACCCGAGTTAAAATGTGTTAACGTTGTGGCGTGGCAGAATTTTCGCCATAATTGGGGTCTTTATTGATTTTTTGCGGCCTCGGTTCGATGTGAGTGCTGGTAAGCGTGTTGTAACGAGTATGAATCCACCGTGATTCATGTGTTTGTGAGTTAAAAAGTGACAGTTCAATACACTGATATTCCGAGAGAATCGCAACCTGTTATTATTCAGGTCGAACATGGAGTATATCGCTTTCCGCAGGTGGGCGTTTACTCAAACTTCTTTAAACGCATCCTTGATATTGCTCTGATTCTTCTGGCCTTGCCGGTCGTCCTGCCGACTCTGTTGTTTTTGGCATTGCTTGTCGCGCGAGATGGAAGCAATCCATTCTACGGACAAACGCGTATTGGCCGTGATGGCAAAGAATTCACCATGTGGAAACTGCGCAGCATGGTTCCCAATGCGCATGTTTTGCTGGCAGATCACCTGACGCGAGACCCAATTGCCAAGCGTGAATGGGACGAAACCCAGAAGCTCAAAAACGATCCGCGCGTCACAAAAATCGGTCAATTGATGCGTAAGGCATCATTGGATGAGTTGCCGCAACTCTGGAATGTTCTGGCCGGTGAAATGAGCCTTGTTGGTCCACGCCCGATGATGCCGGAACAAAAAAATTTATATCCGGGTAAAGCTTACTATTCTATGCGCCCCGGGCTGACTGGCCTGTGGCAGGTATCTCAGCGTAATGCCAGCAGCTTTGCCAGCCGTGCCGATTTTGACACTTCGTATGCTGGACAACTGTCTTTACGCACTGATCTGGGCATTATATTCGCGACAGTCGGTGTTGTGTTGCGTGGTACCGGATATTGATCCGCACTATTTTTCGGACAAGTGAACCACATACAGGCTGACGTCGGCAGCATCGCGTTTGGACTGTAACTCCTGATGACGTATGATGAAGTCGTCGGTGATATTTTCCGAAGTTGTGGTGAAGTTCCAGCAAACCCAGAACCGCCTTCCCCACTAGCGCTTGAGCAAGTCCGGAAATGCCATCTGAACACGGCGGGATGAGCGCCCCTTGATCCGCTGCATGGCCTTCGACAACGCTAGATGTGGTGGTACCGTTATGAACATATAGGCATGGTCCCGTGCCAAAACGCATTCTACATTATCCACGCGGATGGATTGCAAGTAAGCGGTGCGCCGATCACACGTCTGCAGCGCAATCCCAGGACACCAGACTGCTGATGTCGGATTGCTTATGACCGTTTGCGATGGCGGTCAGGGTGCGAGTGATCCAAGCGACCATCTTCAAGGAACACGGTCAGGCGTCCCAGTGTTGGCAATATAGCTCAGGGCTCTGCCGATGGGGGATTAGGCAGAGACGCAGGGACACTGTTTCTGAGGTTGAGTTGTAAGCCAAGCCCGCTCCGCAGCGGTGCAAATTACTTCTTCCAAATCAGGATCAAAGGGGTGTGTTGGGTTAGATATCGATACTGCGAACTACCTGATCATTAGCGACGACAGCTTTGCAGGTACCCTCATAATGAGTAATGGAGCCTACTAAGCCCGCAGGTCAGATTAAGCTGCGATCAGGGACCATCAGGACAGAGCTTTCATGGTGGCCGATCTCTGCCGTGGTTTGATGGGCCGCCGCACGACCTGCTTTATTTGGGACGGCACGATCTACAGCAGAGGCTTCTTTGGGAAATAACGCGCCTTCGGGCGCCTTGGGATCGGTGACACCGCTCCTAACATCGGGGTCGACCAAGCCACGTAATTCAGCGCGGATCAGATCAAGTTCTGTCACGCCTGCTTTTGACGTCGGGCGCGCATTTCCCGTCGGCGCGACATGGCGTCGCTGCGTTTTGCGGCCTTGTCGGATTGGACAGATCCTTCCGTTGTCGGGGTGGTTTCTGAAGTTGAACCGGTTCCAGCCGCGCCCTCTGTTTTTTCTTCGATCTTGGCAGCTAGTACACCCAACATTGGGAACCGGAAAATATCCGTGATGCTGAGACCCGGAACATTTAGCTCTTTCTTGATTTCCCGATGCGCCTGTACGGCCAGTAGTGAATGCCCGCCAAGGTCAAAGAAATTGTCGCGCGGGCCGATATCCTGAATGCCCAGAATCCGGGACCATATCGCGGCAACCTGTCGAACAGCCGTTCCACCCGATGCTGCTGCGGGTGCGGGGTCGGTGGTTTGCACCACCTGGGTCTGTGTGGTTGGAGCGGCCTTGCGGGGCCGAGGGGCTGGCAACGCCTTACGATCAATTTTCTTGTTGGGCGTCAGTGGAAAGCTGTCCAGCGTAACGAAATGTGCGGGGATCATGAATTCGGGCAGTTGTCCGGTCAGCGTATCCCGCAGCGCCCGTTCATTCAGGTCGCCATCCGCGATCAGATAGCCGACCAACTGGGTCAGGCCCGGAGTGTCTTCGCGGGCCATAACAACGGACTGGCGAATGCCTGATTGGGCATCCAGAACACTTTCGATCTCTCCCAATTCAATCCTGTATCCGCGCAGCTTGACCTGATGGTCCGCCCGCCCCAGGAAATCGAGTCGCCCATCCGGACGCCAGCGCGCCAGATCTCCTGTCCGGTACATCCGAGCACCGGGTTGGTTGTTGAATGGGTCAGGCACAAAACGCTCGGCCGTTAAGTCTTCACGCTGCCAGTACCCACGGGCAACGCCAGCCCCGCCAATGTAAAGCTCACCCGCGACACCAGTGGGTAGTGGGTTTTGATCTTCGTCCAGAACATAAACCTGAGTATTGGCAATCGGTCGACCGATGTTGACCGTACCCAACACCGGAGTTGCAGTTTCAGTCGTCGACCAGATGGTGGTTTCGGTCGGCCCATACATGTTCTCAACATGTGCCGAGGTGATCTCGGCCAATTCCGAAACCAGTGAGCCGGGTAGCGCCTCGCCCCCGATCATCATGTGCTTGAGGCGCGCCATCGCCTGACGGGCCTCGTCATTCATAACCAGCATCTGCGCCATGCTGGGGGTACACTGCATATGCGTAACCTTGTGGCGATGAATTTGCGCTGCGATCGAGAAATCATCCTCGGCCGGTTCTGTATCCTGATTGGACAGGCGCAGAACTTCGGCCAGAGGTTTAAGCCCCTCAAGCACCTGATCCACCGGGACGCCATAGTCGATCAGACAGGCAATCTCATCCACGCCAATGCGCTTGAGCTCTTCGACGCGCGCCAAGCAGTCTTCGACCGTGCCAAAAAGACCCGAGTCTTCGAAATACCGCAGGAAGGCGAAATCAAGAATGCCCTCAAGTTCTTCTTCTTCAAGCGAGCCCAGGTCCAGTTCGAACGCATTGCTGACGCCCTCGGGTTTCTTGAAGGCGGGGAAGGCCCAGGCATATTGTTTGATCAATCCTGCAGCGGAGCGCAGGTAATCCTTCATCGGTTCGCGCGCCACTTCGCGTACCTCTTCACGATCCGCTCCGACGAATGTATGCAACATCAGGGTGACTGTGTGGTCCTTCGGGTCATGGCCTGCTTCGCGCAATGCGCTGTGGTAGAGACCGATTTTGTCAGCGACTTCATCGACGCTTTGTCCCAGAAGGTGGGTCAGGACATTTGCGCCGATGGCGCCAGCCTCTTTCCAGGTTGCCGGGTTGCCTGCTGTGGTGACCCATACTGGAAGCGTCTTCGAAACCGGCCGGGGCTGAGTGACAACAGCGTGCATTTCTCCGGACTTCTTTGGAAACTCGACGGGCTCTCCCTTCCAGAGTTTGCGCAGGATATCGATGGATTGCAGCATGGCTGGCTTGTTGTCCGGCGGGGTGTTTTCTGGGCGCAGAACGAAATCATCAGGTTGCCAGCCAGAAGCGATCGCCAGCGCCGCACGTCCGTTGGTCAGATTGTCGATGATGGCCCATTCCTCGGCGATCCGGGCCGGATGGTGCAGGGGGGCGACACAGGAGCCCGCGCGGACCGATAGGTTCTCGGTGACGGCTGCGACGGCTGCGCCAGTGACTGATGGGTTCGGATAGGGACCGCCAAAGGCGTGGAAGTGACGCTCGGGCGTCCAGACAGCGCAAAATCCGTGCTTGTCGGCGAATTTTGCCCCCTCTAGCAGGGATTTGTATTTATCGCGCCCGACGCCGTCATCATTACCCCAGTAATAGAGGCTGAAGTCCATGCCACGTCCGGTGCTTCCGCGCGCAGGGGTACTGTCGCCCGCCACAAGGGCGCGGTTATCATCATCGCTCAGAACAACCTTGAAACCGCGGGCCAGTGTCCAGAACAACTCCAGCACGGAAATATCGAAGGACAAGCTGGTGACTGCCATCCAGACACCTGCCGGGTCATGTGAAATACGCCCATCCATGCCGGTGAAGAAGTTCGATACATTGCGGTGTTCGATCATCACGCCCTTGGGTCGTCCGGTCGAACCTGACGTATAGATCACATAGGCCAGATCATCTGCCGTCACGGTGCTGTCGGGGTTGCTGTCAGCCGCAGCAGACAGGCGCGAATCCGCATCGATTGACAGTAGCTGCGCCCCGGATTCCGGCAAGTTCCGGGCGAGATCGGTCTCGGTGATGACAACGGGTGCGGCGCTATCCTGAAGATACAGCGCAGTGCGATCCGCCGGGTAAGAAGGGTCCATCGGCACATAGGCACCGCCAGCTTTGAGAATACCCAGAGCTGCGATCACAAGCTGCGGCGAGCGTTTGACATGCAACCCGACCAAAGTGCCGGGACCAACCCCCATATCCTGCAGAACATGCGCAACCCGGTTGGCCGCACGGTTCAAGGCATCGTAGCTAAAGCTTTGATCTTCGAAAGCCAGCGCAGTGGCGTCGGGCGTCCGGGCGACTTGGGTTTCAAAGTGCTGGTGAATGCAGGTCGTGTGATCATAGTCCGTGTCGGTCGCATTCCATTCCGTCAGGATTTTCACCCGCTCGGCTTCAGACATCAGGGATAGATCGCGGATGGGTTTTCCAACCGTCTCTGGGGTATCCAACTGTGCCATGATGGCCTCAAGCCGGGCGGCGATCAGGGCCAGCGCCTCGGCGCTGATATGGCCACTGTCGGCACAGAGCTGAATCTGACCCTCTACAAGCGACAGGGTCAGGCTGGTGCCGGGGATCAGCTCTGCGTTTGTATCCGTCAAGCCAAGCTGCGGCATAGCAAAATGATCATCTCTGGACCGGGACAGACGCGCGGGCAGGTCAATGGAAAACCCGCCACGTGCCCGGGCCGCAGTGATGTCCTGTGTCAGCCCGGCTTGAAGCTCTACCATGGTATTACCCGATGACACGGTGACTGGCACCCAGTCGCTGATATAGTCTGAGGCCGTTTCGGTCAGAGATAGAGCCAGATTCAGAGTATCACCTCCCCCTTGGCGCAGGAAAAGCGCGGCCAGCGCAGTGGCGGCTTTCTCGAATGTGGCGCTTCCATTTACGATATGTGTAATCACCGCGGATGCGGGCGCATTCCGCTCAATCAGTGGCAGATCGGAATGTTTCAGTGTTTCCAATGGTTTCCGCCAGTGAATATCTGCTTTGGCAGTGGGGGTGAGTGTGGCGGTAAGCTCGGCCCGGTCTGCGGCACTGAACAAGGGGAGCACATTGCAATCCGGGGCGATGTCTGCCGCCGTGATCCCTTCGCCAAAACAGTCTCTAAACTGGCTTAATCTGATGGCGTCCTGTCCGGTGGCGATAGTCAAGCTTTCCGCATCGCGGGCCAGAATTGTACCCGGTGCGGCCGGTTCCGATGATTGAACCTCGGCCTGGCCAACCAGATAGATCTGTTCTCCGGTGTCCAGCTTGGGACAGGTCAGCGGGTTCCAGTAGTCTCCATGATCAAGGGCACGTACCAGTGTGGCAATCTGTGTGGCCGGGGCGGTGAAATCAATCTGTGCTCCGGCCCCGGGGCGCGCGTCACGGGCAAAATAACTGCGCTGGCTCAGGTCCTGAAAGTGTGGGTTGGGAACGCCCGCCTCAAGCGCTGCGATGACATCGGGAAAACTGTCCATCGCAGCGCCATAGCATTTGGTGTTGAGCGTCAATGCCGTGTCGTTTACGCCGATATCCACATGACGCTGGGTGATAATGTCGCCTTTATCCACTTCGCATGTGATCAAGTGCCAGCTGATGCCGTGCCGAACTTCTCCATTCAAAAGCGCCCAGACCGGCGCGTTCAGCCCGGCATAGCGAGGCAAGGGACCATCATGGAAATTGACCGCCCCTTTGCGGGCCTGATCCAGAAGCGTCTGCGGCAGAAGATCAAGATTGGCGATACTGAGCAGCCAGTCAAACTCGGTATCAGCGACCCGGTCAGCGAGGTCCGCACCCGGCGCGTGAACCGTCAGCGACTGGCCTTCAGCCCAATTCCGCACATCCGGATTTCGGGTTACAACACCTCGAATATTGTGACCGGCCTCAAGCAGCATTGTTCCGCATTGCACAAGTAAGGATTCATGGCCGATCAACAGGGTTGAAAAGGGCATATGTTACTCTCCAGGAATAGGATCAGGCCGATGTTCTCGCCTATTATTGGGCAGGCAAGCGTACAGGCCAGCCTTTAAATCGTGCCAAGCTAAAGTCGTTAGAAAGAAAGGCGGTACGTCGCGTTTCCTGCGGGTAATCAGACAACGTAGCCAATGCAGAAAACCGCCGCTCAGATGAGCAAGGGTCGCCCCAACCGCATAAAGAGCACCGTGGTTTTTAGTGAAATAGTATAGACGCGAGTCGAACCAATACGTTGGCACTCGGCTCCAGGACTTCATGCCAGTCGATACCGAACCGATATGCATGACGCGACTGTCTCGCAAATAGTATGTCTGATACCCGGCTTTTGCAGCGCGGCGGCATAAATCTGTTTCTTCGAAATACAGAAAGAAGGTCTCGTCAAACAAACCAATTTCATCAAGGAGGCTTTGACGCATCATCAGACTTGCCCCAGCCAGCCAATCGACTGGGCGACTGTGATCGGGGATTGGAATTGGAACAACACGATGCGCCAGAATCCGGCTAACCGGCCCAAAGCGGATTGCGCTTTCAAATTCACTGGCGATCGACGGAAAGCGGAAACTGGTCAGATGCGGATCATCATCTTCGCCGTGAATATAGCTGCCGGCAAAACCAGTTTGTGGGTTGGTATCGAGATGATCACGCAGGATACGGATGGCCTCTTTTTCGGGAAAAGCGTCAGAGTTCAGCACATAAATGTAATCAGGTGCATGCCCATTGCTGAGCTTGGCGCGAATACCAACGTTGTTGCCTGCTCCATAACCACCATTGTGCTCGGATTGCAGTACTCTGACCCTGTTGTTTTTATTCCAACCTTGCGAGGCGGCATGTGCACACATCCGCTCAAATGACCCGTCTTGTGAATTATTGTCGACAAGGATGATTTCGCCTTCGACACCTTCCATTGCCTTGAGGGCTGCTTCGGCTGAGCGCAGGCTCATCTCGGCAGTCTTATAATTCAGAATAATGGTAAGGACGGCAGAACCGGGCATTGTTATTCAGCCGCCTCCTGCCGGAGTTGTCGAAGAGGGGTAGAGAGTGCGGATTTGTCTGCGGCTTCCAGACTGCGCCGCATCCGAGCCGCGAGTACTCGTACATTGGGCTCCAACACCATGGAGTCATGATCTCCGGGGACTTCATGTATCTCAAGTTTAGGAGCCCATTCGGTCCAGTCATTATCAGGGCTCAGGTAGTCGCGATCGTCATTGACCAGACGGTCTGGCGCGACCTGCCATTTACCAACAAGTGGCGGGCGGAACAGAGTCAGCGGCCCATCCCAAGGTTTGAGCGGGTAATTGGCGATACTTTCCAAAAACGCAGCTTCAATGGCGGTATCGTGGAAATTTTGACCTGCTGTCGTGGTATCGTCTTCAAGACGACGCTGTCGTTTCTCGACCTCCCAGGCGATACGGTTTTTTAGCCAAGTTATCGGGTAAGATAACCCCTTCTTCTTCAGCTCAAGCCACTGGATCACCGCTCGATCCCGCGTACTCAACGCCCGGGGGACCGGCAAAGGTGTATCCAGCATGATCAACGCCAGAACTTCCTCACCTGCTTCCGTTAACTGGCGGGCAATCTCGTAAGCGGTAATACCACCGCCGGAAAACCCACCCAACATATAGGGGCCATGTGGCTGAACCTGACGCATTTCGGCGATATAATCACATGCCGCTTCGCACAGATCACGGTGGGGCTCCTCGTCGCCGTAAAGGCCGCGAGCCTGCAGTCCATAGAAGGGTCGGTCGGATCCGATCAGATGGGCCAGATGGCGCAAGTTGAGCACATTGCCAAACATGCCCGCCACCAAGAAGAAGGGTGTCTTCGATCCACCTTCGCCCGAATGCATCGGCACCAGATGCGTAAAGCGACGTGTAGGTGCGACTGGTGCATTTGCTGGGGTCACTTCCGCAGTGCCCTCGGTGGGGACACCACGTGCGGCGATCAATTCGGCACATTTGCGAATAGTAGGCGCCTCGAACAGCACTGAAATAGGGAAGTCCACATTGTAGGTTTTCCGAATCTGCGCAAAAAGCCGGACGGCGATCAGGGAATGCCCTCCAAGGTCGAAGAAACTGTCCTCGACCCCGATCTGATCAACCCCCAGCAGCTCCTGCCAGAACCCGGCCAATCGACGTTCAATATCATTGTCCGGCGCCACATATTCCCCGTCGAGGTCTGGGCGCTGGAATTTCTGCTCGCTGTCACCGGTGGACGCGCCCGTCTCTGCGGCCTGTTCAATCAGTCCGTTCAGGTCCAATGATGAGAGAATGACCTGCGATTGGTTCAACCTTAGTGCGCGGAAGAAGAGGTCAGCGCCTTCTGTCGAGGAAATACCTTGCGACAAGTTATGACGCAGGCGCTCTTCGGCAGGCGACAGAGGTTGTGCAAGTTCCACATCACCCGTACTCGCGGTGTTTGGTGCTTCACTATGGGCAAAGTCGGCAACGGATTCTATTCGCCGAATGGTGAAGCCTTCGACTTCGACACAGACACTGCCATCAGGCAGGGCAATTATGACATCGAAACTGGCCGTTTCGCCGTCAGCCTGATTGTCACCAGCGCTGCGCACCCAGCTCACGATTTGTGGCCCAAGCGGGTGGTGCACTTTCACCGAGCGATACGAAACGGGCACCCACAGATGGGTAGGTTGATAGCCTTCGATCAACTCCATCGCCCATCCCGTCGCCAAATCCATCAAGCCGGGGTGCAGATCATAGCCTGCGGTCAGATCGTCAGTTAGGCTTCCACGCAGGCTGAGATGGGCGATCCCTTCCTCGGCTCCAAGTGCTGTTTGGGTCAGAACCTGCCAGCGTGGGCCGAACTTCAAATGTGCTTCTTGTGCAGCTGTCAGGCGCGCATTTTCTTCGGCTTTGTACTGCGGAGCGCATCGGGCGATGATAGCAGCAATATCAAGAGGTTCTGGGTTTTCCAGCGGCAAGAGCGACAGGCTGGCCTGCGCGTTCATCTCAAAGCTCGATCCCCCTTCAGGTGCGCTCTGTATCACCAGATCATAGCCCATATCGCTGCGTGGCAGGCGCAGTTGCACTTGTTGCCCGGCATCATCGTCAACAGCCAGCGGACGCAGAAAATAAAGGTCGCGAATTTCGAACGGGCCGGTTTCGCCTTGGGCGCGCAGGGCTTCGGAGGCAAGCTCCAGATAGCCTGTGCCCGGCACCAGCGCCTGACCCGCCTTGGTACGGTGATCATCAAGGAACCAGCGCTCCGCCACTTCATACTCTGCGGTAAAAACCCGATTTCCGGACCGGTCAAAAGTGGCGTTGTCCAACATGGGTTGGTCAATCGGTTCAACCGGCGCTTCTTCGGGCCCGATACGCGTTTCCATGGCGTCCGCGGCCATGCCCACATCGGACCAGATGCCCCAGTTTACAGCCAACACCTGTGTTTGGTCTTCCGAGCGCGCGCGCGCATAGGCGTTGAGATACTCATTTGCGGCCACATAATCTATCTGCCCAATGGGCGCGGTTGCCGTCGAGGTCGAGGAAAACAAAACCAGCCAGTCAAGCGCCCCGTCAGGAAATACCTGATCAAGCACCTGTGTGCCGTGAATCTTGGGGGTAAAGATGTCTTCAATCTCCATCATGGACTTGGTCATAATGGGCGCGTCATCGATCAAGCCAGCGGCATGAATGACACCATGGATTTCTCCGAACTCTTGCGCGCTGCGCGCAATGATGCGCTGCATGTCTTCGACATTGCTGACGTCCCCAGCAATCGGCAGGACCTTCCCGCCAGCGGCTTCAAGTGTCTGGATGGCGCGGATGTTCCGGACGGTTCGGTCCTGCGGAGCATTCTGATGCAGTATTTGTTCCCAGCTGTCACGCGCAGGCAGAGGGCTACGGGCCATAAGAACGATGTTGGCTCCGGTTTTGCGGATCAGAGCTTCGGACAATGTGAGCCCAATACCTCCGAACCCACCGGTGATCAGATAAGTGCCCCCGTTGCGCAGAGGTAAATCTGCAATGTCAGGCTCAGGCAGAGGCTGCGACCGGTACCCCTGTACATAGCGTTTGCCGCCGCGAATGGCCGCCGTCAGCGTGGCAGGTTCTGCCAGCAGATCCTCAAGCACCTGACCCACCATGTCGCCGGGCAGCGCCGGGCGGCGGCGTTTGCCTTCGGCTTGAGGCAGATCGATATCGAGCAGGGCACATGTCAGGCCGGGAAACTCGCGCGGGATCACCCGCGTAGGACCTGTCAGCGTGGCTTTTTCCGGGTGCGGTAAATCTTCATCCCGAACCTGTAATGCGCCCGAGCTCAGCACATGCATGTGCAGCGGCATTGGTAGGTCTTCTTCGCCAATCGCCTGCGCCAGGAAAAAGAGACTGTAAAAGCCTTGCTCCAGATTGCGATGGAAGAAACTGCTGCCAGGGCGGAAACTTTCACGGTCTGTCAGGGACCAGCCATGCACGATACGTGTGGGCAGGCGGCTCTGATCCGACAAATCCCTGAGCAGCATGTCATAGCCTTCGCGCCCCCGCTCCGGGGCAAGACAGTAGTGATCTTCATGGATGCGCGCAAAACCGTCGCCAGGAACCACCGTGATGACGGCATGGCCAGCACCACGCAGGCGCTCAGCCAATTGACGACACAGCCCCGCTTCATCTTCAAAGACAAGCCAGCTTTCTGGTGGCACATCTTCCAGGCCCTGCGCCACGTCGATATCGCAAGCAGCATAGGTAGGGGTCCAGCTGACACGATACCCCCAGCCAGCGGGATCATCGCTGCGCATCAACCATTGAGTTTCAGCATCTGACTGGGCTTTGCCCGGCTCAATGAAATAAGGCGCGCGTTGGAAGGCGTAGCTGGGCAACACGACGCGATTGCGGCGCGCCTCGCCCCAATACTGGCCCCAGTCAAAATCTCCGCCCAACGCCCAGACCCGACCCAGCATCGCCAGGAAATATGCGTCATCAGCGATGTCATCCTTTGGATGGCGCAAGCTGCCGATAACTTGGTTGGCGTCAACCTTGTCATGCTGACCCGTTAACGAGGCCAGCGCTTTGCCCGGACCAACCTCGATGAAAATCCGTTCGGGGTTTTCTGCCAGTGTGGTGATGCAATCTGCGAAATGAACAGTGTTTCTGAGATGCCCAACCCAGTATTCTGGATCAGTTGCTTCCTCGGTTGTGATCCAGGTGCCGCTCCGGTTCGACGGAAAAGGAATTTGCGGAGCGTTCAGGGTGATACTGCGCAGGTAGTCCCCGAAATCCTGCAGGATCGGCTCTAACATGCGGGAATGGGCGGCGATGTCGATCTGGATACGTTGACAGTCGATGTCCTGCGCCTGCAATCGGTCTGCAAGCGCGTCAAGCGCGGCCTGAGGCCCGGTTGCAATACTCAAACCCGGAGCGTTCACCGCGCCCAAATCCAGATCATCCCCCAGCAGCGGGCGCAACTCATCTGCAGGCAGCGGTACGCTCAGCATGCCACCTGCGGGCACAGTATCAAAAAGCTGGCCGCGCAGATGTACAAGGCCGATGCAGTCTTCAAAGGACATGACACCGGCCACACAAGCAGCGGTGTTTTCCCCCATGGAATGACCGACAAGCGCGGCTGGTTCCACACCCCAACTGATCCAGAGCTGCGCCAGCGCATATTCCGTGATCATGATCAGCGGTAATTGCACCGACGGCGTGGTCAGGCGCGCGTCGGCCTCGGCTTCCTGTCCGGGTTCCGGCAGCCACAATGAACGGATGTCATAATCGATCTTGGGCTGCAAAATCTCCAATCCGCGATCCATCCAATCGGCAAAAACAGGCTCTGTTTCATAGAGATCGCGCGCCATGCCGGCATATTGTGCGCCGCCCCCGGGGAACATGAAGACATGATCGGGATTGTCGGAGATGACGGAATGCGTAAAGACCCGGCGAGGGTCGCCGCCTTCCAGAAGCGCCGCGGCTTCCTCGTGGCTTTCAGCAGCAATCACACGGCGTTTTTCAAATCCCTGGCGGCCTTCTTTGAGGGTCCATGCAATATCAGCCAGATCTTCATCCTGATGCCGCCGCAAATGTGCGGCCAGTGCAGCTGAATTGCCCTCAAGCGCCTTTTTGCTGTGCGCAGAAATAGTTAACAACTGGAACGGCCAATCTGATGACTCAGATGCGGCCCGTGCGGGTGCTTCCTCCAGCACCACATGAGCATTGGTACCTCCAACACCCAGCGAGTTCACTCCGGCGCGTCGTGGCCCTTTGTGAGATGCCCATGGGGTCAACTGATCATTGACGCGAAACGGGCTGTCTTCGAAATCGATCGCCGGATTGGGTTTTTCATAGCCCAGGCTTGGTGGGATTTCCTGATGATACAGGGCCAAGGATGCCTTGATCAGACTCGCCACACCGGCGGCTGTATCCAGATGGCCAATATTGGTTTTCACCGATCCAAGCTTGCAAAAACCCGTCTCATCGGTGGTGTCAGAAAAGGCCTGTGTCAGCGCAGCCACCTCGATCGGGTCACCAAGATATGTACCAGTGCCGTGGCATTCCACATAGTCGAGCGTATCTGCCGTAACATCGGCCATGACATGGGCTTCCGATATGGCGGCGGCCTGTCCTTCGACGGAAGGAGCCAGATACCCGGCCTTGTCAGCACCATCATTGTTGATCGCCGTGCCCCTGATCACACCCCAGATGTGATCGCCATCGGCAATTGCATCTGACAAGCGGCGAAGGATAACGGCCCCCGCCCCCGATCCAAAAACCGTCCCCTGCGCCCGATGATCAAAGGCATGGCAATGACCATCCGGCGACAGGACCTCACCTTCTTTGTAGATATAGCCGCGATTTTGCGGCAGCTCGATGGTGACACCCCCGGCAATCGCCATATCACACTCACCGGTCAACAGCGCTTGCGTAGCATAATGTGTTGCCACCAGTGAGGTTGAACAGGCCGTTTGCACATTCACGCTGGGGCCTTTGAGATCAAGAATATGGCTCAGCCGCGTCGAGAGGAAATCCTTGTCATTGCCGGTATGACGCAACAGGAACATGCCCACGTCGTCCACAAGGTCAGCATTCGAGCAGATGTTGAAATAAAAATAGCTGCCCATACCACAACCGGCGAAGACTCCAATCGGACCTGAAAAGCTCTCGGGTGTATGGCCGGCATTTTCCAGAGCTTCCCAAGACACCTCAAGGAATTGGCGATGCTGCGGATCCATGATGGCAGCTTCCTTGGGGGAGAGGCCAAAAAACTCGGCATCAAAACCCTCAAACCCCTCCAGAGGGGCGGCAAAAGGCACATAATCCGGTCGGTTTAGCAAATGCGGAGCTTCACCCGCTGCGCGTAGATCGTCTTCGCTAAGATGGCGGATGGATTCAATGCCGTCCCGCAGGTTGTGCCAATACTCTTCAACCGAGGCCGCCCCAGGCAAATGCGCGGCCATGCCAACAATGGCAATATCGTTTTCCCGAACGGAACTACTCACTTAAATACACCTATGACTGAACCGCATTGATCTTATGCAGTGCGAACAATGTTGCCAAACAAATCTGGCATTTTAAACACTATACAAATTTTGTGAGGATTTTTATCCCAACAGAATGAGACACATTTTTCATAAGCTAAAGGAACTCTCCAGAAAATGCCTTGGTTTGCGCGACCATAAGACGCGTGAAATCTGTTTAACTCAACGATAGACTGTCTGCAAAATGGATACAGAAAGTCGCTTTGGGGCAGTTTTGTTGCGTTATTGTCTGATGTCAGACGCAGGTTAGCAACTGTATTTCTCAAGCGGTCTGAGCGGACCATTTTTGTCTAGATTTGACGAGAACGTAACGGGCGCAACTCTTCTCTATCTCTTGGCAGATGCTGCAGAATCTTTTTCAGTCCTCCGTGGCGTTGAAGTCTTGATCGACCGTTATCTGGCCTAGACGGTATGTTACCGATAATATTCCTGATCGAGTAATAGAAGAAACATTACAACACGAAACGACCACACAGTGCTCTGGGCTACCGCCCTCCGGTCTCAGCATCCATCATCCAGATGGACCAAACGCCAGTCGTGCACTAACAATCAAATTGGACCACTAAAGTGGGGCTGATCAGATCAAAACAGCTTCTTTGAAATCCAGACACTCAGCCAATATGCAAAGAAAGACTAAGTAACATGAGTACTAAGAAACTGCGAGTGCTGGTTATTGCTGAAGCCGCAAACCCTGAGTGGGTGAGTGTCCCCCTTGTTGGATGGTCGCTGTACAACGCACTACGAGAAGTTGCGGATGTTCACCTAGTGACGCAAATACGAAATCGCGAAGCAATAGCGCGGGCGGGGCTACAAGAAGGCACCGATTTCACCGCATTAGATTCCGAGGCACTAGCACGGCCCATGTGGAAAATCGCCAGTGTTTTGCGCATGGGAGAGGGAAAGGGATGGACCACCGAGGCGGCGATTAGTGCCATCGCTTATCCCTATTTCGAAAAACTCGTCTGGAGAAAGTTCGGCAGCCGCATTCGGGAAGGATACTATGACATTGTCCATCGTATTACACCCCTTTCACCAACCGCCCCAAGTTCTTTGGCAAAACGATGTTTAAGGGCAGGCGTCCCATTTGTGCTAGGGCCACTGAACGGGGGCGTGCCTTGGCCTGACGGATTTGATGCAGAGCGAAGACGAGAACGTGAGTGGCTATCTTATGTGCGAGGAGCCTATAAACTCCTGCCCGGAAGAACTGCAACATTGGCTTCGGCAAGTGCTATTTTGACGGGATCAAGATACACTGAAAGCGAGATCCCAAAACAATTTCAAACAAAGTGCATTTATATTCCTGAAAACGCTGTCGATATGACGCGCTTTAACCAAGTCGCTTCTCATTCTGGCAATTTACCTTTGCGCGCATGCTTCATTGGGCGCCTCGTACCGTACAAAGGCCCTGACATGTTAATAGAGGCCGCTGCCCCATTTCTTGCTGACGGACGAATGACACTAGATATCATCGGTGATGGCCCGATGATGCCTGATTTGATAGCGACCACTCAAAACCTTGGAGTTACAGGTTCAGTATTTTTTCATGGCTGGGTTGAACACAAGGATGTCCAAGAAACCGCGAGCAAATGCCAGTTATTAACTTTTCCAAGCATCCGCGAATTTGGCGGAGGTGTGGTATTGGAAGCAATGGCAATGGGACTTGTGCCAGTTATAGTAGACTATGCTGGACCGGGCGAACTGGTAATTTCTGGCACGGGCTACAAGGTCCAGATAGGATCTCGCGACGAGATAATCGAGCGGTTTCGAGATGAGTTGGAGAGCATTTTAAACAAATTGGATGAACTAGTGGAAGTATCAGACGTTATTAGAGAATACGTGAGAAACCACTTTACCTGGCAAGCCAAGGCACAACAGATAAGCGACGTGTACGATTGGGTTACCAAACGCTCAATCGAGAAACCCACCCCATTTCCCGTAAAATTACCCATTGTTGAGCAAAAGATGAAGAAACCTCACTTTTCTTCTTAAAGGCTAATTCTCAAGTGTTGGACATCCCATCCAGTTATTCGGCTACTGGCAGAGAACCCTCTAAATGGTTAGGCAGGATCTTCCGAAAAGCACCTGTTTCATCTCCTTCCCAACTTTGGGTGACATAGTCGCGCGCGGCATAAAACGACACTCCAGCGTCGCAAAAAAGATCGTAGGTCGCACGGAATCTTTCGGTCTGGGAAATTTGATCAGAGGCCGCATCTAGATACCCGGAAAGCGGCACCCATTCGGACGGGCACGTGCTGTCGGATGGAAAAATCGGCAACACATCTGGCGGACTCTCCCAAAACACGTTGCTGTTGAACCCATGCTGATTGGGCACGTCTGATCGGTAACCATCATCGGGCGCATGGGCCATTTTCGTCCAGTTCAATCCGAGTAAATCCAGGACTTCGTGATCGTAGGTCATGCGAATGGCACCAGCGGCGAACACACCTATGGAAGGTGTGCCCGGAAGTGCGTTCAGCTTGTCTCCAAGCACACGTCCCGCATCCGCGATCGCAAATTCTATGATCATACTGCCTTTTGTTTGCACAAAACGGGCTCCAGCCACCAAGGCAGTCACGACGAATGGTACAATCAGCAAGGTTGAAATCTGCCACCGCGGCCGATCTTTGGGGACCCAGCTCGCCAACCCAGCCACAATGATGGGCAAAGCCAGCGGCAGAAAATACAGAAACTGCCGATGTGATCCGAAGTGGTCTCCGCCAAGTACGGTATAGACCATTACACCGCCTACGATCAGATAGACCGAAAGCCAGAAGGCCCCCCTTTGCGCCCAGCCCCCACGTGACAGCACCATCGCACCAGACAGACAGAAACTGACGAACAACAAGACATTCTGCGGTTCGTGTAAGTAAGACAACACATAGCGCGCGCCGAGTTCAGCTTGCGCCAGAAGATCAGTCGAGGTTTTGGCATAGAAGGTGTTGGGAACCGGATAACCAAAATAACTCAGCCGCCACGCTGTGGCGGCGGCAAAACTCCCCGCGCCTGCCAATCCGATCACAAGCCCGGTCAACAGACCTGGCACAGCAAAAAGTAGCCAGCGCAATACGTAAAACCCCGCAAGCGCCATGGTCAGTGCGATCCCTTCAGGTCGCGTCACAGGCAACAGCGCGGCCAGCACCGCTACCCCCAAAACTAGATTACCGCGCGGCCCTGCCCTGTCGATCCGGCATAAGAGCCAAACCATCACTGCGATCACCATGACCCACAGCGTGACATCCATCAGCGACCAGATCATCCAGCCGAAAAACGCCGGGAAGGCCAGAAAGGCCGCCCCGGTCAGAAGCGCGGGGATCGGCCCACTTTCAGCTGTCAACTCCCGGGTGATCCGCATGGCGCTAAAGAGTGTAACCCAGGCAAACACGGCGCTAAGCGCTGCCAGGCCTATTTCAGGCGTGCTTGAGATCCAGAAGGCCACAGCGTTGATCAGAGTCCAGATAAGCGAGGTTGAGCCTTCGACCCGCTCGCCGCCGATATTGTAGACATAGCCATGCCCCGCCGCGAGGTTGCGACCATAAACCTGCGTGATGTTGGCATCGTCAATGCCAACCGTCGGCATCAGAACCCAATATGCCAGAGCGGCACCTAGCATGGTGATCAGAAGCGCCACCAGCGCCGTCAGTCCATGATCCGAACGTGAAGAATAGGCCATATGTCAATGCTCGAGCAAAAGTTCGATATCCTTTGAAATCTCTGCATCCGTCAGAATGCTCAAATCGGGATGGGTCGGGAAATTGATCAGCCGCTCGTAAATGGCACCGACCTGTGGCAGCGGTGCAAGCGGCGGGTACTGCCGGGCAATATCCACACCAAGCTTCAGGGTGGCAAGACGTGCATGATCAATCGGACGTGGCAACAATACGGGTATGCTGTTGGTGACCGGGGCTCCATCCGTTGGCAAAAGCGATGCGGCGCCCGCGTCCGTGAAGAGGGCGGCAATGCGGGTACGCTGTTCGAGATAACCGGGTTTCCACTTAGCGACGTTTGCAAGCCGCGCAATCAGAAACGCACATGAGATGTCAGAGATTTTGCCATTGTTTAGCCAGTATTCTGGCGCCTCTGGTATCCGGTCGTAGTTGATCAGCAGGCGCAGAAACTGGGCCGCCGAAGCTGGCGATAGCACCATCCCCCCTTCACCCAATCCATAGGGTTTCGTGTGGTGCAGGCTGAAAACCTGCCACGGCCAAGGCGGAATGTTGCGCGCCATCCCTGCAGCGTTGTCTATGATGAGCTGCTTGCCAGTTTGCTTGGCAAAAGCGATGAACCGGTCAAAATCTCGTACCAGACCAAAAGGGTTGGTAACGATAATGCCATCATAGCTGTCGGCCTCCAGCGTCAGGATATCGTTGAGGTCCATGACGCCCTGTTCGTCGCAATCGACGAAAGACATGTCCGAGAAATATCCTCGCCCGAGGTTCTTGAAGCTGAAGGCAGACCCAACCCACCTCAGTTTCGGCACCCCTGTGTCAGCCGCCAGGGCTCGTGCAGCCATCTCCAGCGCGATCCCAGCATTGGCACACGGCGTCAGCGTCAGTTCAGAACCCAGCGACATATGCGTGGAGTAATCGGCGACCAACTGGTCATAAAGAGGTCCAAAGTTGGCCCATTGGTTCATGGCCGAGCAGGTTTCCAACAAGCCGGCGACCAAGGGCATGTCCGGATTCTTCGCCTCAACGAATTTCACAGCTAAGTGTGGCGTGGTGAATTTTCGGGCTTTTTTTTCAGCCTTTTCCATCCCAATTCCCTTGAGGGTAATGCTATAATTTAGCCGCTCTTCAATTGTACGTGCATCTCGAGGAATCTGCTTCAAAGCCTTTCCAATAAGCGTTTCAAACTATCCGGTTCAACTTGAAATCCGTTGTCGACCGGGTCTCCGACAAGGAAAGCGTAAGACAAGCCCATCCTGTCAGTAAACTCTTTATATACCATCGAAAAACGATCTGGTGGCTGTATGATCAAAAAGGCACCACCATCGGCAACGGAAAAAAGCGCGTGGGCGATATGGCTGCCTTCGACACCAGCAACGACACGAGCCCCCATAGACAGTCGGGTAATTTCCTCCCCATCCATTTTGTCAGGGTCGATGATCACGAAGCCCTCGGCCTTCAGTTCTTGGGCAATTTCAGCCTCATTAATCAATTCACGACGCTCGCCACCGCGCCCACGCAGGATATAAACGCCCCGTCGGTCCGGAAGAGGTCCATCAGCACACACAAACCGACGCGCCCGCGCCCGCAGCTCCTGATACCTCGCTGCCCGGAATGCATTTTGTCCGACATCTGAGTAAACGGTCAGATTCCTGACACGGCCACGCATAACCACAGGCGGTGCAGCCATACCGAAGACCTTACGATATCCCTCTTCGTGCCAGCGGGGTAACGCGCATAAGGTGATTGGATGATCATTCGGCCCGGGCAACAACTCCATGGGCAGGTTGTCCCACATGAAATGACCGAAATGCTCACTTCCGACCCTGCAGGTCACAAGTTGTGCACTGTCCAACTCCTGCCATTCTCTCTGGGGCTTCCCAAACAATCTGTCGTTGCCCGCCCCATAGCGCCCCCGCAATGCACCCTTATAAAGATACGCGCCTGAAACCAGTACATCTGACATCTCGTAAGACAAGGTCGGCCCGTGGTCCATTGGCGCGCCCTTGATCAAAACCTGTTCGATATCCCAGCTGCGCCAAGGAGCAATCCTTTGCACTTTTTCCAGGTCTACTTCCGAATACACCGCAGGCTGGCTTGAGGAGCGCTCACCTGGGGCCAGTTCGTGAACACGATCTGCCCTACTCAGAAAGTCGCCCCCGCGCCCCCGTGCCAAGCGCGCGGCCATCCAACGCATTTTGATAGTGTCGATCACCACAAAAGAATCCTCTCTGGTTGGGAAGCCGGCACTTTACAACTGTACAGACAAGGCTTGGCAAGGTCATCAAACATACAGCGATCAGGCAAGGCTCAGTCTTTGAAAAAGTGGATCGCGAGCGGATGACGTTTTAATCAAGGATTTGATCTTTTCACTCTATGAGGAAAGAGCACGCGTGGTCCGCGTCTGGTGATACCAAATTGCGTTTCATCATAAATTTCGGAGCTTATGCCGTTATTTTTGCCTTCTGGCCAGAAGGTTTTCGAAAACAGATTTCCCTCTCGCTAATTCATCCCTATTCAAAAACGGGGGAGAACAGATGTTGCAAACCCAGGGCTGTGGTTATGGTTACGTGGTTGTTGTCGTGATATGCGGCTCTTCCATCCTTCATCGCTGAACAAATGTCGCCCGTACAAAACTCCGGCCAGGTTTCCAGAAGTGTGACATTCGGGCGGCGCAGCACGGGTTCGAGCGCTCGATTAGTGTTGTACATTCGTTGTTTCAAATCTTTGCTTTGAACCAGTGTACGGGCCATAAGTTCGCTGTCATCCATGCCACGTAGCGCCGCATCGCGTGCCAAAAAATATGATAGATAGTTTGAAATTTCTGGCGGATGTTCCAATACGAACACCCTGTCAGATTTATTCTCCAGTTCATCAACGGTAAAATGAAGAGCCTTTGCAAAAAGTTGTGGCTGATCATCCCCAGAAAGCCCGCCAATTGATGGAAACAACTTGGTCGTTGTTCCTTCATCCAAGCCGACGCCCTTACCCTCAACATGATAGGCCCAGCGACTCACTAAAAGCACCGCCTTCAAATCCGGCAATTCTTCCAAGCCTTGCTGAAGAGACGTATTTGCGGTTTCGCATTTCCTGTCTTCTAATTCTGGCTGAAAGCTCTCGTCCTTTCCAATCCCGAACACAGGTGCGCAGCCAAGCTGCCAAACAACCAATGTAGGCACGCCAGCCGATCTTGCGGCAGCCTCTATACCAGCCGACAAAGCAACAAGGTGGCTGTCTCCCCAAATCAATACTTCAGGGTCACCTTCTGGGCCGATGTGGCAAACTGTGCTGCCCGGAAAGGCGTAGCTCTCGGAAAGACGGCAGGTCGGTGTATCCCATCTGAAGTCCTGTGAAGCTTCAATGTGGGTACGTACATCGTGGGGGAAGCGTTCGACTATCCCATCCCCAAGATAGATCACCGCGCCACCGCCTAGGGTGATTATCGAGGCTCCGGCAGCGCCTCCCAAAAGCGCCTGAGGTTTCAGATTGCCAAAACGAACAGGTTTTTCAATGAACCGTAAGGACGCCCAAGCCAATATCACAGAGACGCCGATCAACATCACTCGTACCAGCAGGCTCAATTCCTCACCCGAATAGTATTGGGCCAGCACGATCACCGGCCAGTGCCAAAGGTAGAGGGAATAGGAAATCAACCCGATGAAGACGAGCACCGGATGGTTCAATGCCCAATTGACGGGATTGTCATGTTTACCGTTTCCGATGATCAGAACTGCGCCCAGAACCGGCGCAAGGGGCCAGATCCCCGGGAAACTCTCGTCCGACGGGATCAGCGTCACGGACCCAACAATCAGCAGTAAGCCGATCCAGCTGACAAGCGGATGTATGGACCATCGCCAGCCATAGCGATGCCCAAAGATCGCCAGACAAACACCAGCAAGAAGCTCCCAGGCCCGGAAGGGGAACAGATAGAAAGCCGCGGGCTGAGACAGGGAGGTGAAGCCAATACATGCCACCAATGACACCAGCCCAAGACTAATCAGGATAACTGGCAGCCATTTTTGGGCACGTCGTAAAAGCAAAAGAAAAAGCGGCAATATGATGTAAAACTGCTCTTCGACCGCCAGTGACCACGTATGTAACAAAAGTTTCTCGTCCGCTGCGGTGTCGAAATATCCCGCAGACAGGTAGAAATAAACGTTGGACAAATAGACCGTAGAGGAGATCAACTCTTTGCCCAGCTCTTGAAACTCGAACGGCAGAAGGACAAACCAGCCGACCACAAGGCAACTGATCGCCATCGTGAAATAGGCTGGTGCCAGTCGCCGTATCCGGCGGAGAAAAAACTGGTCCCATCGGATCCCACCCGTCTGGGTGAGTTCCGACCAAAGCAACCCGCCAATCAGAAAACCGGAGATGACAAAGAAGATATCAACGCCAACAAACCCGCCACCCAGACCGGGGAGCGAAAAATGGAAAAACACAACCGGCAGGATCGCCAAGGCGCGCAATCCATCGATTTCACGTCTGTAGTCAGATGATGAGACCGTCATCCTTTGTCCCTAGAAGTACTCAATAATCAAATTTACCGATACACCCAACCTTTCGACACAAGATAAACCCAAGCCGCGTTCGTCTGTTATCAGAGCTTTTCAGAACACGTCGGTGGTTTCGTACAGTACGATCTGGTTCGGTTTCAGTTTAGGCGACGGCAAATCAGGGCTGCAAGGGTTGTTTTTAGGGTGTCTTTTTCTTGATCTCCTTCCATTTTTAAACTCTGCACAGTTCTGCCGTGGCAGACATCAGCGGGTGTTCGACTGGTGATGTTCTCACTGTGTCGATGAATTGCCTGCAGAAGTCGCTGAGACGAACATAACGAGCATTCGCAACACCGGATGCGCTTTGATATGCGGGCTAAAGTGATCAAATGTTCTCAACACAGAACAGTGTCTATTAGGCGCTTTGGATTTTGAACGACCGTCGCACAATTGCAGCAAGTGCGTCACGGGATCATTATTCTTGCTCCAGCGGCAAAAAAATGTCTCATCCTCTGCGGCCTTCAGCGTGGCCGCCGCTAAACATTTGGCCTAAAACCAAATCCGGCACTGGTTCTTTTGGGGTGTTTCGTAATACTAGCGGCGCAATTTGAGCGGTTATTTTGTATGCAGGCCAAAGATCTATACGACGACTATCTTGCACGAAGGCATTTCGGCTCGCTTGACGGGCTCAGGTGTCTTTGCATCGGCGCAGTACTGTGGCACCACAGCCCGCTCTTTGATCCGGGTCAGGAACCTTTACGCCTGTTGGATCGCGGCTTCCTTGGTGTGGACCTGTTCTTCGTGCTCAGTGGGTTCTTGATTACGACGCTTCTACTGCGCGAAGAGGCCCGTAAGGGGCAATTTTCTATTGCGGGCTTCTACTGGCGTCGGGCGCTGCGGATCCTGCCGGTCTATTTCCTGATCGTGACAGCCTTATCGATCTATTACATCGCGTTGAAAGGCGAGACCCAATATGTGCCGTTGGTCAAGTTCTACTATTTTTTTATGGCCAATTTCCTGACCGAAGAAATCCCGCTTCTAGCACCAACCTGGTCACTTTCGGTCGAGGAACAATACTACCTGCTCTGGCCGCTGGTCCTGCTTTTGACCCTGCATATGCGCCATATCCGCGGCTGGCTTTTGGCGGCGGCCATCGTATTTTGTGCCTATGCCCAACAATGGGGGATGTGGCCAGGCCCGCTGCGTACCGAGAACGCGGTCTGGGCACTACCGGGGGGAGCTTATGAGGCCATCTTGTTGGGCTCATTTCTGGCTGTATTGTTGAATAATCGTCGTGGCTACATGGTACTGTCACGCGGCCTTGGTGGTCGATGGAGCGCGCTGATCTGGCTCGGTGTCTTGATAGTTGCTCTGGAATTTCTACCCGTAAACCTGACAGGTTGGCCACAGCTTGTTGTGCATCTGATCATGGCGCTCCTGCTGGGGTCGTTGGTCGTGCGGGAGGACAACGCATTGTCCCCTGTTCTGTCACTACCACCCGTCGCGCGGGTAGGTGCGATCAGTTACGGCGTCTACCTGTATCATCTGATCGGGTTGGATTTCACAACCCGCGGCCTGGCATTTCTGGGCGTCTCCGCGGGTGATCTAAGCTGGTCGCTTCTGGTCACTCTGGCTTATATTCCGATCTCTATCGCAATCGCTGAAATAAGCTTCAGAACCTATGAAAACTACTTCCTGTCATTCAAGCGCCGAAAGCCATTCCTCGGCCTGCTACAGAAGCCCTGATTTCTGTAGAAAAAGGGCGGTAGAGGAATGCTCAACCGCCCTGAGGATCTGAGTGGCCGGTTCAGCCAATCATATAGACCAATTCGGCTTCGTTATAGATTTCCGTCGGCAGGGTATCGGAATGCGGATCATGACCATCTGTCAAGGCCGCCCAAAGGGCAGCGCCATGGTCGTCCATATCACCCTCTTCACCAACATAGGACATATTCACGGAGCCCGAGCCCTCTGTCACCGACAGGGTGATCGTATCATTGGTGTAATCGACCACCAGATCGGCGTCATGGTTGCCTGCCAAACCATTGAAATACACGTCGGAGAACTCCCCGATTATCTCATCGACGGACAACAGCTCATATGTGCCGACGGAAAGGCCAGAGAGGTCCAGATCAAGCGTACCCAGACCAAGGTTCGCGCCCGAAGCGACGTCCGGGTCGTCACCGAAGGCACCTGAGCGGAACTCCCCGATCCCGCCGATGTCGCCATCCTCGGCCGAGAAGGCCAACGTACCATCTTCGGCAAGGCGCAGCACGGCGGTGTCGCCTGTTTCTCCATCGAAACCGACCTTGGCATCGTTGCCTTCAACATGAAGGATCGCACCAGCCTCGACATCGTAATTGGCACCATCTGTGGCCAAAATCGCCTGACCATCCGTGACGGTGGTCTGGGCACTCCCGCTCATATCACCGGTATTGACGAAACGGCCGCCGTCGACATTGAGCACGAGTGTATCGTCGTCGCCATAGCCATTCATCCACAATTGGCCGACATTGGAGACCTGAATCGTGCCGCCATCTTCGCCGACCGTGGTGTCGCCAGTGACAGTCAGCTTGCCATTACCAACGGTCAGCGTACCGCCGTCGCCCAACTCGAGGTTCGCAATGACAGTTGTGCCACCGTAACTGACCCAATTGCCGCCCAGATCGACACTGTCGCCGGCAACGCTGCCAGGCAGGTCTTCGGTCGTCCAGTTGAGCCTGTTGTCCCAGCGGATACCATCCCCCAGATCGCTGGGCACGAACCGCACAGTTTCAGCGATGACGCGCTCCTCGACGGCCAAGCCAAAGCCGGTCTGGAAGAAGTCAATGATCAGGTCGGCGTCCACATAGTGATCAAGTTCGCCGTCGGCCTGAGCCCGCAGAAACGCCACCAGATCCGGAATATCTGCATTCGGATCGCCCAGAAGTTGCTGGGTGAAATTCTGAATCGTGGTCGCGTTAAGAATGTCCGTGTTGAGACCATCAATATTCTGGTCTGGTTGCTCTTCTCTTGAACCATCCCAGTTATATACGATGGTGTCGTCATAGAAAGGGTTCTGGGTGTGACCAACAGCATAGCCTGCCCATTCCTTATAAGCTATCTCTTCCGGATTGTCGGGGTTGGCCAAGTGCGCGATGATATTGTCTATCATCGTTGTATCCAGACCGTTGTTGTGTATCCCTATAGATGGCGCGCCAGTATGTTCTGCCACGTGATAGCCTGCCGAGGTCACGACGTTGTCTGCAAAAAGTGTATAATTGCCAATGTAGCCCGAACCGTTCCAATTGCCCCCGGCAAAGTTGCCTGCCGCGTTGCTGTTTGCGAGGACGTTGTCCTCGATGAAGCCGCCTGAGCGGATCATCATCGCATTGTTTGCCGCATTCATCACAATGTTGTCGCGGAATGTGACATCCAAGTTGTTGTAGTCAATGTAGACACCGTGACTGAACACACTCGGAGGTTGGCCACCAGAGGTCGACAAATTCGGGTCATAGTCTGGAGCAAACCCATTTTGATCAAACAGAGTATTCTGGATGAGCAGACCATCAGTATTGCTCATTAGAATTCCCGTCGCGCCCTCATAGCCAGTCCAAGACCCGCCCTCCAATGGTGACGTAAGATAAACATCTGTGACTGTTGAGTTATTCAGGGTAAATCCAACGGCACCGTCAACCAGCAGAGTATTGCTGTTGAAATCCACATTGTCGAACAACAGGTGAGATCCAGTTAGAGATTGGACCCCACCGGTCACCTCCAGATCGGAGAAGACAATATAGTCGCTTTGTTCGGCAATGATCGAGATGTTGTCATGAAGGGTTGGGCGGTCTCCGTCACCATAAGCGGTAATATGAATCGGATGCAGGGGGCTCTCACCTTGAGTGCCCCATTCGATGATGCTACCCAGCCCATCATACTCATATCCGCGCTCAAACAGGAGCCAGTGCGAGGACGGCTCGGAGCCGGAACCCGTGATCTGACGCCACAGCATCATCCCGGCCTGACTGTCCAGCGCCATACCTTCACTGCCGCCGTATTCAGGATTGTTGACAAGCCATTGCGCCGTAATCTGGTCAGCACGCAGCCCCTCAATGGCGGCGATATCCGAGATGCTCAGCGCATCATTGCTGCCCGAAACATAGACCTCACGGTGATTGTCACCATGCTCGACAACGACATTCCCGTTCTCATCCTGCTCGAGCATGTAGAAGTCACCTTTTCCCCAGCCATCGCCCTGCGTGGTCGGCTGCACGTTCACAGTGCTACCATGCACTTCGGTGGCACCGCCTGCATAAGTGACTTCATAGGTAAAGTTTATCTGACCCGAAAACTCCTGCTCGTGGCTCATCACCAGCGCCAGTGTATTGTCCGGGTTCACGGTCAGGTTCCCGTGATCCGGGCCTTCCAGAATAGAAATACTTTCAACGGATTCGCTATTTTCCACCTGTAGCGTTGTCACTCGACCGCCAGCCACGGAAAAGGCCGAATCCACGTCTACGGGTGGGATTCCGCCACCATCCGAGTTGCCATCCTGATCACCTGGTGTCGGATCAACAGGTGTCGGATCAACAGGATCATCCTCAACGGGATCTTCGTTCACCGGCGTCTCATCGACAGGCGTCTCGTCAACGGGTGTCT
>NZ_JBQFZC010000008.1:0-136760 GCF_056542025.1 Ruegeria sp. AF2 | reverse complement strand
CAACGCATACGGCGACAGAAACCTCATCTGCACATGCCCGCCAATGACCGAATACATGGACGCAGCTGAATAAACCTCAATCAATAAACCCCCGCCAACTGGCGGGGGTTTTCGCCCATCGGAAACCTGTGTTCCGATCTGAGCCTATTTCCAGTGTCGTTTTCCGCTGATGAAGTGTCTTTTACGCTTGCTGCAGGTGCAAACGACCCATACCTCTGTGCGTGGGACACCCCTCCCCAACGAGGGGCGTGTATCTGGAAGGGTAATACACATGACTATCGAACAACCGGCGACGCGGCCGGCCAACCCGCGTTTTTCCTCGGGCCCCTGTGCCAAACCCCCCACATTTGATCTGACCAAACTGGCGGATGCCGCCTTGGGCCGCTCGCATCGGGCTGCGGTCGGCAAGGACAAGCTGAAGGCGGCCATTGAAGGCACGCGAGAGATTCTAGGTATTCCAGCGGATTATCGCATCGGCATTGTACCAGCCTCGGACACCGGTGCGGTTGAGATGGCGCTTTGGTCTTTGCTGGGTGAGCGCAAAGTTGAAATGCTGGCCTGGGAAAGCTTTGGCGCGGGTTGGGTGACTGATGTGGTCAAGCAACTGAAAATCGACGCTGAAGTGAAAACCGCCGAGTACGGGCAGATCGTTGATCTCGCGTCCGTCGATTTCGCCAACGATGTGGTGTTCACATGGAACGGAACGACTTCGGGTGTGCGGGTCCCAGATGGCGACTGGATTGCTGATGATCGTCAGGGTCTGACGATCTGTGACGCGACATCCGCTGCGTTCGCGATGGACTTGCCATGGGGCAAGTTGGATGTGACAACGTTCAGCTGGCAGAAGGTTCTAGGCGGAGAGGCGGCTCATGGGATGCTGATCCTGTCTCCGCGCGCGGTCGAGCGCTTGGAGAGTTACACCCCGTCATGGCCATTGCCGAAGATCTTCCGCCTGACCAAAGGTGGCAAGCTGATTGATGGGATATTCACCGGCGCGACGATCAACACACCCTCAATGCTCGCGGTTGAGGATTACCTTTTCGCGTTGGATTGGGCGCGTTCAGTCGGAGGCTTGCAGGGGCTGATTGCTCGTGCGAATGCCAATGCTGGCGCGGTTCATGCGTTCTGCGACCAAAATGACTGGATCGCCAATCTGGCTGAAGACTCGACAACTCAATCAAATACGTCGGTTTGTCTGAAGTTCACCGATACGCGCATTCAAGATGGTGCCGTTTTTGCCAAAGCCGTCGCCAAACGGCTTGAGGCCGAAAACATTGCGCTTGATATCGGTGCCTATCGCGACGCCCCTGCGGGTCTGCGCATCTGGTGCGGCGGCACGGTTGAGACATCAGATATCGAGGCGATGCTGCCCTGGCTTGCATGGGCTTTTGAAGCCGAGATTGCAGCGCAAACCGAAGCTGCCTGACCTTTTCTACCGGGCCGCATCCGGCCCGGACCTTCCACAATGTTCAAGGACCAAAAATATGGCTCCCAAAGTACTCGTCTCTGACAAGCTGAGCGAAACCGCCGTTCAAATCTTCCGCGACCGTGGCATCGACGTGGATTTCATGCCCGATCTGGGAAAGGACAAAGACAAGCTGGCCGAGGTGATCGGTCAGTATGACGGCCTCGCCATCCGTTCTGCCACCAAAGTCACGCCAACCATTCTGGAGAAGGCAGACAAGTTAAAAGTCATTGGTCGTGCCGGGATCGGCACCGACAATATCGACAAGGATGCGGCCTCGAAAAAAGGCGTGATCGTGATGAACACACCGTTCGGCAATATGATCACCACCGCCGAGCATGCCATCGCGATGATGTTTGCCGTGGCGCGGCAGATCCCCGAAGCCAGCACCTCGACCCATGCGGGTAAGTGGGAAAAGTCCAAGTTCATGGGGATTGAGCTGACCAACAAGACCCTGGGCGTGATCGGCGCGGGCAACATTGGTGGCATCGTATGCGAGCGTGCTTTGGGTCTGAAGA
Source organism: Ruegeria sp. AF2 (assembly GCF_056542025.1). Taxonomy (NCBI): domain Bacteria; kingdom Pseudomonadati; phylum Pseudomonadota; class Alphaproteobacteria; order Rhodobacterales; family Roseobacteraceae; genus Ruegeria; species Ruegeria sp. AF2. The sequence goes on along the minus strand of NZ_JBQFZC010000008.1, from coordinate 134,777 downwards.
TGAAGGTCGTCGCCTATGATCCCTACCTTGGCGAAGAGAAAGCCGCGCAGATGGGTGTGGAAAAGGTCGAACTGGACGAGCTTCTGGCCCGCGCTGACTTTATCACTCTGCACGTACCGCTGACCGATCAGACGCGCAATATCCTCAGCCGTGAGAATCTGGCCAAGACCAAGAAAGGCGTGCGCATTGTCAACTGCGCCCGTGGCGGTCTGGTCGACGAGGACGCGCTGGCCGAGGCGTTGCAATCGGGTCATGTCGCCGGTGCGGCCTTTGACGTGTTCAGTGAGGAACCGGCCAAGGAGAACGCCCTGTTCAACCTACCCAATGTGGTTTGCACACCGCACTTGGGTGCGGCCACGACTGAGGCGCAGGAGAACGTGGCGCTGCAAGTGGCCGAGCAGATCTCGAATTACCTGCTGACCGGAGCGGTCGAGAACGCACTGAACATGCCCAGTGTGACGGCAGAGGAGGCCAAGGTCATGGGGCCGTGGATCAAGCTGGCCGGGCATCTGGGCAGCTTCATTGGTCAGATGACGGATGAGCCGATCAAGGCAATCAACATCCTCTATGACGGTGTCGCTGCGAACATGAACCTGGCTGCGTTGAATTGTTCGGTCGTTGCCGGAATCATGAAGAAATTCAATCCCGAGGTGAACATGGTCTCGGCCCCGGTTGTCGCGCGAGAGCGTGGTATACAGATCTCGACCACCAATCAGGACAAATCGGGTGCATTCGAAGGCTATATCAAGGTCACTGTGGTGACTGAAAAGCGTGAACGCTCAATCGGTGGCACGGTGTTCAGCGACGGCAAGCCGCGGTTTATTCAGATCAAGGGCATCAATATCGATGCCGAGATCGGGGCGCATATGCTCTATACGACTAACGAAGACGTGCCGGGCATCATTGGTGCTTTAGGACAGACCATGGGCGAGAACGATGTGAACATCGCGAACTTTACTCTTGGACGATCCGAAGCCGGCGGTGAGGCGATTGCGTTGCTTTATGTTGATGAACCGGTACCAGCCGAGGCGCGCGCCAAACTCGCCGAGACAGGTCTGTTTACTCAGATCAAACCGTTGGAGTTTGACGTGGCCTGACGGTCGCTGTTGAACTTCTGTGACAGATTGATGCCCGCGCTTGTCCAAAGCGTGGGCATCGCCTTTTCAAAGTGCTGATTTTGCGCCAGAAGTGCGGCAATCACCATTGCCCGAGGGGAAGCTGATGACCAATCCGATCTACGCAATTGGAGATTTGCACGGCCGCGTGGATGAGTTCGAGCGCTCCTTGGCGCTGATCGAACGCGATGGCGGCCCCGATGCCGAGATCGTGTATCTGGGCGATTACGTTGATCGGGGCCCCGACAGCCGGGGCGTTCTGGATAGGCTGATCGCTGGTCGCGATGCGGGCAAGCGGTGGATCACTCTGCTGGGCAACCATGACCGGATGTTTTCATGGTTCCTCGAAGATGTCCCACGTCACGACCCGCATATGTTGGTCGGGTATCATTGGCTGCACGAGCGGTTGGGTGGTGTCGAAACACTACAAAGCTATGGCGTGTTCTTCGATCAGCAGACACGGCTCGAGGATCTGCATGCAACAGCGCGGGGTGCGGTTCCCGATGCGCATCGGATATTTCTACAAGGGCTCATCGCCATGCATCAAACGCGCGAGATTGCTTTTGTCCATGCGGGCATTCGGCCCGGTATTCCCCTGAGCGAACAACGGGAAAATGATCTGGTCTGGATCAGGCAAACCTTTCACAACCACCGAGGTCCGCATCCGAAACTGATCGTCCATGGGCATACGCCGGTGGATCAATCAACGCATTACGGCAATCGCATCAACCTGGATAGCGGCGCAGGGTATGGCCGCCCGGTTGGCGTTGCGGTGTTCGAAGGACAGGATTGCTGGTTGTTGACGGACAAGGGTCGCGTTGCGCTTTTGCCTTGAATATCAGGTCTTGGTGAAAAGGTCTTTGCAGCGGTCACGCAGGATGTTCTTTTGCACCTTGCCCATTGTGTTGCGGGGGAGCTCGTCCAGCAAGATCAACTGGCGGGGATGTTTGAACCGGGCGAGCGCGTCCCGGACCGCACCCATGATGGCCTCGATGTCTGGCGTGTGACCGGGGGCAGGGACCAGAATGCCAATCGGGGTTTCTCCGAAATCCGGATGCGGGACGCCAATTACCGCGCTTTCCAGCACGCCGGGTTGTTCGTCTAGCAGCAGCTCGATCTCTTTGGGGTAGATATTATACCCGCCCGAGATGATCAGGTCTTTCTCGCGCCCGACGATATGGACATAGCCGTCCTCGTCGATTCGACCCAGATCGCCAGTGATGAAGAACCCGTCTTCACGCAGTTCTGCGGCGGTTTTGTCGGGCATTTGCCAGTAGCCCTGAAACACATTGGGACCGCGCACCTCGATGATGCCGATCTCACCATCTGCTAGGGTTTGACCTGTTTTGGGGTCTGTGACCTTCAGTTCAACATCCGGCAGGGGAAATCCGACCGTTCCCGCACGGCGTTCGCCGTCATAGGGGTTAGAAGTGTTCATGTTCGTCTCGGTCATGCCATAGCGTTCCAGAATGCGATGACTTGTACGGTCTTCAAATTGAACGTGGGTATCTGCCAGCAAAGGCGCTGAACCTGAGATGAACAGCCGCATATCCTGAGTCAGATCTTGGGCGAAGCGGTCGTCGCTTAGCAGGCGGGTGTAAAACGTCGGCACCCCCATCATCGCCGTTGCCTGTGGCATCAGGCGTAACATATCTTCCAGGTCGAACTTCGGCAGAAATATCATCGACCCGCCCGATGCGAGTACGACATTTGTCGCAACAAACAGTCCATGCGTGTGAAAGATCGGCAGCGCGTGCAACAGCACGTCATCATCTGTGAATCGCCATTCCTGCACAAGGGTCTCCGCGTTCGACAGCAGATTCGCCTGCGTCAGCATTGCCCCTTTCGAACGCCCCGTCGTGCCTGAAGTATATAGAAACGCAGCCAGATCATCTTCGGATCGGTGGGCCGGCTGAAAGGCCGGAAGCATCCCAAGTGCACGCCGCATCAGGCTGCCTGAACCGTCGGCGTTTAGCGTTTCAAGCCGGGCATTGTTCTTTTGCACGATCTCGGCAAGCCCTGCCTCGTTTGCCTCATCGCACACCACTAGTGAAGCGCCGCTGTTTTCTATGAAATAGCTCAGCTCTAGCGTCGTATAGCCAGTGTTCAGCGGAAGAAAGATCAGCCCGGCTTGCGCGCAGGCAGCATAAAGCGCCAGTGCTTCGGCGGACTTCTCTACCTGCACAGCCACGCGATCACCCGGTTCCAGCTCAAGACCAGTCAGGGCGTTCGCCAGACGGGCCGCCGTGTCCAGAAACGCGGCATGGGTCAAAGTCTGACCATCCGGAAGGTGCAAAAATGGCGTATCCTTGCCTGCATGGATGCCCAGCAAACGATCATAAAGCGGGTTGCCCATCCCGATATCCTTTCCAGCAGACGCGCACATTCTGCAGCAAATCTGTCGTGGAATTGGGGAAGCGTAAAGCCCGGACAATCAGAACTCGGTCGTCATCCGATATCCGGCCGCAAAATACATCTTGGCAAACGTTACCGGCTGACCCTGCAGCCATGTGATACGCTCGGCAGTAAAAACGGGTTCACCCTCGGGAACGTCCAGAAAACCGGCCAAAGTGGTATCGGCGCGGCTGGCCAGAAAGGTCAACTCGACATTGGTGAACGGGACAGTTTGCACCAGCCAGTCATTAGGTCCGACGCTAGAGAAATCTGCCTGCGTGACCTGAGGTACGCTGTCTATCACGATCCAGCGGTCTTCGAACTGAAACGGTGAATTGCCGGAGAAATGCATGCATCGCACGTGCATCACACTTTGATCAGCACGTAGGGCCAACCGGGCCGCCAGCCAGTCTGGGGTGATTTGCGTTTCACATGACACAAGAGCGTAGCGATAGGTTCCGCCCGCCGCTTCGATTTCATCTCGGACCAGTGGAATTGTGAAGCGCGCCTGTCGCTGCGGTGCGCTAAGGACCCGGGTGCCTGCCTTTCGGCGCCGTTCAAGAAACCCTTCATCCGCCAGTTCCCGCAGTGCTCTGTTGACTGTGGTGCGGGTGCACGAAAACTCGACCGCTAATTCTTGCTCATTGGGAAGCAGAGCGTCGGGCTGCAAATCGCCCGAGCGGATGCGGCGCAGGACGGTTTGCTTAATGTCTTTGTAGCTGGTTGTGTCGCTGGTTTGGGTCATATCAGATCAGATGTCTTCCAAAAGGTCATTCATCGCAGCACGATAATTGTTCAGGATCGCATCGCGGGCGATATGCCGCCCGCCGCGCACCTGATGTCGCCCGGCAGACCAAAGGTCGGTCACTGTTCCGTCAGGCGCGGCAAAGCTCAGGCCGTCAATCAATTGATCGTCGCGCAAAGTACACAGGGTGGGGTGACTTCGATCGATCGCAACCAGATCGGCCAGATGACCTATTGCGATCTCTCCGGCGTCGCGCCCCAGCGCCTGTGCGCCACCGCGGGCGGCTCCGGTATACAGCGTTTGACCGACCGAGCCTTCGCCACGTACCAGCACAGTGCGGGCCTTGTCGCGCAGACGTTGAGAATACTCCAGCGTACGCAATTCCTCGGGCAGTGAAATGCGCACATTCGAGTCTGAACCGACACCAAAGGCACCGCCCTGCTCGATGTAGACGGCACCATTGAAAATACCATCCCCCAGATTGGCCTCTGTGATCGGGCACAGACCGGCCACAGCCCCGGATCGGGCAAGAGCGCGGGTTTCATCGTCTGTCATATGAGTGGCATGGATCAGGCACCATCGTTCGTTCACATCCACGTTGCTCAGCAGCCAATCTACCGGTCGCTGACCCAGAGCGGCTTCTACATCCGTGACCTCCTTCTCTTGTTCAGAGATGTGGATGTGCACCGGGCCTCGCGGGGTAGCGTTCAGCACTTGCCGTAGATCATCAGGCGAGGTCGCACGCAGAGAGTGCGGCGCGATGCCGATCTGGCTGTCTGCATAAGGCATCAGCGGCTTACAGTCCTCGACAAGCTGCAGGAACCTTTCCACATCATTGCCGAACCGCAATTGTCCACCGGTCAGAGGCTCTTGCGCGACGCCGCCATAGGTGTAGAGCACCGGTAGATGTGTCAATCCAATCCCGGTTTGGCTGACTGCCGAGAAGATGCGCTGACTCAGCTCAGACAACTGCGCATAGGGCGCGCCGCCGGGTTGGTGGTGGACGTAGTGGAATTCCCCGACCGCAGCATACCCGGCTTCCTGCATCTCCATATAGACCAATGCAGCAATGGACTCGATCTGTGCAGGAGTGAGGCGGTCCAGAAATCGGTACATCAAAGTACGCCAGGTCCAGAAGCTTTCGCGCCCTGCTACGCGCGTTTCGGTCATGCCCGCCATGGCGCGTTGAAAGGCATGGCTGTGCAGGTTCGCCAAAGCGGGCAGCAACACGTCGACCCGAGTGTCTTCGGGTTTTGGCTCGGTCCCTGATTTCAGCGCAGCGATCCGACCGTCCTCGATTTCGATTCGTAGGTTGTGCACCCACTCAGAGCCTAACAGGGCCGTTTTGGCATGAACCGTCATCGTAATTCCATTTTGTATAGACTTTATATTTTTAGCCATATACGAAAAAAACAAGCGCAGGGGGAGCCCAAAAGAATCGCCATGACGAAAAAAACTGTTCTTCGTAGCAAACATGTAGCCACCATGGGGGGCGACCAACCCTATGGGATGATCGAGGATGGTGCGATTGCCATCGATGGGTCGGAAATCGTTTGGGTTGGCGCTCGGTCTGCAATGCCGCCGTCATATGCCGAGTGGCCGCAGAACGACTATGGTGATCGCTTGATCACGCCCGCTCTGATTGATGCTCATACTCATGTTGTGTTTGGCGGCAACCGCGCGGTTGAGTTCGAAATGCGCCTGAAGGGCGCGACCTACGAAGAAATTGCTCGCGCGGGTGGAGGCATCCTGTCGACCGTAAACGGCACGCGGGCAGCAACAGAACAAGAGCTGCTTGCAGGCGCGCTTTCGCGCGTGGACGCATTGCTGGCCGAAGGTGTGTCCTGCATCGAGGTGAAGTCGGGTTATGGGCTCGATACCGATACCGAACTGCGTATATTGCGCGCGGCGCGCCGTATTGCGCGGGAGCGCCCTATTCGGGTCAACACCAGTTTTCTTGGCGCACATGCCGTTCCGCCAGAATATGCGGGTCGGGATGACGCCTATATTGACGAGGTCTGCATTCCGACACTGCGCGCGGCTCATGCCGAAGGGCTGGTGGACGCGGTGGATGGGTTCTGCGAAGGCATTGCATTTGATCCCACACAGATCGAACGGGTTTTTGTTGTCGCGCAAGAGCTTGGCCTACCGGTGAAGCTGCATGCTGAACAACTTTCAAATCTAGGTGGGGCTAAGCTGGCAGCAGCTTACGGAGCGCTATCCGCTGATCATATCGAATATCTGGACGCCGACGGCGTTACCGCCATGGCTGGGGCCGGAACGGTCGCGGTCCTGCTGCCCGGCGCGTTTTATACGCTGCATGAAACGCAAGCTCCGCCGATTGAATTGTTGCGCCAGAAGAATGTTCCCATAGCACTGGCGACCGATTGCAATCCGGGATCCTCACCCCTGACTTCTCTGCTGCTAACAATGAACATGGGGTGCACGTTGTTTCGCATGACGCCTGAGGAAGCATTGGCAGGTGTTACCCGCGTCGCGGCCCGTGCTTTGGGTCTGGATGATACCGGCGTGATCGCGCCCGGATTGCGCGCTGATCTGGCCGTCTGGGATGCCACTCACCCTGCAGAACTGTCCTATCGCATCGGTTTCAACCCTCTGCATAAACGTATTTTTGGAGGTCTGGAATGACACCTCTGTTGCTTGTCCCTGGTCAGGTTTCGCTGGATCAGCTTGCTCAGATCTACTGGACCGAAGCCGCCATTTTGCTGGACGCCGCCTGCCGACCCAAGGTTGAGGTCGCTGCTGCACGCATTGCGCAGGCTGCCGAAGGGACCGAGCCCGTCTATGGCGTCAACACCGGCTTTGGCAAACTGGCGAGTCACAAGATTGCGGCCAAAGATACCTCAACCCTGCAGCGCAACCTGATCCTCAGCCATTGTTGCGGGGTGGGTCCGGCTGTGCCGCGTCGTCTGGCGCGGCTGATGATGTCGCTCAAGCTGCTGTCCTTCGGGCGCGGCGCGTCAGGTGTCCGTTGGGAGCTTGTCGAATTGCTGCAGCAGATGCTGGCGCGCGGTGTGACACCGGTGATCCCGGGGCAGGGTTCGGTTGGTGCATCTGGTGATCTGGCGCCCTTGGCCCATATGACCGCGGTTGTGATCGGTGAAGGCGAGGCCGAAGTAAACGGCACCGTCATGCCGGGTGCTGATGCTTTGAGGACAGCCGGGTTAGAGCCGATACAGCTCGGACCCAAGGAAGGTCTGGCGTTCATCAACGGCACACAGTTTTCAACCGCGTATGCGCTGGCCGGTCTGTTCGAAGGATGGCGTTCGGCACAAAACGCGTTGGTAATTTCGGCGGCATCGACGGATGCGATCATGGGTTCTACCGCCCCCTTGCAGCCCGAAATTCACGCGCTGCGTGGCCATCGCGGCCAGATCGAGGCAGCGGCGGCAATGCGGGCCACGCTGGATGGCTCGGAAATCCGCGAAAGCCATCGCGATGAGGATACGCGGGTGCAGGACCCATACTGCATCCGATGCCAGCCGCAGGTCACGGGTGCTGCGATGGATGTGATCCGGCAGGCCGCCGCAACGCTTGTGGTTGAGGCCAACGCCGCCACCGACAATCCGCTGGTTCTGACCGATCCGGATGCCATTGTCTCGGGCGGGAACTTCCACGCCGAACCGGTAGGCTTTGCCGCCGATATGATTGCTTTGGCCCTGTCAGAGATCGGGGCGATCGCACAGCGTCGGATCGCATTAATGGTCGACCCGGCGCTTAGCTTTGATCTGCCGCCCTTCCTGACGCCCGAGCCGGGGCTGAACTCGGGTCTGATGATCGCCGAGGTCACGACGGCTGCGTTGATGAGCGAGAACAAACATCTGGCCAACCCATGTGTGACCGACAGCACACCTACATCGGCCAATCAGGAAGACCACGTCTCGATGGCGGCGCACGGGGCGCGGCGTTTAGGCCGGATGGTTGATAATTTGAACTATATTCTGGGGATCGAACTGCTCTGCGCCGCGCAAGGCATCGAATTCCGCGCACCTCTTGCGACCAGCAAAGCGCTGACCAGCGTGGTTGGGCGTTTGCGCAACGATATCCCGTCGCTAGGCGATGATCGCTATCTGGCGCCCGAATTGGAAACCGCGAAGTCCCTAGTCGAAAGCGGAACTATTCTGCAGGCAGCTGCAATGCCCATGCCGGAGCTGTCGTGATGCAGGTTTTCAGTGTTCAGCGTGGCGATGGGCCCATCGTGCTGGGACAGCCGCATGGCGGCACGTATGTGCCCGACGACATTGCTGCGCGACTGAATGCGAATGGGCAGGCGCTGGCGGATACGGATTGGCATATCAATCAGCTCTACGATGGGCTCGTTGCCAACGCGACGGTCGTGCAATCCCATATCCACCGCTATGTCATTGACGCTAATCGAGACCCTGCGGGTGTATCATTGTATCCTGGGCAGAACACAACAACTCTGGTGCCGTTGACCGATTTTGACGGTCAGCCGATCTGGGCCGAGGGGCAGGAGCCCTCAGTCGATGAGATCGAGGTACGTCGAACCGCCTACCACGCGCCCTACCACAACGCGCTTGAGCAAGAGCTTGAAAGGGTGCGGGCAATACACGGCGTTGCGATCTTGTTTGACTGCCACTCGATCCGCAGCAAGATTCCGTTCCTCTTTGAAGGCACCCTGCCGGATATGAACATCGGCACCGATGGTGGCGCGACCTGTGGCCCCGGCATTGAGGCCGCGGCCTATGAATTTTCGCATTCCTCCCCTTACAGCACCGTCCTGAACGGGCGATTCCGAGGGGGTTGGACGACCCGCCACTACGGCCGTCCTGATGAAGGCCAACACGCGATCCAGATGGAGCTGGCGCAATCTACCTATCTGTCCGCCGAAACCCCTCCGTGGGCGTTTGACGAGGCGAAAGCCAAGCGCCTGCGTCGCTGGTTGGTGGATATTCTCGACGCCATCCAAGACACTGCATTGGAGCTTTGACATGACCGATCCTCGCAAGAATACCCGCGATATCTATCCGCCCACCGGCCCCGAACTGAACGCAAAAAGCTGGGTGACCGAAGCGCCGTTGCGGATGATGATGAATAACCTGCATCCGGATGTGGCCGAAAACCCGCACGAGCTGGTGGTTTATGGCGGCATCGGTCGCGCGGCGCGGACATGGAACGATTTCGACCGGATCGTCGCAGGGCTGAAAGATCTGGAAGAGGATGAAACCCTGATCGTCCAGTCGGGCAAACCGGTGGCGATCATCCGCACCCATAAGGATACGCCTCGGGTTCTGATCGCCAACTCAAACATCGTGCCTCATTGGGCCAATTGGGATCACTTCAACGAGCTCGATAAGAAGGGGCTGATGATGTACGGCCAGATGACGGCCGGTTCGTGGATCTATATCGGTACGCAGGGCATCGTACAGGGCACCTACGAAACCTTTGCCGAGGCTGGCCGTCAGCACTATGGCGGCGACTTGACTGGCAAGTGGATTCTGACCGGCGGTCTGGGCGGCATGGGTGGCGCACAGCCTCTGGCGGCAGTGTTCGCCGGGGCCAGTTGTTTGGCGGTCGAGTGCAATCCGGATTCTATCGATTTCCGCCTGCGCACCAAGTATCTGGACGAAAAAGCCGAGACTCTCGACGAAGCGCTTGAGATGATCGACCGCTGGACCAAGGCGGGCGAGGCAAAATCTGTGGGTCTGCTAGGCAATGCGGCTGAGGTGTTCCCCGAAATTTATGCGCGGATGCAGGCCGGTGGCATGCGCCCCGATATCGTCACTGACCAAACCAGCGCCCATGACCCGATCAATGGGTATCTGCCGATTGGCTGGAGCATGGCGCAGTGGAAGGACAAGCGCGAAACTGATCCTAAAGCGGTTGAAAAGGCCGCCCGTGCCTCGATGAAACAGCATGTCGCTGCAATGGTCGATTTCTGGAACGCGGGCGTTCCGACGCTGGATTACGGCAACAACATCCGTCAGGTGGCGCAGGATGAAGGCTTGGAGAATGCCTTTGCCTTCCCCGGCTTTGTGCCCGCCTATATCCGGCCGCTGTTCTGCAAGGGCATCGGCCCGTTCCGCTGGTGTGCATTGTCGGGTGACCCCGAGGATATCTACAAGACCGACGCCAAGATGAAGGAGCTGTTCCCTGAGAACGAGCATCTGCATCGTTGGCTGGATATGGCGCAGGAACGCATTGCGTTTCAGGGTCTGCCCGCACGTATATGCTGGATCGGCCTTGGAGATCGCCACCGCGCGGGGTTGGCCTTCAACGAAATGGTTGCCAATGGCGAGTTGAAAGCGCCTGTTGTCATTGGCCGAGACCATCTGGACTCGGGCTCGGTCGCCAGCCCGAACCGCGAGACCGAGGCGATGCTGGACGGCTCGGATGCAGTGTCGGATTGGCCGCTGTTGAACGCTCTGATCAATACGGCCAGCGGTGCGACCTGGGTCTCGCTGCATCATGGCGGCGGCGTGGGCATGGGCTTTAGTCAGCACGCGGGTGTTGTGATCTGCGCCGATGGGACCGATGATGCCGCGCGGCGATTGGAGCGCGTTCTGTGGAACGACCCTGCCTCAGGCGTCTGGCGTCACGCAGATGCGGGGTATGAGATCGCGAAAGACTGCGCTCGCGAACATGGGCTGCGCCTGCCTGGTATTCTCGGTTAGATCAATCTGCCTCTGGTGAAAATGCTGCACCTGCGATATCCCGCAGGTGCGCTAATCGGAGGCCTGACATGTATGTAGCTACTCTGCTGACCAACCCTGCGGCCCCTTCTTTAGAGGCGACGCTGGTTGAGTCGTTGCGGAATGCATGGGGCGGGGGTGATGCGAACTGGCTGAGCCTCGATGAGGCGGCCGAGTTTTCCCTGCCAGAAATTCCCGACAATCGCTGGGACGTTTGGGGCGAGTTGCAAGAGATGGGCGTGGACCTGGTCGTGCAAAAAGCTGACGGTCGCCGGAAAAAGATGCTGCTGGCCGATATGGACAGCACCATGATCCAACAGGAATGCATCGATGAACTGGCTGATGAGGCTGGTGTCGGTGATCGGGTCAAGGATATCACCGCGCGTGCAATGAACGGCGAGCTGGATTTCGAAGGTGCACTGACTGAGCGTGTGGGCTTATTGAAAGGGCTGGATGAAAGCGTGATCGGCAAGGTTCTGAATGAACGGATCACGCTGATGCCCGGCGGCAAGGCGTTACTTGCCACGATGCGCGCGAATGGGGTCTATGCAGCGCTGGTCTCGGGTGGGTTCACGGCTTTTACGGCTAAGGTCGCCGAAGAGCTTGGGTTTGATGAGAACCGGGCGAATACATTGCTGGCTGAGGATGGCAAGCTTACCGGCGACGTGAAGCGGCCCATTCTTGGGCGACAGGCCAAAATAGAGGCATTGGAGCAGATCACAACACGCCTAGGTATCTCCGAGGTTGACGTGATTGCCGTTGGCGATGGAGCGAATGATCTGGGAATGTTGGGTCGGGCGGGGACGGGTGTCGCGTTGCACGCCAAGCCTTCGGTCGCTGCCGAATGTGATGTCCGCATAAATCACGGCGATCTGACAGCGTTGTTGTATCTGCAGGGTTATGGCAGGTCAGAATTTCAAGGCCTCTAAGGGGCTTCCTTTAATTTAACTATTGTGTTAAATAAAGCCATGAATACGCTTCTGGTCACATTCTCCGCTTTGTCTGATGCCACTCGGTTCTCGATTGTCGAGCAACTGATGGACGAAGGCGAACTGCCCGTCGGTAATTTGATAGAAGGCAAGGGCATGTCAGGGGCCGCGATCTCGCGCCATTTGAAGGTTTTGCGCGAGGCCGGGTTGGTGCAGCAGCGGGTACACGGCACGCAACGGATGTATTCGGTGCAACCCGAGGGGCTGCGCGCGATAGCCGAATGGACGATTTCGAAACGACATTTCTGGGAAAGCAGCCTCGACCGTTTGGAAGAGCTTATTGAAAGGGAAAATTCATGTCCGACCTGAAACTGGCACGAGATTTTCCCGTTAGTCCCGAGGTCCTGTTCGCATGGGTCAGCGATGGTGCGAAACTTCTGCAGTGGTGGGGGCCCGAAGGGTTGCATGTACCGGAACATGATCTCGACTTTTCGCGCATTGGTCCCTGGTATTCGGTTATGCAGAATGGCGAGGGTCAGCAGTTCAAAGTCTCGGGTCACGTTACCCATATCGATCGACCAAAATCTGTTGGATTTACGTGGGCTTGGCATGACGATCAGGACCAGCGCGGTGCGGAAAGCCATGTGACCTTTTCGGTTACCGCGACCAACAGCGGATCACGGCTGGTGGTTGATCACCGTGAACTTGTCGATGCCGAGTCGGCCACGAACCACAACGAAGGCTGGACATCGTCGCTGCGCAAACTCGAAGCACTTTGCAAATAGGTTTTCATCAGGGAGGAGCGATATGCCCCAATATTTGTTTGTTTATCACGGGGGTCACACCCCAACCGATCCCGCCGAGATCGAGGCGACCATGGCCGCTTGGGGCGCTTGGTTTCAGGAAATCGGCGGCTCATTAGAGATTCCGGGAAATCCTGTAGGCCAGTCCTACACGGTCAGCAGTGGTGGGATCGAAGACAATGGTGGTGCAAACCCGGCCTCGGGTTTCACGGTGGTCAAGGCTGATAGCATTGACGCCGCAACCGAGATGGCCAAGGGTTGCCCGATGGTTGTGAACGGCTCGGGTTCGGTCGAGGTGGCCGAGGTCCACGAGATCGAGATGTAATCCTCAGCCGGGGAAGCCCGGTGCAGGTTTGATAGCGCCGCATTCCAGCCCACGACGGCTGTATTGCGTGGCGTTCATGAATTTGCGAGTGGCCGGGTGATCGGCCTCTAGCACATCTAAATGCACTAGAATCGCGGCGATGGCGCATTCGCTGGCGCGGGTAGTGCCGTCAGTGATTTTTAGCGCAACGCCCATGCGCTTTTCCGGGATGATGGCAACAAAGACGGCCTCGGCCCCTGTCTTGATTGCAACGCGCCCGTTCATCGCTCGCATCAACTCGGTACAAGCGCGAGTTTCACCTGCGACAAGTTCGGGATGTTTCACCATTGCTTCTGTGAGCTGTACCGCTGCTTCGCTGGAGCGGTCCGAACGGTCTGCGGCAGAGGCAAACCAAGCCATCGATCGCGCAAGTCCCACCAGAGACGTCGCAAAATTTGGGGCGGAGCAACCATCGATCCCATAGGTTGGGCTGGTCTCGCCAGTGGTTTCCTCGATGGCGGACAGGCAGGCCTGCTGAACTGGATGGTCGATTTCCAAGTATTCCGGCCCGGCCCCCATATGCTGCGTCAAAGTCAGGAAACCGCAATGCTTGCCTGAGCAATTATTGTGAATCTGGCAAGGCGTATCGTCAGCCAGAATCAGCCCGTCGCGGGCCGCCATGTCCTGCGGTTCCTGCGGGCCACAGCGCAAGTCAGGCTCGGACAGACCGAGGTGATCCAGCCAGGCGGAAACACGATCCGTATGGATTTGTGCACCATTGTGCGAGGCACAAGCCAGAGCCAGATGCTCGCTGTTCAAACCGTATTTTGCAGCCGCACCCGAGGTAATCAGCGGCAGGGCCTGGATCATTTTGGCCGAGGAACGGGGATAGATCACCGCGTTTGGATCACCCCAGCTGCGCACGATCTGACCACTATCGTCACAGATCACTGCATGGCCCATATGCAGGCTTTCCAACAGTGACCCGCGCCAGAGTTCTGTCATTGGTACGGCTTGTGTCATGTCCACCCCATCAATCATGCGCAAAAATCTGCCAATCGCCCTTTCGCCTGTGGCGAAACCTGCGTTAGTGTGTGTATGTCGACAATCATCGGAATACGCAACTGATCAGACGAACCGGCAGAGTTCGCACGTATTTCCGATGGGTATGAGGTAATAGGTCGGGCTAGGAGGCTGAACCGATGGGATTAAAGCTCGTCCGCGTGATCGCGGGCCTGTGCATGGCAGGAATGGCGACAACGGCAATTGCGCAGCAGGCGACCAGTACCAATCGCGTCGCTGCAAAAACGGACTGGAGCGTGTTTGTCGAGGACGATCCAACCGAATGCTGGAGCGTATCTGCCCCGAAAGAGACCGTGAACACACGCGGTGGCCGGGTCGTTTCCGTTCGGCGCAGCGATATCCTGCTGTTTGTGTTCTATCGCCCGAATGCCGAGGTTCAAGGGCAGGTGACCTTTACCGGCGGCTATCCGTTTGCGTCTGGTTCTACTGTCAATCTGGTTGTCGATGGCAGCGAGTTCGAGCTGTTCACCGATGGTGAGTGGGCATGGCCTGCGACCGCCTCGGACGATGCCAAGATCGTCACAGCGATGAAGCGCGGAAGTGAGGCGGTGCTGACCGCCCGTTCGGAACGTGGTACGCAGACCAAGGACACTTTCTCGTTGCTGGGCTTTACGGCCGCGATTGAAGACGCGGAAACGCGCTGCACGAACTAAGCCACAAGCAGATCAAATTCCGAAACCCCGCTTTCCGGCGGGGTTTTATTTGTTTGGTCCGATCCTGTGTGTTTTCAGAAATTTACGCCACGTAGAGCGGTGTTTCTTGATCCGTGTCAAAGCCTGCGTCCCCGTTTTCTGAACTAATTAGTTCAGAATTTGTTGAGGAGTCGGCAATGAACTTAAGCAAAAACCTGGCAGTGCTCTTGATGGCGTCTGCGGTGATCCTTGCAGGTTGTGAGAAAGGATCGGAAACCTATCCGATAACGGGTGAGCAATGTGGTCCGGAAGATCCCGTAAAGACCCTGGATGCAGAAGATTGCTACATCCCGCCCGCAGTAAACTAACAACAATGGGCCGCTTAAGTTTCTGCTTTAGTGGCCCATCTTGATTGGGCGCGCATCTTGATCTGTGATAGACAGATATCTCTGTCTGGAGGATTGATGGATGCGATGGGCGTTTGTTTTTTTGATGTTTCCGATATCCGCAAGTGCGGATCCAACTATGGAGTGTATTGACGCCGGTTCGCAGGTGGAAATTGGATCTTGTGTTTCGGATATGGAGTTGCGGGTAAACGCTGCGATAGACTCCAGCTATTCGCTGGCGCTTGGCTCCGCACAAGAACTGGACGAGGTCACCGGACGGGTCGTCGCTGTGCCTGCGCTGGAGGCCTCGCAAAACGCGTGGGTGGCCTATCGCGATGCGCAGTGCGAAGCGGTAGGTGCTTCGTTCGGCGGAGGATCGGGTACGGGGATCGCCATCACAGCCTGTCGGGTTGACCTTGGCCGGGCGCGGGTTGACGAATTGTTGCGTTACGCAAATTGAAGCACGAATTCTTTTGATCTTTACGTGTGTTCCTATATAGAGGCGCATCCCAAGCCAGAATCCACCGAGATACGCCAATGTCGCCCAAAGCGCCGATCACTCAAGACGTCATGACCATCCCCCGCAAACTGCCCGGGGGGAAGATGAACCTTGTCGGTTTGACCCGCGATCAATTGCGTGAGGCGCTAATTGAACACGGCACGCCCGAAAAGCAGGCGAAGATGCGCACGGGGCAGATTTGGCAATGGATCTACCAATGGGGTGTGCGTGATTTTGGTGAGATGACCAATCTGGCCAAGGCCTATCGCACGCAACTGGCCGAGCAGTTCGTGATCGAAATCCCCGAAGTCGTGACCCGTCAGGTCTCAGAGGACGGCACCCGCAAATATCTGTGCCGCATCGCGGGCGGGCATGAGGTTGAGGTTGTCTATATCCCTGAAGATGATCGCGGAACTCTATGCATCTCATCTCAGGTGGGCTGTACGCTGACTTGTTCCTTCTGCCACACGGGCACGCAGAAATTGGTGCGCAACCTGACAGCGGCCGAAATTGTCGGGCAGGTCATGATGGCGCGTGACGATCTTGAGGAATGGCCAACACCGGGTGCGCCCAAAGATGAAACACGCCTGCTGTCAAATATCGTGCTGATGGGTATGGGCGAGCCGCTTTACAACTTTGAAAACGTCCGTGACGCAATGAAGATCGCGATGGACCCCGAGGGGATTTCTCTGTCCCGTCGCCGCATCACGCTTTCGACCTCGGGTGTGGTACCCGAGATCGCGCGCACGGCTGAAGAAATTGGATGCCTGTTGGCGATCTCGTTCCACGCTACCACTGATGAAACTCGCGACGTACTTGTTCCGATCAACAAGCGCTGGAATATCGAGGAACTGCTGCAGGCGTTGGCCAGCTATCCCAACGCCTCGAATTCTGAACGGATCACGTTCGAATACGTGATGCTGGATGGCGTGAACGACAGCGACGAAGACGCACATCGCCTGATCGCACATATCAAGCGCCATAAAATCCCGGCCAAGATCAACCTGATCCCGTTCAACGAATGGCCGGGCGCGCCCTACAAGCGCAGCTCGAACAATCGTATCCGCGCCTTTGCGAACATCATCTACCAGGCGGGCTATGCCTCACCCATCCGCAAAACGCGGGGTGAGGATATCATGGCGGCCTGTGGCCAGTTAAAATCGGCCACCGAACGGGCCCGGAAATCGCGAAAGCAGATCGAGGCTGAAGCCGGGCTAAACCGCTAAGGGCATGCGCCGTGGCTTCACGCGAAAAACTTAATGAATTGAGTGCTGTTTCCTAGTTCAAAATTTGGTATCTTCGGCGCAGACCCGCTCTGGATGGGGAACTCACCGACAGACACAAGGTGGTGAGATTGCCGGGGCGGTGCTGGTAACACCAATTAAGGCCGCTACCATTTTTCTGAAGCAAAGCGGCATTTAGGCGAACTGATCAGTCAGGGAGGCCACAATATGATTGTAAGTCACCGGCAAGTCTTGGGTATCGCGGCTGTTCTGGCGATCTCGGGATTTGTTCTCCACGCGGCATCTGCTCAGACCAAAGATCAGGATGCGCATTTGGCGATTGAAAACCCAGCCGATCTGACCAAGGAGCAAGCGCAGAAACACTATCAGTCATTGATACGACGCATGTCGCGGGGTTATGCGGCGGCACAGATGGACTTGATCCGAAACTATCAGAACTGGCCTTTGTTCAACGATGCGCCCTACATCTCGGCCACGCATGGACAGCGTTACGTCAACAGCTATGCGAACCGCATGGCCCACAATTACGGCACATTGCAAGAAGGCGAAGAGCTGCCTGCAGGCTCGGTCCTGGCCAAAGACAGTATGACTGTCACAGATGAGGGCAATATCCATCCCGGTGCCCTGTTCGTGATGGAGAAACTGCCAGAAGGCACCAACCCGGAAACAGCCGACTGGCGTTATATCATGGTGATGCCGGACGGTTCGCTGTTCGGTGATACGATGGGCTTTCGCGCGTCAGAGGTCGATTACTGCCATGTCTGCCACGAGGCCGTCGCGGACCGGGACTATACGTTTTACGTACCCGAAGAGTATCGTGTCGCAGAGTGATCTTCAGGCCGCCGGGTCAGGCAGCTTCAGCTCAGTCGCTTCCTGACGGCTCAGCTGCTCACCCTGTTTGCGTTTGGATAGGACCTCGCGGGCGAGCGCGTATTTCTCATCCTGCCAGAAGATCAAACAGCCGTTGCAGCCTTTGCCGCAACATCCCTCGGTTCCGATACGATTGGTTTTGAAGCGGCGCTCATTGCCGTCTTCGCCGATTTTCTCGACCAGCTCACGACGACGGCGGGTATAGGCCTTAGGGTTGTCGCGACCTGAGGTTTCCAGCCCCTGCACCAGCTTGTCAAAGCGGATGCGGCTCCAATGTTCGTCGGTCAGGGCACGTTCTTTGCGCAGGACGGAGTAGATCGGGAAACGGGTGCGCAGATCGTCGATATCCTCGTGATCGAACAGGGTAAAGGGAAGGCGGATGATGGTTTTGGTACTGCCATGCACAACGTCCAGCCGCGCCCCATCATGAGCGCGTTCAAAGTCATAGACCCGCAGCAGAACCGTCTCGCGCGAGATCGGCGAGACGAAATCCAATACATCCCCCGGTTCCAGTTTGTTTTTTACCTCGACCAGAAAGGCATCCTCGGTCACCTCGGTGACGATCCCGGCATATTCCCACTGCGCGATCGAGGCTGTGTGTTCGTAATCATGTGCATAATTGGTCAGGCGGCCTTCGTGGAAAGCCAGCGTGTAGCCGCGGTTCCCGACTGTTTCGAGTTCACGCATATAGGGCTTCGGGTCCCAGTTCTCGGGGTCGGCGTGATAGTCGTCGATGGCCATACGATAGGCGCGCGCGACGATGGCGGCATAGTATTCCGATTTGCCGCGCCCTTCGACTTTCAGACTATCGACACCGATCTTCAAGTATTCATCCAGCTTGGGCATGATGCACAGGTCGCGGGAATTGAGGATGTAGGATCCCCGATCATCCTCTTCGATGGGCATCAAATCACCGGGGCGACAGCCTTCTTCCAGCAGGAATTCGAATAGGTCGGCGTTTTCATCGGTAATGCGCAGCTCCTGATGCGTTCCGTCTTTCAGACGCAGTTTCAGACCATAGTTCCAGCGGCAGGAATTGGCGCAGTTGCCCTGATTGGCCCCGCGTTCGGCCATGAAGTTCGACAGTAGGCAGCGGCCCGAATAGGTCATGCACATGGCCCCGTGCACAAACGCCTCAAGCTTGATATCGGGGCATTTCTCGCGAATCTCGACCAATTCGGGGTATGAGACTTCGCGGGCCAGAACCACAAGCTCGGCCCCCTGATCCTGCCAGAACTTCACCGACAACCACGAACAGATATTGGCTTGCGTCGAGATATGCAGGGGCAGTTCCGGCGCGCGTTCGCGGACGTATTGGAACACTCCGGGGTCGGCGATGATCAGCCCGTCAGGTTTCACCGTGCGGACAGTGTCGATGTATTCGTCCAGCTTCGGAATGTCCTTATTGTGCGAGAACAGGTTCAGCGTCAGGTACGCGCGCCGGCCATGGTTGTGGCAAAACTCGACTCCCTCTATCACCTCTTGCAGCGAGAACTCGGACTTTGTCCGCAGCGACATATCCGGTGTGCCCAAATAGACCGCATCCGCGCCATAGAGGATGGCGAGTTTCAACTTACGCAGATTGCCCGCAGGCATCAGCAATTCGGATCTGGACTGGGTCATGGGGATACCGGGCTAAGGATCAAGGGCGCCTTCTACGCTAAAATCCCGGCTCCCAAAACCCCGTTAACTGCGACGGAATCGCGCTGTTCCGATCACTTCGATCAGTTGTTGGCGAACCGGTTCCGGTTGCGCCTCGACCGCGTTCAAAACCTCGCGCAGTTCGGCGCGCAGCCCATGCATCTGGTCGATCAGAGAGATCATCATCGACAGTGCATCGGCCTCCATGTCGTACTGGTCATGCAGTTCGCATGCCAGTTCCAGACGAGCAACGTCGATACGCTGATATCGCAGCCCTTGCTCCGATTGCTCGGGGATCACGATCTCAGCGGCCAGATATTCGGTCAGGCGATCCGAAGTCAGGCGGGCGATGGCGTCGATCAGTTCGGCTTCGGTCAATGTGCGGCTCATGACGGCATTCCTTTGCGCGGATCATAGCCGTGGGTTTCGCGCCATGTCTCCATGAAGTGCTTCAATTCATCGTCTACCTTGTCTGGCATTGCGACGGTCAGTTCAATGAACTGATCGCCCCGCTCGGACGAGCCGCGTTTCTTGACCCCTTTGCCACGCAGGCGCAGGGTTTTGCCGCTGCTGGTCCCCGCTGGGACACTGACATTGACGCCACCGTCGATGGTGGGGGCGGGAACCTTGCCGCCCAGAACGGCCTCATCAATGGTGATGGGCAGCGTGATGTGGATGTCATCGCCCTGACGGTCGAACACCGGGTGATCCGCAACCGAGATCGTCACAAGCGCATCGCCGGGAGGCCCATCGCCGTACCCCGGGGCCCCTTTGCCACGCAGGCGGATGGTTTGCCCGGTCGTGATACCCGCAGGTATCTTCACTTCAATCCGGTTCCCATCTGGCAGGGTCAATTTCTGGCTGGCTCCGAAAACGGCGTCAAGAAAGCTGATCTGCAGCGAGTAGTTCAGGTTGTGGCCCGGTGCATGGAACTCCTGCGTGTGCTGTCCATATCCACCCCGCCCGCGCATGAATTCGGCAAAGATGTCGGACATATCGTCCTGTTCAGCCGCGTGACCGCGATAAGGGTTGCCAGCAGCCTCGGCATAGTCGCGATAATACTGCTGCTGCGGACGTTCCTGACCCGACGCATCAATTTCGCCATTGTCGTAGCGTTTGCGCGTCTCGGGGTCTTTCAGCAGGTCATAAGCAGCAGCAGCGGCTTTGAACTTGGCCTCTGCCTCGGCATCGCCCGGCTTGAGGTCCGGGTGGCATTCTTTGGCGATCTTCCGATAGGCTTTCTTGATCTCGGCATCGCTGGCGTCTTTGGCGACGCCAAGTACGGAATAGGGGTCGTCGCTCATCTTGCCTCTCGTCGATGTGGGGTTTGGCCTTGATGAAGGTATTTTATCAATTGATTTCAACAGGTCAAAAAGAAGAGGCGGCTAAATTGTCTCGTAAATCTGTCAAGCTCTGCTAATATTAAGATGTTTCAGATTGATCATTGACGGAGATCACCCCATGACGCGCAGGCTCAAATCGGTGCTAGCATTGCTGGCTGGGAACGCCATCGGGCTGTTGTTGGCCAGTTTGCTGCTGTCAGAGTTTGCGATCCGACCGATTTCCTTCATCGTGGTGGTAGTCGTGTTCACCCTGGTCCAGGTGATAGCCGAACCGCTGATCCTGAAGCTGGGGGAAAAGAAGGCACCGGCGCTGAAGGGCGGAATTGCCTTGATCGTGACCTTTGTTGGCCTTCTGGTCACCGATCTGATCACATCCGGTCTGACCATTGGCGGTATCTCAAATCTGTTGGCCGCAACCTTGCTGGTATGGTTGGGCGCTCTGATCGGCAGTATTGTGCTGCCGATCTACGTGTTTCCCGAACTGCGCGACCCTAAGAAATAGTCATATCGCGTCTAAACTGGCCTCGATGGCCTGCCACAACTCGTCCACCGGTTCGCACCCCACGGACAGGCGGATGAACGCAGGATCGACAGCATCCCCCCAACGGGCGCGCCGCTCGGCCGAACTGTGGACGCCGCCGAAGGATGTAGCCGGACGCAGCAGTGGGCAGCTGTTGATGAACTGTTCGGCTTTGGTCTCGGTCTCAAGCGTGATGCTTAGCAGAAACCCGAAGCGCGTGGTTTGAGCCGTCGCCAATGTGTGCGCCGGATCTTCGGTCAGTCCGGGATAGCGGATCTGTTTCACGGCCGGGTGCGCCGCCAGCCGTTCAGCCAGTATTTGTGCTGAGCTACACATCCGATCAAACCGCACATCCAGAGTCTCCAAACCCCGATGTAGCAACCACGCTTCATGTGGCCCCGGGATCGCACCGGAGACGCGGCGCCATTCCTCAACTCGCTCCATGATTTGCGGATTGCGGCTGGCTAAATGACCCATCAACAGGTCCGAATGCCCACCCATCGCTTTGGTATCTGAACTCACAACCACATCGACGCCAAGGTCCAGTGGGCGCTGGCCCAATGGGGTCATCGTTGTGTTGTCGGCGATGGTGATGCCGCCGGCCTCGCGCACGGCCTCGGCGATTACTGGCAGATCAAGCATGTCCAGACCGGGGTTCGAGGGGCTTTCTAGAAACACCACATCGAATTCATCAAAGCCACCTTCGGCAAAGTTGGTGGTTGGGCGTTCGATAACCGAGACGCCCAGATTTGACAGGAACCGATCAGCCAAAAGGCGCGTCACATAATACCCGTCGGACGGGATCAGCAGCCGCGACCCGGCTTGGACCGTCGCAAACAAGGCCGCCGAAATCGCACCCATGCCCGAAGGAAAGCTGAGGCAGGGTGCATCTTCGAGATGCGACAGAACGTGTTCCAGATGCACCCAGGTCGGGTTATCGACCCGGCCATAGCTGGCATGCCCATCCGGCGCGCCGGGCAGATGGTACATGCTGCTTTGGGTCAACGGCAGGGCCACAGGCTCACCCTTGTTCAGGGCATTCCCGCGCAAGTGCAACATTTCTCCGGTCTTCGGGCTCATGGCTCAGCGCCCCGGTATTTCATCGCGTGGGGGCGCGGGTTCCCAATTCTCGATGATCTCGACCGCCTCTTGCGCAGTGTCGACAAAGCGGAACAGGTCCAGATCCTCGTCCGAGATGGTGCCTGCATCGGCCAGCGCTTCCCAGTTGATAACCTTCTCCCAAAACTCACGCCCGAACAGCAGGAAAGGGACGCGATCCATGCGGCCGGTCTGGATCAAGGTCAGGGATTCGAACAGCTCATCCATGGTGCCGAAGCCACCGGGGAAGATGGTGATGGCGCGAGCGCGCATAAGGAAGTGCATCTTGCGGATGGCGAAGTAGTGGAAATTGAAGCTGAGATCAGGCGTCACGTATAGGTTCGGAGCCTGCTCGTGCGGAAGCACGATGTTCAGGCCGATCGAACACCCGCCCGCATCCTGTGCACCACGGTTACCCGCCTCCATCACGCCGGGGCCGCCACCGGTGACGATCACATTTTCGCGGCAGCCCGTCTGATTTGATTTCTCTGTCATCAGACGCGCAAACTCGCGCGCCTCATCGTAGTATTTCGACAGCCCGGCCAAGGTCTCGGTTCGCGCCGTGTGTTTCTGAGCGGGTTCCGGAATGCGCGCGCCACCGAACATGACGATGGTCGAGGTGATCTCACGCTCGGTCATGATCATCTCGGGCTTCAGCAGCTCCAGCTGCAGTCGTACGGGGCGCAGCTCATCCCGGCACAGGAAGTCATCATCAGCGAAGGCAAGGCGATAGGCCGAAGACCGCGTCTGCGGGGTATCTGGTACCTCGCTTGCGGTCGAGCGGTCGGTCTGTGCGTCGCGAAACGGGCTGAGGCGATCTTCTCTCATTAACGGGGTTCCCTGCTTGCGTGTTTCCAAAACAGCTATAGGGTTCGCGGGCAGAGTGCCAGTCACGGAAAGACAAGAATGGATTGGAAAAGTGAAATATTGGCAGCGCGGGATCGCATTGCCGGACACGCGCAGGTCACACCGGTGATGGAAAGCCATATTCCGGGCTATCCGATTGAAATGAAGCTTGAACATATGCAGCACACCGGCAGCTTCAAAGCGCGCGGGGCGTTCAATACCCTGCTCAGCATGGATGTGCCTGCGGCAGGCGTCGTGGCGGCTTCCGGTGGCAACCACGGTGCGGCAGCGGCTTATGCCGCGCAATCACTGGGCTATCCAGCGAAGATTTTTGTGCCCGAACTTGCAGGTCCCTCCAAGATTGCGCTGA
This sequence comes from Ruegeria sp. AF2, assembly GCF_056542025.1. Classification (NCBI taxonomy): domain Bacteria; kingdom Pseudomonadati; phylum Pseudomonadota; class Alphaproteobacteria; order Rhodobacterales; family Roseobacteraceae; genus Ruegeria; species Ruegeria sp. AF2. The sequence continues at coordinate 111,281 of NZ_JBQFZC010000008.1, read as the reverse complement.
TCAAGCGGATCGGGGCTGATCTGAGTGTTGTTTCGGGTGAATACGCCAATGCACTGACCATGGCGCAGGCGCATGAGGAAAGCACCGGCGCCATGCAAATCCATGCCTATGATGCGCCAGCGACGGTGGCAGGGCAGGGGACATGTTTTGCTGAATGGGACGCGCAGGGCTTGCAGGCGGACACAGTATTGGTGGCCGTGGGCGGCGGTGGGCTGATTGCCGGAGCTTTGGCATGGTTTCAGGGTGCGCGCAAAGTCGTGGCGGTCGAACCGGAAACCTCTTGCGCGCTGAATGCGGCGTTGGCTACGGGCGAACCGGTTGATGTTTCCGTTTCGGGCATCGCAGCGAACGCACTGGGCGCACGGAGAATTGGTGATATTTGCTTTCGGCTGGCCCAAGGCATGAGTTCGGTTCTGGTTTCTGACGATGCGATATCGCAAGCCCAGAATGCTCTGTGGCAGACGCATCGAATACTGGTTGAACCGGCAGGGGCTGCTGCGCTTGCCGCACTGATTTCGGGCGCTTACCAGCCGGAGCCGGGTGAGCGTGTCGCAGTGCTGATTTGCGGCGGGAACATCGCGCCAGATCCGCTAACAGGTTGAGAATACGGCTTGTAGATGTTGTTCATGGATTTTATCTATAATTAATGACCGCGACCATTGCCGACACAATCTATAATGCCCTGAGCCAGAAAATCATCACCGGCGATCTTCCTGCCGGTGAAAAGCTGCGTCAGGACCATATCGCGCGCGACTTTGAGACCAGCCATGTGCCGGTGCGCGAAGCACTGCTGCGGCTTGAGGCGCATGGATTGGCCAAAAGCGAACCGCGAAAGGGCATGCGCGTCACCGCGTTGGACCCTGCCGAAGTGCGTGAGGTGATCGAAATGCGTGTCGCGCTGGAAACGCTGGCGATGCAGCATTCCGTGCAAAATATGACGCCAGCTGCTCTGAAAGTGGCTGATGATGCGCGAAAGGCATGTGATCAGGCTGAAAACATGCCTCAATGGGAGGCGCGGAACAGGGTCTTTCATCGTGCCATCCTGACACCTTGCGGGTTGCCCCGTCTTTTGCATGCTGTCGATGATCTGCACATTGCCAGTGCCAGGCACCTGTTTGCACATTGGCGGCCCAAATGGGTGCAGCGCGTCGATACGGATCACGCTGCGATCATTCAGGCGCTGAAGAGTAAAGACGTTTCCGCCGCAACCTCGATACTTGTGCGCCATATCTGTCGTGCAAGCTGATACTTTCTGCCTTTGAAACGACAATCTGTGCCTCCTCAGAAGATTTGACTTGATTTTTAATAGATAAAAATGATGATCAATTTTGAATCGATGAAATATTATCTATAAAAAGAGAAAGACGATGAAAGCCACTCTGCAATCCACCCTTCCGGCCGCCGGAGCAATAACTCCTGCGGGTCAGATCCTTCGTGTCGCGTTGGGTATTCTTCTTTTGACCGCCAGTGCAAAAGTCCAGGTGCCATTTTGGCCTGTGCCCATGACTCTTCAAGTCGCCGCTGTCATGGCTATCGCCGCGGCATTTGGGCTGCGTCTCGGTTCTGCAACCGTGATCGGTTACATGGTTGCCGGGGCAGTGGGTTTGCCGGTGTTTGCCGGAACGCCCGAAAAAGGCATCGGGCTGGCCTATATGATGGGCGGAACCGGAGGTTATTTGCTGGGTTTCGTGGTCGCCTCGGTCATGGTTGGATGGGCCGCGGACAATCTGCGCAAACTGTTTCTGGTTCCGGCGATGCTGGCTGGACTTGCGGTGATCTATGCGCTGGGTCTGGGTTGGTTGGCTCGGTTCGTGCCTGCAGACAAGGTTCTGGTTTACGGTTTCAGCCCTTTCATCCTGGGTGATCTCGTGAAGATTGCATTGGCAGCCGTTCTAGTGATTGGCCTGCCGACGGGTCTGATGCAGAAAATCCGTGGGCCGCAGCCAGATGCTTGATACCGGGCAAGATATCCGCAGCGATTGGACCGTGGATGAAGTGGAGGCGCTGATGCGCCTCCCACTGTTGGATCTGGTAGGTCGCGCAAATGTAATTCACCGGACATATCACGATCCAAACGACATCCAAAAAGCCAGCCTGCTGTCGATAAAAACCGGAAGCTGTCCCGAGGATTGCGCCTATTGCCCGCAATCCGCTCATCATCGCGAGGTCGAGCTGACCAAGGAAAAGCTCATGAACCCTGCGCATGTCATCTCGCTTGCCAAACGGGCGCGCGATGCGGGGGCTGAACGGTTTTGCATGGGTGCTGCGTGGCGTCAGGTGCGCGACGGCGAAGAATTCGACAATGTGCTGGACATGGTGCGGGGCGTGCGTGATCTGGGCATGGAGGCTTGCGTCACCCTGGGCATGCTCAAGCCACATCAGGCCAAACGATTGGCCGAGGCGGGACTTACGGCGTACAATCATAACCTGGATACTTCGCCGGAATTCTATGGCGAGATTATTGGAACTCGTACCTATCAGGATCGTCTTGAGACCCTCAGCTATTGCCGGGACGAAGGTATTGATCTGTGCTGCGGCGGCATTATCGGTATGGGTGAAAGCCTGCGGGATCGTGCCTCGCTGTTGCAGGTCCTTGCGAATTTTGATCCGCATCCCGAAAGTGTACCGATAAACGCGCTGATCCCGATCAAAGGCACGCCGCTGGCGCATCTAGAAAAGGTGGGCATTTTTGATCTGGTGCGCATGGTTGCGACCGCGCGGATCACCATGCCGCAAACACGGGTGCGCCTGTCGGCAGGACGGTCGGACTTTTCAACTGCCGAGCAGGCTTTGTGCTTTCTGGCTGGCGCAAATTCGGTTTTCTACGGCGATGTGTTGCTGACCGCACCCAATGCCGGAACCCATAATGACCGGGATATGTTTGCCGCACTCAGCGCACTTACCGATGATTGACGCAAACCGAGGTATCCGCGTCGCATTGCGCCATGGGTCTCGCTTGCGTATAGGCCACATCAACGTGAACAGATTCTCTAGGGAGACGCCCCATGTCCAATGCGCAACTGGAAGCCGCCATCGAAGCCGCCTGGGAAGTACGTGACACAATCACCCCTGCGACCACCGGCGAGCAACGAGAAGCAATCGAAGACACGCTGAGCGCGCTGGACAGCGGTTCGCTGCGGGTGGCTGAAAAGCTCGACAGTGGTGATTGGCACGTGAACCAGTGGGCGAAAAAAGCAGTTCTGCTGGGGTTCCGCATCAAGGACATGGAAATCCAGACCGGAGGCCCGCAAGACGGCGGCTGGTGGGATAAGGTCGACAGCAAGTTCGCCGGATGGGGAGAGAACCAGTGGCGCGCGGCAGGGTTCCGCGCCGTGCCAAACTGTGTGGTCCGCAAGTCGGCCTATGTCGCACCGGGTGTGGTGCTGATGCCCTCGTTCGTGAACCTTGGCGCTTATGTCGATGAAGGCACGATGGTTGATACCTGGGCCACCGTTGGTTCCTGCGCGCAGATCGGCAAGAACGTGCACTTGTCGGGCGGCGTAGGCATTGGAGGCGTACTGGAGCCGATGCAGGCCGGTCCGACCATTATCGAAGACAACTGCTTTATCGGGGCGCGTTCGGAAGTGGTCGAAGGCTGCATCGTCCGCGAGGGTTCGGTTCTGGGCATGGGCGTATTCATCGGTAAATCCACCAAGATCGTGGACCGCGAAACCGGTGATGTCATGTATGGCGAGGTTCCGCCATATTCGGTGGTTGTTGCGGGCTCGATGCCGTCCAAGAACAATGTAAGCCTGTATTGCGCGGTCATCGTGAAACGCGTCGATGAAAAGACCCGTTCGAAAACCGGGATCAATGAGCTACTGCGCGACTGATCCCGTCGTTTCAGTTTGAATAGGCCGCAGAGTGCATGCTCTGCGGCCTTTCTTATTTTGACATGAACTCCAGCACTGTTTGCTGAAAGAAATCAATCGCCGCCTCACCTCCGGCCCCTTTGGCCAGAGGGCCGACTTGATATCGGGGCGATTGAAGGGCGCGCTGCATCTTTTCGCACACCCAGACATCCTCGGTCTGAAAATCCCCCGTCTCCAGTGGGTGCTGGGTCCAGTGAGAGGATTTGATCCGACCGGATTCCGGGTCGTATCCGGGTATGTCCGCCGCGCGATGCGTATAGGTGAACCAGCCTTTAGGCGACCAGTTTCTGACCCGCAGAAGTGTTGTGTTGGCATCCACTGGTTCCATGGTCGATATCGAAAACCCCCAGGGGTTTGGCGTCAGGATCGTGGTCGGAAACAGCATGTAGACCCCGCCATAGCCCGGCGTTTCGGCATTCCGTACCGTTTTCAGGCCGGACCCTTTGGCCGAGCTTTCAACAAACTGAGGGATACGATGTTTGACGCCTTCGCGCTCGGTCGACCACCAGACCATGTTTTGGCCAAAAACCTCCCAAAGATTCTTGTCATGGGTTGGCCCGCCCAACGTGTCTTTGTGCAGATAGGCCAGATGATAGCCGTCTATTGCATTTTCAAAGAAGACCTTCCAATTGCAGTTGATCTCATAGACCACGTCGTCGGAGTTCTCTTGTAGCTCGCTTGATGCCAGATCATGAGGCCAAGGTATTTGAGCCAGATCGCCAAGCCACGCGTCAAAGCTTTGATCCGGTTCTGGGTGAACAAAAACAAGGTTGCGGAAGACACCGACTGAGGCACCGAACAACGCGGTTGCCTTCTTGTCCAGGTCCGGAAAGCACTCGCGCTGGGCTGGTACTCCGCGCAAAGCGCCATCCAGATTGTAGACCCAGTTGTGATAAGGGCAGACAATGGTTTTGCCTGCGTTGCCACAGCCTTCCAGCAACTCGGTTCCGCGATGGCGGCATTGGTTGTGGAAGGCGCGCAAGTCGCCATTTGCGTCCCTTATGACGATCAGAGCGTAGGCTCCGGCCTGAATTGTCCTAAAATCGCCGGGTTCGGTGAAATCCATAGTCACGCCGGCAAAACTCCAGCACTTGCTGAACAGGGTTTTCTGTTCGGCCTCATACCAACTGTCCGAGACATATGCCTCACGCGGCAGTTGTTGCTTGGGTTGATCCGGAAGGGCGTCAGGCGGCATTGTCGAGTCCGTTTATTGTCAAAAATGATAATCATCAATATTGACAATAAACCCTCGAATGTCCAGATTTCACCTTAAGATTTTTCTGAACCCGCTTGGAGGCAGGATGACTTTTATTCAAACCCTGAGGAATCAAAGGTGGATGACACTGCTAATTCTGGCGGCGCTTCTTGTCTCGACCTTCGCCGGGTATTACGGCCTTTGGGGTCTGTTGTTCATATTTTGGGGGCTCTTGGCGGTGCGCTCGGGGCAGGCCTTCTTGATCGAACCGATAAACCGCGCGACAGATCCGGCACTGTTCTGGTCGCTGACGGGTTTGTGGACCGGTTTGGGCGTTCTCTACGTTCTAGCGGATGTTTTTCCACCAGTTGCGAACGGATTCTGATGCCCCGTCCCAGTATGAAAGACGCCAGATCGGAGCAAATCCTGAACGCATTTATGCGTTGTGTCGCGCGGTATGGGCTGGATGGCTCGACCCTGGCGCGCATATCAGAAGAGGCAGGCGTCGGGCGGCCATTGCTACGCCACTATCTGGGCAACCGGGATGAGATGGTTCGCAAGCTGCTGGATCACGTCCTGAAAGTCTTCGCGGATCAGGTTGAGGCGCTCTTCGACACTCTGCCGTGCACTGATCGGGTTGCAGCGATGCTGGACGCTTTGTTCGGACGCGGCACCTATTCTTCGGAAAGTGCTGCGGTGTTTGCCGCTTTGGTCGCAGCCTCAGAAAGACACGCGGATTTGCGAGAACCCTTGCTTGGGTTTGTCTATGACTTCGAGGCAAGGATCGCTGCTGAAATCATGAACGAACTGCCTGCTGCCAATATGCAAGGGGTCCAAGCCGTGGCAGCGGGTATGTCCGCAATTTATTTCAATACGGATGCTGTGATGCCATTGCGACCCCGGGCGGAATGGCGCGACACGCAGCGCGTGGCAGCGCAGATGCTGTTGGACCACCTATACGACAGCACCTGCGACTGAGTTGACCGTGCCATCGGGCCAGCGTATTGCGGCCACTATGGAAAAGAAGAAAAAACCTTCGCGCCAGCAAGTCTATACGTTGTTGGTTCAGATCGGTCGCAAAGATGGCGACGGCCTGCCCGAAGGCGCGACCGGGGCGGCGTTGATGTGTTTTGCCAGCGGCGTGGACGAGGCCGAAGCCGTGCGCGAGACAGTAGCGATCCTGAAGCAGGCCGATACTGCACCGCTGGATGTCACCGGCTATGGCACCCTGGCCGAGCGTGAGGCGCAAGGACATGATATCGATCCGGATGAGCGGGCATTGATGCAACGGGCGCTGGATGAAAACGCGGTTATCGTGGCACAGATGACGCCATTCTTCGGCGACGAGGAAACTGCTTAGTTTCTTACCCCGAACCACTTGCGATAGATTTCGTCATAGGTGCCGTCTTCGCGCAGGGACAGCAGCGCCTGATTGACGTCTTCGACCAATGGCGATCCGGTTGGAAATGCGATCCCATAGTTTTCACGCAGGAAGATGCCCCCGGTCATTGTCGCCATTCTGCGCCCTTCGTGGCTTGCATAATAGGACAGGATCGGAGCGTCGAAAACGACCGCATCCAAATCCTTGTTCTCAAACGCGTTCAGCATGTCCTGCAGATCGCCATAGCCGGTATAGTCGATCTCGCGCCGGTTCAGAAAACTGGCGGCGGTTGAATCGGAAATCGTCCCGACCTGTTTGCCGTAAAGGTCGTTGACCGAATTGACGCTGCCGGTGATTGCGTCCACCGTCATCACCGAGGTGATCCGGGCCGTGAAAACGGAGACGATGAATAGGGATGACACCACCAGTACTACACCCAACAGGCGGCCAAACGGGGTGCGCGGCATCCGCTCTTCAAAGCCACCGTTCACCACCAGGTTGAGGGCCCACCAGAACGAGGGGAACCACGCCTCATTCAATTTGCGATCAAAGTAGGGCTGCGCGCGTTTCTCAAAACTCCACATCAGCATGCCGCCACCAAGCAGGATCGCAAAGGCCAGCCCGATGGCGATGAACAATTCCCGAGACAGCAAAGCGTGCAACAGCGATGGCTGGCGAGCGGCCTCTGATGGGACCATGATCTGTAATCCGGCCTCAAATATCGGTTGCGTGAAATCCATTCGGGTTTCCCGCAAGGCGGTGATCGATATATTTGCGATCGCCAGATCGGCAGAACCATCCTGAACCGCGCCCAACATTTCTCCAAATGTCTCGACGCGGTTGACCGAGTATTCCCAGCCGAGTGATTCAGACAGTGCCGCCAGAAGATCCATCGAGAAACCGGTCTGGGCACCGTCCTCGACAAATGAGAACGGAGGACGGGTTACCGTTGTAACCGTAAGAGACTGGGCCTGGCTTTGCTGCGCAAGAGTCGCGAAAGTCAGGCAGATCAATGCGAAGAAGACACGCTTCATGTGGAATCACCTGTTTCGCGGCCCTCTAACTCACTTAAGGGCAGCGCGGCAAGGCAGCCGCTGGGTCAACGCTCATGTTTTGTTGGGGTGCAAAATCAAGCCGCTTGGGCATTCGGTCTCGGAATTCGACTATTCGGGGTTGGCAATCCGGGCAATTCGTTGAATCTGTGCAGGAACACAGGCACCCCTAAGGACAAGAGGCCCAATATGACCGATCCAGTTGAGCTGACAGCAAATCTGATCCGTTGCCCATCAGTCACACCTGATGAAGGCGGGGCATTGGTCTTGCTGCAGCAGGTGCTGGAGGAGGCCGGATTCTATTGCACTCGCGTAGATCGAGGTGGAACCTGCAACCTCTTCGCCCGGTGGGGGCAGAAGGGTCACGCGCGCAGCTTTGGCTTTAATGGTCATACGGATGTGGTTCCGGTAGGGGATGAAGCAGCCTGGACCATGCCTCCTTTCGGCGCCGAGGTCCGGGACGGGGTGATGTACGGCCGGGGCGCGACGGATATGAAATCGGGCGTGGCAGCATTTGCGGCAGCGGCTATCGATTTTGTGCGTGACACGCCCCCGGATGGGGCAGTGATCCTGACGATCACAGGTGATGAAGAAGGCGACGCGCTGGATGGCACGGTCGCTTTGCTGGATCATATGGCCACAACGGATGAGCGGATGTCGGTTTGTCTGGTGGGCGAACCCACTTGCCCGAACACGATGGGCGAAATGATGAAGATCGGCCGGCGCGGTTCGATGACTGCGTGGTTCACTGTGAGCGGAGTGCAGGGGCATTCGGCCTATCCGCATCGGGCGAAGAACCCGGTGCCCGCGATGGCGCGGCTGATGGATCGGCTGGCCAGCCACGAACTGGATCAGGGGACCGACCACTTTGACGCCTCGACCTTGGCGGTTGTCACGATCGACACCGGTAATCCGGCGACAAATGTGATCCCGGCGCAATGTTCTGGGACAGTGAACATCCGGTTCAATGACCTGCATTCCGGGGCCAGTTTGAGCGATTGGTTGCAATCCGAGGCAGCCGCCGTTGCCGAGGCGTTCGGCGTCGATGTCGAGACCCGGATCAAGATCTCAGGCGAAAGCTTTCTGACCCCTCCCGGGCCGCTGTCTGATCTGGTGGCTCATGCTGTTAAGGCAGAAACCAATATCCGTCCCCAGCTTTCGACCTCGGGTGGGACATCGGATGCCCGCTTCATCAAAGACCACTGCCCAGTGGTTGAGTTCGGTCTTGTCGGGCGCACCATGCATCAGGTCGATGAATGTGTCGAAATGGCGCAAATTCATCAACTCAAGGCGATCTACACCCGTATTCTGATGGACTACTTCGCCTGATCCATGCAGAAAACGCTGGTCATCATGGTGAAAGAGCCACGTCCAGGGCGGGTCAAGACCCGTTTGGGGCGCGATATCGGCATGGTTGGGGCTGCTTGGTGGTTTCGGCATCAAACGCGATCTCTGATCCGGCGTCTGCGTGATCCGCGCTGGCAGATTGTACTGGCGGTCTCTCCGGATAGGGAGGGAATGAACAGTCGGGTCTGGCCTGTTGATTTACCCCGGAAGCCTCAGGGGCGCGGAGATCTGGGCGACCGGATGGGGCGGATGCTGCGCGCTGCCCAAAACGGGCCGGTTTGTCTGATTGGTGCGGACATTCCGGGCATCACACGGGGTCACATTGCGCGGGCCTTTCGCGCGTTGGGCCGGGCTGAGATGGTGTTCGGGCCCGCCCCGGATGGCGGCTATTGGCTGGTCGGTGCTCAGCGCTATGGGGCGCTGCCCTCAGGGTTATTCCGCGATGTGCGCTGGTCAACGGAACACGCGTTGGAAGACACACTGAATTCGGTTCGCGGGTGCCGAGTAGCGTTGCTGGATAATCTGCGCGATGTGGATACCGTGGCCGATCTGCACGGCTGACATGAGGCACCGCTTTTTGACCATGACGCGGTCGCATGCCCGTGCTAGGCCAAACTCATGACACGCATTCCGACCAAGCAAGAGGTCCTCGACTGGATCTCGGCGAACCCTACCCTGACCTCGAAACGTGATATCGCCAAGGCTTTTGGCATCAAAGGCGCGGATCGGATCGATCTGAAGCGTATCCTGAAAGAACTTGAGGCCGACGGCCATCTGGAAAAACGCAACCGCAGCTATCGCGATCCGGATCGTCTGCCGCCGGTCAGCGTGTTGCAGGTGAAGGCCCCGAACGTAGATGGCGACCTGTTTGCGCGCCCGTTGGAATGGCACGGAGAGGGGGTCGAGCCCATCGTTCTGCTCGTAACGCGTGCCAGCGATCCGGCGCTGGGTAAGGGTGACCGCATTCTGGCCCGCTTGACCGTGGTGCATGAGGAAGATCACAATTACGAAGCCCGCTTGATCCGCCGCATCGGCACCAACCCGCGCAAGATCGTCGGTATCTTCCGCAAAGGGGCCGAGGGTGGCCGGATCGTACCTATCGACAAGGCTGGTCAGACAGAATGGCTGGTCGCGGACGGGGCCGTTCTGGGGGCCAAGGATGGTGAGTTGGTTGAGGCCGAACAGGCCGGACCCAAGAACCGCATGGGTCTGCCGCGTGCGCGTATTGTTGAACGGCTCGGCGATCCGACCGCGCCCAAGGCTGTCTCATTGATCGCCATCCACCAACACGGTATTCCCGACGACTTCCCGGACAAGGTGATCGAAGAAGCCGACAAGGCCAAACCCGATGGACTGAAAGGGCGTGAAGACCTGCGGGATATGCCGTTGTTGACCATCGATCCTGCGGATGCACGGGACCACGACGACGCATGCTATGCCCATGCCGATGACGATCCTAAGAACCCGGGTGGCCATGTGATCTGGATCGCCATCGCTGACGTCGCCGCCTATGTGAAACCCGGTACGGCTCTGGATCGCGAGGCACGCAAGCGGGGCAACTCCAGTTACTTCCCGGACCGCGTAGTGCCGATGCTGCCGGATCGCCTGTCCGGCGATCTATGCTCCTTGCACGAAGGCGTCCCGCGCGCTTGTATCGCGGTTCGGATGCAGATTGATGCCGAAGGCAACAAGATCGGCCACAGGTTCGTGCGCGGCCTGATGCGCTCTGCCGCCTCGCTGAATTATACCGAGGTGCAGGAGGCCATCGACGGCAACCCGAACGACCGCACCGGGCCGCTGTTGGATACGGTGCTGAATCCGCTTTGCGCCGCCTATGCTGCGCTGAAAAAGGCACGTTCCGTGCGGCAGCCGCTGGAACTGGACCTGCCTGAGCGCAAAATCGTACTCAGCGATGCGGGAGAGGTGACCAGCGTCGCGTTCCGTGACCGGCTGGATGCGCACAAGCTGATCGAGGAATTCATGATCCTCGCCAATGTCGCCGCTGCCGAGACCCTGATCGCCAAACGCCGCCCGCTACTGTTCCGCGTCCACGAAGAGCCCGCGCCTGAAAAGCTGGAAAGCCTGAGAGAGACGGCGCAGGCGGCGGGACTAAATCTCGCCAAAGGACAGGTATTGCAGACCCGACATTTGAACGCGCTGCTAAACGCTGCTGCTGGTACCGAGGATGCGGAACTGATCAACCTGACGACCCTGCGGTCGATGGCGCAGGCCTATTACAACCCCGAAAATTTCGGCCATTTTGGGCTGGCTCTGCGGAACTATGCGCATTTCACTTCTCCCATCCGGCGCTATGCCGATCTGATCGTGCATCGCGCGCTGATCTCAGCCCATGGCTGGGGCAAGGACGGATTGACCGAGGATGAGATTGCACGGTTGGAAGAAACGGCGACCCATATCTCGGATACCGAGCGCCGCTCGATGATGGCCGAGCGCGATACGACTGATCGCTATCTGGCGGCCTATCTCAGCGAGCGGGTCGGCAATGAGTTTTCTGGCCGGATCAGCGGTATTGCCCGGTTCGGTGCCTTCGTGAAGATGGACGAGACCGGAGCGGACGGTCTGGTTCCAGTGCGTTCGCTGGGGCGAGAGTTTTTCCATTTCGACCGAGAGGCCGGGACGCTGATGGGCTCGGACACCGGGCTGATCATCGCCATTGGCCAGCGTGTCACGGTGCGGTTGACCGAGGCGACGCCGGTGACGGGCGGATTGGAATTGGAGTTGTTGTCCATCGATGATCAGGCGCTGCCGCGCGGCCGTGGCCCCGCCAAGCGCGGAACGCGGCGCAAGGCCGCCAGCACCAAACGCAAGAAGGACAAGATCAAGCGCAAGGTCGAACGCAAACGCCGTCAGAGGTGATAAGTAAGCGCGCGCGCAATCAGCCAGCCATGGCGCGTAGGATCAATCTGATCGGGCCGGTCGAACAGAATCGCGCGATTGCCGTCGATCCGATCCTCTCCAGGAAAGGCGGAGGTAAAATCCCCCATCAGTCGGCTTTGACAGTGTACGAACAACGCAAAGCAAGCCGCCTTGTGTCCGCCCAAACGAATCGTCGAGCCTTTGGGCGCCAGATAGGCGGGCTGGCCCCACCGCAACGCTTCTTCCAGAGGCTGAGCGCGTGGCAGCGAGGCCGCAGTTTCGAAGATCAACTCGCGCAGCGCTAGTGCCCCATTGCGCGTCTCTTCCGGTAGCGCCTCATAGGCTGCAGCGACTTTTTTGTTCTCAAAGGCTGTCATGATAGCGGGATCGCCTGCTCCATTCGGTCGATATAGCTGTTGAGCAGCTTATCTTGTTTAATCCGACGGGTCAGGGGGGTGTCTGATGGTGTCGCGCGCATCGCCGCCAGCATTGGACCGACGCTCATGTCCGCCGAGGTTGGTTTCTCTCCCATAAGGTAGGGCGATTGCCAAAGATAGGCCGAGATCGCCTCAAAGTCGCGCTCCAGCCGGTCTTGTCGTTCGACGGGCGAAAAGCGGGATACACCTTGAAACGCGAGCCCCTTGAGAACGGATTTCCGGATCGAATTCGAAACCGGCTTGCGGATCAGTGCGGGAATGACGGTAAAGAATGTATCGCGCAGGATTGGCCAAACCTCATCATTGGCCCAACGGTCCTGCACGACATGAAAGTAAAGGTGTTCCTCGGCCATGCGGACCAGTGCGCGGGACTGGGCTTTTTGCAGGTCGGTCAGGCCAGCATCGAAATCGGCCCCCTGAGCCTCAAGCCAGTCGCGGATCAGGTCGCTGTCCGGAATCAGACGTTCAGGCGTGCGAAGAACCGGCAGCTTCTGGTGTGGCATCTTGCGTGGGTCCAGCAGATCGGACCGTTGCCAGCGCAGGCCCGCGTTTTGAAGCATCAGGGCCGTTTTCACACAGAATGGGCTGGCGCTGAACAGGCCAAAGGCGGAGGGGAAGGTGAGAAGGGTCAGCATCATCAGCTCCATAGTTGGGACGCCTGATGGATACGCCGGACTGATGACAGATTCTGACATTAGGCTTAGAGTAGACTATACTATGTCCCGCACCGCCCGTCTTTTTCAGTTGATGCAGGCCCTACGATCTGGCCCCTCGCCCAGAACGTCGGTTCAATTGGCGCAGGATTTAGGCGTTTCGCCGCGCACAGTGCACCGGGATATCGATGCATTGCGTGGTCTCGGGGCGATAATCGACGGAGAGGCCGGGTTCGGGTTCACCCTAATCGAGGATGCGACCCTACCGCCGCTGGGTTTTACCAATGATGAGCTTGAAGCGTTGGTTCTGGGCTTGCGCGAGGTGCAGCTGATTGGTGACCCGGCGCTGTCGGATGCCGCAAGCGCGGCCCTACGCAAGCTGCAGGGCCGGTTGCCGCAGCGCCAGTCGCACCGATTGAGCCACGCCGTTTTGACCGCCACGCGATTTGACAGGCCGGCCGTGCCAACCATCGATGTCGCCGAACTGCGCCAAGCCGCGTGGGACGAACGCGTGATCGAGTTCGCCTATACCGATGCCAAAGGCGCAGACACCCGTCGTCGGGTCAATCCGCTGAGCATCGTCTATATGGACCGTGCCAGCGTATTGCTGAGTTGGTGCCACCTGCGACAGGATTTCCGAGTGTTTCGGCTGGATCGTATGCAGGGCATGGATGTGACCGAGGATAGCTTCCGACCCAATCGCGTATCGCTATTGCGTGATGCCATTGCCCGTATTCGCGCGGAACGTGAGGAACAGGATCAGGAAACCTGACGTTCTGCGTTTTGAGAAATCCCGATTGTGCGCTATCATCGGCTCTGAGCAGTAATCAGGATAAAACGGAATGCGTAAGTGTGTAGGTGGCGTTATGACCGCCGCATTATGGGCATCCATCGTGCAGGCGGATACAACAGACAATTCGATACGGCCTCTGGCCCGACCTATGGTCGACAATGTGCAACTGGCCTCGGCGGATGTGACGGTCTCGGTACGGCCCGTGCTGCGGCCTAAGGTCGAGGTGCAACGTGTATCGGCAGACGGGAATGCCCGATTTCAGGCTTGGCTGGGGGCATTTCGCAAGCGGGCGCAAGAGCAGGGCATCTCGGTCAATACGCTGGATCGGGCGTTGGCTGGGGTGACCTATGACAGTGACATCATCAAACGCGATCGCAATCAGGCGGAGTTTTCCAAACCGATCTGGGAATATCTGGACGGAGCGGTTTCAAAAACGCGGATATCCAACGGTCGCGCTGGGCTAGACAAGCACCGAGAGACTTTGACCCGGATCGAAGCCCGGTACGGCGTCGAAAAAGAGGTCGTGACCGCGATCTGGGGTCTTGAGACTTCGTTCGGCACCTACCGAGGAAGCAAGCAAACCATTCGGTCGCTGGCGACTTTGGCCTTTGATGCTCGACGAGCAAGCTTTTTTGAGGAACAGCTGATCGCCGCGTTGCAGATACTGCAGGCAGGGGATGTCGACCCTGAGAATATGGTAGGCAGTTGGGCTGGGGCGATGGGGCATACACAGTTCATGCCGACCTCGTTTCTTGATTTCGCGGTTGATTTCGATGGAGATGGGCGTCGCGAGATCTGGTCGGATAATCCAACTGATGCCTTAGCATCAGCCGCTTCTTATTTGGCAAAACATGGATGGACCAAAGGCCAACCTTGGGGGGTCGAAGTGCAACTACCATCCGACTTTGACTACGCCAACGCGCGGCGAGATTTCACTCTGATGCCGTCGGAATGGGCGGCCCGTGGGGTTCTTGCTTACTCGGGTAAGGCAGTGCCCGATCACGGTCAAGCGGCAATTCTGTTACCGGCTGGTGGTCGGGGTGTCGCCCTGATGATCTTCAATAATTTCAAAGTGATCGAGGCCTACAACGGCGCCGATGCCTATGTGATCGGCATCGGGCATCTGTCCGACCGGCTTGCAGGAGGCTCTCCGTTTGAGGCCGATTGGCCGCGTGGCGATCGCGTATTGAGCTTTACTGAAAAGAAAGAACTACAGCGTCGGCTGACTCAGGCGGGCTTCGATACACAAGGGATCGATGGGCGCACCGGGCCAAATACGATTAACGCGGTGCGCGCGTTTCAGGTTGCTCAGGGGTTGATCCCGGATGGATACCCGTCGCTCGGCCTGCTGGAAAGGATGCGCTGATAATCAGGGCGACCCAATTGGGTCGCCCATGATCTAATGATCAGGACGCAGGCTTCATCAGACCTTTTTCGTTGATTTCAACCAACGCATCATCCAACGATTTTTGAATGCGCACGAACATCTCGTCGATTTCGGCCGGGGTAATGACCAGCGGCGGAGAGATGACCAAGCGGTCGTCCACATGACGCATGATCAGATTGTTTTTGAAGCAATGTTCGCGGCAGATATATCCGATCGTGCCGGGATCTGATGCGAACTTGGCTCGGCTTGCCTTTTCAGGCGTTAATGCGATGGACCCCATCAAGCCTGCGATCTTTGCCTCTCCGACCAGCGGATGCTCGACCAATGCGTCCCATTTCTTTTTCATATAGGGCGCGGCCACGTTGCGCACATGATCGACGACGTTTTCTTCTTCGAGGATGCGCAGATTTTCGAGCGCAACTGCTGCGGCAACCGGGTGGCCGGAATAGGTGTAGCCATGGTTGAACTCGGTGGCGCTGATGACACGGGCGACTTCGTCGCAGACGATCGATCCGCCAATAGGTGCATAGCCTGAGCTAAGGCCCTTGGCGATTGTCATGATATGCGGTTTGATCCCGACGGTTTGCGAGCCAAACCAGTTGCCGGTTCGGCCAAACCCGCAGATCACCTCATCCGCGAT
Organism: Ruegeria sp. AF2; assembly: GCF_056542025.1. NCBI lineage: Bacteria > Pseudomonadati > Pseudomonadota > Alphaproteobacteria > Rhodobacterales > Roseobacteraceae > Ruegeria > Ruegeria sp. AF2. The sequence goes on along the minus strand of NZ_JBQFZC010000008.1, from coordinate 95,647 downwards.
CAGCAGTATATCGTACTTGTCGCAGATGCGCTTAATTTCAGGCCAATATGTGTCGGGTGCGATGATCACGCCGCCTGCGCCCTGCACAGGTTCGGCGATGAAGGCAGCGACGCGATCTTCGCCCAGTTCCTGAATGGCTTCTTCCAGCTCGCGCGCGCGGGCAAGGCCGAATTCCTCGGGGCTCATATCGCCGCCTTCCGCCCACCAGTTCGGCTGGTTGATATGGTGGACATTCGGGATTGGAATGCCGCCCTGCGCATGCATTCCTGCCATGCCACCCAACGACGCCGATCCAACAGAAGAACCGTGATAGGCATTCTTGCGGCTGATGATGATGTTCTTGTCCGGCTGACCTTTTCCGGCCCAATAGGTGCGCACTAGACGGATGTTGGTGTCGTTGGCCTCGGACCCGCTTCCGGCAAAGAAGACATGGTTCAGATCACCTGGCGCAAGCTCAGCCAGTTTTGCAGCCAGCGCAATGGCGGGCGTATGGGTCGTCTTGAAGAAAGTATTATAGTACGGCAGCTCGCGCATTTGACGTGCGGCTGCATCGGCCAGCTCGTCGCGGCCATATCCGATATTCACGCACCACAATCCGGCCATACCATCCAGAATTTCATGACCTTCGCTATCGGTCAGATAGACGCCCTTGGCACGGGTGATGACCCTGACACCTTCGTCTGCCAGCGACTCATTGGTTGAAAAAGGATGCAGATGGTGTGCTGCGTCCAGCGCCTGCAATTCGGCAGTGGGCATGTGATTGGTGATGGTGGACATCTCGGATTCTCCAGCAAGCGTCGTTGCCAGATAGAATATGATCAAATTTTATGCTGTCAATCGAATCGCTGATTTCTAGGTGCTTGGCAAAGCATCGCCCATCATTCCCATACCCTGCTCAATGTCCTGCGCTGTTGCTAACGCGGCCTTTTCTGCATCTCGCTCACGTAGCGCGGCAATAATGTCTTTGTGTCTGTCGGGCAGGCTTTGAGTGCCGAAGCGACCGCAAACGATGCGCAACGAAGGGCCGAATCGCAGCCATAGCCGTTCGGCTAGATCAACAAGTATCGGAGCGTCCGCATGGGAATACAGAGATTGGTGAAAGGCGTGGTTCAAACGCAGGTAACCCCCTACATCTCCATCCGCGATCATATTGTCCAATCGTTGATCCAGCTGCTCAAGATAGTCGATCTCGGTTATAGATATGTTCTTTGTGGATCGCCTGGAAAGCTCTGTTTCTATTGAAATTCTTGCAAAAATCATCTGCTCGATGTCGTTGGCTGAAAGCAGCGGGACGCTCACGCGACGATTGCCCTGAAAAATGAGCGCGCCGTCGGAAATCAGACGGCGTATTGCCTCGCGCACCGGAGTCATGCCGACACCAAGCGAATCAGTCAGGCCCTGGATCGTGACCGGCTGCCCGGGCACGAGATCGCCAAACAGAATCTGGGATTTCAGTGTCCGATAGACCTGTTCGTGCGCTGGGCGTTTTTCTTCATCTACCGGAGGTGTATCTGCTTTATTTTTGATCAAATCCAAAAGGTTTGCCCCAATCCAAGTGTTTCTGTCTTGCCAGAATCTTCACCTATTCCGACCATAGGTGAAACCGTCGTGAAACGCAAAACTTGATCAAATCCAAAAAAAGGTCAAAATGGCCGCACAGTTGCAGGGAGAAAAATATGAAACTGAAAACGCTGGGGATGACAGCGATCGTCGCATTGGGGACTTCGGCCGCGTTTGCTGAAGAAGTGCGCGTCTATAACTGGTCCGACTACATTGACGAAGATCTGCTGAGCAAATTCGAAGAAGAAACAGGGCTAACCCTGATCTACGATGTGTTCGACAGCAACGAGGTTCTGGAAACAAAAATGCTGGCCGGTGGGTCAGGCTATGATGTGGTTGTGCCTTCAGGCACGTTCCTACAACGCCAGATCCAGGCCGGCGCATTCCAGGAACTGGATGCCGCCAAGCTGTCGAATGCAGGCAACCTATGGGATGTGATCCAGGAACGAACCGCAGGGTATGACCCCAACAACGCCTACTCGATCAACTATATGTGGGGCACGACAGGTATCGGGTTGAATGTCGGCAAGGTCAAAGAAGTGCTGGGCGACGATGTTGCGCTTAACAGCATGGATCTGGTGCTCAAGCCCGAAAACATGGAAAAGCTGGCCTCGTGTGGGGTGCATTTCCTCGACGCACCGTCTGAGATCATTCCGATGGTGCTGCAGTATATCGGCGAAGACCCTGACAGCCACGACACGGATGTAATTGGGAAAACCGAAGAAATTCTGACCAGTGTGCGCCCGTATGTTCAGAAATTCCATAGTTCGGAATACATCAATGCGCTCGCCAATGGTGATATCTGCGTTGCTGTCGGCTGGTCGGGCGACATCTTGCAGGCACGCGACCGTGCGGCGGAAGCGGATAACGGCGTGGAAATTGAATACCATCCCTTTGCGGAAGGCTCGCTGATGTGGTTTGACCAGATGGCTATTCCGGTCGACGCACCAAACCCCGAAGGCGCGCACCAGTTCCTGAACTTTATCTTGGATGCCAACAACATGGCTGCGGCGTCGAACTATGTGTACTACGCCAACGGCAACAAGGCCTCGCAGGAGTTTCTTGAAGAGGACGTGATCGGTGATCCGGCGATCTATCCGGATGATGCGACCATGCAGAACCTCTACATCACCACACCTTATCCGGCAAAGACCCAGCGGGTGGTGACACGTCTCTGGACCAAAGTGAAATCAGGCACCTGATCTGATCATAGCGCAAGGCGGGCCCACTGCCTTGCGCCATTTTTATCCTGACCGATAAACGGGGGCCGCCTTGAATTCTGAAGTCTTTGCGCCGTGGGATGACCCGCAGGCGAAACCCTTGATCCAGTTCCAGAACGTCACCAAGCGTTTTGGCGCATTCACCGCAATCGACAATCTTTCACTGGATATCTACGAGCGTGAGTTCTTTGCGCTGCTCGGCCCGTCGGGCTGCGGCAAGACCACGATGATGCGGATGCTGGCCGGATTCGAAACCCCCTCCGATGGTCATATCCTTCTGGGTGGACAGGATATCGACCCGATCCCGCCCAACAAACGGGCGGTAAACATGATGTTTCAGTCGTATGCGCTGTTTCCTCATCTCAGCATCTGGGACAACATCGCCTTTGGCCTGCGCCGGGACAACATGCCCAAGCGCGATCTGGAAGAGCGGGTCGATGAGATGCTGCGCCTAACCCGGCTGGAACAGTTCGCACGCCGCAAGCCGCACCAGATCTCGGGTGGTCAACGCCAACGCGTTGCGCTGGCCCGGTCATTGGCCAAAGCACCAAAACTGCTATTGCTCGACGAACCTTTGGGTGCTTTGGATAAGAAACTCCGTCAGGATACTCAGTTCGAGTTGATGGACATTCAGGAAAAAACCGGCACGACCTTTGTCATCGTGACGCACGATCAGGAAGAGGCGATGACCGTTGCCAGCCGAGTGGCCGTGATGGATCAGGGCAAACTGATGCAAGTGGCAACTCCAGATCGCATCTATGAGACACCAAACTCGGTTTATGTTGCTGATTTCATTGGGGATGTAAATATCATTGAGGGACGAGCTACTGCAGCAGGCGACGAAAGTTATCAGATCGAGTGGGCAGAAGGGCAGCCCCCGTTAGCGGCGTCTTCTGCGACCCAACTGTCCAATGGTCAGAGCTGTCATCTGGCGATCCGGCCTGAAAAGGTCGCGATCTCTGCCGAGCGCCCGGTCGATGCAATCAACGCCATTCAGGGCAAGGTGCATGACATCGCCTATCTGGGCAACTTGTCGACCTATCATGTCGAACTGCCAAACGGCACGATCATCAAGGCGCAAACAGCGAATACCCGCCGCATCTCGCGCCGCTCGTTCACCTGGGAAGACCCGGTTTGGCTGTCCTGGACAGCGACTGCCGCAGTTCTGCTGGAAAACTGATGCGCCGCGCTGTTCTTATCGCTGTCCCGTATGTCTGGTTGCTGGCACTGTTCTTGGTGCCATTCTTTATCGTCCTAAAGATATCGCTTTCAGACACCGCACTTGCCATTCCGCCCTACACTCCGACGCTGGACCTGTCCGCAGGTTGGGCGGGTATCAGGGATTTCTTCAGCCAGCTTGATCTGGAAAACTTTGCCTGGCTGACTGAAGATGATCTTTATTGGAAGGCCTATCTGTCCAGCGTAAAGATCGCGCTGATCTCAACGGTGTTGACGCTGATTGTCGGGTATCCAATCGCATATGCGATGGCGCGCGCACCTGAAGAGTGGCGACCTACATTCATGATGCTGGTCATCCTGCCGTTCTGGACTTCGTTTCTGATCCGGGTTTACGCATGGATGGGCATCCTCAGCAACGAGGGCTATCTGAACCAGCTCTTGCTTTGGACAGGCATCATCTCAGCGCCGCTGACCATTCTGAACACGAATACCGCAGTTTATATCGGTATCGTTTATACCTACCTACCTTTTATGATCCTGCCGATTTATTCGTCGCTTGAACGGATGGACGGGTCGCTGATCGAAGCCGCCGAAGACCTTGGGTGTTCGCGTCTGCAGGCATTCTGGCTGATCACAATCCCCTTGTCGCGCCCCGGTATTATCGCGGGCTGCTTCCTCGTGATGATTCCGGTGATTGGGGAATTCGTAATCCCCTCGCTACTGGGCGGATCGGGGACCTTGATGATCGGTAAGGTGCTGTGGGAAGAGTTCTTCTCGAACCGCGATTGGCCCGTCGCCAGCGCGGTGGCCGTGGTTCTGTTGCTCATCCTCGTGATCCCGATTGTGCTGTTCCAGCGCAACCAGCAAAAGCAGACGGAGGCAGAACAATGAACAGGCTGAGCTGGTTCAACACTGTCTCACTGACGCTGGGATTTGCCTTTCTGTATATCCCGATGATCATCCTGATCATCTTCAGCTTCAACGAAAGCAAGCTTGTCACCGTTTGGGCCGGTTTTTCGACCAAATGGTACGGCGAGTTGATGCAGAACGAAGCCTTTCTTGATGCAGCCTGGGTCACGCTGCGCGTTGCCGTATTCTCATCAACGCTGGCCACGATTCTGGGCACCGCAGCGGCCTATGTTCTGGTACGCGGTGGGCGGTTCTTTGGGCGAACACTGTTTTCCGGGATGATCTATGCCCCGCTCGTGATGCCCGAAGTGATAACGGGTCTGTCGCTGCTGTTGTTGTTCATTGGCATCGGATTGGACCGGGGGATCTTGACCATCGTTCTGGCGCACACGACGTTTTCGATGTGTTTTGTCTCGGTCGTCGTATCCTCGCGTCTTGTGACCTTTGATCGGTCGTTGGAAGAGGCCGCACTGGACCTGGGCTGCTCTCCTGCGCAGGCGTTTCGCTTGGTCACCCTGCCGATCATCGCTCCGGCGGTGATTTCAGGATGGCTGCTGGCTTTCACCCTGTCGCTGGATGACCTAGTGATTGCTTCGTTTACATCTGGGCCTTCTGCCACCACCTTGCCGATCAAGATTTTCTCGGCTGTGCGTTTGGGCGTCAGTCCCGAGATCAATGCGCTGTCAACATTAATGATCGCGGTTGTCACGGTGGGCGTTATTACCGCGTCCCTGGTGACCAAGCGGGCGATGGTTAGGCAGAAACAGGATGAGTTGGCCGCGGCAAGCGCTGAATGAGGCGTATATTTCCTGATTATGCCTACGGCCCCGCGCCACGCGCGGGGTGTTGGTGGGACGAGACGATCGCGACCCCTGCTTGGCCAAAGCTCGAAGACGATATCAGCGTTGATGTCGCCGTCATCGGGGGCGGGTTTACCGGCTTGTCCGCCGCATTGCATCTGTCCGAGGCAGGGGTTTCGGTCGCTGTGTTCGAGGCGGAAACACCAGGCTGGGGGGCGTCCGGTCGAAACGGGGGCTTTTGTTGTCTGGGCGGGTCAAAGCTCAGCAAGGCTGGCCTGACCCGTCGCTATGGTCAGGTGGCAACGCAGGCCTATTACCAAGCGGAAGAAGACGCCGTTTCACTGGTTGCTGACCTTCTGCGTGATAACCAAATCGACGCCGAAACGCATTCCAAGGGTGAAACTCAACTGGCCCATTCACGGCGCGCGATGGAACGATTGCGCCGGTCGGCCGATCCGGCCGGACAATTACATGAGATTGACGATCTGCAGGGCCTCGGGCTGGGTGGGGCGTTTTTCGGCGGCTATACAACGCCAATTGGCTTTGCCCTGAACCCCCGAAAGTATCTGTTCGGTTTGGCTGGCGCCGCCCAGGCAAAGGGCGCAACTCTGTTCCAGAACAGCCCGATCACGCAGATCAAACAGGCCGCCTCGGGATTCGTGCTGACCTCGCCTGCGGGTCACGTTCGTGCTTCGAAGGTTCTGGTGTGCACAAATGGCTACTCAAGCGAGGATCTGCCGCCCTGGTTGGCCGCGCGTTATATGCCTGCACAGTCAACGGTTATTGTGACGCGGCCTCTGACTGATGTCGAGCTGCAGGCGCAAGGCTGGACGTCGGATCAGATGGCCTATGACACGCGTAATTTATTGCACTATTTCCGATTGATGCCTGATCGACGATTTCTGTTTGGGACACGAGGGGGGCTGCTTTCATCCCCTGGGGCTGAGGCGCGCATTCGGCAAAAGGCCTTCGGGGATTTCAGGCGGATGTTCCCCGCCTGGGACACGGTCGATGTCACACATAAGTGGTCCGGCTTGGTTTGCCTTGCCCGGAACCTTGTGCCCTTTGTGGGCCCGGTTCCTGAGCATCCGGGGATGTATGCAGGGTTTGCTTACCACGGCAATGGTGTGGCGATGGGAACCTATTGCGGACGTGCTTTGGCGCGACTGGTGCTGGGGCAATCCGCAGACATTCCGTCCCCTATTGCGGGTGCGCCGGCGCGGTTTCCCTTTGGCCGTTGGCGTCGCGCTGTCATGCCGCCAGCCTATGCGTATCTGGGTCTGGCGGACCTATAAGGCCTCAACTTCCAACTCATACCCAATGGCATAATCAGCCGCACCGTTTTCGGCCCGCCAAAGACAATAAGCGGCCATACGCCAGGCAAACCAAGGCCTCAATGACAGATAGCGTTCGGTGATATCGGGTTGGTCGTAGGCCTTAAGAAACAGCGTCTCTTCGGCCTCGGATAAAGGTGCGCCACGATAGAGTTGCTGCATCGCAGGTGAAAGGAATATCGCCAAGTCTTCACATGGGTCACCGAAGGCCGGGCATTGCCAATCGATCAGCGTCAGCCCATTTTTCGATTGCAAGATGTTTCCCGCGACCGGATCGCCATGGATCAAGCACCGCGCGGATAACGGCGGTACTTGGGCCTGAGGTTTTTTTGCAAGCAACGATCGCCGCTCTTCCGCGTGGCAATCAGTCAGAATTTGACACGCATGCTGTTCCAGATCTTCGCTGCCATTGCAGCCGTTAGGGAGGTCCAGATTGACCGGAATTTGGTGCAACCTTCCAAGCAGATGGGCCACGCCCGAAACATCGTCCTGCCAAGGGACGCCCGGTGCGTGGTCATAGTAGACCCAGCTGTCGTCTCCAAAGGAACCCGTGGCACGTAAATTGGGCACGAAGCCAAAGCTGTTGAGCGTGCGCAGACATTCTGACTCAAGCCGGGCATCGTTGCGAAACAAGGGGTTCTGAAACCCGGTACTGAATAGCTTAAGCACGGCATCACTATTGCCGGACAAAACCTTCCAGACATGATTGGTCCGCCCACCGTACAACACCTCGAAGGTCACGTCGTGGCGGATCAAACCTTGGGTGCTGAGCTGGGCAACAAGACCCGGGGGAGGTTGGTGATGATCAGACAGGAGAGATACCGGTTTAGGGGGCGAGTCGCGATGCGCCAAGCTTTGGCCCGCCTTGCCTTCCAGATCAAGCACCCGTGCGGATTTGCGTGACCATTTCGGCGGACACCTCTGCACCGCTCTCCAGTTTCAGGATGATGCCACCTTCACTGACCTGTGCCTCTACCACCCGACCGAAGGCAGATGCGGGCGTGCTGGTTAGTAACTCACCTCTTTTGAAGCTCTCCAATGTGGCTGAGTAACTGCCAGCGGGAAAGGGATCACCGGCACTGCTGACCCCGGCCCACTCGAATTCGGCCTTATCGGTAGGCACAGGGATGCGATCGACAATGGTGCCCTGGTCGTTGCGGATGACCAACTCGGCCCGGTCGGCAGTGGGTTCGGCCCGTGCAAAAATCGGAACAGGCTGATCTACAAAGCGAAACGGTGCATCGGTTTTGACATTCATCCCAACCCACCCGGTGAGCTGATTAAGATCGACTGCCCCCATTGTCAGCGCGAGACCAGACAGAAGCTCATTGGCTTTGACTTGTTGTTCGACCATCGAGAACTGTGCCAGCTGAGAGGCATATTCGGAGGAATCCAGAGGTTCAAGCGGATCCTGATTGCGCGCCTGCACGGTCAGCATGCGCAGAAAAGTCTCGAAATCTGACGTCAGTGCCGAGCGTTCCGAATTGTTGTTTGCGCCGGGATTTGCACCCGTTGCGGTCACTGAATTGGTCGCTGAAATCATCAATTAAAGCCTCATATCAAGGCCCCTTTCAGGGCCAGCCGAAAGTGTGGGTGCCTTATGGTCCGCGTCGCGAACCATTTCGACCGTTTCTGAGGAAGGGTCAGGCTCTGATGGGTCACCATGCCGGGACGAGTCCCCGGACATGCTAAGATCAAGCGACAGATCCCCATAACCCAGCTTTTCGAACTCAGCCGACAGGATCGCAATGTGTCGCCGCATCAGGTCCAGTGTTTCGGGCCGTTCGGCCGCGATCGATAGATGAAACCCGTCTTCTCGACCGTTGAGCGTGATTGATACGCGCCCAAGCTCTTCGGGGTTCAGGGCTATTTCAACGCCACCGGTATTTGGTCGGGTCGAAATCGAAGCGGCCAGTTGCCCCGCAATCGTGCGTGCCGTTTCCGCGCGGGCTGCGGCGACGGGCATCGCTTGCGTCGTGTCGCGTATCGTGTGGCCCACCGCAGTATCTTTGACGGCAAAAAGGTCATCAACTTCCGCGCTGATCGCCGTTTCAGCAATAGCATCGCCCGGAGCCCGGTCGAGATTCCAAGCTGTTGTCTGCGGTTTCAAGGCGGCAGAAATGACAGTTTGCTGGGTTATTCGAGCCTCTACAGGCTCAACTGCGCGTGCGACGAGTGGCACCTCTGTTTCAGGACTTGGCGGTTTCAGTTTCGAAAAAGTATCCCCAACAAAGCTAGCATTTAGCGCGTGTGAGGCCGGCATTTGGTGTAGATATCCATTTCCGCTAACATCATGGATCGGAACTTGGGTTGGCGCTCGAAGCACGTTTGCGTCAGGCCTTGGGACAGCCGCTTCGGGCGAGCCTGTATTTTGTCTTAGCGTTGAATTTTCAGGGGCCAACTGCGAAATTTGCTGTACCGGGCTGGGCGGAGCGGCAACATGGTTCGTCTCACCGACGGCAAAATCCGCTTGGTGTTTCGGCGCATTTGCGACCTCTTGCGCAGCCACCTGCAGTTGGGCGCGCTCTAGTTCGTCGGGTTTGATTGTCTCAGTTGAATCTGCCGTAGAAACAGATGGAATTTCTGATTGTTCGGGTGGCAGGTTTGAATCAGCCACAAACGGATCAACATCCTTCAATTCGTTTTGTTCGACATCCTCATTAAGCACTTCCTCAAAGGCAAACCCACCTTTGGTATCACGCTCTTTACCCTGAGGTGCCCCCGGTTTGTCACCCGTGGCAGATGCAGGCGACATGATCGTCAGCGGGTTGGTCATTTTTCGCTCCGGGGTTTCTTTGATCTGGCCGGCACTGTGCCCACAGGAAGTTACGTTTATTTTAACCGCTTTCCCCTTTGATCGAGAAAGTTCATAGCAATTTTCGGAGAATCCGATGACGATTACATCTACCAGTGCGACCATGCACTCCGCCCAGATTCCACAGAAGCTGAAAGCCGCCTCTGTTGAGCTGGAGGCCGCTTTTCTGGCTGAAATGCTCAAGTCAGCAGGACTCGGCCAAGCACGAAGTTCCTTTGGCGGTGGTGCAGGCGAAGATCAGTTTGCTTCGTTTCTGGTGCAACAGCAGGCACAGCAAATGGCAAAGGCGGGTGGAATCGGCCTTTCGGAAATTTTGTTCAATGCAATGATGGAGAAGTCCGATGAATAAAGATCCGATTCATGCACTGGAAGACCTTTTGGATCTGGAGCGCACAGCGCTGGTCCAGGGGGATTTGACCGATCTGGATCGATTGGTGCCTGAAAAAGAGAACTTGATCGGTGCAATAAATGATCTGCAGGTGTTGGAAAGCGATGATCTGATCCGGATCCAGAAGAAGGTCGTGCGCAACCAAGCCCTTTTGAACAGTGCGGCCGAGGGTATTCGGGCTGTGGCGGACCGAATGGCGGAACTGAAACAGGTCCGGCAGGAGTTCAGCACTTATGACGCCTCGGGGCAGCGTAGTGGGTTTGCCTTGCGATCGCGGGCAAAGCTGGAAAAACGGGCATAGCATCAGGTTTGATTCAAATCCGAGATTTCGGATTTGCCCGTCTTAGCACTCCGTTAGGAGATCGGGGGCAAATGTGGCGATGCACCTGAAACAACGGGTGGCGCGAAGGCCACAAGGCACGACGCACAGGTCAGAACGACAGAATGCCTGCCGGTTTGGTGGGTCCAACATGGGCGTCAAACGCGCCCGAACGCTAAGAGGATGACAAATATGTCAAGCATTCTGACGAACAATGGCGCAATGGTTGCGCTGCAAACTCTCAAATCGGTCAACAAGAACCTCGCGCAGACGCAAAACGCGATCTCGACCGGCAAGGATGTGGCTACAGCCAAGGATAACTCGGCTGTCTGGGCCATCTCAAAGGTGATGGAATCAGACGTCAACGGCTTCAATGCGATCAAGGACAGCCTGGCCTTGGGTGAATCCACTGTCGCAGTTGCACGAAACGCCTCAGAAACTGTGACGGATCTGCTGAACCAGATGAAAGGCAAGATCGTTGCGGCACAAGAAGACAACGTTGATCGTGCTAAGATCAACACCGATGTGGCCGCGCTCAGGGATCAGATCGAATCGGTTGTCGGCGCTGCCCAGTTCAATGGCCTCAATCTGGTGAACGGTGGGGCTGGCGCAAGCATTCTGTCCTCTTTGGATCGAGACAATGCAGGCAACGTGACAGCGTCTTCCATTAGTGTATCGGCGCAAAACCTGTCGACAGGTGGTTACACTGCTGCCGACGTGTTCACTGGAACTGACGGGGTCACTGCGGATACGGCCGACGCATTCGGATTTTCGTTGGATGGAAACGGCGGAAGCGATGATGATGGAAGCATCGTGATCGCTGATCCGGGCACATTGTCCGCTGGTGATACTTTCACGGTCCGACTGGGCGACGATGTCGCGTCTTATACAGTCCGGGCTGAGGATATCGCCGCAGGCAACGCGCCCGAAGAGATCATCGCTGCGGGGCTGAAAGCTGCCATCGAAGCTTCGGATGCCAATGTTTCGGTCGTCTATGATCCGGGCACGAACGCTGCACAGCTCGATATCACCAACGAAGGTTCAGATTCGCTGCAGATCAGCGGTCAATATGCCAACGCCAACTCTGGCGGTCTAGGCGCTCTGGCCTCGATTGATGTGTCGACTTCTGCCGGCGCATCCGCAGCGCTTGGCGCGATCGAAGGCCTAATCGATACTGCGATTGATGCCTCGGCGGCTTTTGGTTCGGCGCAGGGTCGGATCGAGACCCAGAAAGAGTTCATCTCGAACCTGTCTGACTCGTTCAAATCCGGTATCGGCTCGTTGGTTGACGCTGACATGGAAGAAACCTCGGCCAGGCTGCAAGCGCTGCAGGTCCAGCAACAGCTGGCGACACAATCGCTATCGATCGCGAACCAGGCGCCACAGTCCATCCTGTCACTGTTCCGTTAAACATGAAACTTCTCCGGGGCGCGCGCGCCGTGCCCCGGGCTTAACTGCCCGCTGACGGACAATTGGAAGGATTTCAAGTGACACCCCAAACGCTCGCCCAACGCGCTTATGCGCAATCTGCCGCACCGACGCGAACACCTCGGGATACAGAGTATGAGGCGATTTCCAGGATTACACATCGGTTGAAGGCTGCTTCCACGCGGAAAACGGCTGATTTCCGAGGGTTCGTTCAAGCCTTGCACGAAAATCGCCGCCTGTGGACTGTGCTGGCAACCGATGTGGCGGATGCGGATAACGGGCTGCCGAGCAATCTGCGTGCGCGGATTTTCTATTTGGCTGAGTTTACCGAACAACACAGCAGCCAGGTGCTGGCGAACAAGGCGACCGTTGAGCCGCTGCTTGAGATCAACATGGCCGTGTTGCGCGGGCTACGTCAAATGAGGGGCAACTGATGGGGGGTCTGGTCCTGAAACTTGCGCCAAAGGAACGGGTTCTGATCAATGGTGTTGTAATCGAAAACGGGGATCGACGCAGTCGGTTTTCGATCATGACACCTCAGGCAAATGTCCTGCGCCTGCGCGATGCCATTCACCCGGAAGAGGTCAACACGCCGGTACGCCGTGTCTGCTATGCCGCGCAGTTGGTTCTGTCAGGCGATACCGAACCTGAGCAGGCGCGCCAGCAACTTCTGCGGCGCGTGGAAGAGCTGAGCCAGGTTTTCACGGATGCCGACAGTCGCCGGGTCCTTGCCAACGCAACTGAAGCATTGGTGGCAGAGCAATACTATAAGTGTTTAAAGGCCTTGCGTTCACTGTTGCCACGCGAAGAACGTCTGATGGCGTATCAGCAGTGACCTTCCAGCCGGTCATACCTTCAGGTGGTCTGGTTGGCTGGCGCTTTTTGCAGCGAACCTATGATGCGCAGCTCCAAAGCTATTCTGCCTCGGGGATCAATGAACGGGACGCAAGGTATTTTCTGGACAATATCGGCAAGGTCAAGACGGCCGAGGATCTGGTTTCGGACCGACGGTTGTTGCAGGTGGCATTGGGTGCGTTTGGCTTGGAAGGTGATCTCGACAATCGGTATTTTGTCCAAAAAATCTTGTCCGATGGAACGCAGGCTGACGATGCGCTTGCGAACAGGCTGGCCGACGGTAGGTACCGTGATTTTGCAAATGCCTTTGGACTTGGTCCCGGCGATGTGCGCAAGACCGGATTGGTGGACGCCATGGAAAAGATCGCTGACGACAACTTGATTGCGCGATTTGAAATCTCGGTTGGTGAAGCAGATGAATCGATGCGTATCGCGTTGTACACCCAGCATGCATTGCGCGATCTGGCTGGCCAGGGTGGCAGTGAGGACAGAAGGTGGTTTGATCTGATGGGGCTGCCTCCCTTGCGCCGCATGATGGAAACGGCATTGGGGCTGCCTTCAGCATTTGCGCAACTGGATATCGACAAGCAGCTTGAGGTGTTCAAAGATCGATTGCAGCGCGTTACGGGTTCATCCGATCTGGCGCAGTTCACTGAAGGTGAGGCAATCGACAAACTGACCGACACGTATCTGGCCCGCAATCAGATCAATCAAATCCAACAGACGATCTCCCCTGCGCAGACGGCTCTGATCCTGCTGGGCGGTGGTTTTTGAACCATTGATGTCAACCAGACACGGTGTGTACGGTTTCTCGCGCAAGGCCATAGGTTGACCGATCCGAGATAGTGAGTGGCACAATTTGAGGTTCAACTCTTGCGAAGTGAACTGCCAAATCAGGCATCGGCTGAAGTTTGCAGGGCAAATGATTTGATCGGTTGCGAGACGTTGTGCAGCTTGATCGCCCCTAAAGGGATCGCCTGTTTGCAAACAGGTTCGATATCTTGCGAGACAACAATTCTATGTCCGACGGTTTTGCCATATTCGCCCAATCTGGCAGCGACATTGGCGGCCTGACCGATCACGGTAAAGTCCAACCGTTCGCGCGAGCCCACATTGCCATAGGTGACGCGGCCATATGCGACACCAATCGAGCAGTCGAAATCATGATCACTTCCGTCACTGCGCAATTCGCCCAGTTTTTCGACGATCTCAGTTGCCGAAAGCTGCGCGCTGGATCGGGCTTTGGCGGCATCGTCACCCGCCGGGAAGACGGCAAGAACAGCGTCGCCGATGAATTTCAGAACTTCTCCGTCATGGTCGTGCACGATCCCTGAAACTGTCTCAAAAAACGCATTCAGCAGCTCGATATAGTCATCACGCCCCAGTTTTTCTTCCAATGCGGTTGAATTTCGAAGATCGCAAAACATGATCGCCGCATCTATGTCATCGCCATCACCGCGGCGAATCTCGCCCCCCAGAACGCGTGCACCGCTGCGCTTGCCTACGTAGGTTTCCAGCAGAACCTGCGCGTTTTCGCGCTGCATGAAGACCTCGTAGAACCGCGCGATGACGGTAGAGCATTCAAAAACCAGGCCCAGATTCTCAGTCGTGAACCCATCGGGATGATCGCAAGTCAGTGTCAGGACATTCGTTCGCCCATCCGAGAAAGGCAGTGGCATGGCAACGTAATCGGTGGCCCCTTTTGCGCGCAGGTCTTCGATGATCGGAAAGCTGTTATGCGGATTGTCGTTGTTCAGGCGCTGCCGGACACCACCCAACCCGTTTGAAACGTGACGCAGGGGGCTGTTGGTAAAGGCAGGGTGATCATGAATTTCATAGGTCGGAGTGTGGGTCGAAATCTCAGCCGAGTCTTTCTCCCAGATATAGTGTTTGCCTGCGATCAGCGGATGCAGCGACCAGACCAGAATGCTTAGGCGTTGAATAGCGATGCCATGTTCCAGCATTTTCTCAGCCAGCGTTTTTGTAAAGGCATCAGGAGTGTTAATTTCGGACGCACCGCGCATCAGCCAATCGATCAGGGGGCCGCTGATATTGCCATCGTCGGGTTGACGCAGTTGGTTGTCGCCGAGGTCGATCCGCGTCGCGGTATCCGGCATGAATCCAATATGGCCCTGAATGGCCGCGCTTTCAGGGAAGGCGTCTTCATAAGCCCAAATCGAGTTCGTAAGGCGCTCTTCCGGTAGGCTAATGTCGTGATAGGTTGCGGTACCCTTGAAGGGGCAGAACGTCTGCAATTCGGTCTCAGGGCCGAGTTCGACGCACAGGTCTTCGCGCGGAACATAGATCGCGGGAGGTAGCCGCGTTTCGTACATGACTTTGGCGTTGTGGCTTTCGGCCAGGAGTATATCACCACGGTAGATCGCGATCCGTCCCTGCAGCGGCTCAACGGATATCCCATAGCCTTTGACATTCGGTGTGGCATGGACGTTCATCTGCAACCTCCCTTGGCCAAGCCCTTATATCATGGGTCTTGAGGGCGAGAATTCCAAGATGCGCACGTAGATTTTACCGCAATGGCATCCTCAGACCATTTGAATGACGTCTTTCTCAATCGACAGCATATAGCCCTTCTTGGCGATGTTCTTCACCAGCAGCTCACTGACCATCTGATTTCCCAAGGCGTCGCGCAGGCGTTTGATCCGGGTTGCCCCAGCGGCCTCATCGCAATCTGCAGCGTTTCTGCCCGAGATCATCGCTTCGATCTGGGCACCCGACAGGACCTCGTCATCAAGCCGGGATTCAGCCAGAACTGAAAGCGTTTCCATCGCGGCGGGGGTCAACTTAAAATCCATGTTGTTGAGATAAACGGTATTCTCTTCACGGCTGATCAGCAGGGATGTTACCTGGATCCCCGTCCGTTCAATCTGGGCCATGCGGCGGTTCAGTAGAACCAGCATGACCAGAAAAACAAGTGCGGTGATCAGCATGGCGCTGGCAAAGACCAACAGCACGAAGATGACCATTCGATAGCTGGATAGCGTATCGGCAAAGGCGGTGCCCGATTGCGCCAGAATCTCGAGCAGACGGATTTCCGATTGCGAGGTCAGGTCAGCCTCGACAAACAGCCGTTCAACCCGCGCGTTGAAGGCATTTGCGTCCGGTAGCGTCCAGAACAGGAAAACCGCTGCAGTCACCAGGATCGCGACGATTGCCGCAATCCCCAGACCAACCAGCCGAACCCCCGAACGACGCGCCTCAGTAACGGAGATAGTATTTTCCGGCATTGGCCTTCCTTTGATCCAATCCACCCGCCTCGAAAACGGTCATCACGTTCAGCAGGGTCCAGCCGTTTGATTTCAGCCGCTTGGCGACTTCTTTCCGGGCCGAGCCTTTATCGCAGCTTGAGACCTGCATGACGCCATAGTGCAGGCGTAAGGGATTGTCCTGCTTGGCCTTGTAGTCGGCATAGCAATCTGCCGCGATGGCTTGCGACCCAACCGATATCAGGGCCGTCAGAGCCAGAGAAGAGAGGATCTGTTTCATGGGCTGCATCCTGCGCATGGGTTGGGTGGATATTCAATAACCTCAGGGGGTTTGTGGTGCTGATATTGAATAACAGTATGCCGTTATTGCTTGTCTGAACGGGGTGGTCGCAGTGTCAGGTTATCAAATTCGCGGTCGGTAACCGGCCTGCCCATTATCCGAAAGGACACGCATCATGCACCGGAAATTTATCGCTCTGATCATAGCAACCGCCGTCGCCATTACGGGGATCTCAGCGTCGCAGGCACGGGCGGCAGATACCCGAGATATTCTCGGCGGATTGGCTGCGATCGCGCTCATAGGTGCTGCGGTCAACCACTATCATCAGGAGAAAAAGCGCGACGAAGAGGCAGAGCGCCGCAAGCGTCACAAGCAGGCCGCAGCCAAGGCGAAGAAGGCCAAGAAAAAACATGCTGTACGCCCGTTGCCAAAGCGCGTGGCCCGTTATGACCTACCACAGCGTTGCCTGCGCACGTTCAATGCCTATTCGAACAAGCGTCCGCTGCTTGGGCCGAATTGCCTGAAGAAGTACTATAAACATGCCGATAGCCTGCCACACCAATGCAAGGTTGGTTTCTGGAATGGTAAAAAGGTAAAACGGGCATACGAACCCGCCTGCCTGCGCCAGAAAGGATACCGTGTCGTTTACCAGTAACAGGTTTCGAGCAGGAGTGGCGCCATAGAAGCGCCGCGCGGGAGAGGGTGGCGCAAGCTGCCCTCTCTTTTTTCTTGCGAAGCGCTACGAAACGCGATTTGCCAAGGGTATGACGACACCTGATTATGAACTCGAACGCGCTTTGCTGGCACGCGGATATGTCCGAATTGCCGGGGTGGATGAGGTTGGGCGCGGTCCGCTGGCCGGCCCGGTTGTAGCCGCGGCGGTTATTTTGAACCCGGATGACATTCCCGCTGGGTTGAACGATTCAAAAAAACTGACAGCCAAGCGTCGCGGCGGTTTGAATGAGATATTGCGCGACCGGGCAGAGGTCGCGGTGGCCGAAGCCACGGTTGCAGAGATCGATGAGCACAACATCCTGCGCGCCTCGCATCTGGCGATGGTACGCGCGGTAGCTTCGCTGGACCCGGCTCCGGATTTCTTGCTGATTGATGGCAACATGATCCCGCGCGGTATGAAATTGCCCTCGCAGGCGGTGGTGAAGGGCGACGCACGTTCGGTGTCGATTTCGGCAGCGTCGATCATTGCAAAAATCTGGCGTGATCAGCTGATGGTGGATTTGGCGCAACAGCATCCCGGCTATGGGTGGGAGGCGAATGCCGGATATCCGACAAAACAGCACCGCGAGGCGTTGCAAAATCTTGGCGTGACCCCACACCATAGACGTTCGTTCAAACCGGTCCACAATATCTTGTATCAAGAGTAAATCGTAAGTCGCTGATTCAAAAAAGAAATTGACGGCGAATCATCTTTGACTCATCCTTGTCTCAACCAAATGAGCGCAAAAGCGCCGTGGAACTGAGGCAGTGATATGACCACAATCAAGACAAAGGGCGCAGCCGCGCTCCCTTTAAACACGATTCTATCCGGTGACTGCATCGAGGCGATGAACAGTCTGCCCGAGGCGTCGATTGACCTGATTTTTGCGGACCCCCCGTATAATTTACAGTTGAAAGGTCAATTGCACCGGCCCGATAATTCTCAGGTCGATGCGGTCGATGATCACTGGGATCAGTTCAGCAGCTTTGGGGCTTATGACCAGTTCACGCGGGAATGGTTGAAGGCTGCGCATCGTCTGCTGAAGCCCAATGGTGCGATCTGGGTGATTGGGTCTTATCACAATATTTTCCGCGTGGGTTCCGCCCTGCAGGATGCGGGCTATTGGATTTTGAACGACGTTGTGTGGCGCAAGTCGAACCCGATGCCGAACTTCCGTGGCAAGCGGTTTACCAATGCGCATGAAACAATGATCTGGGCGTCCAAGCGCGAAGGGGCCAAGTACACGTTTAACTACGAAGCACTGAAAGCGCTGAACGAAGGCGTGCAGATGCGCAGCGATTGGGTACTGCCGATCTGCACCGGGCATGAACGGCTCAAGGACGAAAACGGCGACAAGGCGCATCCGACACAGAAACCGGAATCACTGCTGCATCGT
This sequence comes from Ruegeria sp. AF2, assembly GCF_056542025.1. NCBI lineage: Bacteria > Pseudomonadati > Pseudomonadota > Alphaproteobacteria > Rhodobacterales > Roseobacteraceae > Ruegeria > Ruegeria sp. AF2. The sequence continues at coordinate 77,225 of NZ_JBQFZC010000008.1, read as the reverse complement.
GTCCTGATTGGCTCGACCAATCCCGGTGACGTGGTGCTGGATCCGTTCTTTGGCACGGGCACCACAGGTGCTGTAGCGAAAATGCTGGGGCGTGAGTTCATTGGGATCGAGCGCGAAGAAAGTTATCGCAAGGTGGCTGAAAAGCGTATCTCAAAGGTCCGTAAGTTTGACCGCGAAGCGTTGGAAGTCAGCGCTAGCAAGCGCGCTGAGCCGCGCGTGCCCTTCGGCCAATTGGTCGAACGCGGCATGCTGCGCCCGGGTGAGGAACTGTATTCGATGAACCAACGCCATAAAGCCAAGGTCCGCGCCGACGGGACTCTGGTAGGGCAGAACGTCAAAGGTTCAATCCATCAGGTTGGCGCGCATCTGGAAAATGCACCGTCTTGTAACGGCTGGACCTATTGGTGCTTCAAACGCGATGGCAAAACCGTGCCCATCGACGTGTTGCGTCAGCAGATCAGGGCCGAATTGCATAACTGAATACCGCCGGTGCCTGTGGCCTGACACAAGGCACTACGCCTTGCCCCGCCGTTACCGGCGGGGTCTTTTGTTTTTGCCTGTGAGATGATTGCATAGGGCAGCCCCTGACAGCCCTTGTGGGAGATAAAGGCAATGACCGAGACCACCGCCAGTCAATCCCGCCTCAGCCGGTTCTTTGTTACGCAACCGGACAACTTCGATCTGGACAACAAATATACCGAGGCAGCACTGGAACGACACAAGCGAGAGGGGCTTGAACTGGCTGTTCGTGCACGGTGGATCGCGATGGCGTTGACCGGGCTGTTGCTGATCTATCTGAATCCCCAGTGGGAGGTCCTATGGTACCATTTCATCCTGCTTCTGATCTGCGCCAATGGTTGGCTGATCCAACGCGCGGGTCGTGTGGGGCAATCCCGGACCGAGTTGCTTTTGATCTTTGTCGATCTGCTGATCATGACGCTGGGGATGATTGTGCCAAACCCGTTCAGCGACGATGTGCGACCACTGGCGATGCAGTATCGGTTCGACAATTTTCAATATTTCTTCATTATCCTGGCAGCAGGGACGCTTGCCTATTCTTGGCGCACTGTCATTGCGATCGGTTCGTGGACGGCGATGATGTGGACGGCTGGATGGGTGATCGCTTGGTGGGTCGCCACCCCGATCCCCGGGATTAGCGAGCGTGTGGCCGAGGCTTTGTCAGGCTACCCGGATGTGGCCGAGTTCATGGATCCCAACAGTTTCATGCCAACCCTACGCATCCAGCAGGTGATCGTTTTTGTCATGGTCGCAGTGACGCTTGGGGTGTCGATGCGCCGCCTCAATCGCTTGCTGATGTCCAATGCTGGGCTTGAACGTGAACGCGCGAATCTGTCTCGATACTTTTCGCCGAATGTGGTGGATGAGCTGAGCCAGAACGACGAACCTCTGAAGCAGGTCCGCAAAGAGGATATCGCGGTTCTATTTATCGACATCGTTGGCTTCACCAAGTTCTCGGCTGGCCGTGATCCATATGAGGTTATTGAAGTTTTGCGTGGTTTCCACGCCCGAATGGAGACCGAGGTGTTTCGCCATCACGGAACACTCGACAAATACTTGGGCGATGGGCTGATGGCCACGTTTGGAACCCCCGTACCCGGAGAGCTGGATGCAAGCAATGCGCTGGCATGCGCGCGGTCCATGGTCGAGATGATCGACCGTTGGAATTTGGAGCGCAAGCGCGCGGGTGAGCCAGAGATTCGGATCGGGGTCGGGGTTCATTATGGCTCGGTCGTACTGGGGGATATCGGTGCAAACCGGCTGGAATTTGCAGTGATCGGCGATGTGGTGAATGTTGCTGCGAAGCTAGAGGCCCTGACGCGCGATTTTCAAGCGCGCATCATTGTCAGCGATGCATTGCGGTCTCAGGCTCTAAGCGAGACGCCAAATGCGCAAGACATGATGACCGGGTTTGCAAAGCACTCGGACCAGCCTGTTCGCGGTGTTACAGCCCCGATGGATGTCTGGGTGCTGTAGCAACCAGGGCTCCCGCCTGTCAGCACCGGATCAAAGATGTGATCCTTCCCGTTGGGCCGGGCAGCGCGCTGGTGCGCGCTGCAGTCAGGTGCGAGGGGCAGGGTTGTGCGCTTTGTTGTAAGGCTTCCAGTTGGTGATTTCGGGATAGTATTGACGCCGCCAAGCGCGGACCCTCGGATTCATGATACGCCGCCACAAGGGCGGGATCATCGCGGCAAGGGTCATGACCGGATATCCATGAGGCAGTTGCGGCGCTGCGTCCTGCGTATGGTGTTGCAGCAATGGAAAGCGCCGGTTTGGCTTGTAGTGGTGGTCCGAGTGGCGTTGCAAGTTTATCAACAACCAATTCGAGGCCTTTTGTGACGCGTTCCAGGAATGGCGCGGGTGCACATGCTCATATTTGCCATCGCCCAGATATTTGCGCGTCAGCCCGTAGTGCTCGACATAGTTAACAAGTTCAAGCTGCCAGATCGCGGTGCCGGCCTGTACCAAAAACAGGCCTAGCCCTGCCCATCCGCCGATCAGAAATGCTAGCAGCAGCATGGCTCCTTGAAGGCTCCAATAGCGCCAGAACGGGTTTGCCGGGTCGGTCCACGGGCGGTCTTTGCGGGCCAGTTTTTCCCGCTCAGCCCGGAAAGCTGAAATCAGGCTTTGGCGCAGAACGCGCGGATAGAACCGGTGGAAACCTTCGTTGTAGCGAGCGGTTACCGGATCACGCGGGGTTCCGACGTAGCGGTGGTGAACCAGCAGGTGCTCGGACCGGAAATGGGAATAAAGGACCATCGACAACAGTAAATCGCCCAGCCAGCGTTCCAGTTTGCCTTTCTGATGCATCAGCTCGTGGCTGTAGTTGATCCCGATCGTTCCGGAAAGGACGCCCATGCCGAAGAACACGCCGATTTTTTCGACCGAGCTCATATTTACGGCTCGGGTAGTGTACCAGATCAGCCCATAGAGCGTGAGGAATTGCACCGGCGCCCAGGCTTTGGTCAGCCAGATATAACATTGCAGCCCCGCATCTGGCGTATCCGGGTCGGCGTTTTCAAGGTTTAGGCCGGTCAGCCGGTCTAGCACCGCAAAGACCCACCATGTCGAAAGCGGTACCAGCAGGACCCACCATCCGCCTGCCGTAGTGGTCATCCAGATCAGTGGGATCAGGAGGTATGAGACCCAAAAGGGAAGGGCGGATTGCCATCGGGACAGGGTGTCAGATGCGATCATGTTGAGGCTCCGAAACGTTGGCGGCACCGTAGACCGCGCACTGGGCTTTGCCCAGCGGTCTATTGGCCGCGCCAGAGGTCAAAAGCCTTGCGCATAACCGTGGGCAGGTCGCTGGGCCTGAATTGGTGTTTGTCCATGACAGTCAGACCGTTCGGATCGCAACCGTCTGGCAATTCGGTTGTCCAAATACGCAGGATCAGGTGAAAATGGGTGAAGGTGTGTCTCACTTCACCGGGGATTTCGTACCATCGCGCCGGGAACGGAGGGCTTTCCAGCGGTGTTTCGGACCAATCCGAGCCAGGCCAGCCCAACATTCCGCCCAGCAAACCCTTATCGGGGCGGCGTTCCAACAGCAGGGCACCATCTCCGCGTTGGGCGATGTAGATGTGGCCCAGCCGGGTGGGTTTGGGCTTCTTGGGCGTTTTTTGCGGCAGTTCCACCTGCGTCCTCGCCTTCCGCGCCAGACAGGCCGCATGCAGGGGGCAAATACCGCAAGTCGGAGATTTTGGAGTACAGATCGTTGCACCCAAATCCATGACAGCCTGCGCGTAATCTCCGGGCCGGTGCTGCGGGGTCAATGCCGCGGCTTTTTTCTTTAACAGGGGTTTTGAGGCGGGCAGGGGTTCGTGAATATCATAGAGCCTTGCCATGACCCGTTCGACATTGCCGTCCAGGACAGTTTCGGGTCGATCAAATGCGATGGCTGCTATGGCCGCCGCCGTATAGGGGCCAATGCCCGGCAGTTCCAGTAGTGCATCGTAATTGTCGGGAAACTGCCCGTTATGCGCGGACGCAACCACCCGCGCGCATTTCAGAAGGTTGCGGGCGCGGGCGTAATAGCCCAGGCCAGCCCATTCCCCCATGACTTGATCATCTTGTGCGTTGGCAAGCGCTTCGACGGTTGGCCAGCGCGTGGTGAATCGAATGAAATAGTCGCGAACGGCGGCAACGGTCGTTTGTTGCAGCATCACTTCGGATAACCAGACGCGGTAGGGGGCTGGCGCTACGCCTGCGGCACGCGCTGCCGGGCCAATACGCCAAGGCATTTCACGTGCGTGGCGGTCGTACCAATCCAGCAGCGTATTGCTCAGGTCAGATTCGGTGCAGTCACGCAAGTTTTATGTAACTCTCTGTCGGGTTTCACTGGCGTCCGGGTATCAGCCTATTACAATAGCGGCGCAGGAGTTGGAAACCAGATGCAACGCAGACGTTCCTCGACCCGCGGGTTCAAGCGCACCGCCACTTTGCTGAACGACCGGATCAGGCAGGCCGGGGAAAGCCGGGGATTTGCCGTCTCGCGCCTTTTGACCCATTGGGCCGAGATTGTGGGCCAGGACATCGCGTCGATCGCCCGGCCGGTGAATGTGGGATACGCCAAGGGTGGCTTTGGCGCGACACTGACGGTGCTGACCACCGGGCCGCAGGCGCCAATGCTGGAGATGCAGAAAGAACAGCTGCGCGACAAAGTGAATGCGGTCTATGGTTACAACGCGATCAATCGGGTGCGTATCACCCAGACCGCGCCTACCGGATTTGCTGAGGGGCAGGCGAGTTTCGATCACAAACCGAAACAGACGAAATCGGTTGTTTCACCAGAAATCGCAGCTGAGGCCGACAATGTGTCGCGCGCGGTTGATGATGAAGATTTGCGCGCGGCCCTTGAACGTTTGGGCCGCAACGTTTTATCCAGACAGAAACGCTAAGAAAGGGCTGATGAATGAGCCGGATTGCAACCGTAATATGTGCGGCTGTCGCCGTGGCCGCTGGCGGCTATTGGCTGACAACGTCGAGTAACACGATCCCTTCGAACCCGCTTGTTGGTGCTGCTGAGGCGCAAGAGGCGGATTTGGACACCTCGACCATCGTCGAGATGGTGCAGGGGGCCGAAGACGCGCCAGTCGAGATCATCGAATATGCATCGTACACCTGCCCGCACTGCGCGAATTTCCATCAGGGCGCGTACAAGCAGCTCAAGAAGGACTTCATCGACACCGGAAAGGTAAAGTTCACTTACCGCGAGGTGTATTTCGACCGCTATGGCCTGTGGGCATCAATGGTCGCGCGCTGTGCAGGACCTGACAAGTTCTTTGGCATCACCGACCTGCTGTATGAAGGCCAGTCGGAATGGACCCGTGCCGGAGGTCCTGCCGAAATCGTTGATGAACTGCGCAAGATCGGGCGTCTCGCTGGCATAGACAATGATCAGCTTGAGGCTTGCCTGCAGGACGGTACCCGCGCGCAGACACTGGTGGCCTGGTATCAGGAAAATGCCGAACGCGATGGAATTCAGGCGACGCCTACTTTCGTCGTGAATGGGAAGAAGGTTGAAAATCAGCCTTATGACGACTTCAAGACGCTGATCGAAGCCGAGCTTGGCAGCTAAATCCTGAATGGTCAGCCTGTTTTGGGCTGGCCATCTGCCTAAGGTGAAGGCGCGGCCTTCGCCAACAACTCTTTGACTTTGTCATCCTGATTGATTTGCAACCGAACCGGTAGGGTCAGAACTTTGCTGCGGAATGTGGCGGGCAGGCGCACGGCGTCTTTCTCGGTTGTCACCAGTTGCGCGCCCAGTGCTTTGGCCTCGTTCTCAAGCCGCGTCATCAGCGCTGAAGTCAGTGGTTGGTGATCATCCAGTGCCTCGGCCCGCAGCAGTTTAGCGCCTTGCTGTCGCAGAGTTCCAAAGAACTTGTCCGGATAGCCTATGCCCGCAAAGGCCAGAACGGGTGTATTGTTCCAGTCCATTCCGGTTTGGAGCGGACACACCTCGCCGGTGGCGTGTGGGACCGTCAGGGCAGGTTCCCATCTTTCTGAAAATGTTGACTGCGCTGCGGCGTCCCCAAGCGACAACACGAGATCGGCACGTTTCAATCCAACGGCCACAGGCTCTCGCAGTGGACCAGCAGGAAGGCAAAGGCCATTGCCAAATCCGCGCTGCGCATCCACCACGATGATGGAAAAATCCTTGGCAACTGCGGGGTTCTGAAAACCGTCGTCCAGCACGATCGCGGTTGCCCCTGCCGCTGCGGCTGCCTGCGCGCCCGCTGCACGATCTTTGGCGACCCAGACCTCGGCAAACGCGGCGAGCAACAGGGGTTCGTCCCCGACCTGAGCCGCTGTGTGTTTGCGCGGGTCGACCTGCACCGGGCCTTCCAGCGAGCCACCATGGCCTTTGGTCACGACATGAGGTTGATGCCAGGTATCCCTCAAATATTCCAAAACCCAGATCACCGTCGGTGTCTTCCCTGTGCCACCGGCATTCAGGTTGCCAACGCAGATAACCGGTACGCCCGGCGAGATGCCTTGCCCGCTCGCCACGCGACGGGCGGTTGCAGCGGCATAGAGGCGACCAAGTGGCGCCAACAGCCTGGCGCGCAAATCCAACCGATCAGGGGCTGAGTTCCAGAAGTCAGGTGCCCGCATCGTCACGCCCTCGCCGGTCCAGTGTATCCTGTACCATATCGATCAGTTGGTCCGCCTGTGGAGCCCCTTCGGTGACAATCCGCCATCCGGCCAATGCCATGTCTGCTGTGCGGTCAGGTGCCAACAATTCGACAACGCCATCGCCCAACTCTGTTGCGGTTCGTATCTTCAACGCGGCTTTTGCCTGCCCCAATCTCTCATAGAGACTGCGATGCTTGCTGACATGAGGCCCATGGATTACCGCAGATCCCAAGGCGACTGCGGTCAGAGGGTCGTGCCCCCGCGCCCCGCGTTCCAGTGAACTTCCCATGAAGGTAACTGCGGATACACGATGCCAAAGGCCCAGATCCTCGGGCTCGGCCGTTAGAATCACTTGTGTGGTGTCTTCGATTGGATGGCCTTCATCCCAGTTGGCGCATCGAAGGTCCATCGCTTCGAGGCGTTTAAACAAGGGCGCTGACTCGGACATATCCGCCACATGCAGGACCAAAGCCAGACGTGGCAGCATCCGCAAGGCCTGACGATGGGCCGTCAGAACCGAGATGAATTCCTTGTCCTGAACCCATGCGGCCAGCCAAACCGGGCGTCCGGCCATTGTGTGAGTGGTCTCGATCAATTCATCTTCGGGCCAGGGCTCTGGGTTGGGGCTGATATGAAGTGGTGGCGCGACAGAGATTTTTGCCGAGTTCACTCCCAGGCGTCGGATTTGGCGTGCGCTGTCATCATTGGGCGCAAGTATCGCTGTAAAGCAATCCAGCGTGTATCGCGTGATATCAGGTAACCAACGTCCACCCCTTGCGGATTTTACGTCGACCACAGCCTCAAGCAAAATTAGCGGAATGCCCCGCTCCTGTGCGCGTGTTATCACATTGGGCATCAGCCCACCGCCAAACCACAGCCCCATATCAGGGCGCCAGTGATCCAAGAACGTGCGCGCCGCGCCGGTATGTTCGGCGGGCAGCATTGTGATCGGGGTATCGCAATCTTCCCAGTCCTTCAGATCAACATCGGGTGGGGCGGTCAGCAACAGCGAAAGTCCCGGTCGCACAGACAGCAGCCGACGGCAAATATTGTCGACGGCCCGCAACCGATCGGGTGTACTGACATGGACCCACAGAAGTTCACCTTCCGGGCGCGCAATCTCGGGGTGGCCCGTGCTTTGCGGGACGCCCCAGGACAGGACCCGATAGGCCGCAAGGCTCAGAGATCGCGGCTTGCTCATGCCGGAATTCCGGCCCCATTCGGGTCAAGCCGGGCCTGAAGGCCCGAATGCACCGCTGAACCTGCCGCCACCACGCCGTTCAGGCGCGGATGGGTATTGTTGAAGCGCAGAGGTTGCCCCAAACGATCGGTACAGAGCCCGCCTGCCTCGCGCAGGATCAGATCTCCGGCGGCGATATCCCATTCCCAACTGGGTCGCAACGTCAGCATCCCGTCAAACCGTCCCTGCGCAACCAGCGCCATCCGATAGGCCAGAGACGGGCGGTATACACGGCGAAAGTCAGGTGCAGCACCGGATTGCCAGTGGCGCGGATCTAGATTGGGTTTTGCCGCCAAAATCTCGGCTTCGGGCAGGTGCGCTTGCCCTGACACTTGGATGGCAGTGCCATTCAACGTTGCACCTTGCCCTTTTGCAGCCGCATACAGCAGATCACGTAAGGGAAGGTAGATGACGGCTGCCGTGACCTCACCGTTCTCGGTTACGGCCAGCGAATGGGCCCATGTGCGCGACCCCTCGGCAAAACTGCGGGTGCCGTCGATGGGATCGATGACGAAGACCCGATCACGGGCCAGACGATCGGGTGAATCCTCGGTTTCTTCGCTCAGCCAGCCATAATCCGGGCGGGCCGCCTGCAGATCACGTTCTAGCATCGCGTTGACGGCCAGATCGGCCTCGGTCACCGGGCCTGCGCCTTCGGGTTTATCCCAGCGCTGGGCATCAGGACCCGAATAGCGCGTGGCGATCTTTCCGGCCTCAAGCGCAGCGTCGATCAGTAGGGGCAGGTCAGTTGCCGGCAAGTGTCATCCCTTCGATCAACAGCGAGGGTACAACGCGCGATAGGTAAGGCCGCGCATCGTTTGCCGGAATGATTCGCATAAGCATGTCACGAAGATTGCCAGCGATGGTACACTCGTTGACGGGATGGGTGATCTCGCCGTTCTCAACCCAAAATCCCGAAGCGCCGCGTGAATAGTCGCCGGTATTCGGATTGATGGTCGATCCGATCATCGAAGTGACCAAAAGCCCGGTACCCATGTCGCGCAACAACTCTGCGCGGGTCTTCTCGCCTTGCGTCAGGCTCAGGTTCCAGTTGCTAGGCGACGGCGGCCCGGACACGCCGCGCGCTGCGTTGCCGGTCGAGGTCATTCCCAATTTGCGGGCGCTGGACAGGTCTAACGTCCAACCGGTCAGAACGCCATCTTCAACGATCGCCCTGCGCCGTGTTGCCAGCCCTTCGGCATCGAACGGGCGCGAGCCTGAAATGCGCGGGCGATGCGGGTCTTCAATCAAAGACAAATGTGCCGGTAGAACCTGTTGCCCAAGGCTTTCCTTCAGCCACGAGGCCCCGCGGGCTATCGCCGCGCCATTGCTGGCGGCCAGCAGATGGCCGATCAGGGATGATGAAATCCGTTCGTCGAACACCACCGGAAAACTGCCGGTCTGGGGCTTGCGTGCTCCCACGATCTGAACCGCACGTTCACCAGCCGTGCGACCAATCTCGGCGGGGCTGCGCAGGTCAGACTGAAAAGTCCGGCTGTCACCGTCATAGTCACGCTCCATTCCCGTCCCTTCGCCGGAAATGGCGACGCATGAGGTTGAACGGCTGCTGCGCATGTAGCCATCCGAAAAGCCGTTTGTTGCGGCAAGATGGACCCGGTGGGTACCATAGGCGGCCGCAGCGTCGGACACCTGTGAGACTCCCGCAACGTCCAGCGCTGCTGCCTCTGCCGCCAGCGCATCCTGCATCAGAGCTTCAGCGCTGGGTTCAGGGGCTGGGTCAAACAGCTCCAGCGCGTCGATATTACAGTCGGCGACCAATTGGTCAGGCGCGGCCAAGCCGGTGAACGGATCTTCGGGCGCTTCCCGTGCCATGGCCACGGCGCGCTCGGCCATCGCGGTAAGCGTATCGGGGCGACTATCCGAACTGGATACGATTGCCTGCTGTTTGCCAAGGAAGACCCGCAGCCCTAGATCGGTCGCTTCCGAGCGTTCGGCATGTTCCAATGCACCACTACGTACTTCCACAGAAACGGATGAGCCATCAATTACTATGGCATCCGCTGCCTCGGCACCTGCCTTGCGGGCTGCATTCAGCAGCTCTTCACTGATTGTTTGAGGTGTTCGCGTCATGAGGCCTCCGGTCTTGTTGTTCTGGACCTAGCCTCGGATAGCCTGTCCCGCAAGGCCTGCAGCCCACTGGCTTTATGTGCCTCGGGCGGGAAAGGCCAGCGCCGCGGCCTTTCCCGATTTGTTTGTCACTTGATACGCTGACCGTTGGCCAGAATCTGTCCATCCTCGGTAAACTCGATTTTCGAGTTCAACGTGTCCGGTTCTTCGCCCGGAACAGCCATCAGACCCATCATCATACGCGCGCCCAGCGCGTCGTTTTCCGACACAAAGCCCATGCCGATCAGCTTGTCCAGCAGAGCGTTGGCCCCAACAAGTTTCAAGTTGGCAACACCCGACGGGGCAGGCAGGCCATCAAACTCTTCCGTGTTAGAGTTGTCGAACGCAAAGTCGCCATCACCGCTCAATTGGGCTCCGACCAATGATACGAGAAGCTTGTTGATCTTCAGCGAATGCAGTTCGCCCGGAACGATATCAGATGTCTCAAGCTCTTCGACGGCTTCCGGGTCCATGAAATCGACCAAAACTTTGGCGGTGCCGGTTGCATCCAGCGCGATGGTCGCCGGATCGCGCGGCAGCGCACTAGCAGGGTCGAACATGCTCCACAACACGTCGGACATGGTGAAATCCGTCAGGTTCATGCCAAATCCAAATGGCTGGATTTCTTCCGAGGCCTGCACCGGAAGCTCGAATTTCAGCCCTGCATTTGCCATCGCGATTTCGATTGGAAAAGGCAGATCCGACGTAGTGACGGCTAGTTTGGTGCTGTTCTGCGCAAGATCGTAGACAAGGCGCTGTGCATCGATGCTGCCGGTAAAGCTGCCTCCTTCGGAACTGCTGCTGAGCGAGAATGGCTCACCCTCGGCAGTGCCTGCCATTTCGGTGCTGCCCGAGGCGTATGTGAATGTACCTGAAGCGGCGAACCCGGCCTTGTAGATGTCTTCAATGTTGGCGACATCCATACCGGGTGGAATGATTGTATCGCCATCAAATTTCAAACCATCTAATTTACCGCTGATCCGGCCCGTGTCTTCACTTTCGGGCTCGTTGAAGGCCACATCATAGGACAGGCTGCTGGCCGTGAACTGCTGCGCGATATCGCGCATCTCGCCGATCTGCATCTGCGATGTGCCTGCGATTTCGTTCATCTGAACGTTCAAGGCAAACATGTCGCTGGATACGGTTTCGCCATCAAACTCCATCGAGTCCATCGACAGAGTCAGGCTGTTCGCCGTATAGTCATATGTCATGTTTTCGGGGGTACCCGAAACGACCATTTCCAAGGCGTCGTGAGCGTACATCAGATCAGCCGAAAATGTCTCGCCCTCGGCTTCACCCGAAATTGTCATCGGGAAGCTGGCAGGAAAGCCGATATTGACTGTACCGTCGCCATTTTCGGTCAACGTCATCTCGGGGATGACCATGTCGAAGGTGCCTTCGGTGTCCGGAATGGCCATGGCCATCGTCATGTTCGCGATGGTGGTGACGTTGCCGGAAACGCTCTGATCGCCAGTGACGTCATAGCCCATGCCGCCCAGATATGCCTGCCAATCGGCCCAGACATCATTGGCGGTAACATCTGCAAACGCGCCGTTGGTTGCAACAGCATAGGCCAAAGCTGCACCGCAGCTACGGCGAAGGAAAACAGTCATAAGAGAACCCTTCTTGATCAATTTGCCGGCATGGTCGTGCCTGTAGCGGCCAGCGTCAAGGGGGAAGGGGTGGACCAATTCCCCATTTGCAGGGTACGAGTTAAGACAATTTCAAATGCAGGGATTTAAACGATGCATATGCAAGGGAAAACAGTACTGATCACAGGGGCAAGCCGAGGCATCGGAGCGGAAGCCGGGCGCGTTTTTGCCGCAGCTGGGGCCAATGTGGCCTTGGTCGCACGCAGCCGCGATCAGATTGACGCTCTGGCTGCGGCATTGGGTGAAAATGCCATGGCGCTGGCCTGCGACGTCAGCGATTTTTCCCAGGTCGAACAGACAGTTGCCGATTGCATCGACCGGTTCGGCAAGCTGGATGTGCTAATCGGGAACGCGGGCGTCATTGATCCGATCTTTCATCTTTCGAATGCCGACACCCGGGCCTGGAGCCAAGCAATCGACATCAACTTGAAGGGTGTCTTTTACGGAATGCGTGCCGTCCTGCCCATCATGCGGGCAGCAGGCGGCGGGACCGTTCTGACAGTCTCGTCCGGTGCCGCGTCGAACCCGGTCGAAGCCTGGAGCCACTATTGCGCATCAAAAGCTGGGGCCAAGATGCTGACCGAATGCCTGCATCTGGAAGAGGCGCATCATGGTATTCGCGCAATGGGCCTGTCCCCGGGAACTGTGGCCACAGATATGCAGCGGGTGATCAAGGCCAGCGGAATCAATCCAGTGAGTCAGCTGGATTGGGACGATCACATCCCCGCAGACTGGCCCGCGCGGGCGTTGATGTGGATGTGCTCGGCAGATGCGGATGAGTTCTTGGGGACCGAAATATCGCTTCGCAACGAAGACATCCGAAAAAGGGTCGGGCTGACGTGATCGAACTGACACAGGATGATGGGTTGTGGACCGTCAAGTTGAACAATCCGGACAAGGCCAATGCGCTGACCTCAGCGATGCTAAGCGAATTGGTTCGCATCGCAGAGGCGGCGACCGAGGCACGTGCATTGATCCTGACGGGGGCGGGCCGGGTCTTCAGTGCGGGCGCCGATCTTGAAGAAGCGCGGGCGGGCCTTGCGACCTCCGATCTTTGGGAGAGGTTGTCGGGTGCCATTGCCGCCTTGCCCTGTCTGACGGTGGCCGCACTCAACGGCACTTTGGCCGGTGGAGCCAACGGTATGGTGCTGGCCTGTGACCTGCGTATCGCAGTGCCCTCGGCCAAGTTCTTTTACCCGGTCATGAAGCTGGGATTCTTGCCGCAGCCCTCGGATCCCAAGCGGATGGCAGAGTTGATCGGTCCGGCCAGAACCCGACTCATACTGATGGCGGGACAGAAGATTTCTGCAGAAGAAGCTTATAGCTTTGGGCTGGTTGATCGGGTGGTTGAGCCCGAACATTTGATACCAACTGCACAAGAACTTGTAGCCGACAGCCTGTCCGCAGATCCGTCGGTTGCTGCGGGCATAGCCGGATTGTGCCCATGAGGTTGGCCGCGCTCCGATTGCGGGTGGCGGACCCGGATGCTTTGGCGGCGTTTTATCGTGATGCGCTTGGCATGTCTGTCAGGGTTGAAGGCGCCAATCGTCGTCTTGGATATTCCGGTCAGGATGCCGATCTGTTGCTGATGCCGGGCGGCGGGGGCTACCGCCATGATCCGGGGCAGCGGTATTGGAAGATCGGGATCACGTTGCCGGATGTTGATCTTGCCGCAGAACACCTGCGCCAGAAGGGTATCCCGGTCAGCGCGCCGCGGCAGTTTCTGGATATCGGCTATATGTGCCATCTGAATGACCCCGAAGGGTTTGCCATTGAACTGCTGCAGCAGGATTTCGAGGGCAACCGACCGGTTGATGCTACAAGCCCGGACGCCCCCTTCGCGAAGGCCTGTATCGGCCAGATCACTTTGCGAACCGGCGATATTGCAACCGAAGATGCGTTTTGCCGATCCATGGGACTGTCTTTGCTGTCTCTGCAGGATGTCGAACCTCATGGGTTCGATCTGCATTTTTATGCGTTCACCACAGAGGAGCCTCCCAACCCCGATCTTTGGGCGGTTGAGAATCGCGAATGGCTGTGGAAGCGCCCATATACCACGTTGGAATACCAGCATATTCCGAACGCTCGGTTTGCTCCGGTGCCGGATTATCTTGGGATCGAGGTTGAAGGGCTGACCGACCCGAAAAAGGATATGTTCGGTGATCCCTGGCTTCCTGCCTGATCATCGCCCGCGTCGTTTGCCCGGCACTTTTGAGCGAAACCCCGGCGGGCGTTTGCGCACCCACATCAGAAACTTCTCAAGCCTCGGATGTTTGCGCAGTGCATCGACAGTGTGAAAGTCACGCGCCAGTTCGGCCTCGGTCAGTGTCGCGTGGATCTCTTTGTGGCATATCTGATGCAATAAAACGGTGGGCCCGCCCTTGCCTCCCTTAAGCTTTGGGATCAGATGGTGCAGGCTTCCACCACCTTCGGGGATCGGACGGTTGCAGAGCGGGCAGATCGGATCGGAATTTGCCATGACCTAACTTCGCGCTGATGCGTGTACAGGGCAAGAGGGACACAATGGCGCAAACCATGGTCATCGGGGCAGGGCCAGCGGGGCTAATGGCCGCCGAACAGCTTGCCGCCGCCGGGCACGAGGTTGTAGTGGCCGAAGCCAAGCCGTCTGTCGCGCGTAAATTCCTGATGGCGGGGAAGTCCGGCCTGAACCTGACCAAGGATGAGCCTTTTGACATGCTTATGGGCGCATACGGGGATGCAAAGGATTGGTTGCATCCGATGATACAAGCGTTTGACGCACAGGCGGTGAAGGCTTGGGCCGGTGATCTTGGGCAAGAGATGTTCACGGGCTCTACCGGGCGGGTGTTTCCGAAAGTCATGAAGGCCTCACCATTGCTGCGGGCCTGGCTGGCCAGATTGGATCAGGCCGGTGTTCAGATCAGGACACGCTGGTGCTGGCAGGGATGGCAAGGTGGCGCGTTGGCTTTTGAGACGCCAGATGGCATGCAGTTTTGCTCGCCCGGCGCGACGGTTTTGGCATTGGGGGGTGCCAGCTGGGCGCGGTTGGGTTCGGATGGGGCTTGGGCCCAATGGCTTGCAGACAGCGGAGTTGATCTAACACCGTTTGCACCGGCTAACGCCGCTCTGTCAGTCGATTGGAGCCCCTATATGCAGCCACATTTTGGCGCGGCGCTCAAGTCGGTGCGGTGGATGGCGGGCGATCTGGATAGCCGTGGTGAGGCCACTATTTCCGCAAAAGGCCTGGAAGGTGGCGGTATGTATGCCCTGACCCCTGCGCTGCGGACGGGGGCGCCGCTGTTTGTTGATCTGGTCCCGGATGTGACGGCTGAAGGGATGCAGGCGCGATTGGACGCGAAGAAATCAAAGGCAACGCTTTCGCATTGGTTGAAGAATGGTCTGCGTCTGTCTCCGCAAAAGATCGCTTTGTTCCACGAAATGACTAAGGGCCGCGCATTGAAGCAAACGCAATGGATCGGTGCGCTGAAAAACCTGCCCATCAGGTATGCTGGGTTACGCCCGATGGATGAGGCGATCTCAACCGCTGGCGGGGTAGCATCGGGTGCCGTGGACAGCGGTTTGATGCTGACTGCATGTCCGGGCGTTTTTTGCGCGGGCGAGATGCTGGATTGGGAAGCCCCGACCGGTGGTTATCTTCTGACCGCCTGTCTGGCGACGGGACGTTGGGCCGGTCAGTCGGCGGCAACGTGGTTGGCGCGCTAGGCCTTAACCCGATCGGGCCAGCATCGCCAGTCGGATCATTGCACGCTCTACCAGTGCCATCGCAGGTGCGGTTTGACCTGCCGAGCGCAAGGATAGGTCCGTATCTGTAAGGACGGTTAAAGCGGTCTGCAGCTTGGGCGCCCCCCATCCCTGAGCTTGCCTCAGGATCCGGTCACGTCGTTTGCCATAGACCGGAGGGCGCAGCTTGCCGATTCCCTGCGCCGCGCCTTCAGGGTCGGATGCGCAGGCATAGAGCGTTCGGAAATGCCGCGTCGCCCCAATACACAAGGTGACCCCGTTGGTGCCCTGCGCCTGCAGGCGTCGGATAAGGGGGCCGATTTCCTGTGCCCGGCCTTCGGCAACGACGTTCAATACATCATCCAGCGCCGCCTCGGTCGACCGCGGCGCACAGGCTTCAATATCTTCAATCGTCAGTTCACCGGCGTCACCGCGTTTGTAAAGCGACAGTTTCTCAACTGTTTGAGTGAAATCACCAGGGCTGAGCGCCATTGCAAGTTCGCTAAGCGCCGACATCGAATCGCGCGGAATATTCTTCAATCCGGCTTGCGCCAGAATGCGCTCCACCTCGGCGCGCGAGGGCGGGTCATCGTAGATGCCAACAGCGTATGCGGCAGGGTTCGCTTCGAATGCTTTGCGGATTTTCGAGCTGGGTTTGAGCTGCCCGGCCGTCACGATGATCTGTGCATCGCCTTGATCCCAGTCTTCAAGGGCTGTGAGAATCGCAGGCGCTGCGACATCGGTGGCGTCTTCAACAAACACCGCGCGGGGGCCGGGGAAAAATCCGACAGCCTTGACCGCGTCCAGCAACAGGGCCGGATCGCTGCGTAGATCGCTTCCGGGAATGCGGGTCAGGCGCATTTCCTCTTCAGCGCCGGATCCCAACAAAGCCGCCAGAACTTGCTGACGCTTTAGAGCAACGCGCATCGCGTCCGCCCCGTAGATCAACAGCCCGGCTTTGTCCGCGTCCGGCTTGGCAAAATACCCATCAGCCTCGCGCGGGCTCAGCTTCATGTGGACAGGCCCGGCGTGGCGTAAAGGCGATTTACGATCTGATCGGCCAGAATCACCATCAAGCGCTCGGTCGCGTCGCGTTCATCTGCCAGTGTAGACACGGTCGAGCCTGCAGCAGAATAACCGACAAATTCGGTAACGTTGCCCGAGGCGATGATTTGCCCGGTCGCATTGGATTTCAGCGCGTAAGTCGCATTCCCGTCGATCGTATAGCGATTAGTTTCATTCGCTGTGGTAATCGAGGCCCTGCGGGTGACCGTCGATACGCCGACATCCAGCTTGTATTCGTTGCCCGAGGTCGCGCTTCGACCTAATTTACGTTCCAGATTCTGGACAAGCAGAAAGCTTTCGACCGTATTTGGTGCGGACACCTCGACCTTGCCATCCAAGGCCGAGCCTGATCCTCCGGGCGCATAAACCGGCTCGAACCCGCAAGCGGCGAGCGCCAGCGGCATCAATAACAGGGTTCTACGATCAAACGACGACATTAACGATCCGGCCCGGAACAACGATCACTTTCTTCGGTGCAGCGCCATCCAGCGCCTTTTGCACAGCTTCGGTGCTGAGGGCGATTTTTTCAACCTCTGCTTTATCCAGATCTTTGGCTACGCTGATTTCGGCCCGACGCTTGCCGTTGATCTGAATCGGCAGGGTTATGGTGTCATCGATCAGCATGGTCTCATCCGCGATGGGCCAAGGCGCGGTTGCAACCAGGCCTTCGCCGCCCAGCATCTGCCAAAGTTCTTCGGACAAGTGTGGCGTCATCGGCGACATCAGCTGCGCTAGTGTCTTGGCTGCCTCGCGCTTGACTGCAGAGCCCGCTTTGGATTTGGCAAGCGTGTTAGTGAATGCATAAAGCTTTGCGATAGATGCGTTAAAGCCAAAGGATTCGACCCCGCCCGATACGTCATGAATGGCTTTGTGCATCTCACGTAGCAGCGTTTCGTCATCTGCTGTGGCCGGCAAGTCCGATTCTGCGATTTCTGCGGCGATGCGGTGCACGCGGCTGAGATGTTTGAACGCGGCTTCGGCGCCCGACGCGGTCCATTCCACGTCGCGCTCAGGTGGGGAGTCGGACAGAACAAACCAGCGCGCAGTATCCGCACCAAAGGCCGAGATGATGCTGACCGGATCGACGACGTTCTTTTTCGACTTGGACATTTTGGCTGAGGGGATGATTTCAACCACGGTGCCGTCGGTCAGTTTGCCGTCGGTCACGTCCTCGGGCAGGTGATAGACCGGGCGACCGTTGGCGTCGCGTGTCTGATAAATTTCATGAGTCACCATGCCTTGAGTAAACAGCGCGTTGAACGGCTCAATCGCTTTCTTCGGCAAATGACCAGTGATGTTCATCGCCCGCGCGAAGAAGCGCGAATAGAGCAGGTGCAGAATCGCATGCTCGATCCCACCGATATATTGGTCGACATTCATCCAATACTCGGCTTCGGCAAGATCGGTGGGTGTTTCAGCGCGCGGGGCGGTGAAACGGGCGAAGTACCACGACGAATCGACAAATGTGTCCATCGTGTCAGTTTCCCGCTTGGCTGGAGCGCCGCAGGAAGGGCAAGGGGTGTCGCGCCAGCTGGGGTGGCGGTCCAGCGGGTTGCCGGGGATCGAAAAATCTATGGGTTTGCCGTTGCCATCATCATAAGGCAGCTCGATCGGCAGATTATCTTTCTTCTCGGAGACCGTGCCGCATTGATCACAATGCACAACAGGAATCGGGCAGCCCCAATAGCGCTGGCGGCTGAGCCCCCAATCGCGCAGGCGGTATTTGGTAACACCTTCACCCCAACCGGCCTTTTCGGCGAAATCAACGGTGGCATTGATGGCCTCGTCACCCGTTGCCTCGGTGAGACCCGCAAAATGATTCACCCAGCGGACTTTCTCGGTTTTCGGTGGAACAAACGCGATCTTGTCGACCGGAGTGTCATCATCCAGTGCAAAGAATGTGTCGACCACAGGCAGGCCGTATTTGCGACAGAAATCGAGGTCACGTTGATCATGAGCTGGGCAGGCAAAAATGGCGCCGGTGCCATAGTCCATCAGGATAAAGTTGGCGATCCAGACCGGCAGCTCCCAGCTGGGGTCGAGTGGATGTTTTACACGTATGCCGGTGTCATAACCCAGCTTTTCGGCGGTTTCGATCGCCTCTTCGGTGGTGCCGCCCTTGCGGCATTCGGCAACGAATTCAGCGACTTTCGGGTTTTCTGCCTCAAGCTGCTTGGCAATCGGATGATCGGGCGAGATGCCAACAAACGACGCGCCCATCAGCGTATCGGGCCGTGTCGTGTAGACGGTGATCGGCTCACCTCCATCGGTGCGTTCGAACCCGAATTGCAGGCCACGGGACTTGCCGATCCAGTTCTCTTGCATCAGGCGTACCTTGGCGGGCCAGTTATCCAGCGTATCCAGCGCGTCGAGCAGTTCCTCGGAATAATTGGAAATCTTGAAAAACCACTGAGTCAACTCGCGACGCTCAACCAAGGCGCCTGAACGCCAGCCACGGCCGTTTTCTACCTGTTCATTGGCCAAAACAGTCATATCGACTGGGTCCCAGTTCACCACGGCGTTCTTGCGATAGACCAGACCGGCCTCGAGCATATCCAGGAACAAAGCCTGCTGCTGGCCGTAGTATTCCGGATCACAGGTGGCGAATTCACGAGACCAGTCGATCGACAGGCCCAGCGGCTTCATCTGTCCGCGCATGTCGGCGATATTGCCGTAGGTCCAATCTTTGGGGTGGCCACCACTGGCCATTGCGGCGTTTTCCGCAGGCATCCCGAACGCGTCCCAGCCCATCGGGTGCAGCACGTTATGACCGGTTGCGAGCTTGTGGCGGGCGATCACGTCACCCATCGTATAGTTGCGTACATGCCCCATGTGGATACGGCCAGACGGGTAGGGGAACATCTCAAGCACATAGTATTTCGGCTTGTCCGCCTTGTGATTGGCGGTGAAGATTCCGGCCTTGTCCCAGGCCTCCTGCCATTTTGCTTCGATTTCGTTGGCCGAGTAGCGCGACATCATGCGGTCCTTCGTGAATGAAAACGCCGGGTAGGAACCCGGCGTGGTAATAGTGTGATTTTTGTCGGGTTTCTAGAACTTGTTGTCCGCAATGCGTAGCTGACGCGCGCGAGACAGGATCGCATCTTCGACGGCGCGCGACGTTGCAGCGCTGACCGGAGAACCGCCACTGGTCTGAAGAGCTACGGACAAGGAACGCGCTTCCAGGGCAGGATCACTGATGTGAACTGTCGCGCGATAGGAACGCCCGCCGCCGGGCGGTGTGCCATAACCCGTTACGATCACTCCGGTAAACGGATCGACCTCTTGGATCGGCAAGAAATTCAGTACATCCAGCGATGCGGCCCACAGATAGCGATTTACCTGAGTGACCTGCTCTGAGGTGTTCGGGCCGAATACGTCCCAGATCGTCGAACGATTCGGGTCATTCAGTTCGCGTTCCTCTGTCGAGCTGCCATCAGCGGTCAACACACTTGCATCGCCAGGCGGTGGCCCTCCGCAGGCTGATAAGGCAGCCGTTACCATGATCAAACCTGGAATCGTAATACGGCGCATCGTTGGAAGGTCCCGTGTCACTTGTTTTGCTCTGTCGAGTGATACTCCTAGACAAGGACCCGTACAGCAACAACCCTATTCTTTTATGATCGACTCGCGTGAACCGCACGATCCGTTGAATTCGACTGTGGCATCCTTGCACCAATTTGGGCCGAATGACGTCTTTGCGTTTATGCCAAGCTTGCGCAACGGGGGCAAAAAAAGCGAAACGGTGTCCGTGCTGAGACGCGTGCTTTGCATGTGTCGAGTAGAAAATCTTTGAAACCGAGGGAAACAAGATGAAAAAAGTTCTCTTCGCAACGACCGCACTGATTGCAACCGCAAGTGTTGCAGCGGCCGAAGTAAAGTTCAGCGGTTACGGCCGCTTTGGTCTGGGATACCTGGAAGACCGTACAGGTACCGTTGACGCAGTTGGCGGTGGTGAAGCGACCGGTGTTGAAACCGATAGCACCATTCTGGTCTCGCGCTTCCGTCTGAACATCGACGGTATCGCTGAAACTGACGGTGGCGTTCGCTTTGAAGGCCGTGTTCGTCTGCAGGCAGACGAAGATGCCGGCAACGGCGAAGCAAACTCCGCTGGCCTGAACGGCGCACGCTTCTCGGTCATCTTTGGTGGTCTGCGTGTTGACGCCGGTAACGTAGCCGGTTCGTTCGACAACTTGGCAAACTACTACGGTAACGAGCCTGGCCTGGAAAGCTTCATCGGTCAGTATTCGGGCGTCGACTATGACTTCCTGGCGTACTCGTCGACCGGTGATGGTGCGAACGGTGTGTTCTTCCAGTACGCAGTTGGTGACTTCGCGTTTGGCGCATCGTATGACCAGCGTACCTTTGCTGAAGATGCAATAGCTGGTTCAGACACTGATGATGGCGACCGCTGGGACATCAGCGCCACCTACACATTCGGCAATGTAACGGCTGCTCTGGCCTACGGTCAGACCAACGGCGCATTCGATGCTGAAAAAGAAAGCCTGACCGTTCTGACCCTGGGTGCAGAATTCGGTGATTTCTCGGGTACTCTGTTCGTTGCAGACGATGACGTTGCAGACGAAGACCGCAACGGCACCGCATACGGTCTGTCGGCCGCCTACAACCTGGGCGCGGCAACCACTCTGACCTTCGCTTACGGTGACGGTTCGGCGGACGACGATCTGCAGCAGTACGGCATCGGTGCCATCTACGACCTGGGTGGCGGTGCATCGCTGCGCGGTGGTATCGGCAACCAGAAGCGTGGCGACGGCGACAGCCAGCTGCGTGCCGACTTTGGTGCTCAGTTCAACTTCTAAGTTGATCTGAACCACAAGGTTCAAGGGCAGGTCTTCGGACCTGCCCTTTTCTTTTGCCGCAACATGGTGTTTTGCTGCTGCAAACGCAGAATGAGGAACCCATGTCGCTGCAAGAAATCACCGATCGAATAGCCAAAGCTGAATCTGCGGCAGGACGCGCCGAAGGCTCGGTGCAATTAATCGCGGTTTCCAAGGTGCAACCTAACGACCGGGTCGAAGCCGTATTGAAGCAGGGCCACCGGTGTTTCGGAGAAAACCGTGTGCAGGAAGCCGCTGGCAAATGGCCTGCATTTCGCGAGAGTTTTCCGGACATCGATCTGCATCTGATCGGTCCATTGCAAACAAACAAGGCACGGCAGGCGATTGAGCTTTGCAATGCCATCCATTCAGTTGATCGACCAAAGCTCGCCAAAACATTGGCACGATTGGCGCAAGAGATGGGTAAGTGCCCGGATCTTTTTATACAGATCAACACAGGCGAAGAGGATCAGAAAGCCGGTACTCTTCCACAAGATGCTGATACGTTCATTGCTGAGTGCCGCAGCCAGGACCTGCCCGTCCGAGGTTTGATGTGCATTCCACCGGTTGAAGAAGAACCCGCGTTGCACTTCGCGTTATTGGCAAAAATCGCAGAGCGGAATGGGCTGGAGGGTTTGTCGATGGGAATGAGCAGTGATTTTGAATCGGCAATCGCCTTGGGTGCCACACACGTCCGTGTTGGGTCTGCCATTTTCGGGGCGCGGGTTAAGCCTCAGGGATGATCAGCCGTGTGCCCGGCGTGATTTTTTGGGCAATCCAACGTAGGTGGTCGCGCCTGAATGCGATGCAGCCTTCGGTTGGAAACCGTGGGCGTCGCCATTGATGCAGGAAGATGGCCGATCCCCGGCTGGGTTCTGAATTGGGATAGTTCCAATCGGTTATCAAGATCAGGTCATAAAGCGGATCTGGGCGACGCAGTTTTTCGTGACTGAAATCATGAGGCGCGCGCACCAAATGGTTATACGCATCGTCCTCAACGTCGTCTGACCATAAATCGCGTGGTCCGATCGGTCTTGCCCAATGCGCCGGCCGTGGCATTCGGTCTGCGCGATAGAGCATACCCACAATGTGATGCACACCTGTTGGTGTTGTTCCGTCACCTTCCTGCTTGGTTGGGCTCAAGCCCCCTTTGCCCATAGCGCAGGGGAACAGGTGCCCGAGAAACCGAACGCCACGCGGTGTCAAAACCAGATCGCTTGGTGTCACAGCAGGTGGCCTGACTTTGCTGCTTTGGTCGCCAGATACGCACGGTTGAAATCTGATTCACCTACTTTCAACGGAACCCGTTCAGTGACGGCGATACCTGTGCGTTCCATCATCGCGATTTTTGCAGGGTTGTTGGTCAGCAGACGGACCGAATTGAAGCCCAGCGATTTCAGGATATCCGAGCCGAGCCTGAAATCCCGTTCATCATCTTCGAATCCAAGCCGGTGGTTAGCCTCGACAGTGTCAAATCCCTGATCCTGAAGAAAATAGGCGCGCATTTTGTTGGCGAGCCCGATCCCACGCCCTTCCTGATTCAGATAAAGCAGGACACCCGCACCCTCGTCCCCCATCTGGGCCAAGGCCCCGCGCAGTTGCGGGCCACAGTCACATTTCAGGCTGCCCATGAGATCGCCTGTGAAACAGGCCGAATGCAGCCGCGCGAGGACGGGCTTGTCGCGGTCGGGGCGACCGATTTCAACCGCATAGTGTTCCTCTCCACCATCTTCGGGGCGGAATACATGCAGGCGCCCGGCCTCCGACACTTCCATTGGCAGGCGTGCGGCGACGACAGGATGCAGAGCACTGCGATCTGTCAGATGTGGCGCGGCCCGGGCATGGTCAATGCAGGTCAGACCATGATCTGCCGCAAATTCGCGCCCGTCTTGAATTGGGGTCACGACGGCGGCCGGAAGCAATTGCGCCGACTTGGCCAACGCAATAGCGATCCGGTGCAGATTTGCGCTGCCTTGCCGTTCGGTCATCAGCGGGCCCTTCATCGGGGCGTTCAGATCATCGGACGGGTCGGCCACCGCCTGCACCCAGCTCAGCCCAGCATCCGCCGGGATCATGACGCGAGCAAGATCGCCGTCATATGCACGCGCTTTAAGTGTTTCAGCGCGCCGAACCGTGATGGCGACAACGGGATCTCCGCCCAAGCCGCGCAAATCAGCCAGCCTCTGCGGGCTCAGGGTCTCGGTGGCGAATGCGAGTACTCCAAATCCCAGTTCGTCGGTCAGAACAACGGGAACACCCATACGCAGGTCAGCCCGCGCCCGTGCCAGCAATTCGGTGATGTCGGGAGTGAGACTCATGCAGTTTACCTTGAAACGATCAGACCCTGTCCTACCCCGATCACCGGAAAATGTGAAACATTTCCTCGGCGTCAGACACGAGGGCGTGAGACGATTGCAGCAAATCTTGCTGATTGCATTCTTCATACGCAAGTGATGGAAAAGGCTTAGGAGGACCGTACATGGCTCAGCTCAAGAAAATCCTGCTGGTGGATGACGACGAAGACCTGCGCGAGGCGCTCAGCGAGCAACTTGTCATGACCGAAGACTTTGACGTGTTCGAGGCGTCCGATGGCGCGTCGGCAATGGAGCGCGCGCGCGAAGCAATTTACGATCTGGTGATTCTGGATGTCGGCCTGCCGGATACCGATGGCCGTGAGCTGTGTCGCCTGATGCGCAAGCAGGGCGTCAAAAGCCCGGTGCTGATGCTGACTGGGCACGACAGCGATGCTGACACGATCCTGGGCCTTGATGCTGGCGCTAATGATTATGTCAGCAAGCCTTTTAAATTTCCGGTTCTTCTGGCCCGGATTCGGGCCCAACTGCGCCAGCATGAACAATCCGAGGATGCGGTCTTTGTTCTGGGGCCCTACACCTTCAAACCGGCCATGAAGATGCTGATGACCGAAGATGATCGCAAGATCCGCCTGACCGAGAAAGAGACTAACATTCTCAAGTTCCTCTATCGATCAACTGACGGCGTCGTTGCACGTGATGTTTTGTTGCACGAAGTCTGGGGTTACAACGCGGGCGTTACAACACACACCCTTGAAACCCATATCTATCGTCTGCGTCAGAAGATTGAACCCGACCCGTCGAATGCACGCCTTTTGGTCACAGAATCGGGCGGATATCGCCTTGTTGCTTGACTAATGGTGGATTGACTTGGATCAAAGTGATACTCTGTAGGCATCTTTAGATTACTCCCAACCCGCGCATGTCCGGGTTATGACATGCACCTCCCTGTTGGACTGCCGGGCCTGATGGCCCGGCTTTTTTCGTAGGGTGCAACTGTATCGTGCAGGGCGATATCGGCACCGGGCATCCGATTTCATTCAATGAAATCGGACCGGAAACTTTGCAAGTTTCCGTAACCGCCGGGTCAGGCAACATTGCTTTGTTTTTCGATGGCACCTCGCTTGGCGCCGCGCTAACCTGCGGCAACTTCGACAAAGGAACCCCCGGATATGCCCTTCACCCTTGCCACATGGAACATCAATTCGGTCCGCCTGCGCGAGCCTATCGTTCTGAAATTGCTGCAGGAAGAGGCACCGGATGTGCTGTGTCTACAGGAATGCAAATCGCCGGTCGACAAAATCCCGACCGAAGGGTTCGCCGAGCTGGGCTATACGCATATGATTGCGCGGGGCCAGAAGGGGTATAACGGCGTCGCCATACTGTCGCGCCTTCCGCTTGAGGAAGTAGGGGATAAGGATTTCGCGGGTCTGGGTCATGCGCGACACATTGCGGGGCGGTTGGAGAATGGCGTAACCATTCATAATTTCTATGTCCCCGCTGGGGGCGACGTGCCGGATCGCGAAGTGAACGAGAAGTTTGGCCAAAAGCTGGATTACCTCGCTGACATGCGAGATTGGTTCCGTGCGGAAAAGCCGAAAAAGTCCATTCTGGTGGGCGATCTGAATATTGCGCCCCGCGAAGATGATGTCTGGTCGCACAAGCAGTTGCTGAAGGTGGTTTCACATACGCCGATCGAGGTTGAAACGCTGGCCGAGACTCAGGATGCAGGTGGCTGGGTCGATATCACCCGGCAGGATATTCCCGAGGGCCAGCTATACAGCTGGTGGTCTTATCGGGCACGAGATTGGGATGCCGCCGACAAGGGACGCAGGCTGGATCATGTCTGGGCTACGCCCGATATCTCGAACGCGGGTCATTCCAGCCGCATTCTGCGCGACGCGCGCGGATGGGAAAAACCCAGTGATCATGCCCCGGTATTTGCCACGTTTGACGTCTGACCGAAGCAAATTCGCCGAACTCTCCCCTTGGTTTCTGCCGCATTGGACTGCATATAGGGCGCAAGTTCGAACCAGAGAGTATAAGCCATGGACCTTCTGAACGGCGCAGGCAGCCCCCAAGCCACTGATCTGATTAAAGACGGGACCGAGGCCACCTTCATGGCCGATGTGGTCGAAGCCTCACAAGAGACGCCGATCATCGTTGACTTCTGGGCGCCTTGGTGCGGCCCCTGCAAAACGCTGGGCCCGGCGTTGGAAGAGGCCGTGACCGCTGCCAAGGGTGCGGTCAAGATGGTCAAGATCAACGTGGACGAAGCGCAGATGATTGCAGGACAACTGCGCATCCAGTCGATTCCGATGGTCTATGCATTTCACAAAGGCCAACCGATCGACGGGTTTCAGGGCGCTTTGCCAGGGTCCGAGATCAAGGCCTTTATCGATCGTGTGATCGAAGCCGCGGGCGGTGAAAGCCCGGGTGGTCAACTGGATGATGCTGTGCAGGCTGCCGAAGAAATGTTGACCGAGGGGGCCGCTGTAGACGCGGCACAGACTTTTGCCGCCATACTCGGTGAAGACACCAATCACGCCGCCGCTTATGGCGGGTTGGTGCGCGCGCATATTGCATCGGGGGATCTGGATCAGGCTGAGGCGATCCTCAATGGTGCGCCTGCCGAGATTTCCACTTCACCCGAGGTTGAAGCGGCCCATGCGCAACTGGAATTGGCCAAGCAGGCTGCAGATGCTGGTCCGGTAGGTGAGTTGACTGCAACAGTTGAGGCCGAGCCAGACAACCATCAAGCCCGTTTCGATCTGGCGCAGGCCCTGCATGCCAATGGCGATGTCGAAGAGGCAGTGGCTCAACTGTTGGAATTGTTCCGCCGCGATCGCGAGTGGAATGATGGGGCAGCAAAGGCGCAGCTCTTCACAATTTTCGATGCGCTCAAGCCCAATGACCCGATTGTTCTGAACGGGCGGCGCAAGCTCAGCTCGATGATATTTGCCTAATCCCCGATCAGAACTAAACTCGGGAACATGATGCATCCTGCCGATTTGCCGGAAACGGTATCCGTTTTCCCTTTGCCCGGAGCGCTGCTGCTGCCACGGTCTCGCCTGCCGCTGCATATTTTTGAGCCGCGCTACCTACAGATGCTGGACGACGCGCTGAAAACGCAAGAACGCCTGATCGGGATGGTGCAACCGAATACCTGTCAGGGCGACGAAACCAAGCTGCACCAGATCGGCTGCGCTGGACGGGTCACCCAGTTTTCCGAGACCGAAGATGGCAGGTATCTGATTACGCTGACGGGAATCTCTCGGTTCAGGGTCAAATCAGAGTTGGACAGTTTCACCCCGTATCGCCGGGTTTCGGTGTCCTGGGACGGGTTTGACCGAGATCTCGGCAAGGCCGAGGTGGATGATGGTTTTGATCGGAACAGGTTCCTGCGGCTGTTGGAACGGTTTTTTTCGTCCCGTCTGTTGTCCACCGATTGGGACACAATGAAAGATGCAGATGATGAGCTTTTGGTCAATTCCCTGTCCATGATGCTGGAATTTGACCCCGAGGAAAAGCAGGCTTTGCTTGAGGCCCCTTGCTTACGCACCCGGCGCGAGACCTTGGTGACATTGATTGAATTCGCCATGCGCGGCGGATCGAATGAGGAAAAACTGCAATGAGCGATACCGAACACGCCTTTGACCGCCATATGCTTGAGGCGTTGATTTGTCCGCAGACCCACACGACGCTGCACTATGATGCCGAACGGCAAGAGCTGGTGTCAAAAGCCGCCGCTCTGGCCTTTCCAATCCGCAACGGTATTCCAGTGATGCTAGTGGATGAGGCCCGAGAGCTGGACTAGATCGGGTGTCCCTGCAGCAGTTTCGGCAGATCTCCGGTCAGACCTGCAGCCTCGCGCACGAAACCTCGGCGCAGCCCGGGCAGCGATCCGACGATACCCATTCCAATATCCCGACCTATGCGGAGCAGGGGATTATCGTTCGAAAACAGCTTGTTGAACACATCAGTCGCCATCGCAAGCGAGGCTGTGTCGAACCGGCGCCACTCTTGATAGCGCTCCAGCACAAGCGTTGATCCGATATCCTCGCCACGTCGTCCCGCAAGGGTCAGAACCTCGGCCAATGCACCGACATCACGCAGACCTGCGTTCAGGCCTTGCCCGGCGATGGGGTGCATGCCATGGGCGGCGTCTCCGACCAAAGCCAACCGGTCCGAGATGAAGGAATTGGCGATGGTCAGGTTCAACGGGTATGTGAACCGGTCACCCTGCAGGCGGATATCCCCCAGGAAATCGCCAAAGCGCGGGCGCAGAACTTGTAGGTAATCTGCCTCGGGCAGCGCATTGATCTGCGCGGACGTCTCAGTGCGTTCGCTCCAGACGATGGAACTGCGGTTCCCGGTCAGCGGCAGAATCGCCAACGGGCCGGGGGGCATGAAGAACTGATGGGCGATACCGTGATGCGGTAGCTCGTGTTCAATGGCGCAGACCAGAGCGGTCTGGCCATAGTCCCAGCCGGTTCGCTTGATTCCGGCGCGCAGAGCGGTCCCGCTGCGGCGGCCATCGCAACCCACCAGAAGGCTGCCGGACAAGGTGGACCCGTCATCCAGCGTCAGCGTTGCCCCGTTTGCCGAGATGTCCTGAGACACGACCGTTTTTCCGCTGATTTCGGTAACCCCGTCTTGTTCGGTCATGGCCTCCAGAAAAGCCCGCCGCAGGTGGCGATCTTCGACCATATAGCCCATCGGGCCTTCTTCGATCTCGGTATGATCAAAATGCATGAAGAACGGGGAAGGTCCGGCACCGGCATGACCATCCGTTACCTTGATCTCCAGCATCGGCTGGGCGTGCTTTTCCACCTTTTTCCAAACGCCTATCGCGTCGAGCAGACGTTGCGACGCCAATGCAAGCGCGTAGGCGCGCCCGTCGAAGGCCGCATTCTTGCGCACTTTCTCTGCCAGAGCGTCAACAACCGTGACTGAATGCCCGGTCTGGGCCAGCGCCAGCGCAAGGGCAGGGCCATTCAGGCCACCACCAACGATCAGGATATCGGATCTGTGTTCCATGTGCTGCAATATGCGCGCCCTTTCGGGATTGTCCATGTGCGGTCCTGTCGCTACCGTCCGATCACGGAATTACTCGGGAGGGGACCGGATGCAAGACTGGCTGACCATGACGGCATGTGATTTGGGCCGTGGCATCGGAATGGGGCAGATCGATCCGGTTGAACTGACAGAAACTTATCTCAGCGCGATTGACGCCCATCCACATCGCGATCGGATCTATGCCCGGGTGACCCACGATCGCGCCCGCGCCGAGGCCCTTGCGGCGCAAGAGCGGGCAAAGCTTGGCCTACGTCGGTCTTTGTTGGATGGCGTCCCGATCAGCTGGAAAGACCTGTTTGACACGGCAGGCGTAGGGACCGAGGCCGGTTCGGCCCTGTTGGAAGGCCGCGTGCCCGAATCCGATGCGCAGGTGGTGCGGAACGCGACCGCGATGGGTACGGTCTGTCTGGGTAAAACGCATATGAGCGAATTGGCGTTCTCGGGTTTGGGTCTAAACCCTGTGACGGCTACGCCTCCATGCGTGAATGACGAAGACGCAGTGCCGGGCGGCTCATCTTCAGGTGCAGGAGCTTCGGTGGCTTGGGGGCTTGCTGCAGGCGGCGTTGGCTCGGACACGGGTGGATCGGTGCGGATTCCCTCGGCCTGGAACGATCTGGTGGGGCTGAAAACCACGGCGGGGCGCGTTAGCCTTGAGGGCGTCGTGCCGCTGTGTCTGAAATTCGATACCGTTGGGCCGCTGGCGCGATCAGTTGAGGACGCCGCACATATGCTTGCCGCGCTTGAGGGCACCGCCCCGGCTGATCTGCGCGGGGCGTCATTGATCGGTCGCCGCTTTGCTGATTTGCAGAACGTGGCCAAGGACGATCTGCGCGAAGCACCCGCTAAGGCCTATGATGAGGCGCTGGCGCGCCTGAAAGAGGCCGGGGCCGAGATCGTTCCGCTTGACGTGCCTGAGCTGAACGAAGCGATGAGCCTGTCGGGTGTGCTCTATACAACCGAAGCCTACGGCTTGTGGCGAGATGTGATAGAAGCGAACCCCGAGGCGATGTATCCCGAAATCCTTGAACGGTTCCGAATGGGCAAGGCCTATTCCGGCCCCGATTACGTGGCCGCTTGGTCGAAACTAACCGCTTGTCGACAGGCTTGGGATGCGGCCACTGCGGGCTTTGACGCCGTGCTTGCGCCGACGGCCCCGATCCTACCGCCCAATCTCGACCGGTTGATGAATGATCATGACTACTATGTTACCGAAAATCTCTTGGCTCTCCGCAACACCCGGATCGGCAATCTGATGGGGCTTGCGGCACTGACTTTGCCCACGGGAACACCCGGTTGCGGGCTGATGATGTTGGGCTATCCGGGGTCGGAAGAGGCCTTGTTACGGCTCGGGTCAGCAGCCGAAAGCGCTTTGACCTGAATGCCACAATCCCCTGATTCGGCACCTCTTTGTCTGGACGAAGCCCGGGTCGATCTGTAATCTGCCATAAAACGGGGCGCAAAATGACCCCGAAATTGAGGCAGTATCATGAATTTCCCCGAGCGGTTTTCGAACCTACCGGAATACGCATTTCCGCGTCTACGCGCCCTGTTGGATCATCATCAGCCGGGTGGTGAAGTCGTTCACATGACCATTGGCGAGCCCAAGCATGATTTCCCATCTTGGGTGACCGACGTGATCATGGAAAACGCCGCCGGGTTTCAGGGCTATCCCCCGAACGAAGGCTCACCTGAATTGCGCGCAGCGATCACGGGTTGGATCAACCGCCGCTATGGTGTGCCGATGGATGCAGATGCCAATGTGATGGCACTGAACGGTACGCGCGAGGGTCTTTATAACGCTGCAATGGCGCTCTGCCCCGAGCAGAAAAATGGGCAGCAACCGATCATTCTGTGCCCGAACCCCTTCTATCAGGTCTACATGGTTGCCTCGATTTCGGTCGGTGCGCAGCCATATTTCGTGCCGGCAACCGCTGCCACTGGCCATTTGCCAGACTATGCAGGCCTGCCCGAAGAGGTTCTGAACCGTACTGCTGTAGCCTATATCTGCTCGCCCGCGAACCCTCAGGGGGCGGTCGCCTCGCGCGATTACTGGGCCGAGCTGATTCAATTGGCTGAAAAGTACGATTTCCGTATCTTTGCCGATGAATGCTATTCCGAAATCTACCGCGACGCCGCGCCGGTTGGCGCGCTGACCGTTGCGCAGGAACTGGGTGCTGACCCCGAACGTGTCACGCTGTTCAACTCTCTGTCCAAGCGGTCGAACTTGGCCGGGCTGCGGTCGGGGCTGATCGCAGGTGGACCTGAAACAATCAGCCGTGTCAAACTGTTGCGCAGCTATGCGGGTGCCCCTTTGCCCGCCCCGCTGCAGGCCGCCGCCGCCAAGGTTTGGGCCGATGAAGCGCATGTGCAGGAAAACCGCGCGCTGTATCAGGAGAAATACGCCGTCGCGGATGAGGTTTTCGCAGGCGTACAGGGCTACATGCCGCCCGAGGCCGGGTTCTTCCTGTGGCTACCCGTCGAAAACGGCGAAGAAACCGCATTGAAGCTTTGGCAGGAAACCGGCGTACGGGTTCTGCCGGGCGCATATCTTTCTCAAGGTGATCCGGGGCAAAACCCGGGCGAGCAATTTATCCGGGTCGCGATGGTGGCCCCAAAAACAGAGATGAAGCGCGGGCTGATTACACTCCGCGACTGCATCTATTCGTGAGGTACGAGGGCAAAATGGCATCATATAACGCGCGAAACCGTGACCCGCTGCTGGACAGCAACACGCAAGCCGCCATTGAACGGCGTAGCAAAGAACTGATCGGGATCGCTTTGATCCTGTTGGGGTTGGCCGCTGCAGCGATGATCTGGTCCTATACGCCCGATGATCCAAACTGGATGGTTTCGACCGATGCGCCCGTGCAAAACTGGATGGGGCGCGTCGGGGCCTCGATTGCCGCGCCGTTATTTATGATCGTGGGTTGGGGCAGCTTGGGTGTCGCCTTGGTGCTGATCACTTGGGGCGTTCGATTTGCAGGTCATTTAGGTGAAGACCGTGCCATTGCCCGCCTGATTTTTGCGCCGATCTGGATCGCCGTTCTGGCTGTCTATGCAGCGACTCTGGTACCGGGTGCCGAATGGCGGGCGACGCACAGCTATGGCTTGGGCGGTCTATTCGGCGATACAGTGATGGGCGCGATTTTGACGTTGTTGCCGATCTCATCGCATTTCCTGGTCAAGCTGATGTCGCTGGCGATGGCGGTCGGTATGCTGGCTCTGGGTGTATTTGTGTTGGGTTTCGGCAAAGCGGACGTTCGCAATGGCTTCCGGGCGTTTCTGTTGGGACTGGTCATGGCCTATGATCTGTTGATGAACGCGCTGGGACGCGGGGCATCGGCGACAGCGCGGGCAGCACGGGACCGGAAGGCCCAATGGGCCGAGCGCAAGGCCGAACGTGCAGTTCCGGTTCAGGCGGATTTTGACGACGACCTGGCCTACGCTGATCCGGTCTTTGAAGACCCTGAGATTGAAGCGCAGGAACCTGTCGCCAAGACAGGCCTTCTGGCTCGGATGCCTTCCCTGATCCGTCGTCCTGACCCAATGCCCGAGCCTGAGTTGGTCGAAAACGTTGCGGTCGAAGGGTATTACGACATGCCGGGTGAGGATCGCATCCGGTCCAAGATTTCCGCCGCTGTGCGCAATCGTAAAGTGGCCGCTGGTGTGCTAACGCCCGAACCCGATCCCAACTTGCCATTGACCAAAGGGCGGGGCAGGGGACCGGACCCGTTGATTTTGAACTCTGGCGCGGCAGACGAGTTGCCGCCCGAACCCCCGATGACCTCTGCAGGTTTGCCACCCGAACCACCGCTGACAGCAGGATCTGATGTTGAGACGCTGGCGGCTGACTCCGAGGCTGATAATTGGATGCAGCAGGACTATGTTTCCGAACCGGACTATGATGATGGGGCAGTGTTTGATGATGCCCCCGAACCCGCGCTCCAACCGAGACAGGCTGTCAAGATTCCTGTCGCTGAGCCGCGTAAACCTGTAGTAGCTCAACCGGTCCGACGCACTCCTCCACCTTCGCGCAGGGCGCAAGCCGAAGCACAGCCGACACTTTCTTTCGAGGAACGGCATTCCGACTTCGAACTGCCACCGCTGGGCCTTCTGTCCAACCCTGCAAGCATCCAACGCCATCACCTAAGCGATGAAGCGCTCGAGGAAAATGCGCGGATGCTGGAAAACGTGCTGGATGACTACGGCGTCAAGGGTGAGATCGTCAGCGTCCGCCCCGGTCCGGTTGTGACCATGTACGAATTGGAGCCTGCACCGGGTTTAAAAGCCAGCCGTGTGATCGGTTTGGCCGACGATATCGCGCGCTCAATGTCGGCTTTGTCCGCGCGGGTTTCAACTCTACCGGGGCGCTCGGTTATTGGCATTGAACTGCCCAATGAAAACCGTGAGATGGTGGTGCTGCGCGAAATCCTCGCCAGTCGCGATTTCGGCGATGGTAATCATGCGCTGCCCTTGGCGTTGGGCAAGGATATCGGCGGTGAGTCCGTGGTGGCGAACTTGGCAAAAATGCCTCACCTCTTGATCGCTGGTACGACTGGTTCCGGTAAGTCGGTGGCAATCAATACGATGATCCTGTCGCTGCTTTATAAGCTAACGCCGGATGAGTGCCGCCTGATCATGATCGACCCCAAGATGTTGGAACTGTCGGTCTATGACGGTATCCCGCACCTGCTCTCGCCCGTTGTGACCGACCCGAAAAAGGCGGTTGTGGCCCTGAAATGGGTCGTGGGCGAGATGGAGGATCGCTATCGCAAAATGTCCAAAATGGGCGTGCGCAATATCGCGGGCTACAACGGCCGCGTGAAGGATGCGCTGTCCAAGGGCGAGATGTTCAGCCGCACGGTCCAGACCGGCTTTGACGATGAAACCGGCGAGCCAATGTTCGAGACCGAAGAATTCGCGCCCGAAGCAATGCCTTATATCGTTGTGATCGTCGACGAAATGGCCGACCTGATGATGGTCGCGGGCAAGGAGATCGAGGCCTGCATCCAGCGTCTGGCGCAGATGGCGCGGGCTTCGGGCATTCACCTGATCATGGCCACTCAGCGCCCCTCTGTTGATGTGATCACCGGGACGATCAAGGCGAACTTCCCGACCCGGATTTCGTTCCAGGTGACTTCGAAAGTCGACAGTCGCACCATTTTGGGCGAGATGGGTGCCGAACAACTTCTGGGGCAGGGCGACATGCTGTATATGGCGGGCGGGGCGAAGATCACCCGTTGTCACGGTCCGTTTGTCTCGGATGAAGAGGTCGAAGAAATCGTCAACCACTTGAAACAGTTCGGTCCGCCGACCTACATGAGCGGCGTGGTCGATGGCCCGGCTGAGGAAAAGGCTGACAATATCGACGCTGTTCTGGGCCTGAACACGGGTGGCAACACGAACGGAGAAGACGCCCTTTACGACCAGGCAGTGGCGATTGTGATCAAAGATCGCAAATGCTCGACGTCCTACATTCAGCGAAAACTTGCCATTGGCTACAACAAAGCTGCGCGGCTTGTTGAGCAGATGGAGGACGAAGGCGTTGTTTCCGGGGCAAATCACGTTGGAAAACGCGAAATCCTCGTCCCCGAGCAGTAAGATATTTAATAACAAGGGCAGAACGCCTATCTGGGTCCTATGAAACAGATTGCTTTTGCCCTTGCTCTGACACTGGCTGCGCCCGCCGCGTGGGCGGCTGAAAAGCTGCCACTGTCGCAAATCTCTAACTACCTGAACCAGATGAAGACGGTTCAGACCACATTCACGCAGGTGAATGATGACGGATCGCTTAGCACCGGTAAGCTGTGGCTCGAGCGGCCCGGAAAAATGCGGTTCGAATATGATCCGCCCAACAGCGCGGTAGTTTTGGCGCGGTCAGGGACGGTGCAGATCTTTGACCCCAAATCCAATCAGCCGCCCGAACAGTACCCGCTGAAACGCACACCGCTGTCACTGGTGTTGGCGCGGAATGTCAATCTGGGGCAAGCCAATATGGTTGTTGGGCACGATTTTGACGGTACCGCCACGGTTGTGACGGCTCAGGACCCCAAGAATCCGGAAAGCGGGCGGATCGAGTTAATGTTCACATCCAATCCGGTTGAGCTGCGCAAATGGGTGATCCACGATAACGCTGGAAGTCAAACGACCGTACTGCTGGGGCCGTTGACTGAAGGCGGAAACCTCGATTCCAGCGTGTTTTCAAGCAAAACCCGTATCAGGTCAGACGATCGCTGACCTGACAGGGTTTGTTTAGTAACGGCAGTTCGCCAGCTGCGCCTGATACAGTTGCGCTCGGGCGTCTACATCATTCGCAACGTTCAACAGCCAAGATTTGCCGTTGTAGCTGCCGCGCGCGTAGCCGGTTTGCCCTTCGTGATAGGCCAGGTATTGGTTACGCGCGTCGGTGGGATGAATCCCGTTCCGCTCATAGCTTTTGTTCATGTACCAGCCAATGAAATCTGACGCATCACGGATGCGATCCCGCTTGGCGCGGCGTTTGCCGGTTTCGCGCTGATACTGCTCCCACGTGCCATCAAGTGCCTGACCATAGCCGTAAGCACTGCTTTGGCGACCCATCGGGATGACGCCCAGCACGTATTTGTGCGGTGTGCGCGCATCTGCGCGATAACGGCTTTCTTGGTAAATCGTGGCCATCTGAACGTGAACGGGGACACCCCATTTGCGCTCGGTGCTTTTGAAAGCCTTGATATAATCGGGTTTTTCGCGCGCAATGCTGCACGCGTCATTCAGTCTGCTCGGTGGCTGTTTGGACCCGCCACCACAGGATGCCAAAAGCAGCACCCCGAAGAGTACGAAAAGAATTCTGCTCATGTGCCTCGTGCCTTTTTTCTTTATTCTAGCGCAGATTGAGCTCTGAGGAAATCACAATCGTTACAGAATAATAGCGAGAATTATAGGCAGTGCGGCAACCGATAGCACGGTCGAGACCATGACCATGCCTGCAACCGCATCTGAATCCGCCTCAAACCGCTCTGCCAGCAGGTATGAGGTGACAGCGACTGGGGTACACATCTGCAAAACTAAAACTCCGAAAGCCACAGGGCCCAGTTCAAAACTGATGGCAAGAACCCAGCCCAACCCGAAGCACACCGCGAGTTTCAGCAAGGACAACCATATAGCCTGTTGCAGCTTCTGTGTTGTCAGGCGTGCAATCGCGACCCCAAGGGTGATCAGCATCATAGGCACCGCCATCTGGCCCAACAGTTCCAGTGTGTTGGTTAGAAACAGTGGCGTCTGCCATCCACGCCACAGAAACAATGCCCCCAGCAGCGTGGCCCAGACCATCGGCTCGCGCAGAACCTTGCCAAAGGCGCCGCGCCCCGCGACCAGATAGATACCGTAGGTAAAAGAAAACAGAGCGGTAACGGCCAAAAAGATCACCGCGAAACCCAATCCAGCCTGCCCAAAGGCAAAGATGCACAAAGGCAGGCCCAGATTCCCAGTGTTACCGAAGATAAGAGGTGACAGATAGGTCCGCTGCTCAAGCCCTGAGGCACGTACAAAGACCCAGAAAACCACCGCCAAAGCAACATGTGATGCAATCGCAGCGAGCGTGAAAACGGTCAATTCACCGCCAGGAATGTCGGTTTGCATCAAAGCTACGAAGATCAGGCTGGGCACTGCAAGCGTCACCGCAAACCGCGTGACAAATTGTAACCGATACTCGAACCCGAGCTTGACCCACGCAAACCCGATCCCGGCCAGAAGGAACACCGGGGCAACGATTTCGAACACTGTTAGGAGTAGGTTCACAGACTGTTTCCCCGAATTTCAGCTCATTGGTTGGCTTTTCTGCCCGAAAAGATGTACTAAATGCTTTGGGGGCCGAAACAATGCTAAAGACACAAGCCAAGTACCGCCTGGGACAGGTGGTTCGACACCGTAGACACCCTTTTCGAGGGGTCATTTTTGATGTCGATCCGGAATTCTCGAACTCGGAAGAATGGTATCAGGCCATTCCTGAAGACAGTCGCCCGCTGAAGGATCAGCCGTTCTATCATTTGCTGGCTGAGAATGATCAATCCTTCTATGTCGCTTATGTTTCAGAACAAAATCTGGTTGAGGACCAATCGGGTGAGCCGGTAGACCATCCCGATATCCCCAACATGTTCGGCCCGTTTCAGGATGGATCTTATCCGCTGCACTTTCAGTTGAACTGAATATGTCCGTCATAATGGCGTGTGTCAGTAGCCTAATGCGCAACCATCTTTACGGGGATCGCTAGCACCTTCCAGAACTCCGTTTGAACAGATTCGAATGGCTTGCGCACCACCCAGAGACGTTTCCGGTATTTGGACAGTGTGCCCCATATCGGATAATTGTTGCAGAACGGCATCGGAATAGCCTCGCTCAATTTTCAGAACGCCCCCATCTGCAAATGCCCGAGGCGCATCGATGGCTTCCTGCAGCTCTATGTCGAAATCCGTGAGATTTGACACTAACCGCGCGTGTCCGGTTGGTTGATAGGCACCTCCCATGACACCAAAGGGCATCGCGATGCGGCCTTGGGCGCGCAACATTCCCGGTATGATTGTGTGCATTGGTCGCTTTCCACCGGCAAGCTCATTTGGATGACCGGGTTCGAGGTTGAAACCCGCCCCCCGATTCTGCAGCAAAATGCCGAACTTTTCCGAAGCGATGCCCGACCCGAACCCGTGGTAGATCGAATAAATAAGTGAAACGGCCATGCGATCCCGGTCAACCACGGTGATATAGACGGTGTCTTTGTGAACAGACTCGGTCAAGGGAGCGGCGGCAGCCATGGCGCGTTTCGGATTGATCAGCGCGGCAAGTTGGGCGGCTGTCTCAGGTGCAAGAAAATGAGCCATCCGCGTGCTGTGGTCGGGATCGGCGATGAAACGATTGCGTGCGTCGTAGGCCAGTTTGCTGGCCTCGGCTTCGATATGTACGCGTTCAGCCCCCCAAGGGTCCATTGCGGCCAGATCGAAGTGCTTCAAGATATTCAGCAACAGGATTGCCGTCGCGCCCTGACCATTCGGTGGGTGCTCGACCAGTTCGACCCCGCCATAATCTCCGCTGACGGGCACAGTTTCATCGCTTTGCACGGCCGCGAAATCCTGCGCAGTCTGTACTCCACCCAGATCGGACAGGGCCGCAAGCATGTCATCGACAATCTCACCAGAATAAAATGCCTTTTGACCGTGTTGGGCCACGCGCCGAAGAACTTCTGCCTGACCGGGTGCGCGAAAAACCTGCCCGGTTTGCAGGGGTTTGCCGTCAATCAGGTAATGATCACGGGCCGCGCCTTGCAGGGTGGATGCGCTGTTCTTCCAATCAAAGGCAACGCGTGGAGCCACCGGAACACCTGACTCGGCATAATGGATTGCGGGTTGCAGGATTGCTTCCAGGCCCAGCCGACCTTCGGTTTTTGCTAAACGGCAGAATGCCTCAACCGCTCCGGGAATTGTCACGGCATCCGGGCTGGTCTCGGGAACCGAATTTGAACCGCGATCCCGCAATGCCTGTGCATCCGCTGCTGCCGCGGCCCGACCCGAACCGTTTAGTGCGCGAACAGTCTGCTCGCCTGCGCGATTGTACAGAACAAAGCAATCTCCACCCAAGCCGGTCATTTGCGGCTCGCAAATTCCCAGAAGCACTGCGCCTGCAATGGCTGCGTCCATGGCATTGCCGCCCTGCTGCAGAATATCCAGCGCGATTTTGGCGGCCAACGGATGGGACGTTGCGCACATCCCTTCGGTTGCCAAAACTTCAGAACGGCCTGTCTTGTGAAAATCGCGCATGGGTCTTTCCTTCTGCAAACACGCAGACACTAAGCCGCAGCTGGGAATTGTCCAATGCTATCAGAGGAAGGAGGTCCTCGGCGCCGCTCACTGGGTGGGGGCTGTGACGCTAGGCGCCGAGGGAAGCTATCTGAGCTACCCCTTACTTATGACCTTTGTTTGCGGCGCGACAATGGTTCGATCTAGGCCTTATTGTGGCCATTTGATGCCTGCTAGGGCATCTGGTCGAAGTCGAACCGCAAGCAGAGCAGGTTCCCGCCGCTTTTGCGTTCATATTGTATGTCGCTGGCAAGTTGATGAATCAGGTGCCAGCCAAAGCCGCCCTCGGGCAGGTCCTGCAAAGCAGTGTCGACAGATGGTGGAGTGCCGCTCGGTATCTGCAATTCGGGCATCGGGTCGCCGGTATCGGTGATCTGAATCACCAGCTTCTTTGCACATAATGAGCAATCGATTTGAACGTCAGCGGCGGCCACCCCGGCATAGGCATGTTCGACCACGTTGTTGATCGCTTCGGTCAGCGCGATTCTTACGTCATCTGCTTTGCTTTCCGGCAATCCCTGCGCCGCCAGCCGTGCGCTCAATGCCGCGATCCCTGCGCTGGCCTGCGCTTGTGTCGCGGGAAAGCTCACCTCCAGGCAGTTTTGTTTGCAATTCGAGCACACGCTGTTCCACCTCTGCCGGTCGTCAGTCTGCACCAGCGCCGATCGCCTCATCCAGCGATTTGAAAAGTCTGAACACGGTGTCCATGCGGGTCAGGCGGAACACTTTTTCAACGATCGGGCGCAACCCGGCCAGATCCAATCTGCGCCCTTTCTCCAATTGTTTCATCGAGGCGACAATGGCGCCCAGACCGCTGGAGTCGATGAATTCGACAGAAGACAAATCCAACACCACCCGTTTGGCAGGGGTTTGGGTTTCCGCGCGCATATCTTCCTTGAATTGAATCGCCATCGCGGCATCAATTCGATCACAATGAACGGATATTATCTGTGTCTCGCCGGTGATCTCGCTGCTGAGCCCCATGTTCGTCCGCCTTTGGCAATGCAAAATGATGGTAGAAATACGCTAGACGGTAATTCTTACCATTCGGTATCCATAGGCTGGAAAGTTCAAGGAGATTTCGGATGAACGAGGTTGTGATAGCAGGTGCCGCGCGTACACCAATGGGCGGCTTTCAGGGCATGTTTGACGGCGTCGCCGCTGCTGATCTGGGCGGTGCTGCTATCCGCGCAGCGCTGGAGGGTGCTAGCATTCGGACCGTGGATGAGGTGCTGATGGGCTGCGTCCTGCCTGCCGGCCAGGGACAGGCCCCGGCGCGTCAGGCTGGGTTTGCCGCCGGTCTGGGAGAAGATGTACCTGCCACAACGCTCAACAAAATGTGCGGTTCAGGCATGAAGGCCGCAATGATCGCGTTTGATCAGATCGCTTTGGGCCATACTCAGACCATGGTCGCTGGCGGGATGGAGAGCATGACCAACGCGCCCTATCTGCTGCCCAAGATGCGCGGTGGCGCCCGGATCGGACATGGGCAGGTCGTCGATCACATGTTTCTGGACGGGCTCGAAGACGCCTATGACAAAGGTCGGCTTATGGGCACGTTTGCCGAGGACTGTGCCGAATCCTATCAGTTCACGCGCGAGGCGCAGGACGAATACGCCCTGCGATCGCTTTCGAACGCGCTGTCCGCGCAGGAAAATAATGCGTTCGACCAGGAAATTACACAGGTCAAGATTCAGGCTCGTAAAGGCGAGGTTGTGCTGGACGCGGATGAGCAACCAAAATCGGCGCGGCCCGAGAAGATACCCACATTGAAACCAGCCTTTCGCAAGGATGGAACGGTAACGGCGGCCAATTCTTCTTCGATCTCGGATGGCGCAGCCGCCCTTGTGCTTGCCTCGGCAGAGGCGGCAGAACAGCAGGGCCTGACCGTGCGCGCACGAATTCTTGGCCACGCCAGTCACGCGCAGGCACCGGGGCTGTTCACAACTGCTCCGGTTCCGGCAGCGCAGAAATTGTTGGTCCGTATCGGTTGGAAAAAAGAGGATGTCGATTTGTGGGAGGTTAACGAAGCCTTCGCCGTGGTACCGATGGCCTTCATGCACGAAATGGGCTTGTCCCGTGAGATCGTGAATGTGAATGGCGGCGCATGTGCGCTTGGCCACCCGATAGGTGCCTCGGGGGCTCGGATTATGGTCACGCTGCTCAATGCGCTGGAAAAGCGAAATCTCAAGCGCGGTGTCGCTGCAATCTGCATTGGCGGCGGAGAAGGGACGGCCATCGCAATAGAACGCGTTTGACGCTTTGTCTTTTTGCAAATACTCGGGGAATTGGCGGCAGCGCCCGCAGTTCCCCGGATGCAAGGTCTACCAACATGAAAGCCGACTACGACACACTCGCCAAAACCATAGCCGCCTTGACCGACGGTGAAACCGACGAGGTTGCATTGATGGCTACGGTGGCATGCGAAGTGCATCACTCGGACGACCGATTCGACTGGACGGGATTTTACCGCGTAACTGAGCCCGAAGTGCTAAAGATCGGGCCTTATCAGGGGGGGCATGGCTGCCTGGTAATCCCTTTTGAACGCGGTGTGTGTGGTGCGGCTGCCCGTACAGGGCAAGTGCAATTGGTTTCGGATGTAGATGCTTTCCCCGGCCATATCGCTTGTGCGTCATCCACTCGGTCCGAGTTGGTTCTACCAGTGCGGGATGCGAATGGTAACGTGATCGCTGTCTTTGATATCGACAGCGACCAGCCCGACGCGTTTACCAAAGATGATGCGACCGCACTTGGTGCTATTCTAACGGATGTATTTGCGCGTTAGAGGGTTCCGAGCTATCGCAAAAATGCGCCAAGATCTCGGGACATAATCAGATAGCAAAGCCCGGCCTGAAACGCTGTGATCGTGTATAGCCAAGCCGAGAAACCGCGCTTGCGGGTCTTGTGCCCGAAGATCCAGCGCCCCAGTAGCGCGGCCAAGCTGCCACCTAGTGCCGCCAACCATAACAAGCGCCGCTCGGGGATGCGTCGCCTTCTACGGCGCGCGCGCAGCTTATCCCAGCCAAACGCCATCAAAGTCAGGGCATTAATGGCCCAAAGATAGATTACGGCAATCCACATGGACCGTGCATAGCCAACTAAATTTGCAGACCCAAGTGAAAAAATGCTTGGAAATTTCACCGATTCGAGGCACCGTGAAAAAGTAACAGAAAATTTCACGCAGACTCGGAGCGCAACTTGAATTCGCAAGCCCCTCATAGCGCATCCCTCGGTGCCGATCTGCGCGCACTGCGCAAGGCGCGTGGGCTGACTCTGACTGAGCTCGCCAACCGATTGGATCGGTCCGTTGGCTGGCTCAGCCAGGTCGAGCGTGACATGTCCGAGCCGTCGATTTCGGATCTACGCCAGATTGCCGAATGTCTGGGTGTGCCGATGTCGATGCTGTTTGCCCATTCCGCTGCGCCGGCGGATGAGCAAGGGTATATTGTGCGGGCAGGGTCCCGTCGCCCGATGGGCTCTGGTGAAGAAGGGTTGATCGAAGAACTGCTTTCGCCTGACCTGACCGATGATTTCGAGATGGTGCATTCGACCTTTGAGCCGCATTCGCAGATGCAGACCCCGGCAAACCGGCCGACGCAGGAAGTCGGCTATATGGTTTCAGGCCGTCTGGAACTGACGATCGGCTCGCGCAGCTTTCAGGTCGGCCCCGGCGATAGCTTCCGGATCAAGCACGAGCCCTACACTTGGTCCAACCCCTTTGATGAGCCCGCTGTGGCCATCTGGGTCATCGCCCCGCCGGTGTACTGATGAGTTTTGAGGCCTGGACCATATTCGCTCTGTTCTGGGTGGTGTTCGTTACCACCCCGGGGCCGAATGCGGTCAATTGCATCTCAAATGGGATGAGCCTGCCGTTCTCCAAGGCTATGTTGGGTGTCTTGGCTATTTTGACTCAGGCGAGTGTGTTCCTGATCCTCTCGGCTGTGGGAATCACAGCGTTGATTGCCGCGTCGCCAACGGGTTTCTTTGTCGCCAAACTTATCGGGGCCGGGTTTCTGATCTGGATGGGCATTCGCGGTTGGATGAACGCAGCGAAACCCGCTCCGGCATCAGAGCGTCCGGCAAGACATGTTTACTTTCACGCGTTGGCTGTTGCCACGATCAACCCCAAAAGCGTCGCCGGATACCTTGCGGCGTTTTCGCAATTTGTGCAGCCGGATGTACCCATCTGGCAGCAGATGGCGGTGATCATGCCGACGGCACTGGTCATCACGACGCTCAGCTATACCGGGTTCACCTTGCTGGGGGCGCTGATGGGCAAGGCTGCGTTGGGGGCGGTGTTCAATATCTGGGTACGCCGCGTGATGGCGACCTGTTTCATCATTTATGGCGTTTTGCTGGGTGCCAGTTCGACGCCGACAGCGAGGGGGTAAGGATATGCATGCCGGATCATGTCTGTGCGGCGCGGTCGCTTTTGTTGTTGACGGAGACCTCACGCCACCAAATGCCTGCCATTGTGGACAGTGTCGCAAACAGTCGGGTCACCTGTGGGCCTCGACCGTTACGCATCAGGACAATCTCCGCTTTACCACCAGCGAAACGCTGGGCTGGTATCGCGCC
Organism: Ruegeria sp. AF2; assembly: GCF_056542025.1. Lineage (NCBI taxonomy): Bacteria > Pseudomonadati > Pseudomonadota > Alphaproteobacteria > Rhodobacterales > Roseobacteraceae > Ruegeria > Ruegeria sp. AF2. Next base: position 34,136 of record NZ_JBQFZC010000008.1, on the reverse strand, counting down.
TCTGACATTGCCAAGCGCGGATTTTGCCGCGCTTGTGGCTCGTTCCTCTTCTGGCAGCACAATGACGAGGACACGATCGCAATTTCCGTGGGCTCATTGGATGAGCCGACCGGGTTGAAACTCGCCCAGCACATCTTCGTTGCGGACAAGGGCGATTACTATGACATCAAAGACGACCTGCCCCAGCGGGCACACTAATAGGGAACCAAACACATGAGTGATTTTCCAACCAAGGCCCGTGTGGTCATCATCGGCGGCGGCGTTGTGGGCTGTTCATCGCTGTATCATCTGGCCAAGAAGGGCTGGACGGATTGTGTTCTGCTGGAAAAGAACGAACTGACCGCAGGCTCGACATGGCACGCAGCGGGTAACGTTCCGACGTTTTCGACCTCGTGGGCGATCATGAACATGCAGCGCTATTCGACCGAACTGTATTCGCGCCTCGCGGACGAGGTCGACTATCCGATGAACTATCACGTTTCTGGGTCGATCCGTCTGGCGCACAGCAAGGAGCGGATGCAGGAATTCGAACGGGCCATGTCCATGGGCCGATATCAAGGCATCCCGATGGAGATGTGGACTCCGGAAGAGGCCAAGGAACGCTATCCTTTCCTGGAGACCCATGATCTTGAAGGCGTTCTGTATGACCCGACCGATGGTGACATTGACCCGGCGCAGCTGACTCAGGCTCTGGCCAAGGGAGCGCGGGATATGGGGCAAAAGATCATCCGATTCTGCCCGGCAACCGGTGTGACACAGCAGGACGACGGCACATGGACCGTACATACCGAAAAGGGTGATATTGCCTGCGATTATGTGGTGAACGCCGCCGGTTACTATGCGCAGCGCGTAGGGGAATGGTTCAAACCCTTTGGCGGCCGAACCGTCCCGGCAATGGTCATGAGCCATCAGTATCTGCTGACTGACGAAGTTCCCGAAATCGAAGCGTGGTCGAAAGAAAATGGTGGCAAGAAGCTGCCGCTGCTGCGCGATGTCGATATCTCGTACTACCTGCGGCAAGAGAAGAATGGCTTCAATCTTGGCCCTTATGAACCCAATTGCAAGGGCCACTGGATGACCGAGGATGACCCGATGCCCGAGGATTTCAGCTTCCAACTGTGGAACGATGATCTGGACCGGATCGAGGATATCGTCACCGATGCGATGGAACGGGTTCCGCTGATGGCAACCTCGGGCGTTGGTCGCGTCATCAATGGCCCGATCCCCTATGCGCCAGATGGTCTGCCGTTGATTGGCCCGATGCCGGGTGTGACAAACGCGTTCGAGGCTCATACCTTTACTTTCGGTATCGCCCAAGGTGGAGGTGCAGGCAAAGTTCTGGCCGAATGGATCGTCGATGGTCACACCGAATGGGATATGTGGGCCGTCGATCCGCGTCGTTACACCGACTACACCGATCAGGATTATTGCAATCAGAAAGGGATGGAAGTTTACGGCAACGAATACGCCATGCATTTCCCACATCACGAATGGCCTGCCGCACGCGACAAGAAGGTCTCGCCTGTGCACGCCAAGGTCAAGGAATTGGGCGGTGTCATGGGCGCGTACAACGGCTGGGAACGCGCAAACTGGTTTGCGCAAACCGGCGATGACACGTCACTGGAAGCCACCCATACCTGGGGACGTTCGGGCCCCTGGGAGCAACGGGTCAAAGAAGAATGCGAAGCCGTGCGTGATCACTGCGGGGTGCTGGATCTGCCGGGCTTCTCGCGGTTCTGGATACAAGGCGAGGGGGCGGATGACTGGCTGCGTGGCTTCTGTACCGGAGGTATCCCTAAAGCAGGGCGCATGAATCTGATCTATGTCTCGGATGAAAGAGGGCGCATTTTGACCGAGCTGTCCTGTATCCGTCTGGCTGAGAACAATTTCGTCCTAATCACTGCTGCCACGGCACAGTGGCACGATGGTGATTTGATCCGCAATTCGGTGCCCGAAGGTGTGACCGTTCGGGAAACCACAACCGAGCGCGACACACTGATCGTGACCGGACCGATGACGCGGAATGTATTGTCCGGCATCACCGATGCAGATTTGCAGCAAGGGTGGCTGACCCACCAATTCGCCAAAGTGGCCGGGCAGGATGCCTTCCTGATCCGTGTATCTTTCGCGGGTGAGTTGGGTTGGGAAATCCATGCTGAAAATGATGCGATGCCCGCCATCTACGAAGCTGTGCTGGCTGCCGGAGCGAAACCCTTTGGCATGTATGCGTTGAATTCGCTGCGGATCGAGAAAGGCTATCGCGCGTGGAAAGGCGACCTAAGCACAGATTACTCTCTGCTGGAAGGTGGTTTGGGGCGCTTTGTCAAGCTCGATAAACCTCAGGATTTTGTTGGCAAAGCAGCCATTCAGAACGAAAAACAGCAAGGCGTTAAAAAGTCCTTTGTCACTCTGATCGTGGACGCAGATGAGGTCGATGCGCCTTACATGTCCTGCATCTGGAGCGGTGATGAGATCGTGGGTGAAACCACATCGGGTGCGTGGGGGTATCGCATTGGTGCCTCGGTCGCGCTGGGCATGGTGCGCGCAGATCTGGCTGTCCCGGGAACTGAGCTAGAGGTTGAAATCTACGGACAGAAATGTCGTGCTGTTGTTCAGGAGGATCAGCCGCTCTGGGATCCTGCAAATGAACGGTTGAGGGCCTGACCCCTACGACAGAAAGGCGCTGATATGACCCGGCAGATGGAAGGCGTATATCTGACTGGCCATGGAGGTCCTGAGGTGTTGGAATGGCGGGAAGACGTCCCCGTTCCGACCCCCGGTCCAGGGCAGGTTCTGGTGCGCGTCGCCGCTGCCGGGGTCAACAACACCGACATCAACACGCGGATCGGCTGGTACTCGCCGGATGTTACAGAAGCGACGGATGCGGTAGATCAGCAGGTTGAGGCCGGCGGGTGGGGAGGTGCGCTGCACTTTCCCCGCATCCAAGGCGGTGATCTGTGTGGGATTGTTGAAGAGGTTGGACCGGGGGCAGCGTTCAAGCCCGGCCAACGCGTGACCTGTCCTATCAACTTGCCACGCCCGGGGCCAGGTAGACCGCATGGTTTTATTGCGCTTGGTTCAGAAATCGACGGAGCGTTTGCCCAATACTGTCTGGTCGAGAGCAATGATCTCTATGATGTGACCGCCTCGCCCCTATCAGACGTGGAAATCGCCGCTATTCCCTGCGCGTTTGGGACCGCAGAAAACCTGCTGACTCGCGCTGGTGTGTCGGCAGGCCACACAGTGCTGATTACAGGGGCTTCAGGCGGTGTGGGCCTCGCCGCGGTCCAGCTCGCGGCGCTACGAGGAGCGACGGTCTGGGGGGTGACAAGCGCTGCCAAGGCGGATGTGGTCAAAGCGCAGGGGGCGTCGGCAACCTTTGACCGGGATGCGCAGCTGCCGAAGGATATGTTCGATGTCGTCATCGATGTGGTGGGCGGCTCGGCTTGGCCCGATCTCATACTGGCGCTGAAACCCGGCGGGCACTATGCGGTGTCAGGTGCAATCGCTGGCCCCATCGTCAGCGCCGATTTGCGAGACATCTATCTGCGCGACATCACAATCCATGGCTGCACCCATCAGCCTCCCGAAGTCTTTGGCCGACTTGTTGTGCTGATGAATGCAGGTCGGATCAGGCCTTTGGTCTCAAAAACCTACCCGTTGCGTGACATTGTTCAGGCGCAAGAGGATTTTATGTCCAAGACCTTGCCCGGGAAACTGGTATTAATACCGTGAAAGGGGGGTAGATGGCTGACATTACGCTTTTAGATGGTTCGATCGGGCAGGAACTGGTGAAACGCAGCGGTGACCAGCCCACGCCTTTGTGGTCAACGCGGGTGATGATCGACAAACCTGACTTGCTGACCGAAGTTCACGCGGCCTATTTCCGCAGTGGCGCGACGATTGCCACCACGAATACCTATGCCATTCACCGCTCGCGGCTGGTGCGTGAGGGGATCGAAGACCAGATGCCACGTCTGATCGAGGCTGCTCTTTCGCGGGCCGAGCAGGCTTGCGCGGGAACTGACGGTCGTATCGCTGGTGCGCTTGGTCCGCTTTTGGCCAGCTACCGGCCCGATCTGAACCCCGACCCAGACGATGCGGCTGAAAAATTTGCCGAGCTGGCTCAACTGATGGCAGACCGGGTTGATCTGTTCCTGATCGAAACCGTGTCCTCGGTTCTGGAAGCCGAAGGTGCGCTTCGCGGTACCGAGAATTGCGGCAAACCCGTCTGGCTGGCATTGTCGGTTATGGATGATGACGGCACGCGATTGCGGTCAGGCGAAGCGCTGGAGGACATCGCCCCGCTTGTTGCGCGTTACGCCCCCGAGGCCGTTTTGATCAACTGCGCGCGCCCGGAAGCGATTCCGGCTGCACTGGAGATCATCGCAAAGCTGGGTCGCCCGTTCGGCGCTTATGCCAATGGCTTTACTGGTATCAAAGACGGTTTTTTGAAGGAAGCCCCGACGGTTGACTCTCTGGAAAGCCGTCATGACCTAGACCCTGACGCCTATGCGCAGCATGCCATGGGCTGGGTGGCGCAGGGCGCGACGATCGTTGGCGGTTGCTGCGAAGTTGGGCCAGATCACATCGAAACCCTTGCCGACAGTTTACGCGCGGCCGGGCACACAATTGTTTGAGTGTGCCTCATGTCGATCCGCAACAAATCTGAACGGCGAAAAGATCGGGATCAGCAGCATTTCGATATTCTGGTTGCACCCGGTTTCGTGTTGCTTGAATTGGCCTCGTTGGTCGATGTGTTGCGCCTGGCTAACCGGGTTTGCGCGCATCCTCCGTTCACATTCACTTACCGGTCCCGAAAGGGGGGGCCTGTTGAAAGCAGCAGTTGCGCGACGGTGTCGACCGAAACCATACCTGCGCAGCCCGATGCGGATTATCTGTTTGTGATCGGAAACTCGGATCCGGATCAGCCAGAGCTTTCTTTAGGTCGCGTCGTGCCCGACTATACGTACCGGGGAGCCCAGGTCTTTTTGCTGGCCGAAGCGGCAAGCAGGTACATCGATGAAAACGGCGCTGATCATATGGCAACCCATTGGGAAAACGCCTCTTTCTTACGCGAACGTGGCGCGCGGTTTGAGGCCAAGCTTTCAATTGCGACCGAACAGGGTTCGGTGGTCACCTGCGCGGGAATGGAGGCAACGACGGATGTGGCACTGGCGGTGATTGGACGGCACATTTCGGGTGCCGCCAAGATGACAGTTGCGGATATCATGCTGCACGAGAACATCCGCGATTTCTCATCCATGCAGCCGTTTTCGGGCGCTCGGAATACAGCCACAGGTGACGCAAAGCTGGATCAATGTATCAAGCTGATGCAGGCGAATATCGAAGAACCGTTACCGATCAATCAGATCGTTGACATGTTACACGTGTCGAACAGATCGCTTGAGCGCAAGTTCAAGGCAACTTTCGCAACCACTCCAAACGGATTCTACCGAGAAATGCGCTTGGCCAAAGCCAACAACCTGCTTTTGAACACAACGATGAGCGTGCGGGAAATCGGCTTGGTGTGCGGCTTTCCAAACGGATTCTCATCCGTTTACAAAAGCGTCTTTGGCGTCACTCCGTTTGTTCTGAGACGTCAAAAAAGACGTGCAGAATATAGGTGATTTTCGCGATTGAGATGACGTTTTTGACGCTTTTTTTGTCGATCCTTCATGGCATTTTGCAAAAAACCTGAGACAGCGGAGACATCAGGATGGTTGATCTTCCCACCAAGGCCCGTGTGGTCATCATCGGCGGCGGCGTCATCGGATGCTCGGTCGCGTATCACCTTACCAAGAAAGGGTGGACCGATGTTGTGCTGCTTGAGCGCAAGCAACTGACCAGCGGCACCACATGGCATGCTGCAGGTCTGATTGCGCAGCTGCGCGCGACCGCAAACATGACCAAGCTGGCTAAGTACAGTCAGGAACTATATGGCGCACTTGAGGAAGAAACTGGCGTTGCCACAGGGTTCAAGCGTTGCGGATCGATCACGGTGGCCCTGACTGAAGAGCGCAAGGAAGAGATCTATCGTCAGGCCGCCATGGCCCGCGCCTTCGGGGTTGAGGTCGAAGAGATCGACAATGATCGTGTGCAGGAGCTGTATCCCCATCTGAACCTCGAAGGGGTCAAGGGGGCGGTTTATTTGCCTTTGGACGGGCAGGGTGATCCAGCGAATATCGCTCTGGCTTTGGCTAAAGGTGCGCGTCAGCGCGGTGGCGTCGTCAAAGAACGTGTGAAAGTCACCGACATCGTCAAGCAGGGTCGTAAAGTCACCGGCGTGGACTGGATTGCGGACGATGGCAGTTCCTCGGGCCATATCGAATGCGACATGGTGGTGAACTGTGCGGGCATGTGGGGCCACGAGGTTGGTAAGATGGCAGGTGTGAACGTACCGCTTCACGCCTGCGAACATTTCTATATCGTGACCGAAGGGATCGACGGGCTGACCCAACTGCCGGTGCTGCGCGTACCGGATGAATGTGCCTACTACAAAGAGGATGCCGGAAAAATCCTGCTGGGCGCGTTTGAGCCAAATGCAAAACCCTGGGCGATGAACGGCATCCCCGACAGTTTCGAATTCGACCAGTTGCCAGAGGATTTCGATCACTTTGAACCAATACTCGAAGCGGCCTGCAATCGGATGCCGATGTTGGCCGAGGCGGGGATTCACACCTTCTTTAACGGCCCCGAATCCTTTACGCCGGATGATGCCTATCACTTGGGACTCGCCCCCGAGATGGATAACGTTTGGGTCGCTGCAGGGTTCAACTCGATCGGTATTCAGTCGGCGGGTGGTGCCGGTATGGCACTGGCCGAGTGGATGGACTCGGGCGAGAAACCGTTCGATCTGGGCGATGTTGACATCAGTCGCATGCAGCCGTTTCAGGGCAACAAGCAGTACCTCTTTGAACGTTCGAAAGAGACGCTCGGCCTGCTTTATGCCGACCACTATCCCTATCGCCAAAAGGCCACCGCGCGCGGTGTGCGCCGGGCACCGTTTCACCATCACCTGATCGAACAGGGTGCTGTGATGGGCGAATTGGCTGGGTGGGAGCGCGCCAATTGGTTTGCCAACGAAGGTCAGGAACGAGAATATCAATACAGCTGGAAACGGCAGAACTGGTTCGAGAATTCGGCTGCCGAACACCGTGCCGTGCGCGAAAATGTAGGCATGTATGACATGTCGTCCTTCGGCAAAATCCGCGTCGAAGGGCCGGATGCCGAGAAATTCATGAACTATATCGGCGGCGGCGATTATTCAGTGCCTAATGGCAAGATCGTCTACACCCAATTTCTGAACCGTAGCGGTGGGATCGAGGCCGATGTCACGGTCACCCGGCTGACCGAAACCGCTTATCTGGTTGTCACCCCCGCGGCGACCCGGTTGGCGGATCAGACCTGGATGATGCGTCATGCAGGCGGCTTCAGTGTTGTTATCACCGATGTCACCGCTGGCGAGGGCGTTTTGGCCGTCATGGGGCCGAATGCGCGTGCATTGCTTGAAAAGGTTTCGCCCGCTGATTTCTCGAACAGGACTAACCCCTTTGGCACGGCACAACAGATTGAGATCGGTATGGGTCTCGCTCGCGCCCACAGGGTGACTTATGTGGGTGAGCTAGGGTGGGAGATCTATGTGTCGTCCGACATGGCAGGTCATGTTTTTGAGGCGCTGCACGAAGCCGGACAAGATATGGGCCTGAAACTCTGCGGCATGCACATGATGGACAGTTGCCGGATCGAGAAGGGTTTTCGCCATTTCGGTCATGACATCACCTGCGAGGATCACGTGGTCGACGCGGGATTGGGATTTGCCGTCAAAGTGGACAAAGGCAGCGATTTCATCGGTCGTGGGGCGGTGATGGCCCGCAAGGAAAGCGGGCCCAAGAACCGGCTTGTCCAGTTTAGACTGACTGATCCCGAACCACTGTTGTTCCACAACGAACCAATCGTGCGCGATGGTGAATATGTAGGTTACCTTAGCTCGGGCAATTATGGTCACACGCTGGGTGGTGCCATTGGTCTGGGCTATGTGCCCTGCGAGGGCGAAAAGCCTGCAGACGTGCTGGCCTCGACCTATGAGATCGATGTCTGTGGTGTGAAAGTCCAGGCAGAGGCGTCGTTGAAACCGATGTACGATGCGAAATCCGAGCGGGTCAAAGTCTAGAAAACATCGACAGGGGTAGGCTCTGCCCCACCGTCCGTAACGGGCGACGCGCGCGAGAGTATTTTTGGCCAGATCAACAAGGGATCACCTGCTCATCTGGCCAACAATATCCATGAGCGTGAGACAGCGCTTCGCATGTAGGTTGGCTGCAGAACGCGCGACCTATCAGAAACTTTGATGCCCTGCTTCACAGTTTTGATAGTTCCCAAGCCCATCTGATTTGCCGTAGAGAAACACGGTATCAGTCGGAGACTCTCTGTGGCAGACACCCGCGTACCACCAAACAATACCGATACGTCCAAAGGGCTGGCGTTGGCTGTGATGGCCTATGTGCTTTGGGGCTTCCTGCCGCTTTACATGAAAGCAATGGAACATATCGGCCCGATCGAGGTAGTCGCGCATCGGGTGATCTGGTCGGTGCCGGTGGCCGGGCTGCTGCTGATAGCGCTCGGGCGGACCGGCGATCTGAAAACTGCACTTCGCAATCCCAAAATGTTGGGTATGGCGGCAATTACAGCGGCGCTGATCTCAGTCAACTGGGCGATTTATGTCTGGGCGATTTCATCGGGGCATGCGCTGGACGCGGCTTTGGGCTATTATATCAACCCTTTGTTCAGCATTGCGTTGGGTGCGATATTGCTGCGTGAACCTCTGAACCGAACACAGTTGGTTGCGGTCGGGTTGGCCGCTTTGGGGGTGTTGGTACTAGTGTTTCAGGCGGGAAGCTTACCCTGGGCGGCTTTGGGCTTAATGTTCAGCTGGGGGTTTTATGCGTTCTTCAAGCGCTCACTCCCAATTGGGCCCAACCAAGGGTTTTTGTTGGAAGTCCTGATTCTACTGATACCCGCCCTGGCCTACGTCACCTGGCTTGGAACAAGTGGTGCCGGGCATTTTGGAGCAGCCGTGTCAGACACTGCGCTGCTTGCGGGCGCGGGGCTGGTGACTGCAATTCCGTTGCTGCTTTATGCCAATGGGGCCAAACTGGTGCGTCTGTCGACGATGGGTATCCTGCAGTACATCGCGCCCACGATGATTTTTATCACCGCGATCACGTTGTTCGGAGAGCGTATTGATCAGGCAAGATTGATCGCGTTCCCCCTGATCTGGGCCGGGTTGATTGTGTATTCTATCCCGATGATCCGGCAAATACGGTCTCAGGCCTAGCGAATGAGCTGGGCAAGCTGTTCCGCCCAGATTGCATAGGCCTTGGGGCTTGGATGATATCCGTCCGGCGCGGCGAGCGCCGGGTCATCGGGCAGGTTCAGCGCCAGATGTGAAACTTGCGGATATGCTGCAGCCACCGTCTGCAAGCCGTGATCCAGCCTTGCAGCCTGTTGCCCCAAAAACCAGGCGAGCGGCTGAGGCAGAGCGGGAAAACGCGCCATCTGAGGAACCGCAGACACGATCACCTGCCGGGCTTTCATCGGCCCGGTCAGAAGGTCCAATAGGCGTGCTTGGTGGTCCTCAAAGCTCTGTCTACTTACCGCTCGGGTCACGTCGTTCACACCCAGCGCCGTTATGGCTACATCAAACTGTACGGAAAGCCCTTGCAGCTGCTCAATTGTGTTTTGAGTGGTATTCCCGGTGGCCGCCTCAAGCCGCCATTCCACAGTATAACGCTTTGCCAATTGGCCGACCAGTTGCCCGGATAGTGCCTGGCCTTGTGTGCCCGCCCCAACGCCAGCGGCCGAGCTGTCCCCAGTGATCAACAAGCGCAGTCTGGGCCCGCGCCCTGCACGCCCTTGGCGGGGACCAGTCGGTTCTGGCAGAAATTGCGCATTGCGTCTTACCGCGATCCCCTGAATGGCGAGAACAGGCAAAAGCGGAATTCTGAGAATCTGATCGGCGGCAACAGGCAAAGGAACCGTTAGCTCAGTGCATCTTTGAACTTTAGAAAGCGCGCATCTTTCATGACTCGTGCCATCATGGCTTCGCGCAAGGCTCCGACGGTCTTGTAAGGACGCATGACGACCTCAAATTCCTGAATAAGCCCGTCTGCGTTTAGCGTGATCAAGTCTACACCCACGGCGTCCAAGGCACCGACTTTGCATTGAAACTCCAATGCCCAATCGTCGCCGTCACCCATGATCCGACGATATTGAAATTCGGAAAACACCTGACCCACATGACCCAGAACCGCTGCAACAGGTTCACGCCCGGTCCAGGTGCTGTAGTAAGTGGGTGGTGAAAACCGAACATCTTCGGCCAGCAACTCTTGGATCAGGCCTTCATCGCCCTTGGCCACCACTTCTTGCATTCGTTTGATCGTCGGGTGCATACCGTCTTCCCTCTTGTTGACCAAAGAGTTGCTGAACCTTTTCACTCACGCAAGGACGACGTTGCGGGAGGGGGCCGCCTGAGATAGGCAAGCGCGCATGAGCGAAACCTATGATCCCCCAAACTCTCCTCTGGATGTGCTGTTTGAAGACACGCAATTGATCGTGGTGAACAAGCCGGCGGGTTTGTTATCGGTGCCGGGGCGGGGCGCGCATCTTGCTGATTGTCTGCTAACCCGCGTGCAAGTTGCGTTTCCACAAGCGTTGCTGGTGCATCGGTTGGATCGGGATACATCCGGTGTAATGGTGTTTGCACAGACGCCGCATGCCCAGCGGCATCTGGGGCTACAGTTCGAAAATCGCCAGACCCGCAAAACTTATGTCGCGCGCGTATGGGGGCGGGTAGAACCAAAAACGGGAACGGTTGACCTGCCGCTGATCGTCGATTGGCCCAATCGCCCCCGTCAGATGGTCTGTCACGACACCGGCAAGCCTGCTGTTACGGATTGGCGCGTGGTTAAATTCGAGGGCGAGACAACGCGTGTTCGCCTGTCTCCCAAGACCGGACGATCGCACCAGTTGCGGGTTCATATGCAGGCGCTGGGGCATCCTATCTTGGGTGATCCGTTTTATGCCGATGGCGCGGCGCGCGACTTCCCGCGGTTGATGCTTCATTCGGAAGAACTGCGCCTCAAAAATCCCGAAGGCGGGGTGTCGATGAAATTTCGCGCGCCAGCCGAATTCTGATTCTAGGCGTTACTGGTCCAAAGCATCTTCAGGTTTCCCAGCGAAAACCGCCGGGTGCGTTTGACCGGGCGTATAACTTGGCGTTCCCGTGCGGCAGCAATTTCACGTTCGATTTCGAATCCGCGCAAAACGTGACCTTGGGACCAGCGATCCAGTTTCAAGGTCATCATGACGTGATTGTCGAGGTAGGGCATAGTCACTCTCCTGAATTGCAATTGCCCAATCTTCGCCCAACACTCCTGACACCACCTTGTCAGGGAGGTGTGCTAAGTTGTCAGCAGATCTTTAGGAGACCCGGATGCGCCGATCGACACGTCTGTTCGAAATCATTCAGATCTTGCGTGCTGCTGAAGCGCCCGTGACGGCCGATGCGTTGGCCGCCAAGCTCGAGGTTTCGGTGCGCACCGTTTACCGCGATATTGCCGCGTTGCAGGCCCAGCGTACGCCAATCGAAGGCGAAGCGGGTGTTGGCTATCTGATGCGGCGCGGGTATGATCTGCCTCCGCTCAATTTCGACGCCGAAGAGGTTGAGGCCCTGTGGGTGGGCCTGTCGATGCTGGCCCGCACGGGTGACAGCACCTTGCAACAGGCCGCTGACCGAGTTTGTCGGAAGATCGAGGCCCTGCGCGCGCCAGCCGACTGGCTACAGGTTGCGCCCTGGGGCGCACCGATGGATGATCCGAAAAAGGGTTGTGTGCCCGTCGTGAACTATCGCGAAGCGATCCGGGCCGAACGTAAAATTCGCATCACCTACGTGAATTCGGAAGATGAGCGTACCGAGCGCACGATACGGCCCGTCGCCCTGATCTATCATATTGAATGCACCATGCTGGCCGCGTGGTGCGAGCTGCGAAATGGGTTTCGCCATTTCCGCACAGATCGGATCTGGGCATGCGAACTGACCGAGGATCATTTCTGCGGGCAAGGGGAACCTCTGCGCGCGATCTGGCAGGAGCAGAACAGCTGGGATAGCTCCAAAGGGGTCGCCTGAATGGCAGGTATTCGCCGATTTCACTCAATTGTTGCTTGAGGCTCTTTGTTCTCACTGTGTTATACTAAGCGGAACGAAACAAACCCGGTGAACGGGTACGTGAGCAGAAGGTGATTCAATGACGATTTCCAAATGTGTACTGACGGTTGGACTGTGTTCAGCCCTGTTTTTGGGGGCGTGTACCGACCCGGGCACCCTCAGCGTGCAGAACGATCCCAACCAGAATGCCAAGCAAGGCGCGTTGCTGGGTGGTCTGATCGGCGCTGGTGTGGGCGCAATTGCCAATGACTCTGACCCACTGTTGGGGGCGTTGGCCGGTGGGGCCATCGGTGCTGCAGGCGGTGGCGTGATCGGCAACCAACTTGACCGGCAGGCGGCAGAGCTGCGGCAGCAGTTGGCAAATGACGGCATCACGATCGTCAACGCGGGTGATCGCCTGATCGTCACGGTTCCGAATGACATCACCTTTGACACCGACAGTTCCACCGTGCGCCCGGCCTTGCGTGCCGATTTGGTGAAGGTGGGGCAGAATCTGGTCAATTACCCGAATTCGAATGTCCAGATTATCGGTCATACTGACAGTGACGGAGAGGCGTCCTACAACCTCGGACTGTCTGAACGCCGCGCCAATGCGGTGGCTGATATTCTGCAGGCCAATGGTGTCAGCTACGCCCGTATCACTACTGTCGGGCAAGGTGAAAACAACCCGATCGCATCGAACCTGACACCCGAGGGGAAAGCCCAGAACCGGCGGGTCGAGATTGTGGTGGTTCCCAGCGACAACACCTGATCACGCGTCTCGCGCACAATGACTGCGCGTCATCGGGCCTTTGGTTCGATGGTGTCTCGGGATAACTAAGGGGAAACACCAAAGCGGAGTTTCCCCATGTCCCAACCGATCCTTCTTGGCCTTTCCGGCTCGCTACGGCAGGATGCGACCAACCGTAAATTGCTGCGCGAAGCTGCACGCCTGTTCGAACCCGGCACGTTCATTGAGGCTGATCTCAATCTGCCGCTTTATGACGGCGATCTCGAAGTTGGCGAAGGCATACCTGAAACCGTGCAGGTTTTGGCCGATCAGATTGCCAATGCCGATGCGGTGATCATTTCGACCCCGGAGTACAATAAAGGGCCTTCGGGTGTTCTGAAAAACGCGCTGGACTGGGTCAGCCGGACGAAAGGCAAGCCATGGATGGATAAACCGCTCGCTGTCATGTCCGCCGCTGCGGGCCGGGCCGGGGGCGAACGGGCGCAAATGATCTTGCGGTCCTTCATGGTTCCCTTTCAGCCACGCATTCTGCAAGGTCCCGAGCTTCACTTGGCGGACAGCTCGAATGAATTTGATGCAGACGGGCGGCTGTCTAACGACCGCTACGAGCATACGCTGCATAACCTGATGCAGAAGCTGCGGGCAGAGGCCGGGTTTTAATCCCCTTTGCTTGCCGGTCTGTACCGCAACTTCTAGGTTATGCGGATGAAGGATCAAAACCAGATCGAGACTCAGGCCGATGTCGTAGATCCTGCCCGAGCGGCTGCACTGCAGGTAGCATTGGGGCAGGAACCGACGATTGAGGCAGGCTCAGTACTCCCTCCCTTCTTTCATCAGCTCTATTTCTGGTCGCCGCATGTGCCGAGCGATCTTGGGCGTGATGGACATCCGCGGGTAGGCCAAGGTCTGATCCCCGATATGGGACTACCAAGGCGCATGTGGGCAGGTGGGCGACTGCAGTTTCATCAGCCCTTTGTGGCAGGGGTGGCAGCCGAGCGTCGGACGGTCAGAGAAAGCGCCGTGGCAAAGACAGGACGTAGCGGACCGTTGGCATTTGTCACACTGCGTCACGAGATTTGGCAAAAGGGCGCGCTGAGCGTGACCGAATGGCAGGATCTGGTTTATCGTGAAGATCCCTCATCAGATGCACCGGCTCCAAAAGTTCCGATGGCTCGAACGGATGAGTTGGATCACCGCATTGTTGAATTTGATACAACCCTGTTGTTCCGCTATTCGGCGCTGACGTTCAACGGTCACCGGATCCATTACGATCTTGACTATGCACGCGACGTGGAAGGCTATGCCGGGCTGGTTGTCCATGGGCCTCTGCTGGCCCAATTCCTCATGTTGTTCGCAACGGATCTGTTGGGACCCTTGGCAGAGTTCAAATTTCGCGCGTCGTCGCCGCTGATGCATTTCGAAACGGCGACCCTGTGTCGGAACGGTCAGGAGTTTTGGGTGCGTGGACCCGGAGGCCGACAATGCATGTCAGCCAAGGCAATACCGCAATCAGAGTGAAGCTTCGGGCAGAAAATCCTGCGGGATTCTATCGCGCCCTTCCAGCATCAAGTCGGCCATGACCTCGGCCACCTTCGGCGCCATACCAAAACCGATCTTGAATCCCCCATTAGCGATAAACTGCCCTTTGTGCAGGGGATGCGCGCCCAGCATCGGCGCGCGGCTTTTGCTGCGGGGGCGGACACCTGCCCAGCGTTCGATTACTTCCGCCCCGTGCAGAACCGGCACGGCACGCATGGCGCGGTCCAGTACATCGTCCAGAGCGGCATCTGTGCTGGTCGGATCGTCGTATTCGCGTTCTGATGTCGAGCCAATGGCCAACGTACCATCGGCATGAGGCACGATGTGAACGGCATCGGCAAACAACTGTGGTACGTCACCCGCATCAAATCGCAGCAACGCCGCCTGTCCTTTCACGCCGTTGCCGATTGTCTTGCCAAACGCCTTGCTGAGCTCTTGCAGACCCGCAAGTCCAGTGGCGTGTACGACTTGTCCCTTGTCGGGCGCTTCGGCGGTAACTCCTACTCCCATTACGGCAAACGCGGCCACCAGCGCCGCGCAGGCACGCCTTGGGTGCATGCGCGCGCTTAGCGTATCGTGGACGACATATCCCGTCGGGCTGGGTGGGCACCAGGCACCAATCTGATCCACCAACCGGACGCGCCAATCTGCCTGACCCTGCCAGAGTGTTGCAGCTGTTTGTTCACGCGCTTGGGCCAGCTCCAAACCGCGTGCGTCTGGTATGGGTTGCAGACGCCCAAGACGTGCGTAGCCGGGCGACACACCACCGGTGGCCTCGACTTGTTTCCAGAACGGTTCAGCCATGATTAAACTTTCAAACTGGAACGCCTTTTTGGTGTTCCAGTTTTCGGGCACATGTGGGGCCAGCGCGCCAACAAGCCCTCCACTGGACCCCGCGCCCGGACCAAATGGGTCGACGATCTGGACCTTCGCGCCGCGCCGTGCGCAGGTCCAGGCGATGGAGAGGCCAAATATTCCTGCGCCCCGCACCGTCACATCGACCATTGCCAATCCCCTTTTCGTTGTTCAGTGTCGCGCCGCTTAGCTACAGGATTCCCCGATGGCAGACCAGCGTGCCGAACTTACTTGGACGGAAGACCAGATCCCGGTCTCGGATCGGTTCGATGACCCCTATTACTCGTTGCAGAACGGGTTAGAGGAAACGCGGCATGTGTTTCTGGCAGGCAACGATCTGCCAACGCGCTTTGTACCGGGGTTTCACATCGCTGAACTAGGCTTTGGCACCGGCCTGAATCTGTTGACCGCGTGGTCGGCGTGGGAAGCAGCAGGGCAGACTACACCTTTACGGTTCACCAGCTTCGAGGCCTTTCCGATGGCGCCTGACGATATGTCGCGTGCTTTGGCGGCCTTTCCCGAGGTGGCACCGTGGGCCGATCGCTTACTGGAAACATGGAATGGGAAGAAATGTGTGCTGGACACGCTGCATCTTGAGGTCATGGTCGGAGACGCGCGCCAGACCTTGCCCACATGGGCAGGTGAGGCTGATGCGTGGTTTCTGGATGGCTTCTCACCCGCAAAAAACCCCGAGCTGTGGGAGGCTGACCTGATGCAGCAGGTGGCGGAGCACACGATTCAAGGCGGTACAGCGGCAACCTATACTGCCGCGGGTTTCGTGCGTCGGGGCCTATCCGACGCAGGTTTTGATGTTACCCGCAGCCCCGGCTTTGGCCGTAAACGGCACATGACCCGGGCGGTGAAGCAATGAACCAGAAGAACAACGTCAACGCCGGTATAGCGCTTATGGTCAGCGCGACGATCGTGTTTGCTTTGCAGGATGGGATTTCGCGCCATCTGGCCGGTACCTACAATACGTATATGGTGGTGATGATCCGGTACTGGTTCTTTGCCGCATTCGTGATTGCTCTGGCTGCGAGATCTAGCGGAGGTTTGCGGGCGGCGGCACAAACCAGCCAGTTGGGACTCCAGATATTCCGGGGTGTGTTACTGGCCGCAGAAATTTGTGTCGCCGTTTTCAGCTTTACCATTCTGGGCTTGATTGATAGCCAGGCCGTTTTCATCAGCTATCCGCTGCTGATCGCTGCCCTCAGCGGCCCGGTTCTGGGTGAGAAAGTCGGCTGGCGTCGCTGGGCCGCCATCGGGGTCGGCTGCATCGGGGTGTTGATCATCCTGCAGCCCGGTGCCGGTGTGTTCAACCCTTGGGCTGTGATCCCGCTGATCTCGGCGTTTATGTTCGCGATTTATGGCCTGCTGACACGGTATGCGGCTCGGCGGGACAGTACTGCGACCAGTTTTTTTTGGACTGGGGTGGCTGGTGCAGTCGCAATGACTGCTGTTGGTGTCTGGTTTTGGGAACCCATGGCCAGCAGCGATTGGTTTTGGATGGGGTTGCTTTGCATCGCAGGCGCTCTGGGACACTGGCTATTGATTAAGTGCTACGAAATGGCCGAGGCCAGCGCCGTGCAACCCTTTGCCTATTTCCATCTGATGTGGAGTGCAATTCTGGGCATCACGATCTTCCACGAGACGCTGCGCCCCGAGGTTGTTCTGGGCGCAGCTTTGGTGATCGCGGCGGGCCTGTTCACCTTATGGCGCGAACGACGAAAGGGTCGAACCGGTTAGTTCCTTTGAGAATGGCACTGGTAAAGCTGGCTGCCCAAGCCGAGCGCGATAGACCGGCAGGCTTTCGGCGACACGCATGACATAGTTGCGCGTCTCCTTGAAAGGAATGGTCTCGATCCAGTCGATCACGTCCACCTGGCCCCGGCGCGGGTCGCCATAGCGTTCCATCCACGAAATCGGCCGTCTTGGCCCCGCGTTATATCCAGCGGCCATCATCACGACATTGCCGTTGAAGTCCTCTGCAAGCGTTGCAAGATAATTCGCCCCCAGCTTTGCGTTATATTGCCAGTCCGAGGTTAGGCGCGCGGTTTTATGGCCACCCAGAATACCCAAATCCTGAGCCACAAGTTTGGCGGTAGCGGGCATGACCTGCATCAAACCGCGCGCGCCTGCGCCACTGATGACTACCGGATCGAACTCACTTTCGCGTCGGGCAATTGCCAGCGTCATTTCCTTCGCCATGGGAAGTCCCATATCTGCGACCGGGTGCACTGGGTAATAAGCGGCAGGCAAAACAACACCGGTTGTTGCCGCGCGCTTGGCGATCATGACGGCCAGATGCGGTTCGTTCAGTTCGATCACCAGGTCACCCAGCTGAGCGGCCTGGGTTTGATCGAGACCTTCCACCAAATGGGTAAGAAACCGTTCTGAAAGGTTTCCCTCTCCTGCGCGCTGCAACAGCAATCCAGCCTCCAACACGCTTGAGTCAGCGAATGCGGCTTGTTTCCAATGCGGCGCGCGGCGTGGGTTGGCCAATTCGCTGTCAAACGGACGGCCGATTTGTTCCGCCGCCAGCAACCCGTAGAACGAGGTCTGATAGTTCGCGCCTTCGGCATAAGCCTCGTGCGCCTTGTCAGCATCCCCCTGCGCCGCATAGGCGCGGCCCAGCCAATATCCACCGCGACCCTTCGAAATCGGCGATTGCACCGCCTCCGAGAAATTCTGGAAATGCCGCACCGCCGTGGCCGGATCATTCAGCTTGCGCAGCGCCAGAAATCCCGAGAGCCACTCCAAATCAGCATAGCCATAGCCCATTTCGGGGGTCATGTGGTGATTGGCGGCAATCGCATAGGCGCGTTCGGCATCTCCCGTGCGCATCTCAAGACGTGCCAGTCTGCGTCGCCCTTCCGCCCATTTGTCGGGTTCACCCAGCGATTTTGGTCCGGTCGAGCGTGCCAACATCAGATCAATGGCGCTGTCGTCCAGTTCTTTGCGATCCCGCCACACGAAACGATCAAATGCCAGGCCAGGGTCTTTGGCCAGTGATTCCGGCACTGCGGCGACTTTGCCGTCCACTCCGTTTTCGCGCTTTTGCAGGGCAATGCGCGCCTCGGCCAGTTTGCGCTGATCAGAGTTGACCAGGGGCAGCATCCGCCCGGCGCTGACCAGATGCCCATCCCACAACATCCGATCCAACCTGGCCTCGTGATGTGGTCTCAGAAGTTTCCCGAAGTTCTCAAGATAATCCTTTTGCAGGCCCGACCCCATCGGCATGGTCCGCCAAGCGGTTACGACGTCGGCTTCTGCTTCACCATTGCGGCCTTGGCTTTTCAAAGCCACGGCATAATTCAAAGCACCTTCTGCTGTTTGCGGAGGCATCCCTTCGTAGAATTTCAGAACTCGATTCGGATCGGCCCCGGTGAATGATGGCTCGCTTTTACGGCGCAGCCAGGCCAAACCGGGCCAATCCGGGCGCCGCTCAAGAAACACCAGCACATCGCCCGAGCTGCCAAAACCTTCGCGTAGCCAATGCCAGACAATAATGTCACGCGCCACCGATCCACGCTGGCCTGCAACGCGCAGCGCGGCATTCCAATCGCCCTTGCGCATCTCATAGAGCCCCGCGCGCAAATCCTGCGTCGCATCCGCACGAGTGGTATGCGGCTGTAGCATCAGCGCCAGAATCATCGCTATTCCAAGCGACAGAATACGTCTCATCCCTTGCATTCCCCAACAAACCAAGGATACAGCCATGCAGGATAAACCTTGCGCCGCCGGGATCAACTCACAAACCCTTAATCGTGACAGACCGGTGCGCAAAAAACACCTAAGGAGCGTTCCATGTTTAAAGGCTCAATGCCAGCCCTGGTCACCCCGTTCAGCAACGGCGCGTTGGACCTGGAAACGCTCAAACACCTGGTGGAATGGCAAATACAGCAAGGTTCGACCGGTCTGGTTCCGGTTGGTACGACCGGCGAAAGCCCGACCCTCAGCCATGAAGAACATGAAACGGTTATCGCCGAAGTGGTGAAGGCTGCAGCAGGTCGCGTGCCTGTCATCGCAGGCGCGGGCTCCAACAATACTGTCGAGGCAATTCGGTTTGTTCAGTTTGCGCAAAAAATCGGTGCGGATGCGGCGCTGGTCGTAACCCCCTATTACAACAAGCCGACCCAGAAGGGGCTGCTGGCGCATTTCCAAACTCTGCATGACAGTGCCGATATCCCGATCATCATCTACAATATCCCGGGTCGTTCGGTCATCGACATGACTCCTGCAACGATGGGTGAGCTGGCGAAACTGCCGCGCATCATCGGAGTCAAGGACGCGACCGGAGATCTGGCGCGCGTCAGCCAGCAGCGTGCAAGCTGTGGTGCGGATTTCTGCCAGCTATCCGGGGAAGACGCGACTGCACTGGGCTTCAATGCTCATGGCGGAGTGGGCTGCATCTCGGTCACCGCAAACGTGGCTCCGAAGCTCTGTGCTGAATTCCAGCAGGCAACGCTGAATGGCGACTACGAAATGGCGCTGGAGTATCAGGACCGCCTGATGCCCCTGCACGAAGCGATCTTCATCGAGCCCGGTCTGGTTGGCGCAAAATACGCGCTCAGCAAACTTGGCCTGTGTAGCACCGAAGTGCGCTCGCCTCTGACCGAGCTGGAAGACAGCACCAAAGCCGCTATCGAAGCAGCAATGGCGCATGCTGGATTAACCTGAAATCAATATACGGACTCGTAAGGGCGGCCTCGAAGATCGAGCGCCGCCCTTTTTTAATTCGGGATCCAAATTTCATCTGGCTAGAAATACCTCGGGGGAGGCGCGGCTTGCCGCGACGGGGCAGAGCCCCCATCAACGCTTGCCGTAGTACAACCCAACCACATGCTCTGCTTGCGCGAAGAACAACCAGCGTGAAACAGCAACGCCGGTGAGATGCGACAGCACCGCCACAAGCGCAAAGACATGCTTGATCAGAACGCCGCCAAAGGGGATCAGAAGCAGCAGTAAAGGCAGCACAAAAGCCAGCCCAAAAGATATCATCCGTAGTTTCTGCGCATGCTTCCGACCGACCACATGCACAAACTCACGCAGCAGATAGTTTGTACCTGTATGAGGTGGTTCGAATGCGCGGACAGCGCCTCGCTCACCAAGCCCTGTCGCGGTTGCCAGCGTGGTTCCCGATCGGGACAACGCATCGTCGCCCTTGGCCCAATAGGCAAGCTGTACAGCGCCGGCAATAGCCAGCAACCAAGGGGCAAGCGCTTCCGCTCCGGCCAACAAAGCACCGCCTGCAAGGCTGAACGACAAGAACATGGCCGGTGTCAGGTTCATGTTCCAGCGAGGGATAGTCTTGAGCTGCGTGTAGATCATCGATGTGGTGAAGACCGTGGCCAGCGAGAATGCCGCCCCGATCCAGCCCAGCACACCCCAGCGTTGGCCTAGAAAGACCGCACCAATTGCATAGAGCCCCATGACGAGCAGCGCGATGACCGCGCACCAGCCCTCGCGGCTGAGCCAGCTTGAGCGCCACTGGGTGAAGGCTTTCCAGGCACGCTCTGGGTGGCCGAGGTGGAAGGTCGACGCGAGCAAACCGCCGACGGACAAGCCATAGGCAATTGCGAAAAACACAAACGCGACCCAGCCCGAGACGTCAGGTATGCCGAGCCCCAGGAAGAACAAGAGTCCAAATCCGAGACCGGACAGGGTGGTAAAGATGATAACGGAAGGTGCCGGGTGCATCAGAGCTTCTCCAGGGTCTTGTCGAGCCAGCCGAGGAAACCCTTGGGCTCTTCGGCGACCGGGGCCAGCAGAGGGGCTAGGATGTCAATCTGCTCGTCAATTTTGTCCTTGGGTCGGGGCGGCAGGTACTTGTTGACGGGTTTGGTGCCCTGTTCAGGCATCAGGTCCATGCCGCCACGTTCGACGACCAGCTTGCTGACATCACTGCCAGGGTCGCCGAGATCGCCAAAGTGTCGGGCACCTGCCGGGCAGGTGCGCACACAAGAGGGCACACGATCCACCTCGGGTAGGTTCTCGTTGTAAATCCGATCGATGCAAAGCGTGCATTTCTTCATAACGCCTTCGGCCTGATCCAGTTCGCGTGCGCCATAGGGGCAGGACCACGCGCACAGGCCGCAGCCGATGCAGTCATTTTCGTTGACCAGAACGATTCCGTCCTCGACCCGCTTGTAGCTGGCACCGGTGGGGCAGACGGTCACGCAGGGTGCGTCTTCACAATGCAGGCAGGATTTTGGGAAGTGGATCAATTGGGCATGCCCTTCGGCGGGTTGCACCTCGTAAGAGTGCACCCGGTTCAGGAAGGTGCCTGAAGGGTCAGCACCATAAGCATCCTGATCCGACAGTGGCGCGCCGTAGTTTTCGGTGTTCCAGCCTTTGCATGAAATGACGCAGGCATGGCAGCCAACGCAGGTGTCCAGATCAATGACCAGACCCATCTTGCGTTCGGTTGATTGGGGGAGCTGGGTCATGACTGCCGTGCCTCTGCGATTGTGGTCAGGGCGGGCTGGGGCTCTGCCCCAGACCCCGAGATATTTATAGCCAGATGAAGAACGGATCGGGTCATTTGCCCACCTTCCAGGCCAAATCCTTTGGCCCTTGCCCGACCGGCGATTTGATTGGAGCGAATTCTGGCTGGCTTTCAGCATCGCTTGGAGCGGCGGCCTTTTCGATTTTTACCTTCAGATCGAACCAGGCGGCCTGACCGGTGATCGGATCAGAGTTTGCCCAGCGCAGGCCGTCACCTTTGGGGGGCAGCAGCTCGTGGATCAGGTGGTTGAGCAGGAAACCCTTGGTGGCCTCGGGGGCGTCTTTCTGCAAGGCCCAGGCCCCTTTGCGCTTTCCGATGGCATTCCAAGTCCACACGGTATTGTTGTTCAGCGCAGCCATCTCCATGACGGGTACCGTGATCTCGCCATGTGGAGAGCTGACTTTGGCCCAATCGCCGTCTTGCAGCCCGTGTTCACGCATCAGCTTGGTCGGGACGTATAGCGGGTTGCGCCCATGTAGCTGACGCAACCAGGCGTTTTGTGTGCCCCAACTATGATACATCGCCATTGGCCGCTGGGTCAGAGCGTTGACGGTGAAGCCTTCATTGCCGGTCTGATCGGTTTCGTACCAAATGGGCAGGGGGTCCATTGTATCTTGGATCTGCGCGCGCACGTGATCTGGGGGCTGGCGTTCCCCGTAGCCTTCGGCGGCCAGTTGGAATTTACGCATCGGCTCGGAATAGAGCTGGAATAGATAGGGCTGTGGGCTGTCATAGATACCCATGCCCACAGCCCAGTCTTGATAGGCAGTGTTCCAAGGTTTGTAGTAATCCGCACCTTCGGGAATATGCGCGACATAGAAGCCACCATTCTCGATGTATTGGTTCAATTGGTCGGGGTTAACCTCGCCACGACCTTCCTTGTCGCCGTTTTCGCCCCGGAAACCGGCAAGCGGTCCAATCCCCGGCTTGCGTTCGTGGTTGACGATATAGTCGGCGTAATTCGTCCACTTGGCGCTGCCATCATCGTTGGTAAAGCCGGGCAGGCCCATGCGGTTGGCCAGATCGATCAGAACCGACTGGAAGCCGCGTACGTCGCGGTCGGGTTCAATCACCGGCCAACGGATCGCGTCTGCCGCTGCCTCGGCCTCGCAGATCGGGCGGTCCAGTAGCGAGATACAGTCGTGTCGTTCCAGATAGGTTGTATCGGGCAGGATAAGGTCGGCATAGGCCACCATTTCCGAGGAATAAGCATCGGAATAGATGATATGCGGGATCACGTAGTCGCCGTTCTCATCCTTGTCCGTCAGCATGTCCATGACACCCTTGGTGTTCATCGTCGAATTCCAGGACATGTTGGCCATGTACATGAACAACGTATCGATCTTGTAGGGATCGCCTGCATGGGCATTCGAGATCACCATGTGCATCAGCCCGTGGCTGGACATCGGGTTTTCCCATGTAAACGCTTTGTCGATCCGCGCCGGGCTGCCGTCTTCTTTCAGCGCCAGATGCTCGGGGCCGCGAACAAACCCCAGATGCGGCCCGTCCAGAGGTGTATTCGGCGTCACCTTACAATGCGGAGTCGGATGCGCCTCAACTGGCTTGGGGTAGGGTGGCTTGAAGCGGAAGCCGCCGGGGACTTCGACCGTTCCAAGCAGGATCTGCAACACATGCAGGGCGCGGCAGGTCTGGAAACCGTTGGCATGGGCTGAAACGCCGCGCATCGAGTGCATCGCGACGGGGCGACCAATCATCTTCGAGTGTTTCTCGCCCCGGAAATCGATCCATTCATGGTCCAGTTCGAACGCTTCATCAAAGGCCACACGGGCCAGCTCGCCAGCAATCGCGCGAATGCGGGTCGCTGGCACGCCGCATTTTTCTGCGATTGCCTCGGGGGCGTATTCATCCGCCAGATACCGTTCTGCCATGTGGTGGAAGACGGGGCGGTGGGTGACACCGTCCTTTTCGTAGGTCGCTGATAGGTCAGGGCGGACGCCGTGGGTGTCGAAAGCAGTCAGCTTGCTGGTATTGCGGTCGATGACCAATGGCTTGCCGTCATCGTCTTTCAGGAACAGACCCTTTTCCGGACCGTCGGATGCGTTGATCAGGACCGGCGCGTTGGTGTAGCGACTTAGGTAATCCAGATCGATTTTGCCTGCCTTCATCAGCACATGGATCATCGACAAGATGAACAGGCCATCGGTACCGGGGGTGATGCCGACCCAATCATCTGCCACGGCGTTATAGCCCGAGCGGATCGGATTTACCCCAATCACCCGGGCACCGCGCGCCTTGATCTTGCCGATGCCCATTTTAATCGGGTTGCTGTCGTGGTCTTCTGCAACGCCGAACAGCATGAACAGCTTGGTGTGATCCCAGTCGGGCTGACCGAACTCCCAGAATGCACCGCCCATCGTGTAGATGCCACCGGCTGCCATGTTGACCGAACAGAACCCGCCATGGGCCGCATAGTTACAGGTGCCGAAATTCTGTGCCCAGAAACTGGTGAAGCTCTGGCTCTGATCACGGCCGGTGAAAAAGGCCAGTTTCTCAGGGTTGTCTTCGCGGATCGGTTTTAGCCAACCGACAGCGATCTCGAGCGCCTCGTCCCAACTGATCTCTTCGAACTCGCCAGACCCACGCGGGCCGACGCGTTTGAGCGGTGCGCGTAGGCGCGACGGGGCGTTCACCTGCATAATCCCCGCGCTGCCTTTGGCGCAGAGAACGCCCTTGTTTACCGGATGATCCCGATTGCCTTCGATATAGGCGACCTTCCCATCCTTCATGTGCACGTTGATACCGCAGCGGCAGGCACACATATAGCACGTGGTCCGGCGGATCTCGTCTGACACGGGTGGGGATAGGTTGAGGTTCGGTTGTTGATTCACGCTGTCTCTCCCTGTGGCGGATCGCCTTGGTACCTGTACGTGTTGAACACACTGGAGCGTAAGCACACCGGGCTCAACCATATAGAGGAAGAGAGTGCAGGCACCCCCTTCCTCTGCTTTTCTTTAAGCGGACCGGTTGAACCCGGTCCGACTTATGTTTTTGACAGCAATCAAACCTGCTGCAGACGCATGTCGCTTGCGTCGATACCTGCAACCTCAACCGGCTTCTTCATCGCGTCGCGACGGAAGGGTTCACCCAGTTCCTGGTTGATCATTGCTTCGATCAGGGTGGTGATGCCGTTCTTCTGATCCTCGATCGCCTGGCTCAGCGCCGCTGTCAGTTCATCCTGAGTGCGCGCGATGACGCCTTTCAAGCCACAGGCGTTGGCGATGCCGGCATAGGACACTTTGGTGTCCAACTCGGTGCCGACGAAGTTGTCATCGAACCACAGGGTCGAGTTGCGCTTTTCCGCACCCCACTGGTAGTTGCGGAACACAACCTGAGTGATGGCTGGCCATTCTTCGCGACCGATGGCGGTCAGTTCGGTGACTGCAATGCCGAAGGCACCATCGCCAGAGAAGCCGACAACTGGTACATCCGGGCAGCCGATCTTCGCGCCAATGACCGAAGGCAGACCATAGCCACAGGGGCCAAACAGGCCGGGGGCCAGATACTTGCGGCCTTCTTCAAACGAAGGATAGGCGTTGCCGATGGCGCAGTTGTTGCCGATGTCGGACGAGATGATCGCCTCTTTCGGCAGCGCGGACTGGATCGCGCGCCATGCTTTGCGCGGGCTCAGCCAGTCCGGCTTGGCCGCGCGCGCGCGTTCGTTCCAGGTGGTGCCCGGATCGTCCTGCTCGTGGTCCATCGAGGTCAACTCTTGCGCCCAACGCGATTTGGTTTCGGCGATCTTAGCCTTGCGCGCGTCGCGGCCTTCGTCACCGGCTGTATCGGACAACTGGTTCAGGATGTTTGTGGCAACGGTCGCTGCATCGCCCACGATACCAACCGAGACCTTCTTGGTCAGGCCGATGCGGTCGGGGTTGATGTCGACCTGAATGATCTTTGCATCTGCAGGCCAGTACTCCATGCCGTAACCTGGCAGGGTCGAGAACGGGTTCAGGCGGGTGCCGAGGCACAGAACAACGTCTGCTTCCTTGATCAGCTGCATACCGGCTTTTGAGCCGTTATAGCCCAGCGGGCCAGCGAACAGTGGGTGCGAACCGGGGAAAGCGTCATTGTGTTGGTAGCCAACGCAGACCGGAGCGTCCAGACGCTCGGCCAGTGCTTTCGACGCTTCGATGCCGCCTTTCGACAGAACGGTGCCTGCACCGTTCAGGATAACGGGGTTCTTTGCGTTCGACAGCAGAGCGGCAGCTTCGGATACGGCCGATGCACCACCCGAAGGCAGTTCAAACTCAACAACAGCAGGCAGCTCGATGTCGATCACCTGAGTGAAGAAGTCGCGCGGAACGTTGATCTGCGCAGGTGCCGAGGCGCGCTTGGCGTTCATGATTACGCGGCTCAGAACCTCGGCCATACGGCTGGGGTCACGCACCTCTTCCTGGTAGCAAACGCAGTCTGCGAACATGCGCATCTGCTCCATTTCCTGGAAACCACCTTGACCCATGGTCTTGTTTGCGGCCTGCGGAGTGACCAGCAGCAGCGGAGTGTGGTTCCAATAGGCAGTTTTGACGGCGGTCACAAAGTTGGTGATGCCGGGGCCGTTCTGGGCGATCATCATCGACATCTTGCCGGTTGCGCGGGTATAGCCGTCGGCCATCATGCCGCCGGACCCTTCGTGGGCACAATCCCAGAAAGTGATGCCCGCTTTGCCAAAGATGTCGGAGATCGGCATCATGGCCGAGCCGATGATACCGAACGCATGTTCGATGCCATGCATCTGCAGGGTTTTTACAAAGGCTTCTTCGGTGGTCATCTTCATCTGCGTAATCTCCGATCATAGAAGGATGGAACGGGGGTTTTGCACCCAGTTTTCTGATCGGTTTTGGCGTACGGGTGTCTGTGGCGTTAGGGCCAGAACCGGTAGCGGTTTAAGTCCAGAGCGCTTAAGAACGCCGGATCGCTTCAGCAATTTGTTGGATTCCCGGTTCGATACGATCCGACGAGATTGAAGAGTAGCCCAGCCGATAAAAGTTCTTTGGCCTGTTCTGGCTTGAAAAAAATGCCTCACCCGGTTCGATATGGACGCTTTGGCGCTGCAGGTCTCGGGCCAGTTTGCTGGTGTCTACATGCAGCGGCGCTTGCATCCAGATCGATGATCCGCCCAGCATCCCGCGCCCAGCAACAGTCAGACCATATTGTCCAATTGCCTCCTCAATCGCTTCGCGACGGCGTTGCAGCGTTTTAGACATGCGCCGGATCTGAGCATCATAGTGCCCGAGCGATAGGAAGTAGGCTGCGGTTCGCTGCATGTGGCCAGGAGGGTGACGCAAGACCAGAGATCGCAGGGCGCGCGCTTCACGGATAAAGGGTTCGGACCCGACCATGTAACCCAATCGAAGCCCCGGAAACAGCGACTTGGAAAAGCTGCCCACGTAGATCACACGCCCATCGCGATCCATTGACCTGAGCGCCGGTGACGGGGCCCCGAGAAATGACATTTCAAATTCATAGTCATCCTCGACGATCATGGCATCCAATTCGCGGGCACGACGCAGCAGTGCATGTCGGCGGTCCACCGGCATGGTCGCGGTTGTCGGGCTCTGGTGGCTGGGGGTGGTGAATATGACGTCGGTATCATCTGGGATCGTTTCCGGGGGCAACCCGTCCCGGTCGACCTTCAGATAAGACAGCTTGCATTCCGAGTGAATCAGAAGATCGCGCAGGGCGTAATAGCAGGGGTCCTCGATCGCTGCCCTACGGTTCCGGTTCAGCAATATGCGAGACGCCAGCCAAAGGGCGTTCTGAGCGCCCAGGGTGATCAAGATTTCTTCGGGCCGGGCTACAATTCCGCGGCGGGGAAGAGTATGCCGGGCGATGAATTCAAGCAGCAGCGGGTCATCCTGATCGACATAGTCTCCGGTCAAAGAATCAAAGTCCTTATGTCCCAACGCCCGAACTGCGCAGAGACGCCAGTTTGCATGATCGAACAGCTTTCTGTCGACTTGGCCATAAATGAAGGGATAGCGGTAGTCACGCCAGTTGCTGGGTTTTGTCAGCACATCACCGCCCGAGAAACGGCGGGCAAACGCCTGATCCCAGTCAACCACTTCGGTGTCGCGCCGCACTGGCGTGTAGGTCGGCGGCACTGGCGCATTTTCTGAAACATAGTATCCCGACCGGCCTTTGGCGGTCAGGTAATCATTGGCCAGCAGTTCAGTATAGGCAAGCGTGACCGTAATCCGGCTGACACCCAAATGGGCAGCAAGTTTACGGGACGAGGGCAGCTTTTCCCCGACGTGGAAGCGTCCTGACAGAATGCCTTCGGCAATCAGCTGTTGCAGCTGCGCCTGTAAGGTGCCTTGCCCATTGCGTTCCAAAAAGAATGTGTCGACCGAAATACCCATTGCATCGTTATAGGTTGGACCTAAGGCGGTGGCAATCTGGACTTATGGCCCTGCGAACCATGTGGAGAGTTTTACGCACACGTGTGGTTGACGCAGGATACGAATTAAACTAAATAACCATAAATCTAGTTTAATGGGGATAAAGGATGTGGGAAGAAGCTGCCGCAGGTTTCTCTGCCATGGGCTCGGAAGCCCGATTGAAGGTTCTTAAGACCTTGGTTCGTGCTGGGGAAGCAGGCCTGACCGTTGGAGAAATTCAAACGAGGACAGGAATCGCGCCCTCGACTCTGGCGCATCATCTGCGGTTTCTGGCTGCTGGCGGAGTAGTTGAGCAAGAGAAGATCGGGCGTAGCACGATCAACCGCGCGTGCTTTGACGAATTGAGAAACCTGGCGCAGTTCATCCTTAGTGAATGCTGCGCAGACGAAATCGGAAAGGCCGCAAACGATGGCTGAACTAACCCAAAACCCCAAGCCACTATCCAGAAACCTGATCGACCTGATCAAAACGCCCTGGGCTCTGATCGTGGTCATACTGGCACTGGTGGCCATTCTTGATCCGGGCAACTGGACCGAGGTTGTGAGTTTTGCAGCCAAAGCGCTTGTGCATACGGGCCAGTACATCCTGTTTGCTGTTCTGCTGCTATCATACCTGAAGGCAACCGGGGCCGAAGTCATGGTCGCCCGTGCATTTGAGGGTCGCGAGACACGGATGATCTTTCTGGCTGCGTTGTTTGGCGGGCTGGCCCCATTTTGTTCCTGCGAAGTGATCCCGTTCATCGCGGGATTGCTGGCTCTGGGTGCGCCATTGTCGGCCGTGATGGCATTCTGGCTCAGTTCACCGTTGATCGACCCCCCGACGTTGCTGATTACTGCGGGTGCGCTGGGTTGGCCGTTTGCTATTGGTAAAGCGGTTGCCGCTGTCGCGTTGGGTTTGTTCGGCGGGTTTGCCGTGCGCACCCTGATGCGGGGAGGTGCCTTTGCGCAGCCGTTGCGTGAATACAAACTCGCTGGTTGCTGCGGTTGCGGACCAAAGCAAGATGACAAACCCGTCTGGAAGTTCTGGCAAGACCCTGACCGTCGGACGCGCTTTCGGGTTGAGTTCGTTCACAATGGCCTGTTCCTGCTCAAATGGCTGGCATTTGCCTACGTGCTCGAAGCATTGCTGGTCAGCTATGTTCCGGCAGACCTGATCGCCCGCGTTGTTGGTGGTGAGGGTGTTGTACCAATCGTCATCGCAGCCTTGGTCGGAATGCCTGCCTATCTGAACTCTTACGTCGCACCACCGCTTCTTGCGGGTCTGATGGAGCAGGGTATGAGTGCGGGTGCTGCGATGTCATTCATGGTGGCCGGTGCCGTCAGTTCGATACCTGCGATGGCGGCCGTGTGGTCACTGGTGAAACCGCGCGTCTTTGCCACCTATCTGGGATTGGGCATCAGCGGCGCTATCGTAGCAGGCATCCTGTTTCAGATGATCTGAACAAAAAAACCGCCCGGTTGAGCCATCGGGCGGTTTTGCTTTTCTAGCTCGCTTCGCAATATCGTGGCAGTTTGAACCGATACCTTGGCTCTCCACTTTCAACGAAAACCCGTTTCTCGATACAGGCTTGGGTTCCAACTGTCTGAGCAATCGGCCCTTCGGTCGAGGTGATTGATGCTGCTGAGCCATCCGGCAAGCGCACCGAAGCAATGACCCCGTTCTTGAGATCGCCATTGATCGGTGTCGCCGACAAAACCGCGACGGTGAGAAACGCCTCGTGCTCGTGCTTGCCGTCGTCATTCAGCAACAGCAAGCCAGCGACTATTGCAATCATCACGACGGCACCTGTAATGGCCAACCACCAGGATTTCAGGAACACATAGATTGAAACGGCACGATGCGCGTCGAAGAATAAGGATAGAACCTTTAGCATCAAATCACCCAAAAAATCGGGTCCCGGCTATTCGAGGCCGGGACCATGCGCATCTCAGGGGCGCAGATCGTCTTCGTCTTCTTCATCACCACCACCCTTGGGTAGGTTGAAGAAGCTATCCGCATCGACGATGGGCTCTTCGTCTTCCTTCTCGTTGGTGTCCTCGGACAACGAGAATGTCTCGAGACCTTCGATCGCGGTCGGGATCTTGGGCGCTGAATCCATCTCAAGCGACTGTTCGGTCGACACCAGTTTGCGACGCTCATCATCGCTCATCACGCCACCTTCGGCTGCTTTCTTGGCCGCGGCCTTTTGCACGATGGCATCCAGTTCGGACTGTTTGCACAGTCCCAGGGCAACCGGATCGATCGGCTGCATGTTCGAGATGTTCCAGTGCGTCCGCTCGCGGATCGACTGGATGGTCGGCTTGGTGGTGCCGACCAGCTTGGCAATCTGGCCGTCGCTGAGTTCCGGGTGGAACTTGACCAGCCACAGGATCGAGTTCGGACGGTCCTGACGCTTGGACAGCGGGGTGTAGCGCGGACCACGGCGTTTCTCTTCGCCTGATGCCGCCGGATTGAACTTCAGCTTCAGTTTGTGCAGCGGGTTGTTTTGCGCGGTGTCAATTTCTTCCTGAGTCAGCTGGTTGTTGGCAATCGGGTCAAACCCTTTGACACCTGCAGCCACATCACCATCCGCAATACCCTGCACTTCCAGCTCGTGCATGCCTACGAAATCCGCGATCTGCTTGAAGCTGATCGTGGTGTTGTCCACCAGCCATACGGCGGTTGCCTTGGCCATAAGCGGTTTTGCCATCAGCCCGTCTCCTATAAATACATCTGTCCCGTCGCCGGAATTCGGCGGCCCCGAAGCTATGGGGCAGGTTTCCGTTGTCGGGGAACTTGGGGCCTATATAGTCGCGACAGCTAAAGAAGGGAAGAGGCGAATGCGCTGGGCGATTTTGTGGGTGCTAAGTGCCATGGCTGCGATGGCCGAGGGCGAAAAGGCGGGCGATTTTGACTACTACGTCCTGTCGCTCAGCTGGTCGCCCAATTGGTGCGCCCGCGAAGGCGATGCGCGCGGCTCGGATCAGTGCGACACGCGACACGATCATGGGTGGATATTGCATGGGCTCTGGCCGCAATTCCATCAGGGCTGGCCTTCGTATTGTCGCACGTCCGAAGCGCCACCCACACGCCGCATGACGCGGGAAATGGAGGATATTCAGGGCTCATCCGGGTTGGCCTGGCATCAATGGAAAAAGCACGGCACCTGTTCGGGCCTCAGTGCACCCGACTATTTCGCCCTGTCACGGCAGGCTTATGCAGGAGTTGCGCGCCCCGAGGTGTTCCGCAAGCTGGACGCGACGGTCAAACTGCCCGCTTCGGTGGTGGAAGAGGCCTTTCTCAAGGCCAATCCCACGCTCGAGCCTGACATGATCACCATCACCTGTAAGCAAGGCTATATCGAAGAAGTCCGCCTATGCCTGTCCCGCAATCTTGACCCGGTGCCCTGTGGCCGCGACGTGATCCGCGATTGCACCGCCAAAGACGCCGTGTTTGATCCGATTCGTTAGAGCTTTTTGTTCTGGCAGTCGCGGGCATAGTCCAGCGCTTTTGCAGTGCCTTTGAGATCAATCGCCATGACAGTCTGTCCTTCCGGATTATAGACGGTCATGGTCTTGTTCTGCGCGATTGAGGTGACGAAGCTCCGGTCGGTAAAGAACACGGTCGCGCCAGGTACACGATCCTGTTTGAACCCGATGGCGGTGGCATTAAAGCTCTTGCCGTCCAGATCAAACCGGATCGGATATTTTTCCCCCGGTTTAATGTCGCCCCAAGCCTTGTTGTAGACGGTGAAGTATCCGCGATCGTCCAGCGCATCATAGCCCAGCCGCACGACCGAGAGGTCCTGATAAACCGTCTGGATCAAACACCCATTCCCGAGGTTGGGGTCCATCATGATGTTCCAGCCTTCGACGAAGCCTTTGTCGATGAGTTGCTGCGCGAGGGCGGCGGTGGCGGTGAAGGCGGCGAAGGTGAGGGCGAGAAGGCGGGGCATGGGGGCTCGGGTTTTCAACGGTATGTCCTTTCCTATCCTTAATTGACTTAGCAGCAAAGAGTTGCCGGATAAAAACACTCTTTAAGAGTCTTGGTGTTGATTGGCCTGATCTCAAATCTACTTACTGCGCGGTTTTACTTCGGAGTGAAACGCTCTCATATGGCCTTTCTGCCGCGCAGCAGCGCGCCATAGCTTCTTACGTGCATCTTGAGGTTCAAGATGCGCATATGTACCGCCAGAGAATTTTGGCCAATCCAATGCCAGCCCTTGCTTGACCAGTTCAGCCGCTACATCAGTGCCGTCCGGCAGAATGCACTTGGCTACGATCCGATCATATGAGACTTCTTCCTTGATGATGGCAGTGACCACCTTGCCCTTGCACATTTCGATTAGCGCAAATTTGGATTTCTTACCCCAAGGGTGTTCCAACTCTGGTGCATCTATGCCGGCGATCCTGATCTTCGTGCCACTGATTACTATCGCATCACCATCAATTACATGACATTTTCCCTTGAGCGTCGTGGTCGTGGGCAGTTTTGAGGGCGCTGTCGATTCAGTAGTTCGCCCAACCTCGCGAGTCGTATTTGCCGGTGTAATGGACCTGAACTGCGCCGCTTTTCTCCCCTTCCGTGGAGGGCGCGATAAAATACGCAGTAGAAATCTCAGCATCATAAACCTGAACTTAGAATGGTTATCGCAATGCCGTAGATGCTAGTAGATAATTGCTTTTAGAGTAAACCTATAGTTCGAAACGATTAATTTATCTGTTGCTGCTCCTACAACTCCTTCCGCGCCCGCAATGCCGCAGTAATCGTCCCGTCATCCAGATAGTCCAACTCGCCCCCAATCGGCACACCTTGTGCCAGCGAGGTCAGGCGCACCTGCCCCTCCAACTGATCGGCAATGTAGTGCGCGGTGGTCTGGCCATCGACGGTGGCATTCAGAGCGAGGATGATCTCGGTGATACCCTCGACCACAACCCGGTCCTTCAACCGGGGGATACGCAAATCATCCGGGCCAACTCCGTCCAACGCCGACAAAGTGCCGCCCAGAACGTGATATCGACCTTTGAAGACCCCGGCACGCTCCATCGCCCAAAGGTCGGCGACGTCTTCGACCACGCAGAGCTCTCCGGTTGCGCGGGCTTCGTCGTTGCATATGTCACAGATATCGGTGGTGCCCACGTTGCCGCAGTTCAGGCATTCGCGGGCGGTGATGGCCACCTGCTGCATCGCGTCTGAAAGCGGCGTCAGCAGCAGGGCGCGTTTGCGGATCAGGTGCAGGACTGCGCGGCGGGCCGAGCGGGGGCCGAGACCGGGCAGCTTGGCCATCAGGTCGATCAGATTGTCGATGTCACTGTTCGAACTCACCGCAAGGCCCTCGCAATTGGGCCGGGGAAACACGCCCCGGCCGTTGATCCGTCAGGAGGGTGTATCAGAACGGCAGCTTGATGTCTGCGGGCAGGCCCATGCTTTCGGTCAGCTTCGCCATTTCGGCTTGCGAACGTTCCTGTGCCTTGGTCTGGGCGTCCTTGATCGCGGCAAGGATGAGGTCTTCGACAACTTCCTTGTCGTCACCGTTGAAGATCGACGGGTCGATATCCAGACCTTTCAGCTCACCCTTCGCGGTCGCGGTGGCCTTGACCAGCCCAGCACCGGATTCGCCGACAACCATGATGTTGTTCAGCTCTTCCTGCATGTCGGTCATCTTGGTCTGCAAATCCTGTGCGGATTTCATCATCTTGGCCATGTCACCCAGGCCGCCTAAACCTTTTAGCATCGGTAATCTCCTGTCACTCGATTTGTGGCCTAGATACGAAGCGTAACCGGGCGGCACAAGAGGTCAGGATACTCCCGCCCGTCGTCAAGGTCTTTGGCAAGACCTTTCCGCCCGTTGGGCCCGGCAGCGCGCAAGGCGCGCTGCCG
>NZ_JBQFZC010000007.1:0-145941 GCF_056542025.1 Ruegeria sp. AF2 | reverse complement strand
CCAATCTCTCAGCGCCACCGCCCAATCAAAAACCTCAGATGCCCCCAGTCTCTCCCGAGCGTCTCCGCAGCTTCCACCGCGTCCCAGCACCTCAGCAGCGCCGGTGAAGGGGTATTTACGGATTAGGTCTGGGACCTGCAACCCCCAATTTGAAAAAACTTCACATTTCCGACCACCTTCCTCTTCACCTTAATAAAAACAACAGGTTAGCTTAACAAATCCTCCCGAAAACTCACAAAAAAGAGATTTATAGAAAGAGAAAGAACAGTCTCTCGGCAGAATCGTACCCAATGCTTGGTACGCGCCCTGAGTCAGGCGCATGAAAACGCCGCCCGACTCTCCTCGGGCGGCGCAATTTACTGCGATGGTTATAGGGTTACTTCAGATCAAAACGATCCGCGTTCATCACCTTGTTCCAGGCCGAGACGAAATCGCAGACAAATTTGCCGCCTGCGTCGTCCTGACCATAGACCTCGGCCAGTGCCCGCAACTGCGAGTTCGACCCAAAGACCAAATCCACGCGGGTACCTGTCCACTTCACGTCACCACTTGCGCGGTCGCGGCCTTCATAGACGCCGTCACCGGATGGTTTCCATTCGGTGCCCATATCCAGCAGGTTCACGAAGAAATCGGTGCTGAGCGTGCCGACCCGTTCGGTCAGCACACCATGAGAAGTTCCGTCAAAGTTTGTGCCCAGCACACGCATCCCACCTACAAGCGCGGTCATCTCCGGTGCCGACAGCGTCAGCAGTTGCGCTTTGTCCACCAGCAGGGCCTCGGCCGGAACCGAGTATTCCTTGTGCAGGTAGTTGCGGAAACCGTCCGCCATCGGTTCCATCACCGTGAAAGACTCGACATCCGTCTGCTCTTGCGAAGCATCGGTGCGGCCGGGGCTAAAGGGAACATCAACGTCATGACCTGCAGCCTTGGCTGCCTGTTCGATGGCAGCACCACCACCCAAGACAATGACATCTGCCAATGAGACCTTCTTGCCACCAGACTGTGCGTCATTGAACGCTTTCTGAACGCCTTCCAGCGCATCCAGCGCCTTGGACAGTTTCAACGGTTCGTTGACCTCCCAATCCTTCTGCGGGGCCAGACGAACGCGCGCACCGTTGGCACCGCCACGCATATCCGATCCCCTGAAGGTCGAGGCCGAAGCCCAAGCGGTCGACACCAGATCTGAGACAGACAATCCCGTCGCGAGTATCTTGGCTTTCAGATCGGCTACATCAGCGTCGTCAATAAGCGCGTGATCCACGGCCGGGACGTTGTCTTGCCAAATAAGCTCTTCGCTGGGAGCCTCGGCTCCAAGATAACGCGCACGCGGACCCATGTCGCGGTGGGTCAGTTTGAACCACGCGCGGGCAAAGGCATCGGCAAATTCGTCCGGGTTTTCGTGGAAGCGCTTCGAGATCGGGCCATAGATCGGATCCATGCGCATCGCCATGTCGGCGGTGGTCATCATAGTCTTGACCTTTTTCGATGGATCACCCGCTGCCGGGGCCATGTCCTCTTCCTTGACCCCAACAGGTTCCCAGATCCACGCGCCCGCTGGGCTCTTGGTCAGGTTCCAGTCGTAGCCAAACAGCAGGTCGAAGTAACCGTTGTCCCACTTGGTCGGGTTTGCGGTCCAGGCACCCTCGATGCCGCTGGTGGTGGTATCATCACCCTTGCCGCTGCCAAAATCGTTGATCCAGCCAAAGCCCATCGCCTCCATCGGGGCGGCCTCGGGTTCGGGACCGACAAGACCGGGATCACCGGCGCCGTGGGCCTTACCAAAGGTGTGGCCACCCGCAACCAAAGCAACGGTTTCTTCGTCATTCATCGCCATTCGGCCAAAGGTGTCGCGAATATCGCGACCTGAAGCCAAGGCATCTGGCTGACCATCTGGACCTTCGGGATTCACATAGATCAGACCCATCTGAACAGCGGCCAACGGGTTTTCCAGATCACGTTCGCCCGAATAGCGGCTGTGCGGGTTCTCAGTTGGGGCCAGCCATTCGGTCTCGGCACCCCAATAAATGTCTTCTTCGGGTGCCCAGATGTCTTCACGACCACCGGAGAATCCAAATGTTGTACCGCCCATGGATTCGATCGCGCAGTTGCCCGCCAATATGTAAAGGTCAGCCCACGAGATCTGGTTGCCGTACTTCTGCTTGATCGGCCAAAGCAGACGGCGCGCCTTGTCCAGGTTGCCATTGTCCGGCCAGCTGTTCAGCGGAGCGAACCGCTGATTGCCGGTCGATGCGCCACCGCGGCCATCTGCCGTGCGGTAGGTGCCCGCTGCGTGCCAGGCCATACGAATGAACAAACCGCCATAGTGACCATAATCTGCGGGCCACCAATCTTGCGAATCTGTCATCAGCGCATACAGGTCTTCCTTCAGTGCCTTCAGGTCGAGCTTCTTGAACTCTTCGGCATAGTCGAATGTCTCGCCCATCGGGTTCGATGCAGGGCTATGCTGATGCAGAATCGACAGGTTCAGTTGGTTCGGCCACCAATCCCGGTTGGACCGGGCCTCGGCGCCATGCATTACCGGGCATTTGCCCATGTTGGGGGTATCACTTCCGTCCATATCGATCTCCAGTCCTGGCTAGATGTGTGCGTCGCGCGGTTAACTTTGAAACGAGAAACAGGGGTCTTGAGTGTTTTTGCGCTCGTCCTTGGAATGGGCATTACGCGGGATCGCGCAGATCGGCCCTGCCTTCATTGTAGGAAATAGCATTAACGACTCGTTCTTTCTGTTTGGATGTAGATTTAGCAAATCCAAGCCATTCATATAAGTTTTGTTTTTTGATGATATTGATAATCCAGGGCTATCACTTGAACATCTGCGCGCAGCCTGACCCTGAAGCGCGTGATTGCGATTGCACCGCCAAGCTTAACCATGCCTCGCAAGTCGGGCACGAGAGAGAGTAGACGCAAATAAGCTTACGATGATGGCCGCGCATGAAACGACTGAACTGAGTCTAACGCAAAACGGATTGACCGGCCCAGATTCAGTGGCCACTGACCTTCTTATAAAGGGCCGATTTATAGCCGAAGGGAATTCCCAATACCCCGACAAGCCACCCAACCGTTCGGGCGATCTGGATCAATCGCCGATCTGGTTGGAACGGAAACAGAAGGATTGCCCCTAACAGCGCCAACAAGCGGAAGGGGGTGCTCAAAAACCCCAAGATCGCCTTTGTTGGCTTCTGATCAAGCTTACGGCGCATATGGGTGTTGGACTGGTCCCTTCCCCGGGCGGTCTGATACCAGAATGACAACCTTTCGGGAGGAATGGTCTCGTACACAAAAGCGTCGGGCACCCAGCCGACCGGTAAGCCTGCAGCAACGGTCTCGGCATAGAACTTTGCATCCGTCCCGCCGGTCATCCGCATGGTTTCATCGAACCAAAGGCCGGTTTCGCTGAACAGGCGTGTCTCGCCCAGCCAGTTGTTTGTCACGATGGTCACGCCACCGGTACTGTTCAACGTGGCTTTCTTTGCAGCCGCGTTTTCCTTGTCGAGGTAACGATTGCTGATATTGCGCAACATCAGCCGCTGAATCGCGGTCTCCTGCCCCGATGGCCCCGCCGCACGAAGCGGAGCGCCCATTAGCACGGCAGAGCTGTTGCGATACCCGGCGACCAACCGTTCAAGCCAATCGACCGCCACCACCTCGTCATCATCGACAAAACAGAGCAGATCCGAGCCATTCTCCAACGCTTCGCGTGCGGCTCGGTTGCGTCCGAACGGGATGCCGAGTTCGGTCTCAAGGACATAGTTCAGACTTGCTCCATTAGGCAGCTTCTCCCCTACTGCCTGCACGGTACCTTCGCTGAGCGCTACGCTGTCGTTTTCCACTACCAAACATCGCACCGAGCAGTCGGGCGGCAGCTTCATCTCTCCCCAGCTTCGAATCAAAGCGGCCAGCATCTCGGGCCGCTGCCGGGTCAGGGTCGAAACGGTAATGTTCAGCGGGACAGAGCGGTCTTTCATCGAAATCCCATACAATCCGTGCCGGTTTCTTGGCAAGGCGCGGTGATCAAGTGGCATCCTTCTGATGCTGCATCAGTGCTTCCAACCCTACACGGTAGTTCGGATAGAGCAATGAGACGCCCAGTTCATCCTTGATCCTGTCATTCCGAACGCGCTTGTTCTCATTATAGAAACTGCGTGCCATCGGAGTCAGATCAGCCTCATCAAACGGAACCGCAGGTGGCATCGTCAGACCTTGCAACTCGGCCGCATAGCCGATCACGTCCTGCGGTGGCACCGGTTCATCATCACAGACATTATAGATCGCACCCGGATTGGGTTTGGCCATCGACGCGATCAAAACCTGTGCGATGTCGTCAACATGAATGCGCGAAAACACCTGGCCTGGCTTGATGATCCGCCGCAACCCTCCGCGCCTGAGCTTCGAAAACGGTCCTCGACCCGGCCCGTAAATCCCTGCCAGTCGGAAGATATGCAAGGGCAGGCCCGGAATGCCGCCCCATTGCTCCTCCGCACGCACGCGCCAACGGCCACGTTCAGCCGTCGGTGTGGCGGGCGTCGTCTCATCCACCCAGCCTCCCTGGTGATCCCCGTAAACGGCTGTGGTCGACAGGTAGCCGACCCATTTGAACTGTCCGATCCGCGCGGCGATCTCATCCTTCAATTCCGCCAGCACCGGATCACCATCGGCTGTGGGTGCTGTAGAGACAAGCAGATGCGTCACCCCATCCAGATCAGGCCGATCCCCCGGCCAGACCCAAGGCTCGGCGCCCGAGTCGCGGATTGTCTCAAGTTGCTGGGAATCACGCGTGGTTCCGATGACCCGCCATGTGGTTGGATCCAGTTGCCTCGATATCGCTCGGGCAGAATAGCCGTGGCCGAAGGAGAATAGTGTCTGTGTCATGGTCCCTTTGATGATCTGCCCAGCACGTGGATGCAAGCGCCGGATGGACGCACTTGATTCGAATCCTCTGATGCGCATTCATTGAGAAATGACCAAAAAGACACCTGACTTGCACGCAGCCTACTCCCTGAAATCGCCCGAGGAGAACAAGCGCCTTTATGCGGAATGGGCAGGGGAATATGACGACAGTTTCGCAGCGCTTGAGGACTATCAACTCCACATCCACACGGCGCGCGCTTTTGTGGGTGCAGGCGGACAAGGCCCGGTATTGGATGTAGGCGCGGGCACGGGGTTATGCGGAGCTATTCTGGCCGGGTTGGGCGTGGGTCCGATCGACGCCACCGATATCAGCGCCGAAATGCTGGACGAGGCGATGCGCAAGGATATCTATCGCGACGCGATCGAAGCCGATCTCAATCAGGGCCTGCCGGTTCCGCGCGGCAGCTATGCCGGTGTCGTCTCGTCCGGAACGTTCACCCATGGCCATCTTGGGCCAGAAGTTTTGCCAGCGCTCTTGCGCGTCGCACGCCACGGTGCGCAGTTCGCCCTGTCGATCAACGCAAAACACTTTGAGGCGCTCGGATTCGCCGATACCTTCCGCCGCCTCGAGGCGGATCAGATCAGAGACTTATCTTTAACGCAGGTCCGGATTTACGGCGATCTTGCTGCTGGCCCCAACAAAGATGACGTCGCTTTGATCGCGTTGTTTGAGAAAACCTAACCGAAGCTCTGCGTAGGTCATATACGGACCTATGCAGAACTCGGCGGGGCAGAACGCCCTCGTGATCTAAGTATACATCTGCTTCTTGAAAGCCCGTGTCCGCGTTGTCGCCTCGGCTGAACCATCGTGATAAGTGCCGAACCACTTGTCGAACGGAATCTCGGACGTGCCGTAGTTACACTCGAAATACCGGTGATGAAGCTGGTGGAAGAAGTCCCCTGCCCGCGCGGCATCCGTTTCACCAGCCTTCAGCTTTTCGAAACCCGAGTGAGACAGTACCGGGCTGATCTGCTGGAAGTAGGCGTGAAACAGCAGATGCAGCGGATGCGAGGGTACAATCAGATGGATGAAGTAGGTGGTGAAATAGAGAAGGTTTTCATACCAGTGGTTCGATATTCCTGACCATGGTCCGATATTGACGTTGCGATGGTGCACAGCATGAACGTGCTTGTAGAGTTTCGGGTGATGTTCCAATCGGTGCACCCAGTAGAAATGAAGCCCTGACCACATCGGGATGAAAAGCATCCAGATCACGAACCAAACGGGGGCCGTGGCCCAGGTTATCACTGGCGCATAGCCATTCGCCATCGCCCAGTAGATCAGCCACTGATAGACCGTCGCCACAGTCATCGCACTTCCCAGCGTCCACCAGATGTTATCCAAAACCTGATTTCGAAAGGTAAACGACCCATTGTCACGTGTCAGATCACGCCGGTCGAATTTCTTGTACATGCCCTGCCCTTTGCGCATGTAAAGCCACCAATGCAGACCTCCTGCTATCATGATCTGAGGCACCATGTTCAGCAGCCAGATACGGAACATCCAGCCGGGCGCGAAACTCTGCATGGTCTCTAATGGAGGTAAAAACACGAAATAGGCGGCAAAAGCCATCACCATGCAAAGCGTCAGCGACGTAACGGGAAGCCAAGCCCCTTTGTACCAGTTCAGGATAGCCGCAGGACGCGGCGGCCAGTTGAACAAAGGGTTCAATCCGACGGGCCCTTCGGGGCGGTAATTCCATCGGGCGGCTTCTGCATCATGCATATCGGTCATGGCTGAAACTCCTAACAGTGCGCTTCAGGTTGCGTAGTCCGAGCCTTCGGAATCCAGAACAGATTTGATTTCGCGTAAATGTGCTTCGGCCTGACCGGGATATTCATCAAGCTCTTGCGCGGTTTTCTCAGCAATCTCATCGGACAGAACGCGCAAAGGTTGCCCGGTTTGAAGAGCGCGAATGTACGTTTCTGCGGCGCGTTCAAAATAATAGAGTCGGTTAAAGGCATCTGCCGGACTGTCGCCGATCACCAAAACCCCGTGGTTGCCCATGATCATGACTTTCTTTTTCGGGTCCGACAGCATCGCGGCACAGCGCTCGCCTTCGCTTTCAAAAGCCAGACCTCCGAACTCTTCATCGATTACGTAGCGATTGAAGAAAGTTGCGGTGTTCTGATCGATCGGCGGTAAGGTGCTGTCTGCCAGCGAGGCAAGAACCGTCGCAAAAATCGAATGCACGTGCATCACGCAGCGCGCATGTGGGCAATGGCGGTGGATCGATCCGTGCAGCCCCCAAGCCGTTGGGTCCGGTGCGCCAGGCTGATCCATGACATCTTTGTCATTGGCATCAAGCAGCAGCAGATTTGACGCCTTGATACGCGCAAAATGCATCTGGTTGGCATTCATCAGGAACTGCGTGCCGTCTTCATTCACCGCGAGGCTGAAATGGTTCGCCACCCCTTCATGCATGTTCAACCGTTCGGTCCAGCGGAATGCGGCGGCCATGTCCACGCGTTCGGACCAATGATCGATGTTGGGACGCAGGTTTGTAACGCTCATGCCGGGCTCCTTCGCGAGGTATTCGATTTCTGGAAATCGTGCCTTCGCCGCAAACGTTTGACCAACGAAAAAAACAAGCCTAGTTCATTAGTAAAACTACTGGCAGAGTTATAAGCATGCAGAAATCACTTCCTCCGCTCGGCTGGCTACGCACATTTGAAGCGGCGGCCCGTCATTTGTCATTCACGGGGGCGGCGCGGGATTTGAACATGACGCAAAGCGCAGTCAGCCAGCAAATCAAATCACTAGAAGGCTATTTGGGTCAGCCCTTATTCCTACGTCGTCCGCGTGCATTGGAGCTGACCGAAGCTGGTATCACCTATCTGCCGGTCGTGCGTGAAGCCTTTCGAACTCTGGTAAGGGGGACACAAGCCGTCACGGGCGCACAACAAAACGCAGTTCAGGTCCAGAGCAATATCACATTTGCCGTCAACTGGCTGGCTCCGCGCCTACCCCGGTTTCGGGAACTGCATCCGGATGTACATCTGAATATCTTCACTGAGCTCTGGGAGCCGCGCGAAATGGCCGAAGGCGCGGCGGTGGAAATCCGCTATTCGCTGCGCCCGGCCGATACGGTGCGAACGGAATTGCTACGGACAGATCACTACTATCCTGTCTGTGCCCCCGACTTCCCGGTGACGCTGGAAACTCTGCAGGAACAGCCCCTGTTCGACTGTTCAAATTTGTTGTCGAATTGGGAGAGCTGGATCACAGATCAGGGCCTAACTTGGGGGAAACCTAAGGTAACCTATTCGACGACCTATCTGGTCAGCCTGTCGGTTGCGATGGCCGGAGGAGGCTTGTGTTTAGCCCACGACATGATCGCAAAACGGTTGATTGAAGAAGGCCGCCTGATCGCGCCGTTCAACCATCGCGCCGGAATGCCTGAGGCCTATTATCTATTGCTATCGCCCCAAGCCGAGGAAACGCCCGGCGCGTTGGCTTTTGTCGATTGGCTGCGTGCCGAGATCGAAGCCGATCGTCAAAACTAACTGCGGGTCGCTCCCACCCATCGTCAATGCCCTTCGGGCCTCTGCTCTGGTTGGGTGTGGCAGCGCTGACGTGCTGCGGATGGCAGGTTTTGTGATGATTCCATGATACCTTAATAGTGGGGGTTGCACCTTGCGCCGCATTCGGGAAAGTTGGGCCATGGAATACACTCCCTTCCCAAGTTGGCCCGATACCGCCCCTCGTCTCATCGCTGTTGCTTCTGGCCGCGAGGCTGCCGATTTGGTGATCCGTGGCGGCGTCTGGGTCAATGTGCATAGCCGCGAAACCCTGCCTGACCATGACTTGGCGATCGCTGCGGGGCGCGTTGCTTTTGTGGGGCCGGACGCCGCGCATTGTATCGGTCCTGAGACTCAGATCATCGAGGCGCACGGTCGCTATTTGGTGCCGGGGTTATGCGATGCGCATATGCATATCGAATCGGGCATGTTGACCCCGGCAGAATTTGCCCGCGCAGTCATTCCGCATGGCACAACTTCGATGTTCACCGACCCGCATGAGATCGCAAACGTGATGGGGTTGGAAGGCGTGCGCCTGATGCATGACGAAGCACTAATGCAGCCGGTGAACATCTTCACCCAGATGCCGTCCTGTGCACCCTCAGCACCGGGGCTTGAGACCACAGGGTATGAGATCACCGCCGAGGATGTGGCCGAGGCGATGTCTTGGCCCGGTATCATCGGGCTGGGCGAGATGATGAACTTTCCCGGTGTCATTCATGGCGATCCGAAGATGTTGGCAGAGATCGCGGCCACACAGCGCGCCGGTAAAACAGTTGGCGGGCACTATGCTTCGCCTGATTTAGGGCCGGAATTTGCCGCTTACGTCGCTGGTGGCCCTGCCGATGATCATGAAGGCACCTGCGAGGCCGACGCCATCGTACGTATCCGTCAGGGAATGCGGTCAATGATGCGGTTGGGGTCGGCTTGGTATGATGTCGAAAGCCAGATTACTGCGGTGACTGAAAAAGGGCTGGACCCGCGCAACTTCATCTTGTGCACCGACGACTGCCATTCGGGAACGCTGGTAAATGACGGACACATGAACCGCGTAGTGCGACATGCGATTGCCTGTGGTTGCGATCCTCTGGTTGCGCTGCAAATGGCAACGATCAACACGGCGACCCATTTTGGTTT
Source organism: Ruegeria sp. AF2 (assembly GCF_056542025.1). Lineage (NCBI taxonomy): Bacteria > Pseudomonadati > Pseudomonadota > Alphaproteobacteria > Rhodobacterales > Roseobacteraceae > Ruegeria > Ruegeria sp. AF2. The sequence continues at coordinate 136,353 of NZ_JBQFZC010000007.1, read as the reverse complement.
GGAACGCGAGATCGGCTCGATCACACCCGGGCGGCGCGCTGACATTATCCTGAGTTCTGATCTGGTAGAGCTTCCGATCGAAACCGTGGTCGCGCGCGGTCAGATTGTGGCTGAAAACGGGACGGTAACGGTCGAATGCCCGCATCTGAACTGGCCCGCTAAGGCGCGAAATACCGTACACCTAGGGCATGCGCTGACCTCGACAGACTTTGAAATCGCAGCCCCTGCCGGAGCGAACCGTGTCACGGCCAACGTGATCGGGGTGGTTGAAAACCAAGCTCCAACGCAAGCGTTGAAATCCGAGCTACCGATTATCGAAGGGCTTGTTGAAGGCGAAGGCGATGTGTGCCAGATCGCATTGGTCGAACGGCATCGCGCCACGGGGGGTGTGACCAACGCCTTTGTCTCGGGCTTTGGGTATCAAGGCAAAATGGCCATGGCCTCGACCGTTGCGCATGACAGCCACCATATGATTGTTGTCGGTACCGACCGTGAACAGATGGCGCTGGCCGCAAACAGGCTGGCCGAAGTGGGCGGAGGCATCACAATCTTTCGCGATGGCGAGGAACTGGCCTTGGTGGAACTGCCGATCGCAGGCCTGATGTCCGACAACCCAGCGACTGAGGTTGCCGCCAAAGCAGAACAAATGGTCGAGGCGATGAAGACCTGCGGCTGTCAGCTTAACAACGCATATATGCAGCATTCTCTGCTGGCCCTGGTTGTGATTCCTGAACTGCGGATCTCAGACCTTGGGCTGGTGGACGTACGTACATTCGAAAAGATCGACCTTCTGGAACCCCTTGCATGACTACTATCCGAACACCTGACGTTCCCAACCCCGAGAAATTTAGCGATCCGCTTGCAGCTGTCGCACGTTTAGAAGAGCTCTATGAACAGGCGACAAAATTCCTGTGCGATAGGTTTGCAAATGCACTTAAGAACGGCGCTCCTACCGAGAGGTTTCGGGCGTTCTACCCCGAAATCCGGATCAGGACCTCGTCTTACGCGCAGGTCGACAGTCGGCTGAGCTTCGGTCACGTGTCCGAACCAGGTACTCATGCCACGACAGTGACGCGCCCCGATCTGTTCCGGTCCTACCTTACCCAGCAAATCGCACTATTGATCAAGAACCACGATCAGCCGGTCACAATCGGAGCCTCGGAAACGCCGATCCCGGTCCATTTCGCTGTCGCCAATAACCCGGATCTGGTTGTCCCGCATCAGGGTGCAGCTGGTTTCACTCTGCGCGATGCGTTTGATGTACCGGACCTGAATACAACAAACGACGATATCGTGAATGGCGTGCACGAGCTGGAAAACGAAGCCGGGCCCCTTGCGCTGTTCACGGCCCAGCGGGTGGACTATTCGTTGGCAAGGCTTTCGCATTACACCGCGACTGACCCCGGTCATTTCCAAAACCACGTGCTGTTCACCAACTATCAGTTCTATGTCTCGGAATTTGAGAGCTACGCACGGGCGCAACTCGCTGATCCCGACAGCGGCTATACCAGCTTTGTCTCGACCGGGAATGTTGAGATCACGGACGCCGAAGCCGTACTGGAACAGCCCCTTAAACTGCCGCAAATGCCAACCTACCACCTGAAACGCGCGGATGGGTCTGGGATCACGCTGGTCAATATCGGCGTCGGGCCATCGAACGCCAAAACGGCCACCGACCACATTGCGGTTCTGCGCCCGCACGCCTGGTTGATGGTCGGCCACTGCGCCGGTCTGCGCAACACGCAGGCGCTTGGGGATTTCGTACTGGCACATGCCTACCTGCGCGAGGACAAAGTGCTAGACGACGACCTGCCCGTCTGGGTGCCGATCCCACCGCTGGCCGAAGTCCAGGTCGCGCTGGAACAGGCTGTGGCCGAGGTAACCGAGTTGGAAGGCTACGAGCTGAAACGTATCATGCGAACAGGTACAGTCGCCTCGGTCGATAACCGCAATTGGGAGCTTCGCGATCAGTCCGGCCCGGTGCAACGGCTCAGCCAGTCCCGTGCGATTGCGCTGGATATGGAAAGTGCAACAATCGCAGCCAACGGTTATCGGTTCCGGGTTCCTTACGGCACCTTGCTGTGCGTCTCGGATAAGCCCTTGCATGGTGAATTAAAGCTTCCCGGCATGGCTTCGGCGTTCTATACCACTCAGGTCAGTCGTCATTTGGCGATCGGAATCCGGGCGATGGAGCATTTGCGCGGCATGCCGCTAGAACGGTTACACAGCCGGAAATTGCGTTCGTTTGACGAAACGGCCTTTCTCTGAAGCAAAAAAGCAACGAATTTCCCCTATTTTTGGGGTTTTTAGTGCTACTATTCGTTGTGTTCAGCCACAATATCCCGTTACAGTTACGCGGTGAGGCCCTATAGATCGGGCACGTTAAGGAGACCAAGAAATGGCAAAGCCTATGACAAAGACTCAGCTGGTGGCTGCTCTCGCTGAGGAAATGGGAACTGACAAGAAATCCGCAAATGCCGCGCTGGAGGCCATGACCGGCCTGATCACTCGCGAAGTTTCGGCCGGTGGTGCCGTCACCCTGCCCGGCGTTGGCAAAATCTACTGCCGCGAGCGCCCCGAGCGCATGGTGCGCAACCCCGCCACCGGCGAGCAGTTCAAGAAAGAAGCCGACAAAGTGGTCAAAATGACCATCGCGAAAGCTCTGAAAGACAGCGTCAACGGCTAATTCGCCGAAGACAGATCGCAAGATCGAAGGGGTCGCCACCGGGCGGCCCTTTTTTTGTCTGAATAAGTTATGTAAGAATCTGATTAATATCGAGTTTTTGCCGCTATCGCCATAGTTGTGTCATATTCCTCATCCACTCGCTTAATGGGAAGTATTATTGAGGAATCTCGATTTATGGCACGATATCAAATCACTGAATTTGATACAGAAAATCAATTCGACTAGGCGAACATTCAATACACGATTGAAGACGATGTTGTCGTTGCAACGCGGACGACTTTTGATGCCGGATACGAGGTCTTCGGGACTTACGAAGACGGCGTTTTGCGTCAGGAATTTTATGTCGGAACAGAAGAGGCATTGGGCTTTGATAATCGGTTCATTGACTATGACGCCAATGGCATAATGACCGAACGCGGAACGGTTTATCCAGACAGTATCCGCGTGACCGAGACCTTTCAAAATGGTGTTCCGAATGAGATTCTCATCCAAGATGGGTTTTTCGGAGACGGTGCAAAACCCTGGAACCAGATCGTTCTACGCTATGATACGTCGGGCAATATCATAGGCCGCACGATAACAAACGATAATGGTGCCCGGACGGTTGAAGCCTTCGCGCCCGGTCATTTCAGTACTGTTTAGGACTTTCTACAAACCAAATCCTGGGATCGGATCGACACGTTCTTCGATGTCAACGGAGAGACAACCGGACGGACGACCACCTATGACAATGGAATTGTCAAACAGGAAACGTGGACAGACGGACAGCGTAGCAACGTAACGCAGACAGACGGAAGCGACACAAAGTCGTGGGAAACCATCAGCACCTCATTTGATCGCAGTGGAAAGAAATCTGAAAAGACAACGACATATGACAATGGAGTCGTGAAACATGAGATCTGGTCAAATGGCCAGCGCGTCAGCATCAGCCAGACTGATGAGCTGGATGCGAAATCCTGGGATTCGATCACGACCGCCTATCAGGACGGACAAATCTCGGAACGTCGGCTGGAGAAAGATAATGGGGACGTAACCGTTACACTTTATGCGGATGGAAAACGTTCTGACGTGCTGCAACTGGACGGGGACGACAGTGCTTCTTGGGCATTGAAAGTCACCAGCTATCCAGACGCAGCCGGGAAAGAGATTTCTTTGTATGAAAAGGTCGAGGACATCCCTGAATCCTTGTTCCAATACTTCCCGGAACTGACCCCGCCTGACCCGCTTGAAGAGTTCGTGCTGGATTTCAATGACGGAACCCGCATCAAAGACAATGATCAGGTGCTGAATGGTGTATTTATTGCAAGTGTTAGCAAAGGGCAGAGCAACACTGATGGCATTCTAACCCCATACGAATACGGTGGCTCAAACCCCGACCCAGACCTGGAGGCATTCAATTCCTGGGGGGCAACGGTTGGCTTCTCGAAAAGCGATGGCGAAGAATTCAACTTCAACAGCGTTTCCTTGGCCAATGCTTCCAGATCGGACACCACGTATATTCCTGAATCGAACTGGGCAAACCAAGTCACAATCAATGCCTATAATGGCGATGAGCTGGTGCACTCCGCAGAGGTCGATCTGACATTCGATCACGTCACACACGAGTTTGACTGGCGCGATATTGATCACGTCGAGTTCGTTGCATCGGGAGGTGAAATTACCAATGACCATGTCGAGAACGCGGGTTGGTTCTCGATGGACGATCTTAGCTTTTTCGCCTGAATCAAGCGACAAGCTGAATCATAATGATGAGCAGCGCTTTTCTACAAAAAGCTCTGCTCATTCTCATTGCGCGCAAGCTCATTGATGCCAACTATCGGGCGACCCCGCTATTCGACGCAATGGGTCCTTGCAGCTCATGTTAAAATCAGGAACAGTCGCCCGAATTTCATCAGGAGGCCGTAATGGACCTGCGCGCCATCGCCATGGGGCTTGTTTTCGCCCTCATCTGGTCTTCGGCCTTCAGCTCGGCGCGGATCATCGTTGCCGATGCCTCGCCTTTGTTCTCGTTGGCGCTGCGATTTCTGATTTCGGGACTAATGGGCGTGGCGATCGCACGCGCCATGGGGCAAAGCTGGCGCCTGACTCGCAACCAATGGCGCGCCACTATTATGTTCGGAATCTGCCAAAATGCCCTTTATTTGGGTCTAAACTTCTATGCGATGCAGACAGTCGAGGCTTCGGTCGCGGCGATCATCGCCTCGACTATGCCCCTGCTGGTAGCCCTTGCCGGCTGGCTGCTATTGGGTGAGCGGATACGCCCGCTGGGCATCGCCGGCTTGCTGGCAGGTTTTGTCGGTGTCGCGCTAATCATGGGTAGCCGGATTAACGCTGGTGTCGATCTGTTCGGGGTTCTGCTCTGCGGAATCGGAGCGCTTGCGCTGACCTTTGCCACCTTGGCTGTTCGGGGGGCGACTTCGGGTGGTAACTTCATGATGGTGGTTGGGCTGCAGATGCTTATCGGATCGGCGGTGCTGTTTCTCGCCGCCCCGGTGTTCGAGTCTATTCATATCCACGCCACACTGCCTTTTGTGCTGGCTTTCACCTACACCACGTTATTCCCGGGCCTTCTGGCAACTTTCATCTGGTTCCTGCTACTGGATCGCATCGGCCCGATCCGTGCAGCAACGTTCCATTTCCTCAACCCGGTATTCGGCGTGACCATCGCCGCCATTTTACTGGGTGAGAAGCTGGGCCCATTGGATGCGGTGGGGGTTCTGATCACAACGCTGGGAATTCTTGCTGTACAGCTGTCGCGCGAACCCGGTCAGCGCAGTAACGCCTCGACCTGATCTATCAATTTAGGCGCATTTGGCTTGGTTCTTGACCCATAGGTGGCAACGACCTCACCCTCGGGGCCAATAAGCACTTTGTTAAAGTTCCATTTCGGGACAAAGCCAGTCTGCGCAGCAACAGCTCGGTAAAACGGATGGGCATCCGAACCTTTCACTGGAGTGATATCCGTCATCGGAAGCGTAAGGTCATAATTTAGTTCGCAAAAATTCTTGACCTCTTTCGACGACGCCAGCTCTTGTTTGAACGAATTCGACGGGACCGCCAGTACCACCAGCCCGCGTTCTTCATATGTTTCGTGCAGCTCCTGCAACGCTGCGTATTGTCCGGTAAAGCCGCAAAGCGACGCCGTGTTGACCACAAGCACGGGCTGTCCGCGCCAGTCTTCCAGTGATATTGTCCCACCATCGATTGATGAAAATTCGCCCGTCAGTGGTGCCGCCTGAAGGGCTTTGCCCAACAAGATCAGAGCAGTCAACAGAGCCATACGGAACATCACTTCACCTCCTGTTATAAATCATACGCGCTGTGCATTCGTTTGGATCAACTGCACAGACCCGCGAGCGCGCTGTAATATGGTTTTGATTCCAGCGCATCTATGCCCAAATAGGACATCATCATTCAAACACCGGAGGATCCATGTCCCGTTATACCAAAGACCCCGAGGTCATTGCGGCCCTCTCACCTGAAGAATTTCACGTCACCCAGCGCAGCGGCACCGAACGCCCGGGCACTGGCAAGCTGTTGAACAACAAGGAACCGGGCATCTACGTGGATATCGTCTCGGGCGAGCCGTTGTTCGCCTCGACCCACAAATACGAATCCGGCTGCGGCTGGCCCAGTTTCACCAAGCCAATCATACATGAACATGTCGAAGAGTTTCGCGACACCACTCATGGCATGATCCGGACCGAGGTCCGCTCGAAACACGGCGACAGCCACCTGGGCCACGTGTTTCCCGATGGCCCCCGCGAACATGGCGGGCTACGCTATTGCATCAATTCCGCCTCGCTGCGGTTCATTCATCGCGACGAGATGGAGGCCGAAGGGTATGGCGAATTTCTGATCCATGTGGAGGATATCTGATGACCGATGAACGCGCCGTTCTGGCCGGAGGCTGCTTTTGGGGCATGCAGGACCTGATCCGCAAACTGCCCGGCGTCTCGCGCACCCGCGTCGGGTACACCGGCGGCGATGTGCCAAACGCAACTTATCGCAACCACGGCACCCATGCTGAAGGGATCGAAATCTGGTTCGACCCGACCCAGATCACCTATCGCGATCTGCTAGAGTTCTTTTTCCAGATCCACGACCCGACTACCCTGAATCGTCAGGGCAATGACCGCGGAATGAGTTATCGCTCGGCGATCTACTATGTGGACGATGCCCAGAAACAAGTGGCCGAAGATACAATTGCCGATGTCAACACCAGCGGCATTTGGCCCGGCAATGTGGTGACCGAAGTCGAACCCGTCGGCGATTTCTGGGAAGCCGAGCCCGAGCATCAAGATTACCTAGAGCGCATCCCCAACGGATACACCTGCCATTTCCCGCGCCCGGACTGGGTGCTGCCAAAACGCTCCAGTGCAGCAGAATGATATGCGCGGTATAGCCCCTTGCGGGGCTATCCGACCGCTACCCGAGGCCGTCCGCTCGCCTCAACCGTGATCAACGCTTCGACGAATACCTCTTGCGCCTCAATCTTGGCGGTGCGGATATCGCGGTCGACTGTCACGCGTATATCTTCGGCACCCGCTTCGCGCACCGCACCTTCAGCCTCATTGCGCAGCACATCTTCGAGCAGTTGCAGAGCGGAATTCGAGTCCGAAAAATCCTGCGGCCCCTCTTCCAGATGCACCCGATAGCGGCCCTCGGCCGGAGACGTAACCGAACCGGTCCGCCGCAAGGTCAACCGCCCGACAACCGCGCCGATGGCATTCGCAACACCGGCATGCTCTGGCAGGATCATCTTGCAATGCAGTTGCTCTCCGACTGCGGGATAATAGCTGGGGGCCGAGGCCCCAAGGCCCACCACATCCACATTCAGCGCAGCATCCAGTGCCAACAGCCCACGATGCTTTGCCAGCCCGCGCTGCGTCAGCACATGCCGTGCCAGATCACGAGCAGGCAGGTCAAACCCATCGCGTTCCTCGGCAAAAGCAGTCTCTAACAAGGTCAATGCGGTTTGCTCCGTCAGCTGATCCACAATGAGCTGAGCCAGCGCCTCAGGCGTTCGCGCCAGCCGCTCCCCGGACCCAACCCGCTTACGCGCGACCAATTCCAACGCCTTATGCGCTGCAGCGCGATCCCAATCCTCAAGCCGCCCTAGAACATGGCTGGCATCCGAAGGTGTAACGCCCGAGACCTGCACGATCCCGCGATCGACCAACCGACCCAGCGCCCCATGCTCCATCCGGGTTTGCAGCAGCCCGCTGAGAGGCACAACGCGATCTTCCAACCGGTCCAGCAACACGGATTCACGCGGCCCAACCCCATCGGCGGGGACACCCGGCACGCGGCGGGCAAACCTTGTGTCATGTTCACCGACGGTCGTCGCCCGCAATTGCTCATCCAATGCCGCATGCACCACATCCGGGGCCTCAGCTGCGATCAGAGAGACCGGCAGCACCCGACGCGGGCCAAGGAAGACACCGCCGCCCAGGCCTTCGGTCACAACATGCACCTGACTGTCACCACCCAGACCATGCGTCCGCATCGCAACCGCTTCGACCATGGTCCGGAAACCGCCAACCTGCGCGCCTGCAGGGTCGATGGCCGGTTTGCCATCCCGGATCAGCGCGACGTCGGTCGTAGTCCCGCCGATATCGGACACCAGCGCGTTCTCAGCTTCGGTCAACCAGCGCGCGCCAACGATAGAGGCCGCAGGGCCACTTAGGATCGTTTCAATCGGACGCTCCCGCGCCTGCTCGGCGCTCATCAAAGCGCCATCCCCGCGCACAACCATCATTGGGGCGGTGATGCCCTGCGCGCGCAACTGATCCTGCGCGCGCCCGATCAAGCGGTCGATCATCCCGATCAATCGTGCATTCAGCACGGCGGTCACCGCACGCTTTGGCCCATTCAGCTTGGCCGACAGGTGATGAGAGCAGGTGACCGGCACTCCCGTACGCTCGGAAATCACGCGCGCCACTTCCAGTTCATGCGCCGGATTCCTGGTCGCGAACTGTGCCGCAACCGCATAGCCGGAAATGCCTGAATGTGAGTCTAAAAAGGCCTCTAGCCCTGCAACATCCAATTCGGCGACCTGACCCCCGGCGTGGTTGTGCCCCCCGGCCAGAACCAAAGCCGGATCGCCCTTCAACGCCTCTCTTAGACCGTGTTTCTCAAGGTCGCTTTCCCGAAACCCGACATAGATCAACGCCACGCGCCCGCCCTGGCCTTCGACCAACGCATTGGTGGCCAGCGTTGTCGACAACGATGCCATCCCAATCTGATCCGGAGACACATCAGCTGTCTGCAGCACAGCAGAAACCGCGCGGCCCACCCCAATCGCCAGATCCGCCCGCGTGGTCAGCGATTTGGCCGACGCGATCACCTCGCGCTCATCCCGGATCAGCACCGCATCCGTATAGGTTCCGCCCGTATCCACCCCCAAAGCCAACGCCATCGGGTCCTCCATCTGTTCGCCAGAACCGGGTGTAGCGTTTTCCTGCGGCGCGTCCAGCCTGTTTACGACAACCGGGATGCCGCCCAGCGCGCGGCATCAGCCACGGTCGGATCCGGATCATCGGTCAGCGCCTGTGCAACCGGCAGTAACGCCGGCACCGCTGAGTTCCCAATCGCATAAAGCACGTTCCGCACGAACCGATTCCGGCCGATCCGCTTTATCGGCGAGCCCGAGAACATCGCGCGGAATGCTGTATCATCCAGCTGCGCCAGTTCCGCCAACGGAGGCGCCTTTAGCTCCTCCCGCGCCGCATAGCGAAGGTCACTGGCCGCGACCGCAAACTTGTTCCACGGGCAGGCCGCAAGACAATCATCGCAGCCGTAGATTCGGTTGCCCAACAGCGCGCGCAACTCTTCCTCCACCGGCCCCTTATGCTCGATGGTCAGATACGAAATACAGCGCCGCGCATCCAACTGATACGGTGCCGGAAACGCGTCGGTCGGACAGGCCGTCAAACACGCGCGGCATGAGCCACAATGGTCGACCTCAGCGCCATCCACAGGCAAATCTAAAGTTGTGAAAACAGACCCTAAAAAGGCCCAATTCCCCCAATCCTGACTGACAAGATTGGTATGCTTGCCCTGCCACCCCAGCCCAGCGGCCTGCCCCAGCGCCTTCTCTGGCACCGGAGCAGTATCGACAAACACCTTCACTTCACCCCCACCCTCGGCAATCAGCCAGCGCGCCAATCGTTTGAGGCGCTTCTTAACCAGATCGTGATAATCCTTGTTCTGCGCATAAACCGAAATGGCGCCCAAGTTGGAATGCGCCAGCACCGCAGTCGGGTCATGCTCGGGCGTATAGCTCTCCGCAAGCATGATCACCGACCGCGCGTCAGGCCACAGCACAGACGGATCACCGCGCCAATGAGCCCGCTCAGCCATCCAGCCCATCTGGCCATGATATCCGGCTTGTAGAAAGGCATCCAACCGTTCGGGAACAAGGGGCACATCCCAAGGACGACAAACCCGACAGGCGACAAACCCCTCAGACAAGGCTTGCTCCACCAACCGCTGTTTCAACTCCGATCCGCTCTTCATCTGGCCAAAAATACCTTCGGGGGTGAATTGGCCCAATGGCCAAGAGGGGGCGGACAGCCCCCTACCCCTCAATCTATCAGAAATCCAGATCCGCGTAATGTGGCGGTGGTCGGAATCCCGGAACCTGATCCGCCAGAATCGAGCGGAACGCCGGGCGGGATTTGATCTTGGCGTACCAGTCCTTCACCGCAGAGCTTCGGTTCCAATCTACGTCCGAAATGTAATCCAGCGCCGACAGATGCGCCGCCGCGGCGAAATCGGCCAATGTCATCTGATCTCCGGCCAGCCAGCGACGGTGATCCAGCAGCCAGGCCATATAATCCAGATGATACTTGATCGCGCGCGCGCCTTCCTTGACGTTCTTGCTGTCCGGATAGCCTTGCCCCGTTACTTTCTTGTTCACCCGCTCATAGAGTAGCTTTGAGGTCACCTCGTGGTGAAACTTGTCATCAAACCAGCCTACCAAACGCCGCACCTCATAACGTGCTTCGGCTTTTTTAGGCATCAAGGGTGGCTCGGGTCGGGTCTCTTCGATATATTCGCAGATCGCGGCGCTCTCGGCCATGATCTGACCATCCAGTCGCAGCACAGGAACCTTACCCGCCGGGTTGCGGCGCAAAAAATCCGGGTCCTGTTCCCAGTATCGTTCTTCGACCAGCTCAACCTCGATCTTCTTTTCGGCCAAAGACAGGCGAACCTTGCGGCAATAGGGCGAGAGGGGAACGTGAAACAGACGCGCCATGAACTTCCATTCGAACCAGTAGAGTACCCTTCAAGCTTTAGCCGCTGAGGGGTCTGGGTTTCAATCCTCGAAACACGCGGCGCGTCCATCTGCGCGGATGGTGGCCGCTCCATCCAGAATTGACGCGGCACGCCTGCGGGTCCGCACCGATGGATCCGTCACCGACCGGTTGCGCGGGGATGGCAGAATCGCCGCCACACGCGCCGCTTGTGTCGGAGACATCTTTGCCGCACTCACCCCATAATACTTCTGCGCCGCGGCCTCGACGCCAAAGATCCCTTGTCCGGTTTCCGCGACGTTCAGATACACTTCGAGAATGCGCTGCTTGCTCCAGACGATTTCAACAACCGGTGTCATCGAGGTTTCAAGCGCCTTGCGGACCCAGCTGCGCCCCTGCCAGAGAAATACATTCTTGACCACCTGCTGCGTGATGGTCGATGCACCCCGGCTGCCGCCATCTTCCAGCGCATCGCGGATCGCTTCGACATCAAAGCCCCAATGCAGGCAGAAGTTGGCATCCTCGGCTGCTACGACCGACCGCGCCATGATCGGGGCAATCTCTTCGATCGGCACCCACTCGCGATCAACCTTCCCAAGCCGACGCCACTCGGACCAGATCGTATGCGTGACCGGCGGGTTCACGACTGAATAGATCAGAACCAAAGACACAAAAGCCACGACCATCGCCAGAACAACACGAAGGGCCCAGCGCCGTATCCGAGCGATGGGGCCTGTTGTTTTGTTTGATCTGGACGCCTTCTTTTTCTTACCGCGCGGTTTGCGGACTGCTTTTTTTGCCATGCCTTGCTATACGCCGCGAAGGGCGTATTTGAAACGGATTATTTCGACAACATCTGTCCGTCGCGCGGTCGCACAACCGGGCGTGCAGTTCTGACTGAGGCTGCTCCGCGCGCCGCCAACTCCGGGAACAAGGCCAATACTTCTGCTTGCGTCCGGCGCTCGGCCTGGGTCAGTGCATGTCCCGGGTAGTAGCTTTCACTTTTGGCGCCATTGGCGAACACGATCTCATGTCGCCGGAACAGAATGTGGATATAATCCACCTCGCCCCCTTCGACACGCGTGACTGTTGTTCCGTTCACAAGACAATGGGCAGCGATCAGAACTTCTTCATGGCCAAACAGGTAGGGTGCACGCCAATCATCGATCAGCATCCTGTGCTGCGGCGAAACAAGCAGAGGGCGCGTGAGCCCGAACATCCCTGTCTCGAACCGAATTGGGGCCAGTTTACCCTCGGCTGCTACCTTGGTCCGACCAATCCAGAGCACAGGTTTAGCGCCGCTATCTGCGGTCGTAACCAGATCTCCAAGTTTCAGGTCCTCGACCGGTCGGGGCCCATCGGGGGTATTAATCAATGTGCCGGGCGTAAAGCAGGGCGGACCGAGATCACCGTTGGCGATATCGACCGAACCAAACGAAGCCCCATCATCGCTAAAATCGGTGACTGAAGAAGAAACAAACGTGCCTTGCTGCAGAACCGATCCGTCTGTTGGGGTAAAAACCTCGCGCCCGTCAGCAAGGTAGAAGGTAACGCCGGTATATGTAACCTGCGCACCACCTGGCAACTCGATCGTCACCATATCATTGAAGTAAGACGCAGTGATATCAGATCCGTCAACCGAGTCTCCATTCAGCCGGTTGACCAGATCATCGTCATTCTGATCGATGATATCAAAGAACTCGACGTTGAGCGTGGATCCAACAACGGTTCCGTTCGCACCCGGATTGGCCGGGTCGAGCACAAAAAACTGGTCTGTATACGTCGTGGGCACACCGATATTCCACTTCACTCACATCATTGGGATAGCAGCATGCCTGCATTTCCCGAATAAACTATGACTAAAGCTAGGCGTTATGCACGGCATTACACAAGAATTGGAAACAATATGGCCAGACAAAAGAATACCCGGCGTGTTGGGAACGACACGCCGGGCCAAAGATTTAGATCTCTCAAGACCTATTCTGCAGGAACCGCCGCCACCTCGGTGGTCAGAGGATGACTGAGCTTGTTCAACATTTCTTTTGGGCAAACCTGCAGGAAGTTGGTCTTTTCCACATCCCAATGCTGCAAGATATCAATGGCTTTGCGGCTATTGGTTTCCGCGACATGGCGCTCGATCATTGCTTTCAGCTGATCTTCCCAATAGTCCACTGTCACCGGACAGGTGACAAGCGTCTCCATGTTCATCAGCGCTTCGGCCTTGCCTTCGGGGTCGTACAGATAAGCCATACCACCCGTCATCCCCGCACCAAAGTTGGCACCGATATCGCCGAGAATAACCGCAACGCCGCCGGTCATGTATTCACATCCGTTCGAGCCGCAGCCTTCGATCACCACTCTGGCACCTGAATTTCGCACCGCGAACCGCTCACCTGCGCGGCCTGCTGCAAATAGGTGGCCATCGGTGGCACCGTATAGGACGGTGTTGCCAATGATGGTGTTATATTCCGCCTTGAGCGGGCTCACCTGCGGGGGTCGCACAACAATCATGCCGCCCGAAAGCCCCTTGCCGACATAGTCGTTGGCATCACCCGAGACCTCCAGCTTGAGACCTGGAGCGGCAAAAGCCCCCAGCGACTGGCCGGCCGAACCCTGCAGTTTCACATGCAAGTGATCGTCCTGGAACGTGTTCCGCATGCCGAAATTCTGGACGATGTGGCTTGAGACACGTGTACCCACGGTCCGATGCGTGTTCTGCACCGCGTAAGATAGTTGCATCTTCTCACCGTCTTTCAGGAATCGCGCCGCATCGCGCACAATCTCGGCATCCAGCGTATCCGGCACTGCATTACGATCCTTGTCGCGGTTGTAGACGATATCATGTGCGCCATCGACGGTGATTAACAGCGGGTTGAGGTCCAGATCATCCAGATGCGCCGATCCGCGGCTGACCTGTGCTAGCAGATCAGCACGACCGATGATTTCGTCAATCGAACGTGCGCCGAGGCTAGCCAGCAGTTCTCGCACTTCCTGTGCGTAGAAGGTGATCAGGTTCACCACCTTGTCCGCGTTACCAGTAAACTTGGCACGCAACGATTCGTCCTGCGTACACACGCCCACCGGACAGGTGTTCGACTGGCACTGACGCACCATAATACAGCCCATTGCGATCAGGGCGGCGGTACCGATGCCGTATTCCTCAGCGCCCATCATCGCGGCCATGACGATGTCGCGACCGGTGCGCAGGCCACCATCCGTCCGCAGAGTCACACGGTCGCGCAGGTTGTTCATCGCCAGAACCTGATGCGCCTCGGTCAGGCCCATCTCCCACGGCAGTCCAGCGTATTTGATACTGGTTGCGGGCGACGCGCCCGTTCCGCCATTGTGACCCGAAATCAGGATAATATCCGCTTTCGCCTTGGCCACACCGGCGGCAATCGTTCCAACGCCCGAAGACGCCACCAGCTTTACCGTCACCTTACAGCGCGGGTTGATCTGTTTCAGGTCGTAGATCAACTGCGCCAAATCCTCGATCGAGTAGATGTCGTGGTGCGGCGGCGGTGAGATCAAGGTCACGCCCTTGGTAGAATGCCGCAGACGCGCGATCAGGTCTGTGACTTTCATACCCGGCAGCTGACCGCCCTCACCCGGTTTCGCGCCTTGGGCGACCTTAATCTCAAGCTCTTCGCACTGGTTCAGGTATTCGGCGGTCACGCCGAACCGGCCCGAGGCCACCTGTTTGATCTTGGCCGACGGGTTGTCACCGTTGGGTTCAGGCACAAAATGCGCCGGGTCTTCACCACCTTCGCCGGAATCCGACTTCGCGCCAATCCGGTTCATCGCCACGTTCAGTGTCTTGTGCGCCTCGGGGCTGAGGGCGCCCAGCGACATGCCTGGAGTGACAAAGCGTTTGCGGATTGAAGTGATCGATTCGACCTCTTCGATCGGCACCGGCTTGCCCAGCGGCTTGAAATCCATCAGATCGCGCAAGTGAATCGGAGGATTGGACTGCATCTTGGCCGAATACTGTTTCCACAGCTCATATGAGGCGCGGTTACAGGCCATTTGCATCATGTGCATTGAGGTTGCTTCCCACGCGTGGGTCTCACCCGATTTACGCGCTTTGTAGAAACCTCCGATGGGCAGAACATCCAGACCGCTGTCCCACGCTTTGGCATGAATTTCTTCGACTTTGGTCTGAATGCCGGTGACACCGATGCCGGAGATACGACTGGTCATACCCGGGAAATACTCGGCCACCATCGCGCGGCTGAGACCCACGGCTTCGAAATTCAGACCACCGCGATAGGACGAGATCACCGAAATACCCATCTTGGCCATGATCTTCAGCAGACCCTGGTCGATGGCTTCGCGATAGCGCGCAACGTTTTCGGTCAGGGTGCCGTCCAGCAGACCACGGTCAATGCGATCAGCCAGTGAGTCTTCGGCCAGATAGGCGTTCACAACAGTCGCGCCACAGCCGATCAGAACCGCAAAGTAATGAGGATCAACACATTCAGCAGACCGCACGTTCAGCGAACAAAAGGTCCGCAAACCCTGACGGGTCAAATGCGAATGCACAGCACTGGTGGCCAGGATCATCGGCATCGCCACACGACCTTGCCCTGAATTCATGTCAGACAGCACCAAGTGACCCGCGCCCGAGCGCACGGCTTCTTCTGCTTCGGCTCTAACACGCGCCAAAGCAGCGCTCAGAGCGCCTCGGCCGGGTTCAAAGCTACAATCGATCTCCGCAAGGGGTGAACCCAGTTGATTGACCAGGGTGTCCCATTGTGCATTGCCTACAAAGGGGCTTTCCAGAACGATGATCTCGGTCTGGCTGCTGTCCTCGTCCAGCACGTTCTTAAGGTTGCCGAACCGCGTCTTCAGCGACATCACACGGTATTCACGCAAACTGTCGATCGGAGGGTTCGTCACCTGGCTGAAGTTCTGCCGGAAAAAGTGGCTAAGCGGGCGGTATTGCTTGGACAGAACAGCCGAGGGCGTATCATCCCCCATCGAAGCCAGCGCCTCTTTGCCGTCCTCTGCCATCGGGGCAAGAATCTGTTCTAGGTCTTCTACAGAATACCCGGCCGCGATCTGACGCTTGCGCAGTTCTTCTCCGGTGAATTTCGGGTGTTCCGTAACGCCTGCAAGTGACTCGTCCAGATCGTTGATCTTGCCGACCCAGTCGCCAAACGGCAGTGCTCGGGCCAGTTTGTCCTTGATCTGCTTGTCGCGGAACAGCTTGCCCTTTTTCATATCGACAGCCAGCATCTGGCCCGGTCCCAGCGCGCCTTTTTCGGTCACGGTGGCCTCATCAATCGGCACCATACCCGCCTCGGACCCCGCGATGACCAGACCATCGCCGGTTACCACATAGCGCATAGGGCGCAGACCGTTCCGATCCAAACCGGCACACACCCAGCGGCCATCCGTCATTGCCAGCGCAGCAGGGCCATCCCAAGGTTCCATCACTGAGTTGCAGTAGGAATACATATCGCGCCAGCTTTGCGGCAGCTCGATAGCTTGCTTGGACCAGCTTTCCGGAACCAGCATGGTTTTCGCCATTGGCGCCGAGCGCCCAGCACGCACCAAGACCTCGAATACCGAGTCTAATGCGGCAGAATCCGACGATCCGCCCGCTATGATCGGTTTGATATCCTCGGCATAGACGCCAAAGCTATCCGAGGTCATGCGGATCTCGTGGCTTTTCATCCAGTTGATGTTGCCTTTCAGCGTGTTGATCTCACCGTTGTGGGCCAACATACGGAAGGGCTGGGCCAGCCACCATTGCGGGAACGTGTTGGTCGAATAGCGCTGGTGGTAAATCGCAAAAGCGGACTCGAACCGCTCATCCATCAGGTCGGGGTAGAAAACAGCGACCTGCTCGGCCAGCATCATGCCTTTATAGATGATCGACCGGCAAGACAGCGACGCCAGATACAGCCCCGAGATTCCTGCGGCCAGCGCCGCTTTTTCAATACGGCGACGAATGACATAGAGCTCACGCTCGAATGTCTCTTCATCCACGCCTTTGGAGTTCGAGATCAGGATTTGCTCAATCTCGGGCCGGGTCGCGTTCGCCTTTTCGCCCAGACAGGTCACATCAACCGGCACATGTCGCCAGCCATAAATATAGTAACCCATGCGCAGAACTTCGGTTTCCACTATAGTCCGGCATTGTTCCTGCGCGCCAAAATCCGTGCGGGGCAGGAAAACCTGACCGACAGCAACCAGTTCATCCAAGTTTGGTTCATGACCCGTGCGACGAATCTGATCATAGAAGAATGGGACCGGGATCTGCACATGGATACCTGCGCCATCCCCGGTTTTACCGTCCGCATCAACCGCGCCGCGATGCCAGATTGCCTTTAGCGCATCGATCCCGGCATCCACCACCTTGCGTGACGGCTTACCATCGACGGACACAACAAGGCCCACACCGCACGAGGAATGTTCTTCTTCCTCTGAATAGAGACCGTTTTCTGCCATCCATTTGCGCTTGGCTTCTTCGGCCCGCACCCAATCGGCATCATATTTGGTCATTGGCTGTCTCCTTCTTCCCAAGGGGGCACACAGGATTTTGTTCATCTGTCGGCGTTCGCTTTCGAACGCATTCCCGCTGGGATTTTTCGAATTGCTTTTGCGTTTTGTTTCACTCGGCTGCGATGGCGGATTTGGCGTTAAAACGCTCAATTATGGCATCTGCGCAATCGCGCCCGTCACGGATCGCCCAGACCACCAGCGAAGCACCGCGCACGATGTCGCCGATGGCATAAACGCCCTCCATCTCGGTCGCACCGGTCTGGAACGCGGCTTTGACGGTACCCCAGCGGGTCACGGGTAGATCGGGTTGACCAAACAGGGTGGGCAGGTCTTCGGGTTCGAATCCAAGCGCCTTGATCACCAGATCGGCCTCTTCGACATAGTCTGCGCCCTCAATCACTTCGGGAGCCTGACGGCCCGAGGCATCGGGCTGGCCCAGACGCATCTTCTGCACCATGACACCGTTTACCTGCTCATCGCCGGTAAAGCCTTTGGGTGCGCTAAGCCATTCGAAGATCACGCCTTCTTCCTCGGCATTCTGGGTCTCACGCTGCGAGCCCGGCATATTGGCGCGGTCCCGACGATAGAGGCATTTGACCGACGTCGCACCCTGACGAATCGACGTGCGCACGCAATCCATTGCGGTATCGCCCCCGCCGATGACGACCACTTTCTTACCTTCCGCGTTCAGGCGGCCATTGTCGAAGTCAACAACCGCATCGCCAAAACTTTTGCGATTCGAGGCTGTCAGAAAATCGATCGCCTTTTCAATCCCACCCAGACCGCTGCCGGGCATGGACAGATCACGGGATTTGTAGACGCCCGTTGCAATAATCACCGCATCATGTTTCGCGTGGATTTCCGCGAATTTCGCGGCGTCCACATCGCAGTTCAGCTCAAATGCAACACCACCATCTGCCAGCAGGTCATTTCGGCGTTGGACGATATCCTTTTCCAGCTTGAAACCGGGAATGCCGTACATCAGCAGCCCCCCCGCACGGTCATAACGATCATAGACCGTGACCTGAATACCCGCCCGGCGCAGCATATCCGCCGCTGCCAATCCACCGGGTCCACCGCCAATGATACCCACGCTTTCGTCGCGCTCGGCACGGGGCTGAACGGGTTTAACCCAGCCTTTATCCCAGGCTGTATCGGTAATGTATTTCTCGATCGAGCCGATGGTGACCGTACCGTGGCCCGATTGCTCGATCACGCAATTGCCTTCGCACAGACGGTCCTGTGGGCAGATGCGGCCGCAGATTTCAGGGAAAGTGTTGGTAGCCTGGCTTGTTTGATACGCCTCTTCCAACCGCCCGGTTGCCGTCAGGTTCAGCCAATCAGGGATATTGTTGTGCAGCGGACAATGGGACTGGCAATAGGGCACTCCGCACTGGCTGCATCGGCTGGCCTGTTCGGCCGCCTTCTCCGCGGCGTACTCGGCATAGATTTCATCGAAGTCCTCTTTGCGGTCACTGGCGGCACGCTTTTCAGGCATGACACGATCGATCTGCACAAATTTCAGCATCGGTTGCTTGGCCACGGGTCAGACTCCATGAATTGGCTTGGTCAGGGTTCTTTAAGTGATGTCATTCTGGATGAAAAGTCAACGGTACTGACCTATATTGAGAAAACTGCATCGCTCGATGTTTTTTCAGAGAAATTTGTCGTGTTTTTAGTTCCGATTCGGACCTATCTGAGCACTTCACTTTCCCGTTGCCCGCTTATACCCATTGTTCTCAACAAAACGAGCACGGTACCGGCAGAGCAGATGAGCCTTTTTCACTTGATTCTTGTGGCGATCATTCAGGGCGTCACCGAATTCTTGCCTGTATCTTCATCCGGGCACCTGATCCTGCTGCCCCGCCTGACTGGCGCGGTTGATCAAGGCCTGGCAATCGATGTCGCCGTCCATGTAGGAACACTTGGCGCGGTTATTCTTTATTTCTGGTCAGATGTGAAACAAGCCCTCGCCGGGATACCCCAAATTATCCGAGGACGAATTGAGACGCCCCAGGCGCGGTTGGCACTGGGCTTGGTCATCGCCACGATCCCGACAGTCATCGCGGGCGGGATCGTGTACCTGACGGGGCTTGAGCAGGCTCTGCGTTCAGTCGCCGTCATCGGATGGGCGATGCTTGGCTTCGGGTTAGTGCTGTATTGGATGGATCAAAAGGGGGTACAAACCAAACGTAGTTCGGACTGGGGCTTAAAGGACGCAATGATCATGGGGCTGTGGCAGATGTTGGCCTTAATCCCGGGGACTTCACGCTCGGGGATTACGATCACAGGCGCTCGTCAGCTTGGCTATACACGCGAAGATGGTGCGCGGATTGCCATGCTGATGTCGATACCTACGATTGTCGCTTCGGGCGTCCTGCTTTCGGTCGACGTCATCCGTGAGGCGGATACACAGCTGGCCAAGGACGGCGCGATTGCCGCAGCCTTCGCCTTTGTTTCGGCTCTGCTCGCGCTTAACCTGATGATGCGGCTTCTGCGTAGCGTCAGTTTCACACCCTATGTGATCTACCGGGTCATCCTCGGAGCAATACTGCTAATGATCGCCTATAGCTGATCAGATGCGCAGGTTCTTGGCCGAGTTCTGAATATCGTCATACTGACCCGCGGGGCGGAATTTCCACAGATATTCTGGCAGAACCGACTCCAACGTTGCGGGCTCGATCCCGAGGTCCGAAAAACCTTTAGCGTCATCCGCCACCACATTATCGCGCCGCAGATTCTTAAGTTGGTCACGAGTCAGGATATTGTTCGGAAACAACTGAAAACTGACGAACTTCGCGATATCCAACACACCCGCCATGATTTTCGCCGCCCAGAAAGGCATCCCGATGATGATCCGGCGGCGATGAATTACGTCGAGCATCTGCTGCATCAAGGCGCGGAAACTCTTTACCTCTGGCCCGCCCAGTTCATAAACACCGGCAGACGCTTTGCCCAGAACGCCTTGAACTGCCGCTTGCGCAACATCATCGACATAGACAGGTTGAAATTTCGTTTCCGCCCCAACGAGCGGCAGGAACGGGCTCATCCGTGTCATTCCTG
Organism: Ruegeria sp. AF2; assembly: GCF_056542025.1. Lineage (NCBI taxonomy): Bacteria > Pseudomonadati > Pseudomonadota > Alphaproteobacteria > Rhodobacterales > Roseobacteraceae > Ruegeria > Ruegeria sp. AF2. Next base: position 115,833 of record NZ_JBQFZC010000007.1, on the reverse strand, counting down.
CGAAGCGGTTGAAAAACTGGTCTTCGGTGCCGAAAATGACTGATGGGCGCAGAATGACGGCACCCGGCATGTGTTGCAAAATGCCCGCCTCGCCCTGCGCTTTGGTGCGCGCATATTCGCTGTCGGATTCGGGATCCGCACCGATGGCCGAGATATGAACCATGCGGTCAATACTCTGAGCGGCCGCCAGCCGGGCGATCCGTTCGGCACCTTCGGCCTGCACTGCGTCGAACGCATTCTTGCCCAGCTCATTCAATACGCCGACGCAATTCACCACGGCGTCCACACCATGCATCGCTGCAGCGACCGAGGCGTCATCACGGATATTGCACAAGATAGGCTCGACCTGACCAACCGCGCCATAGGGTCTGACGAACATCGCTTCATTGGGCCGCCGCACAGCGACGCGGACACGCCAGCCTTCGGCAGCCATACGCCGCGCGATATATCGGCCGACAAAGCCCGATCCACCGTAAATCGTGACGAGTTTCGACATGATGGCGCTCCTGCTGTCTTGGTCTGAATTGATCTAGCGCCCACGAGCCCGTCGAACAAGGCGCAATAACGCCGCGCTTCTCTGAAAATCCGTCGCGTTAACCAGAAGTTGGGGCACGCATCAAAAAACTTTCAAAAACACCCCCGAATCTGGTTGACGCCCACTGCCAGTCAGCTTAAACGCCCCTCCACGACACCTGCCCAGGTGGCGGAATTGGTAGACGCGCTAGCTTCAGGTGCTAGTGTCCGTATGGACGTGGAGGTTCGAGTCCTCTCCTGGGCACCAAAATCTCCATAAAATTTGAACCCCTGGCACTTCCGGTCACTTGACTGATGTACAATCAGACTGGTTTGGCCTGTCTGAGTCAATTTCTCTGTTTGACCCCGAAAATTGACCCGCAGGTACCGGAATTAACAATCTCTGTTGCACTACCTTTTGCCAGTCGAAGAAGGACATGGTGCAAGGCTATGGCAATTTCCTGCAAATCAAACTCATCTTTTTTGAAGATACCTTCCCGTCGCGCTTGTTAGTTACAAAGTCAACTATTACCACACCCATTAAATTCGATCGTATCTGTCCGGAAGGAACGTGCAAAATGAATGAGCTGACCAAGAATGAACGCATGACAGTTGCCCCATCCTTGAAAGGGCCGCACGAAGGGTACATGCCGGGCTTTGGCAACGATTATGAAACCGAAGCGCTTCCTGATGCTCTGCCCCAGGGCATGAACAGCCCGCAGAAATGCAATTACGGCCTCTATGGTGAACAGCTTTCAGGCACCGCCTTCACGGCCCCATCGCATCAGAACGAACGCACCTGGTGCTATCGTATCCGCCCGTCGGTAAAGCACTCACACCGTTATGAAAAAATTTATGTGCCCTATTGGAAATCGGCCCCCAATGTCGATCCCGACGTCGTAAGCCTGGGCCAATACCGCTGGGATCCGGTGCCCCATACCGGTGAACAGACGACCTGGGTCACGGGCATGCACACCATGACCACCGCCGGGGATGTGAACACTCAGGTCGGTATGGCCAGCCATATCTATATGGTGAACACGTCGATGGAGGATGAATACTTCTTCTCGGCTGATTCCGAACTGCTGGTGGTGCCGCAAGAGGGTGTTCTGCGATTCTACACCGAATTGGGAATCATTGAACTCGAACCCAAGGAAATAGCCATCATACCCCGCGGCCTTGTTTATCGGGTCGAGGTTCTGGAAGGCCCTGCGCGCGGGTTCGTGTGTGAAAACTACGGCCAGAAATTCGAACTGCCGGGCCGCGGTCCGATCGGTGCCAACTGCATGGCCAACCCGCGTGATTTCAAAGCACCGGTCGCGGCGTTTGAGGACCGCGAGGTGCCCTCGACCGTGACCGTCAAGTGGTGCGGCCAATTTCACCAGACCAAGATCGGTCACAGCCCGCTGGACGTGGTGGCGTGGCATGGCAACTATGCACCTGTTAAATACGACCTGCGTACCTATTGCCCGGTCGGAGCCATCCTGTTCGATCATCCGGATCCGTCGATCTTCACCGTTCTGACCGCACCTTCAGGCCAGCCCGGCACCGCAAATATCGACTTTGTTCTGTTCCGCGAGCGCTGGATGGTCATGGAAGATACCTTCCGCCCGCCTTGGTACCACAAGAACATCATGTCCGAACTGATGGGCAATATTTACGGCCAATATGATGCTAAACCGCAGGGCTTTGTTCCCGGTGGTATGAGTCTGCACAACATGATGCTGCCCCATGGACCGGATCGCGAAGCCTTTGAAAAGGCGTCGAATTCAAACCTAGGGCCAGACAAGCTGGAAAACACCATGTCCTTCATGTTCGAAACCCGCTTTCCGCAGCATCTCACAGCGTTCGCCGCCAATGAGGCACCACTGCAGGACGATTACATCGACTGTTGGAGCGACATCGAAAAGAAATTCGACGGCACACCCGGCAAGAAGTGACGAGGGTATAATTCCTTCGTCTCCCAAAAGGCAGAGAATTAGAACGCTTGATCTGTAACGCATTTAATCGGGTACGTTCAGAAAAGCTTGGCGACCCCGGCAGGATTCGAACCTGCAACCTGCCCCTTAGGAGGGGGCTGCTCTATCCAGTTGAGCCACGGGGCCGCGCGCCGTTTTCTCTAGCGGGGTTTTTTCAGATTGTCATGGGCTTTGCACAACAGTTGAACAATTCGCCCTGTTCACGCTACCATCGGCCAAACAAACAATGCAGGTATCTCGGTGACAACAGAAACAAAACGCCCGCTTACCCTTCGTGATGTCTCGGAAGCGTCCGGAGTATCCGAAATGACCGTTAGCCGGGTGCTACGTAATCGCGGGGATGTGTCGGATGCCACCCGTACCCGTGTTTTAGCCGCCGCAAAAGAGCTGGGATATGTGCCCAACAAGATCGCGGGAGCATTGGCGTCAAGCCGGGTGAATCTGGTCGCTGTGATCATCCCGTCATTGTCAAATATGGTCTTCCCCGAAGTTCTAACCGGTATCAATCAGGTGCTGGAAGATACTGAACTGCAACCGGTGGTTGGCGTCACGGACTATCTGCCAGAAAAAGAAGAAAAAGTGCTGTACGAGATGCTCTCGTGGCGGCCCTCAGGCGTGATCATTGCCGGGCTGGAGCATACCGAAGCCGCGCGCGCCATGCTGGATTCCGCCGGCATACCAGTGGTCGAGATCATGGATACCGATGGCAAGCCGGTGGATGCGATGGTGGGAATCTCACACCGCCGCGCCGGGCGCGAGATGGCGCAGGCAATCCTGAAGGCGGGTTATGAGCATATCGGGTTTATGGGCACCAAGATGCCTCTGGATCACCGTGCACGCAAACGGTTCGAAGGCTTCACCGAAGTGCTGGGCAAGCACGGGATCGAGATCGAGGACCGTGAATTTTATTCGGGTGGCTCGGCGCTGGCCAAGGGGCGCGAGATGACACAAGCGATGCTGGAACGATCGCCTGATTTGGATTTTCTGTATTATTCCAACGATATGATCGGTGCGGGTGGGCTGTTGTATTTGCTGGATCAAGGGATCGACGTGCCCGGTCAGATCGGTTTAGCCGGATTCAACAATGTAGAGCTGCTGCAGGGGCTGCCGCGCAAGCTGGCCACGATGGATGCCTGCCGGACCGAGATTGGGCGCACCGCGGCCGAGATCATTGCGGCGAAGTTGGCCGATCCGGAATCCGAGGTTGAAACCCGCGTTACCCTGACCCCCAAGATCAGCTATGGCGACACGCTGAAACGGCGATAACGCCAGATGGCGCTGCAACGTCTGGACAACCGCGCGGCGCGAGCGCTGTTCATGGATCGGCATGCGCTTCTGGAGCAGCCCGCTGGTGGCTCCAAAGGCGAAGACCTGTTGCAGCTGATCCATCGTTTGGGATTTGTCCAGCTCGACAGTATCAACACCGTCGCCCGCGCGCATGACATGATCCTTTATGCGCGCAAGCCAAGCTATCGTGCGCGCCACCTCAAACACCTCTATGAACGCGACCGCGCGCTGTTTGAGCATTGGACACATGACGCCGCGGTGATCCCGATGGAATTCTATCGCCATTGGCATCTGCGGTTCCTGCGGGATGCAGAGATGCTGAAAGCCCGCTGGAAGAACTGGCGGCGTGACGGGTTTGAGCAAAAGTTCGAAACCGTCCTACAACATATCCGCGACCATGGTCCGGTTGGCTCGTCCGATGTCGGAAAAGACGAGAAAAAGGGATCTGGCGGTTGGTGGGACTGGCATCCATCCAAGACCGCGCTGGAATATCTCTGGCGATCCGGCGCGCTGACCGTGGTTGGACGCGATGGGTTCCAGAAACGCTATGACCTGACAGAGCGGGTTATAGAAACTCAACTTTGCCCCGGCAATTTGCATTGCGACGCAAATGAAACTGTGGATTGGTTGTGTAACGCCGCACTCGACCGGCTGGGGTTCGCCACATCGGGAGAGCTTGCCGCGTTCTGGGATACAGTAAGCGCTGCCGAGGCAAAATCCTGGTGCCAACAGGCTCTAACACAGGGTGAAATCGAAGAGATCTGCGTCGAATGCGCAGACGGGCGGGAACGAAAAGTGTTCGCCCGCACCGGTCTATGTGAACACGCTACAGAGCTGCCCGATGCGCCGGGCCGGATCAGAGTTCTCAGCCCTTTTGACCCTATGTTGCGTGACCGGAACCGGGCCGAGCGGTTGTTCGGATTCCACTATCGGATCGAGGTGTTCGTACCCGAACCCAAGCGTACCTACGGCTATTATGTCTTTCCGTTGCTTGAAGGGCACCGGTTGATCGGACGCATCGACATGAAGGCCCAGCGAGACCGTGGACTGTTGCAAGTCCGATCCGTATGGCCAGAACGGTCGGTGCGTTGGTCTGACGCAAGAACCCGCCGCCTGCAGGCCGAATTGGACCGGGTACGGCGATTTGCGGAACTGGACGGGGTGGAATTTGAAAAGGATTGGCTGAAAGATCCTAAATAGAACCCAATTTTTCGATCAGGAAACCTTGTTCCTCAATCAGTAGGCGCAGCTCGTTCAGCGAAACATGGGGCGCCCTGCCCGATGTATCCAGCTGCGCATTTGCCCGCCCATACAAAGCCTCGCGACTGGCCAATATGTTCTTGAGCTGCTCCATCGCCTTGGGATTTCCAGCCATCGGGCGTTCGTCGCCTTGGGCGCGCACGCGGTCCATATGCTCGGTCGGTGACGCGCGCAGCCAGATGGTGTGAAACCGGCCAAGCAGGGTCGCATAGGTCGAAGGCTCTGATACGATCCCGCCCGCGACTGCCAGCACGACCCGATCATGCTCTGCAATCACCCGATCCAGCGCCTGCGCTTCCAGATTGCGATACCCTTCTTGCCCGTAGAACGCCATCACTTCAGACATGGGCATGCCGGCCATCTCTTCAATCATGGCTGTGAGTTCAACAAACGGCAGTCTTTGTGCGGCAGCCAGCATAGCGCCAAGAGTTGACTTACCCGCTCCGCGTAATCCAATCAGACAAACCCGATGCGCACGTGCATCCTCATCTGGGTGTGGTTGCAATGCACGCCTGACACTATCTTTGACATCGTCGCTGGCTTGTCGGAAAAGCTCAACTATCTGCAAAGCATCCGAATCCCACGGATCATCTTCACCAATCAACCATTCGGCTTTGTAATCCAGTGCCTGTGCGACACGGTGCAACACGCCGATCGAGATGTTGCCCTCACCCGCCTCAAGCTGCGCCAAATAGCGTGGGGAAACGCCCGAGTTCTCAGACAGGATCCGGCGCGGGATGCCTCGCATTTGACGCGCCCGGCGTACACGCGCGCCCACTCGCTCGCTCAAATCCTGCTTTGCAATATGTGCAGGCGGTGCCGGTTCTGGCGGTTTGGGCCCATCCATCTGCATTGAACCGTTTGTTAAAGGTAAGGATGAGGCTACGACGCGAACCATCTACGGGCAACGAATATTACCTTCTCCGCCCACAATGCTTATCGTTTGGGGCCCTGAACGAGGTCTGAACGACGACAAGCAGTTTGGTTAGAGCCTGTTCTGAGCATTGCGCTCAGCCTTCCAGCTGGTGAAGCTCTACCAGAAGGTCCAGCAACTTCTCGTGCTGCTCTGCCCCGAGCAAAGAGCGGGTGTATTCCGCCAGCTCCAACATTTCCGCCAGATTTGCGTCGATAATTTGCAACCCATTCTCGCTGATTTCGACAATCTGTCGGCGGCGGTCTTTGGTATCCGGCCGCCTCATGATCAGCTTGCTGTCTTCGAGCTTTTTCAGAATGCGCGTCAGGCTGGGCAACAAGAGGCAGGCGCGCTCGGCGATCTGAGTAGGCTCCTGAGGTCCTTCTTCCTGCAAAACGCGCAGAACGCGCCATTGTTGCTCGGTGACGCCAGCATCCGTTAGCACACCACGAATAGGCCCCATCACCTTTTCCCGAGCGCGCAACAACGCTATCGGCAATGATCGGGACGTCTGTGGTAAGTTCTTTGACATATGGAATTTTCGCGCAATTCCAAATATTTCGCAATAGAACGTTGGTTGTGGTTGAGTTTCGTTTACTGGACTTTACTTAACTTGTTTAGCATATGATACTGACAAAAAGGCTACCGAGGCGGATAAGATGAAATGGAATGAATTCTCCGATTGGGGCAAGAAGGTTGCCGAGTGGACGCAAGACTATCACCTGACGGTGGGCGACAAGCCCGTGCGCGCCCGGACCGAGCCGGGCGATATCCTGAACGCTCTGCCCGCGCATCCCCCTGAGCAGGGCGAGCCGATCGAGGACATCTTTCATGATTTCGAACAAATCGTGATGCCCGGCATTACCCATTGGCAACACCCTCGGTTCTTCGCCTACTTCAATTCGAACGCCTCGGCCCCGTCTGTTCTGGCCGAGTTCCTGGCCAGCGCCATCGCGCCGCAATGTATGCTGTGGCAGACCTCGCCCGCCGCAACCGAGATGGAAACACGAATGATGGACTGGCTGCGCGAAGCGCTGGACCTGCCCAAAGGTTTTGCCGGGGTCATTCAGGATTCGGCGTCATCTGCGACATTGGCGGCTGTGCTGACCATGCGCGAGAAGGCGATGAACTGGCAGGGCAACACGCTGGGGCTGTTCGGTCAAAAGCCACTGCGCATTTATTGCTCTTCCGAGGTTCATACCTCAATCGACCGCGCCATCTGGGTTGCGGGGATTGGACAGGACAATCTGGTGCGCATCCCCGTGCAAGGTGATTGGCGTGGAATGAACCCCGATGCGCTTGAAGCAGCGATTCAATCAGATTTAGAGTCTGGTTTCCACCCGGCGGGCGTGATCCTTTGTGTTGGAGGGACCGGAACCGGGGCAACTGATCCAGTGGATCACTGCCTGGCGATCGCACAGAAATACGGCCTTTATACCCATGTCGATGCAGCCTGGGCGGGGTCGGCGATGATCTGCCCCGAATATCGTCACTACTGGCCGGGAATCGATCAGGCCGACAGCATTGTATTCAATCCCCATAAGTGGCTGGGCGTGCAATTCGATTGCTGTGCGCATTTCCTGAAAAACCCCGATGATCTGGTCCGGACGCTTGCGATCAGCCCGGAATATCTGAAAACCCACGGCAAGGACGGGATCATCAATTACTCGGAATGGTCGGTGCCATTGGGACGTCGGTTCCGCGCGCTGAAACTGTGGTTCGTCATCCGCACCTATGGGCTGGAGGGGCTGCGCGAACGGCTGCGGAATCACGTCAATTGGTCGCGCGCGCTGCATGACCGTTTAGCAGCAGAGCCGGATTTTCGGATCGTGACGCCTCCAATGTGGTCTCTTTGGACCTTCCGATACGAGCCGGATGGGGCCGACGATCTGGATGATCTGAACCTGCGGCTGGTGAATGCAATCAATGATGATGGGCGGATCTACCTGACACAGACCCGCGTGGATGGCGATCTGGTCATCCGCTTTCAGGCCGGTCAGTTTGAAACCACAGAACAGGACGTGATGATGGCCTATGACGTGATCACAGAAATCGCTCGAGGGCTTTAGGCCCTCATTGACGCTGCAGCCTGCGCGTATCCCCCCGAGGCCCCGTCAACAAAGTGCACATGGTCGTCGCGCATGGCCGAGGGAACAAAGCAGGTCATCATCGCCTCTTGCTGGGCGTGCATGCCATATCTGATTTTGCCTTTTGTTTGCGCGTCTTCCAGCATCTGAGTGAGCTTTTCCAACGTGCTCGAGTCACAATCCAGCGTCATTTTCAGACCGTCATCAAACTTTCGGAAATCAGCGTTGCGACTGACCATCTCTTTGTAATGCTTGGGTTCGAATTGACCCAGGCGCATCCCGGTTTTGAACAACAAGCCGATCAACATATTCCCGATCATCAAGCGTGTTTTCTGCATCAGAAGATTCCGACCCGCGCGTGAGACATGGGCATCGATATCGACGCCGGGCGGAGGGAAACTCATCGGAGGTCCTTTGGCCGGAACCGGGTGACCGGCGCGTTCTAGCCCTTCGGCGACGGACAGGATGGATTGAGTCAGGGCGGCGAATTCAGCCTCATTAGACTCTGATGTAGGCTGAATAACCAGTGAAACGATCTGACCAACCCTCGCTGGACTGTTGGACCAACGACAGGATAGGCCGGTCAGATCGGGCTGCGCGTCAGGTCCGGCTGGTTGAACAACAAGTTGCCCGGATTTCATCTGAGCCTCGGCCCAGGCCAGTCCCCCGCCGGTAAACATCGCATAGTCAACGCCGGTGGACGGCGCAAAGCGAGCAACACGCAGATCACGTCCAGCGGCGCGGATGTCGGCCACCGAAACCAGCGCTGCACGCAGAGTGATTGCGAATTCCGTTTCGGCCCAGCTTTGCAATGTTGCCAGCGTATCCCGCGCGATCTCGGCATCCTCACCCGATACGGCGAATCCAGCACCATCACCACCGAAGACATACGGGAATATGCGCCCGCCCAGCGCATTGATCATGCCTGAAATCACGGCCGCCCCCACCATGTTGACGGTCTTGTACCGGCCCCGCGCGATTTCACCGGTAGAATCTACGATATCGGCGACGCCCAGCACCCATGTCTCGGGCAAAGGTGTGAACTGCGCGGGGTCACTGAGGCTGAGGAAATTGTCCGAAATGGGGACGGAGTCATAAAATACAGAGTCTGAGAGGGTCATAACACACTCGGAAAATCCAAAATCTGCAGTGATGATAGCTCAATTGTGAAGAATGTCCGCCCCAATCGATTCAATCATGGCACTTGTGCCGATCAACGCGGCGTGCCAAGCATCGGGGCGAGGCAGCTAGACAATAGGTCAAGAAATGCAGGCAGGTTTGGTGATCTTGTGTCTGGCCTATGTACTCAGCCAGTTTTTCCGCGCTTTTCTGGCAGTTTTAAGCACCGATCTGGGACGCGATATCGGCGCAACACCCGAAGACCTCGCCTTTGCCTCAGGTCTTTGGTTTCTAATCTTTGCGGCGATGCAGATTCCGGTGGGCTGGGCACTGGACCGCGTCGGTCCTCGGCGCAGTTCTGCGGTGCTGCTACTGATCGGCGGGGCTGGCGGGGCTGGCCTGTTCGCGGTCGCAACGACCCCGTTCCATGTGGCGCTCGCCATGGCGCTGATCGGGGTAGGATGCTCGCCGGTTCTGATGGCATCCTACTATATCTTTGCACGAGAGTTTCCACCTGCCAAATTCGCCACGCTCGCCGCCGTGATGCTGGGCGTGGGATCTGTCGGCAATCTGGTCGCCTCATACCCCACGGCGCTGGCGGTCGAGCTGATGGGCTGGCGCGCTACGCTGGCCGGTCTGGCGATTATCTCTGCTGCGGTGGCTGCAGGGATCTGGCTGACGGTGCATGACCCTGAAAAGGTAAAAACCGAGCAAAAAGGATCACTTCTGGACCTGCTGAAAGAACCTGCGCTGTGGACCATTCTGCCGCTCATGCTTGTGTCTTATGCGCCATCGGGTGCGATCCGAGGGCTTTGGGCCGGGCCGTATTTGAATGACGTGTTCGGGCTCAGCACCGCTCAGATCGGGACGGCAACGTTGATCATGGGGGCCGCGATGATCGCGGGAACCTTCGCCTATGGGCCGCTGGACCGTATCCTGGGCACCCGGAAATGGGTGATCCTGGGCGGTAATACCTTGGGAGTCGCAGCACTGGGCCTGCTGTGCCTGTGGATTAACAGCGGCGTTTGGGTCTCGGTGCTGCTGTTGGCGGTGATCGGCTTTCTGGGCGCCAGTTTTCCGGTGATCATGGCCCATGGCCGGGCCTTCGTGCCGCCGCATCTGGTCGGGCGGGGCGTGACCCTGCTGAACCTTTTTGGCGTCGGCGGCGTCGGTCTGGCGCAATTTGCCACCGGGCGCATCCATGCGGCCAGCGCCGGGATCAGCCCCTCAGCACCTTATACGGCGATCTTCGGCTTTTTCGCGGTCACTCTTGCCATTGGCTGCTTGATCTATCTATTCAGTCGGGACAGCGTGGACTGAAACCGGAGACCGCCCGTGCAGGACATTGAGGTGATTGCACCCAATCTGAAGCATTCCCTGTCGGGCGTGACAACGACGGTGATCCGACTGCTGCCAATCCAGCAGAAAATGATCGGCATCCGTGCCACCGGCCCGGGTCTACCTGATGATTTGCCGCATATCAGACTCTGGAAACTTTTGTTTCTGCCCAATCGAAAACGCGTCTGGCATGCACGCCGGAATACCGAGATGTTGATGGGTCTGGTCTTGCGTTCGGTGCTTCGACGCAACTACAAACTGCTATTCACCTCAGCCGCGCAACGTGATCATTCCGGGTTCACCAAGCGGCTGATTTCGAAAATGGACGCGTTGATCGCGACGACGCCTCAGGCCGCTTCCTTTCTGGAGCATCCCGCTACTGTCATCATGCATGGCGTCAACACCGAGCTATTTCACCCCGCCGAGGACAAACACGCCCTGCGCCAAAAGCTTGGCCTGCCAGACGGGTTGTTGATCGGCTGCTTTGGCCGCATCCGCCCTCAGAAAGGGGTCGACTTGTTGGTCGATGCCGCCCTGAAGGTGCTGCCTAATCACCCCGATGCGCATGTGATCTTCACCGGGCGTACCACCAACGAATTTGAGGCGTTTCAGGCTGAGCAGGAGCAAAAGCTGCAGGACGCCGGGCTGGGCAACCGCGTTCATTTTCTAGGTGAGCGCCCCTGGGATGAGATCGTCGAGACCTATCGCGCGCTCGATCTGTTCGTTGCGCCCGCACGGCACGAAGGGTTCGGCCTTACACCGCTTGAAGCGATGGCCTCGGGCGTGCCCGCCATAGCCAGTCACGGGGTCGGAGCGTTCAGTGCGCAAATCAAGGATGGTGAGACCGGAAGACTGGTCGAGAAAGACAATGCCCCTGCACTGGCCGACGCGCTGGAGGATATGGTGCAGGACCGCGCAGCGCTGGCTTCCGCCGGGCAAGTCGCCCGCGCCCATGTCGAACAGAATTTTCGAATCGAAGGCGAAGCGCAGGCGATTATCGAGGTTTATCGATCGTTGCTGAAACAACCCTGAACGGTACTGAACTGTGTCAAATCGGTGTGACGGGGTGAAATAAGCCGAAACCCCTCTTTTTTCTTTGCCGCAACGCGGCTATGAACGCGCGTCCTTAACTTTGGAGACATGAAATGGGCTATCGCGTCGTAGTCGTCGGCGCCACGGGCAACGTGGGCCGCGAAATGCTGAACATCCTGGCGGAACGCCAGTTCCCTGTCGATGAACTTGCTGCTCTGGCAAGCCGTCGTTCGCTGGGTACTGAGGTGACATTTGGCGACAAGACGCTCACTACCAAAGATCTGGACACATTCGATTTCACTGGTTGGGACATGGCGCTGTTTGCCGTGGGTTCCGAGGCCACAAAGGTTTACGCCCCCAAGGCGGCAGCGGCTGGCTGCGTGGTGATCGATAACAGCTCGCTCTATCGCTATGACCCGGACATTCCGCTGATCGTGCCGGAATGTAACCCCGAGGCGATCCACGACTATAAAAACAAAAACATCATTGCCAACCCAAACTGCTCGACCGCGCAGATGGTGGTCGCGCTGAAGCCGCTGCATGACCGTGCACGCATTAAGCGCGTGGTCGTCTCGACCTATCAATCGGTGTCGGGAGCCGGCAAGGAAGGCATGGATGAGCTTTGGGATCAGACCAAGACCATCTATAATCCCACGACCGAGGTTGAGCCGAAGAAGTTCCAGAAACAGATCGCTTTCAACGTCATCCCTCAAATCGACGTCTTCATGGAAGACGGCTCGACCAAGGAAGAGTGGAAGATGGTTGTCGAGACCAAAAAGATCGTCGATCCGTCGATCAAGGTCACCGCAACCTGCGTTCGCGTTCCGGTATTCGTTGGCCACTCCGAGGCGGTGAATATCGAGTTCGAAGAGTTCCTCGACGAAGACGAAGCCCGCGACATCCTGCGCGAAGCACCGGGCATCATGGTAATCGACAAGCGTGAAGCCGGTGGTTACGTCTCGCCCATCGAATGTGCGGGCGATTTCGCCACGTTCATCAGCCGCATCCGTCAGGATTCGACGGTTGAGAATGGCATCAACCTGTGGTGCGTTTCGGACAACCTGCGCAAAGGCGCGGCTTTGAACGCTGTTCAAATTGCAGAATTGCTGGGCCGTGAAGTTCTGAAGAAGGGGTAACCTTCGCCAGTTGGTTATGACTCTATTAAACCCCGCTGCACCGCCAGTGGGGTTTATTATTTTGTGGACGGGCAGAGATGGCAATATTGCGGGGCAAAGCCGCCCTGTGCATGCGTTGCCATTGCCTATCCAGCACCAGTTGGTCAGCCACCGATCTGGGACATTGTCGCTTTTACCGCATGGTATCTTTGAGAGTTTGGGGGATGCGTCCCCAGAAAGCGATCACCAGGATCAGGAACTCGTGCGAAGTACAGCGCACCCTTGAGTGGATCATAACCCGCTTTGTAGGCTATTACAGTGCCTAGTCGATCAGCTTCCAATTCAAAGTTCTTTGAATAGCTGCGGCCGCCAACAAAGGCTCCAATGTCTTGTGCTGCGGCAATGTCATTCGGCCCTGACCCCGCAATTGTTGCTAGACCGGCCAAAAGCACCGCACCAGCCGCCGCATTTTGGGCCTGTCGCGCCAAATGCCCTTGAATGTGGTGAGCGGCCTCATGCGCCATAACAAATGCAAGTTCATCAGTGTTGTTTACATTCCGTATCAGCGCTTGAGTCATTGTGATAACGGGGCGCCCCGACTTGCTTAAACTCTGATACGCGTTTGAGGGTGCTTTTTTGTCTGGATCAATGCGGATCAAAAAATCACAATTCACATTCTTAGTGCGGCGGCGGCATTCTCGTTCTGCCACAGGTTCTATTCGTGAGGCGACCTGACGGAACCTTATTTGTGCCTGTTGTGAACTGACGGGCGCGCTCGCGCGACCGGGGTTTGGAATAGGTGCTGATGGAGGAGTGGTGGTTGAAGCGCATCCCGCTAATGCCAAAACAGCTAACATCAATACCGTTCGCCTCATAAACACACCTTTCCAAATGTTCAGAGCATCAAAATCGAATCTGTGGCTTTCGAGAAACCAACTTGCACATTCGAACCTACGGTCTTCACGATTTGATATTCAATAACAGACGGGTTGTCGGTGGTCGCCCCGATTAAGCTGTCGTCAAAATGGTAGGTACTACAAATGGCGTTGAAGCGAAGGACCAAACGATCCACGCCCCGTTCTGTATGGGCCTGAACCGAGTTGAACACCGCATCAGCGGCGGCTATTTGCGCTGCACGATGGCTTGAACTCAAACTCCTGCGCGGCAAATGGACTGCTATGAGCGCACGTACAGTTCATCAATCGTTTCTGGTATGGCCTCAAAGCAGTCATCAGAGAGATGCCTCCTGCCTGATCCTTCACCCCTGTCCCTCAACCAGCGTCTTCAAATTCTCCAACCCGCGCTCGTAATCTCCGCCGACCCAATTGTCCATCATTAGGCCCATCCAGCGGGACATGGGGTTCATACCAAGGTCGGATACGAATCCCCAGGTAACCTGTGTGCCTGATCCTTCTGGCCGCAAATGGAACGAGGCGGTGGCTGCCCCCATCGGGCCAAAATCCAGTGCAGTTTGCACAGACTGATCCGTGGTGCTCTCGGTGATTTCCTGCGAGCCGATTCCCACCTGCGGGTTGTCCGAGGCCCAGTTCAGCGTGTTTCCGACGCCCGCTTCCGGGCCACTATAGCTCAGCTTGGTTTCGGGGTCTCGGGACAGCCAGGGGGACCATTTCTCGGTCTCCTGCATCGAATTCACATAGGGAAAGATCGCCGAGGCTGGTGCGTCGATTGTGATGCTGCGGGACACCTCGGCTTGACCAGGCAAAAGATATGATACTCCGACAAGCGCCAGAATGATCACCAGTAGGGTGACGAGAATGCGTTTAATCAATTTCATGAGCTCGATCCAATTCTGACAACATCATCGGAAACATATCAAAAAATCGACGTAATTTCAGAGGCCCGATCGTATGGCCCGCAGGATTAGGCCGGCGGCTGGTAAGGCAGCGACGAATGGTGCAGCACGATGCGAAGCACTCCGTCAGCGTCTTTTTTGTAGCCGAAGCTTTTGTCGACTTGCGTGATGTTACCTTGGCTATCCGTCAGAATGACCTTGCCCATCCACATGGCGACATCGCCTTCGACGAAGCTGGCCGATGTCTCACTTGCCATTTCGCGCCAACCCTTGATTCCGAAACCGCCATCAAGTGGAAATTCGGCATCGTGACCGACAAAATAGGCCAGTGCACCGTGGCGAGTCGGGCGAAAGGTTTGATCTCCGGATGCCATAGTTGGTTTGAACAGGACCGGACCCAGATTATAGCCGTATGCCGCATCCAGAACACCCTCGGCAACGGAACGGGCCGCATCGATCCCACCGTCTTCAAAAGCTTTGGAGATCGCAATCAACCCATCGCCCCAGGCGGTACGGGCAGCGGCCAGCTCGTCAGTGGTAATCGGCATGATCCTGTCCTTCTCTGTCCGGTTTCTATGGTACTGGCAGCAAGTGAGCGTCAACGCAAGAGGTGTGACCGGACTCTCGCCCGGTTTTGCCCACAGAACCGCGTGGAAGCCTGAATTCTCAGAAAATTCGACCCATTCTTTTGAACCGGTGCAAGGTTTTGCAAAGTATTTTGCCGCCAATCTCTGACTGTGCCGTGGGGGCATTTCAATTGGGGTGAATGTGGTGGACAAGATTATCACACTGGAACAGAAGGAACCCGTGCGTCTGGACCCGGACCGCCTGAGCAGCCTGTACAATCAGCTCGGCGACACCAACGCCATGGACGTGCTGTGCCGCACGGTTGAAGAACTGGCGTTGCGGCTGTCGAATTGTGAACGGTTTTGGCGGCAACGCGATTGGGCCGGGCTGCGCAAATGCGCAAAATCTCTCGTAGCCATATCCGAGCAAATCGGCATGACAGCACTGGCACGTGTGGCAGGCGATGTAGCCTGTACTGTCGACGCTGGCGATGCGGTCGCGACAGGGGCGACTCTGAGCCGCCTGATCCGGGTGGGCGAGCGATCGCTGACTGCCGTCTGGGACCAACAAGATCTATCTATCTGAGAGGGGGTTGCGAGTGCGCCGCAGACAGATAGTCTGGGCGAAAATCCAACCAGCCGAGACACGCATGACCCTGTCCTTCGCCCCTGCCTCCGACCCATCGCTGCCACTACATGTGTTAGAGCAATCAGATTTTGAAAGCTGGCTGACCGATCAGCCGGATCATATCCGAGCTTGGGTTGCGGCCGATGGGTTTTCCGGAGCTCTGGGTCAAACACTTCTGGTGCCCGGCACAGATGGTAATCCGCAGTTTGCCATGGCGGGATATGGCAGCGCGGCAAAACGGGTACGCAAGCGATTTCCGCTAGCCGCTGCCGCAGAATCGCTGCCCAAGGGCACCTATCATATCGCCTCGGGCGTTCCCGCAGATGTGCTTGAGGCTGAATGCCTGGGCTGGCTGATGACGGGATATGCCTTTGATCGCTATGCAGCGCAAAGCCCGGCTAACGCCACGCTGATCGCGCCCGAGGGCGTAGATGCCCGGCGGATCGAAATCATGGCCAATGCCGAGGCATTGACACGGGATCTGGTCAACACACCCGCTTCGGACATGGGCCCGGTGCAATTACAACACGCGGTTGAGGCACTGGCACTGGAACACGGCGCAGACATCTCGGTCATCACAGGCGATGCGTTGCTGGAACAGAATTTTCCGATGATCCACGCGGTCGGGCGTGCTGCCGAACAGGCCCCGCGTCTGATCGAGATGAACTGGGGTGACCACGGGCCAAAACTAACATTAGTTGGGAAAGGGGTCTGTTTCGATACCGGCGGCCTGAATCTGAAACCCGGTGCTTCGATGGGGTTGATGAAAAAAGATATGGGCGGAGCGGCCAATGTGCTGGGTCTGGCCCGTATGATCATGGCGCTGGATCTGAAGGTGCAATTACGGGTCCTGATCCCGGCGGTCGAAAACGCAGTAGCGGGCAATGCTTTCCGCCCCGGCGACATCCTGACGGCGCGCAATGGGCTAACGGTTGAGATAAACAACACTGATGCCGAGGGTCGGTTGGTGCTGGCCGATGCCCTTGCTCTGGCGCATGAAGGGGCACCAAACCTGCTCATCTCGATGGCCACTTTGACTGGCGCGGCCCGGGTTGCATTGGGCGCTGATCTGGCCCCGTTTTATACCGATGACGACAAAGCCGCGGACGTGCTGGCGCATGCTGGCCGGGCTGCCGCTGATCCGGTCTGGCGTATGCCTTTTCATGACCCCTATGAAGCGATGATCGAACCCGGCATCGCTAACCTCGACAATGCGCCTTCTGGTGGATTTGCAGGCTCTATCACCGCGGCACTGTTCCTGCGCCGGTTCGCTGCCGAAAGTCGCTATATGCATTTTGACATCTATTCGTGGCAACGCAGTAAGGAACCCGGTCGCAGCAAGGGTGGTTTGGGCCAAGGCCCGCGTGCCCTTCTGGGTGCTTTGCCAGAGATCCTTGGCCTATGACTCAGGCGCGCATCATTCAACCGGTCATAGACCTGCTGCGCCACCCTGACGGTCCGCGCGACCGGCAATTATTGTTCGGCGACACGGTCACTGTTTTGGACGACCAAAACGGCTGGAGCGAGATCTCAGCCAGCAAGGACGGCTATACCGGATGGGTGGCGACGGACCATCTGGGACCAATTGAGCCACAGACTCACTGGATCGTCGCCGCTTCGACCCATGCCTATGAGAAGCCCGATATTAAAAGCCGCGATCTGACCTCGCTGAGCTTTGGAAGCAAAATCAGGGCTCTGTCTGAGGAGAGCGGGTTTCTGGAAACGCCAATCGGGTTCATTCCGGGGGTGCATGCCGTGCCCGCCTATTCCCTGCTGACCGATCCCGTTACCGCGGCCGAACTTTTTCTCGGCACCCCTTATCTTTGGGGTGGTAACAGTCGATTCGGGCTGGATTGCTCGGGCCTCGTGCAGCTCGCACTGCTCGCCTGCGGCGTTCCTTGTCCCGGAGACAGCGGCGATCAGGAACGCGAAGTTGGTGGATCGGTGCCCGAGGGCGATCCCGCACGGCGCGGAGACTTGCTGTTCTGGAAAGGCCATGTTGCCTGGGTTGCCGCCGAAAACCTTCTACTTCACGCCAACGCCTATCACATGGCCGTCGCGCTCGAACCGATGGATCAAGCGATTGCCCGGATCGCTGCCCAGGGTGACGGGCCGGTTACAGCGCACAAAAGGCTCTAATCCAGGTCAACCGCACGGATAAGCTTGCGTTCCAGAACCCTCAGAACCGCGCGCAGATCGTGCCCGCGCTTCAAAATACGCCCATCCATGCCGACCACGGAATACATGCCCTGACGTAGCCGCAGACGCGGGTGCTTCTCGACCCTGTAAATGGGATGTTCCGCCGTGCGCCGAAAGATCGAAAACACCGCCATATCCCGCAGGTTCGAGATTCCGTAGTCGCGCCATTCACCGGCAGCAACCATTCGGCCATAAACAGACAGGATTTGAGACATCTCGCGCCGGTCAAACGCGACCGGCATCTGGGCAGAGCCGGACCCGAACCGGCTGGGAGGCTGCATGTTCATATGACAAGCCTTGCCGGAAATCGCCGTCGAATCAAGCCCACTGGCATCAAGGTGTTGTATTTTTGGATCGCCCGCCCGCTATCTGCGCCCAACCTGACGGCAAATCAAGATCACCGGCAGCAACCCGACAGCCAGAATAACCAGCGACGGAACCGCTGCACCTTCAAGCCTCTCATCCGAGGCCAGACGATAGGCCTGCACTGCTAGCGTGTCGAAGTTAAAAGGCCGCATGATCAGGGTCGCGGGCAGCTCTTTCATCACATCCACAAAGACAATCAACAGTGCCGTCAGCAATGAAGGCGTAAGGATCGGCAGATGTACCCGGCGCAGCGTTCCTAACGGGGTTTGACCCAGTGACCGCGCGGCGGCATCCATATTGGCGTGAACGGTACTCTGCCCACCTTCATAGGCGCTGAGCGCGGCGGCCAAAAAGCGCACCATATAGGCCGCGATCAACAACCAGATGGATCCAGTGACCAGCAGTCCGGTCGAGATACCAAAGGTTTGGCGCATCCACGCATCCAGTGCGTTGTCGAATCCCGCAAAGGGGACGATCAGCCCCACGGCGATCACGCCACCCGGCACCGCATAGCCCAACCGCGCCACATAAGCCGCCATGGCGGACCCGCGCCCGGGGCGCAGGCGTTGGAAGAATCCTATCGAAATCGCCGCGCTGACGGTGATAACCGCCGCAGCCCCCGCCAGTGTCAGCGAGTTTTGTATGAACCCGATATATCGGCGCGACAGCAGGTTCTGCTCGGATTCCAACCCCATCTGCACCAGGATAACCACAGGCAGAAGAAATCCGAACAGGACGGGAATTGCGCATAGCAGAAATGCCGCAAGTGATTGCCATCCCTTGAGTTGCGCCGCTGGCAGACCTGCGTGGCGCTTGCCTGCCTGATAGTATTTGGCTTTGCCGCGCTGTGTCCGCTCGGCCACGGCCATGACAAGCGCAAAACCCAACAGACAAAGGGCGAGTTGCGCCGCAGCAGCGCGATCAGCCATGGAAAACCAGCTTGTGTAGATGCCAGTGGCAAAAGTCTGCACTCCAAAATAGGCGACTGTGCCGAAATCGGCGATGGTTTCCATAACCGCCAGCAAGACGCCCCCCGCAATCGCCGGGCGTGCCATCGGCAGGGATACGCGCCAAAAGGCATGCCAGGGGCCGTTGCCCAGCGCCCGGGCCGCCAGAAAGGCCGTGGCGCTTTGCTGCAGAAACGCCGCGCGCGCCAGCAAATAGACATAGGGATACAACACCAGGATCAACATCACCGCCGCACCCTCGGTCGAGCGAATCTCGGGGAACCAATAGTCGCGCGGGCCCCAGCCGGTCACATCCCGCAGCGTGGTCTGAACGATTCCGGGGTGATCCAGAATGAAGGTATAGGCATAGGCCAGCACATAAGCCGGAAAGGCCAGCGGCAGGACCAGAGCGATTTCCAGCCACCGCACTCCGGGAAAGCGGGTCATCGTGACCAGCCACGCAGCGCCGACGCCAATCGAAAACGTCCCTGCTGCGACCAGCACCACCAGGATCACCGTGGTCAGCGCATAGCCAGGCAAAACAGTCTCTAACAAATGGGAAATTGTGTCGGTGCCACCGGTCACCGCCGCCAGAACAACCGCCACCATTGGCAACAGACAGGCGGCTGCCACGACATAGGCAATGCCGCCCACAAAGCGTGTGCCTAGTGCGCCGCGATTATGCGTTCCGTGTTCTGAATATTCGACTTCGGCCATGGCGTCTGACTGAGAATCCCGTAGGGTCTGCCTTTAATCGACTAAAACTCTAAGAAACACCAGTGGGCGGACTAACAAAAACTGCGGCTATGTTCGCCGCAGATCCCTATTCATAAACGCGCTGATCCTCGATCACCAAGCCATCTTTTGGTAATGAGCCCGGCGCCACAACTTCAATCGCGCCTTTCAGTTTCAGGACTTCGACCACCGATTTTGCATAGGCACCATCGTTCTCGCAGGGGCTTTCGATCTGAACGGTCATGGTATCCATCTCGCCCTGTCGCGCCGCAATGACACGCGCCTTGACGATTTCATCATGCTTGTCGACCAGCGCGGCCACCTGTTCGGGGCGGACGAACATGCCCTTGATCTTAGTGGTCTGATCGGCGCGACCCATCCAGCCTTTGATACGCATATTTGTGCGCCCGCACGGAGACTCTCCGGGCATGATCGCCGACAGATCACCGGTGGCAAAACGGATCAACGGGTAATCGGGGTTCAGCGTGGTCACAACCACCTCACCTACTTCACCAGGTGCAACCGGGGTTCCTGTGCCGGGGGTGACGATCTCAACGATCACGTGTTCGTCGATGATCATACCCTCCATCGCAGGGCTTTCATAAGCTATGTTGCCCAGATCAGCGGTCGCGTAGCATTGCAGACAGACGATGCCCCGATCGGCGTAATCCTGTCGTAGGCTTGGAAACAGCGCCCCGCCACCCACAACGGCCTTGGAAAATTTCAGCGCGACGCCCATGGCTTCGGCTTTATCCAGAATGACTTTCAGATAGTCGGGCGTACCTGCATATGCGGTGCAACCCACATCGCGCGCAGCGGTCACCTGCAACTCGGTCTGACCTGTACCTGCAGGCAGGACCGACGCGCCAACGGCCTGTGCGCCGCTTTCAAAGATCATGCCCGCGGGGGTGAGGTGATAGCCAAAACAGTTCTGAACGATATCGCCCGGACCAACCCCAGCAGCATTCAGGAACCGGCCCATGCGCCACCAGTCGTGATCAGTGCTGCCGGGTTCATAGATTGGCCCCGGAGATTGAAAGACATGCTGGAAATTCCGCGCCGGTTTGACGGTGAACCCTCCAAACGGAGGTCGGGTGCCCTGCGCCTTTGTCAGATCGGATTTTCGCAGAACCGGCAGTTGTGCCAGCGCCTGCATGTCTGTCACTGTGCCGGCGTCCACGTTGGACAGGATGCCGGCATATCCGGGCGCTTTTTGCGCGCGGGCAATCTGTTCTGGCAAGGCGCGCGCGTGATCAGCGGTGCGCTCGTCAGCGGATCGGGTTTCAAGCTTATCAAAATAGGTCACTGAAATATCCTCCACCCGCTTACAGCCATCTCTTGCGGCGGCGGTATGAGCGCACGTCTCGAAAGCTCTTGCGGCCTTCGTCAGACATGCCGAGATAAAATTCCTTTACGTCCGGGTTTTCGCGCAATTCAGCGGCGGGGCCGTCCATCACCACGCGGCCAGATTCCAGAATATAACCGTAATGAGCAAACCTTAGAGCCACATTTGTGTTCTGCTCGGCCAGCAGGAAGGACACGCCTTCCTTCTCGTTCAGGTCCCTTACTATGCCAAAAATCTCTTCGACAAGTTGCGGAGCCAGACCCATTGAGGGTTCATCAAGAAGGATGGTCTCGGGGCGCGACATCAGAGCCCTGCCCATTGCAACCATTTGCTGCTCACCGCCCGAAGTATAACCGGCCTGACTACGACGGCGTTCCTTCAAGCGTGGGAAGTAATTGTAAACCAATTCAAGGTCCTGCTGGATCGCGGCAGACCCGTCCTTCCGGGTATAGGCACCGGTCAGCAGATTTTCCTCGACTGTGAGGTGTTCGAAACAGTGGCGGCCTTCCATGACTTGAATGACGCCCTTCTCAACCAAGGCAGCCGGGTCGCTTTCATGCACGCCCTCGCCGCGATATTTAATCGAGCCTTTGGTGACCTCGCCCCGTTCCGAATGCAGCAAGTTCGACACGGCCTTCAATGTGGTTGTCTTGCCCGCACCATTGCCACCCAGGAGGGCTGTGATGCCGCCCTTGGGCACAGTCAGGCTGACGCCTTTCAGAACAAGGATCACATGGTTGTAGATCACCTCGATATTGTTGACCTCAAGCAGGGTTTCCGCCTGCACGTCAGTGGTTTGTGCCGCATCCAACATCAGCGCGTGTCCTTGTGCGAGTGTGGGGTTCGGGGCGGCAGCGATCCGCCGCCCCGTTTGGTTCAGAGCACCTTATTCGCAGCGCTGAGAAATATTGTTCTCAGCAGCATATGCGCCCGAGTCTTCGTCGATCAGTGCGTTGATGACCTCAGCGTCAGTCGGTTCGAAGCCCTGAATCGAGTTCCAGGTACCCGCCGCTGCATCCCACTGAACAACGCCGACAAGGCCTGGGCCGCCGTGGTTTTCGCATGAGACCGCGAATTCAGGTCCGAAACCGGCCATACCCAGCGCTTCCATCTTGGCGTTGGTGATCTCCAGCGCCTCCATGCCATCGCGCATCATCGCTGCGTCGATCTCGGCAGTGCCGTGCATCTCTTGCGCGGTTTTCACTGCTTCTGCGGCCAGCATCGCAGCATAGAGGCCGCGGTTGTACTGCACCGTACCCAGTTGATCACCGGCGCCTGCAGCTTTGCCCGCATCGACGACATATTTCTTCAGGTCGTCATAGACAGGATAGTCGTCGCCCAGACCGGTGAAGGTCAGCGCTTTGTAACCGGTGGCCTTATCACCCGCAGGCTCAACATCAAACTCGGCCCCGGACCACCAGACACCGATGAAGTTCTCCATCGGGAAGCGGATATTGGCGGCTTCTTGCACGGCGACCTGGTTCATCACGCCCCAGCCCCACATGATCACATAGTCGGGCTTTTCCCGGCGGATTTGCAGCCACTGCGACTTCTGCTCCTGACCGGGGTGGTCGACCGGCAACAGGGTCAGGTCATAGCCATGTTTTTCAGCCAGTGTTTCCAGCGTACGGATCGGTTCCTTGCCATAGGCCGAGTTGTGATAGACCAGCGCGATCTTCTTGCCGCTCAAGTCGCCACCGTTTTCGTCCAGCAGATAGTTGATCGCGCCCGACGCCCCGTTCCAGTAGTTGGCAGGATAGTTGAACACGTTGCTGAACACCTTACCGTTCGCCGCCGAGGTGCGGCCATAACCCATTGTGTGCAGCGGAATGCCGTCTGCGGTCACTTTAGGGATCAACTGATAGGTGATTCCGGTGGACAGGGGCTGATAGACCAAAGCACCTTCGCCCTTGGTCGATTCATAACATTCCACGCCTTTTTCCGTGTTATATCCGGTCTCGCATTCGATCACGTTGGCCGCAACACCGCCGATACCGCCATCGCGTTCGTTCAGCAGTGTGAAGTAGTCGGCATATCCGTCCGCAAATGGGATACCGCCGGCCGCATAAGGCCCGGTCCGGTAACTGAGCGACGGGAATACGAGGTCGGCCATGACCGGACCTGCGGCCATCACGGCGCCCAGCGCCAGGGTTGCCAGTTTCTTTTTCATCGGGTGTCTCCTCCCTTGGTTGATCCGATGTTGGGTTTCGGGTTTCACACCCGTCTTTTCGTTGGGCCGGTCCTTAGTGCGGGAACGGCCAGAGTCTGAGTTTCTCTTTCGCCACACGCCACAGCTGCGCCAGACCGTGCGGTTCGAGGATCAGGAACATGATGATCAGAGCACCGACGATGACGAGGTTCAGGTGCGCCACGATATCTGTGGGCCAGCCCAGCAGATCGACGCCAAGCAGTTTCAAAACGACTGGCAGCAGCACGAGGAAGGCGGCACCGGCAAAGGACCCAAAAATAGACCCTAATCCGCCGATAATCACCATGAACAGCACCAGGAACGATTTTTGAATGCCGAACACTTCTCCAACCTCGACCGCGCCCAGATAGACCGCAAAGAACAGCGCCCCGGCGATGCCCACAAAGAACGAGCTGACGGCAAAAGCTGTCAGCTTGGCCTTGAGCGGGTTCACCCCGATGATCTCGGCCGCGATGTCCATGTCGCGGATTGCCATCCAGGTACGACCAGTGGTGCCGCGGGTCAGGTTACGCGCGATGATGGCGCAGACGGTCAGGAAGATCAGGCAGAACAGATAAGTCGCCCATGCCGGAGCATTCGGGCCAGTGATAATGATGCCGAACACATCGCGTTCCGGCGCATTGATCTGGCCAGAGGCCGAGTAGTTGTAGAACCACGGCACCCGGTTAAACAGCCACACAAGAAAGAACTGCGCCGCCAGCGTAGCGACTGCTAGATAGAATCCCTTGATCCGCAGAGATGGCAGACCAAACAAAACACCAACAATCGCAGTGATCCCTCCAGCAAGGATCACATGGATGAACATGCTGACATCGGGAAAGGCCGTCATCAGCTTGTAGCAGGCATAGGCCCCCACTGCCATGAACCCGCCGGTGCCCAGCGAGACCTGCCCGCAATAGCCCACCAAAATGTTCAGCCCGATCGCAGCGATGGCATAGATCAGGAATGGCAGAAGCAGCGCATTGGCCCAATAATCGTTGATGATGAACGGAATTATTCCGAACGCCACCGCCAGAACGACATAGTACCGATACCGGTCAAACTTGATCGGGAAAGTCTGGCTGTCGGCGATATATGAGGTTTTGAAATCCCCGGCCTCACGATAGAACATGTCTTACTTTCCCCATTCTTCCTGCGCCCGATTGCGGGCAGCGGCGTCCAGTTGATTGGACCCTTTGGCATATCCGGTGGCCTCGGAAGCGCGCACCAGTTTCATGTAAGCCAGGATGCCCATGACCAGCCCGGCAAAGGCCAGAATTACAGCGATCACAAGTTGGCCCTCGGTCAGATCGCTCGATGTCAGGGCGATGTAGCCGAAGGCCCAAAACCCCGCCCATGCGATCACGTTGATGATGGCAATCAGCTTGGTCACGCCCTACACCCTCTCGATGATCTTCTCGCCGAACAGGCCCTGAGGTCGGAACACGAGGAATATCAGCGCCAATACATAGGCAAACCAGTTCTCAGTCGCACCGCCAACCATTGGGCCGATGGCGAACTCGAACAGTTTCTCACCCACACCGATGATCAGGCCACCGACGATGGCTCCGGGGATCGAGGTGAACCCGCCTAGCATCAGCACCGGCAGCGCCTTCAGCGCGATCAGCGACAGCGAGAACTGAACGCCCGATTTGGTGCCCCACATGATGCCCGCGACCAGCGCCACAAACCCGGCGACCGACCAGACCATGATCCAGATGAAGTTCAGCGAAATCCCGACCGATAGCGCCGCCTGATGGTCATCCGCAACCGCACGCATCGCCCGACCCTGCTTGGTGTACTGGCTGAACGCGACCAGAGCCGCCACCAGAAGTGCTGCGATGATCGTGGCCACGATGTCCAGATTGTCGATGAAGAAACCGTAGTCGAAGATATTAAAGGTCGTCTCGTCAATCCACAGGTTGATACCCTGCGGCAGACCCACATCCAGCGTCTTGATCTCGGACCCCCACATCAGGTCGGCGACGCCCTCAAGGAAATAGGCCAGACCAATGGTCGCCATGAACAGGATGATCGGCTCTTGCCCGACCAGATGGCGCATGACGAACCGTTGCACGCACCAGGCCAGCAACACCATCACGGCCATGGTCAGAATAATCGCAAGCAACGCGGGCACATTCCAACCAAAATTATAGACGTGCGTGCCGAAAGTCGCGTTGATCAGGTGCGCAAAAGGCACCTGCCCGTTCATGATTCCGACCAGCGTCATCGCCGCAAACAGGGCCATAACCCCTTGGGCATAATTGAAAATCCCCGACGCCTTGTAGATCAACACAAAGCCCAGCGCGACCAGCGCATACAGCACCCCAGCCATCAGACCGTTGAGGATGACCTCCATCGCGAAGATTAATTGTTCAGGCATGCCAGCCCCTCCCCAATTCTGCCCGGACCTCAGTCATGGCTGACCCCCAAATAGGCATCAATGACTTCTTGGTTGTTGCGCACCTCATCCGGGGTGCCGTCACCAATCTTTTTGCCGTAATCCATCACAACCACACGGTCGCTCAGATCCATTACCACGCCCATATCGTGCTCGATCAGCGCAATCGTGGTGCCAAACTCGTCATTCACGTCGAGGATAAAGCGGCTCATGTCCTCTTTCTCTTCGACGTTCATCCCGGCCATCGGCTCATCCAGCAGCAGCAGTTTCGGTTCCGCCGCCAGCGCGCGCGCCAGTTCGACGCGTTTCTTCAACCCGTAAGGCAGGCGGGACACCGGCGTTTTGCGGATGTGCTGAATCTCAAGGAAATCAATGATCTTCTCGACCGCCTCGCGGTTCTCGGTCTCTTCTGCCTCGGCCTTGCCCTTCCACAGCGCTTGCTGAAGAATATTGGTCTTCATAAAACCCAAACGCCCGGTCATCACGTTATCCAACACGCTCATCCCTTCGAACAGAGCGATGTTTTGAAACGTCCGCGCGATCCCCTGCTGCGCCACCTCAAACGGCCGCATCGGAGGGCGCTTGGAGCCGTGAAACCAGACCTCACCTTCTTGCGGGACATAGAACCCCGAGATCACATTCAGCATCGAGGACTTACCCGCCCCGTTTGGCCCGATGATTGCCCGGATCTCACCCTCGCGGATGTCGAACGAGATATCCTTAATGGCCACCACGCCGCCAAAGCGCAGGGTGATGTTCTTCATCTCCATCACCACACCGCCGATCTTGCGGCCGTCTTCGGTGACATATCCTTCGGAGTTATCCAGCATCAGAACCTCCCTGACACAAAAACGGGACGGCGGGCGGGGCGATGACCGCAGGTCGAGCGGCGCGCGTCAGCCCACTCATTCCGCCGCCACCTTGTGCTGCGCGACCGGAACCACTGGCGCATCGACAATTTCCAACGTCGCAGAAATCGATCCCTTACGACCATCTTCATAGGTCACTTCAGTCGTGGTCGAAACGCTCGACGACCCGTCATACAGCGCCGCAATAATGTCGCTGAATTTGTCCTCGACAAACCCACGCCGCACCTTGCGGGTCCGAGTCATCTCGCCATCATCGGCATCCAGTTCCTTGTGCAGAACCACAAAGCGATGCACCTGACAGCCCGATAGCATTTCATCCGCCGCGACCGACTTGTTTACCTCTTCAACGTGGCTCCGAATCGTCTCTAACACACGAGGATGTCCCGCAAGTTCCTGATAGGACGCGTAGGCCACGTTGTTGCGTTCCGCCCAGTTTCCGACCGCCGTCAGGTCGATATTGATGAAAGCCACGCATCGATCCTTGCCATTCCCGAACAGCACGACTTCAAGAATATCGGGATAGAACTTCAGCTTGTTCTCGACATATTTCGGCGCGAACATCGAACCATCAGCCATCTTGCCCACGTCTTTGGCACGGTCAATGATCCGCAGATGGCCGGAGTTCTCCTCGATGAACCCGGCATCCCCCGTCGCCACCCAACCTTCGGCATCCTTAGTCGAGGCCGTCGAATCCGGGTTGTTGTAATACTCGACGAACACGCCGGGTGAGCGGTAATGAATCTCGCCCTTATCATCGATCTTCAGCTCGACATCCGGCGCCGGAACACCAACCGTATCCGCCCGTACCTCGCCATCCGGCTGCACGGTGATGAACACGGTCGCTTCGGTCTGACCGTAAAGCTGCTTCAGGTTGATGCCCAAAGAGCGGTAGAAATCAAAGATTTCCGGCCCGATCGCTTCACCCGCCGTATAGCCCACACGGAACCGGCCATAGCCAAGCGTATCCTTGAGTGGCCCATAGACCAGCAGATTGCCCAACGCATATTTCAACTTGTCGCCAAAGCCCACCGGCTTGCCGTCCAGCAGCAATCCACCAACCCTCTTGGCATGGGCCATGAAATAATGGAACATGCGCTGCTTCAGCTTGCCCGCATCCTCCATCCGGATCATCACGTTGGTCAGCTGGGTTTCGAACACCCGCGGTGGAGCAAAGAAATAGGTCGGCCCGATTTCACGCAGGTCTGTCATCATCGTGTCGGCGCTTTCGGGGCAGTTCACGCAGAAGCCGCACCAATAAGCCTGACCAATCGAGAATATGAAATCGCCAACCCAAGCCATCGGCAAGTAAGACAGGATGTCTTCGTTCCGGGTAAGATGATCGAATTCCGCCGAGTTCTTAGCGCTTTCGATAACATTCCGGTTCGACAGCACCACGCCTTTGGGCTTGCCCGTGGTGCCCGAGGTATAGAGCATCACGCAGGTATCGTCATAGGTGATCGCAGCGATACGCTTGTCCAGTTCGGCGTCAAACCGTGCATGACCGGCGCTACCCTCGGCCATGATGTCCTCAAGCGCGTTCATCTGCGAGTGGTCGTATTTCCGCATCCCCCGCTTGTCGGTGTAGAGTATGTGTTTGACCTGATGCAGGTTTTCCTGAATTTCAATGACCTTGTCGACCTGCTCCTGATCACCGCAGACGACATATTTCGCACCGCAATGTTCCAGCACATAGGCCATCTCTTCGGCGACCGAATCCTGATACAGAGGCACCGGCACCGCGCCTACCATCTGAGCGGCAACCATCGACCAGTAATGGGCGGGACGGTTCCGACCAATCACAGCAATATGGTCACCCTTTTCAACGCCAAGTTCTAGAAACCCAAGCGCGATGGCACGGATTTCTTTGGCGGCTTCCGCCCAGGTCCAGCATTGCCAGATCCCGAATTCCTTTTCCCGATAGGCCGGGACATCCCCGAACTGGGTCACATTGCGGTGTAATAGCGCCGGAAGAGAGTCCATCCCTTCAGCGCCCGACTGCGTCTGAGCCAATCTTTCTCTCCTCCCCACCCGACCCCTCCCCGGGTCGGAAATGGCGGGTTCGGGATGGTGCCCGAACGCCAATGCCCCGATAAGGGACGTCGTAACGATCAGCGTCAAGTTTTGCCTGATGTTTTCTCAATTCTTACGAATTGTAACAGGGATGGACGGGTGATCTTTCGAGTTGTACGAAACGCGCAAGAAGGCTTACCAGCTGTCATGCGTTGGCGAAGAGTGGCCGTTTAACGGCATGAGTGACTTTGGTTCCAGTTACATCAATTGATAATTCCTACGAGCTAAGAAATACAGGAATGTTAACTTGAGAAGGAGCAGTACTTGCTGACGTATGCGTCATAAGCCTCTGTAAACGTAATAGCTTTTGTTTCCACACCGGGCCCAGTCATCGAAATCACCATGCTATCTCGCCACTCGTAGTAGTGGCTATTTCCGTCACCTCTAGGAGAAGGAGACGTATCCGACGAGGGCTCTCTTAACACCGATCGTTCTTGTCTAGTAAGCGTGCCATCTCGCATTGTGAATCCGTACAGCGCCAAACCTACCTCAGGTGTACCGTCGTAAAGCTTGCCATAGGCGTACTTCTTTCCAGGAAAACGATTGTCCTCATTGAGTTGAGCGTCAATCATATCGAATTGGAATGAAGTCCAGAGAACCCAGCCATGGTTGGGTATTTCGCGCCACCTAAAGGTGGTCATTTGACACCCATCAACCTGAACTTCACGGTGTTCATCTTCGAATTGATGGCTTCCCCCTTGCATCAGAGCCGCGACGAGTTCTTCCCTTTCGCCCGCGTACGCAGTCGTAGAAACAAAAATCAAAACTGCAGAAATATTCTTCACAACTTTTTCTCGAAATATATGGAAAACACTACAACCAATCCCGCAAAATCGGAATCAACGGGACATCCGCCGCGGGCATCGGATAGTTCCGCAGGTCATTTGCCCGCACCCATTTCAACGCCTGGCCTTCCTTGGACTGTGGGATGCCTTCCCACTTCCGGCAGGCAAATAGCGGCATAAGCAGATGGAAATCGTCATAGCTGTGGCTAGCAAAGGTCAGCGGGGCGAGGCACGAGGCCCAGGTGTCGATGCCCAGTTCCTCGTGCAACTCGCGGATCAGGGCGGCCTCGGGGGTTTCGCCGGGTTCGATTTTGCCGCCAGGGAATTCCCAGAGACCGGCCATGGATTTGCCCTCGGGACGTTGGGCCAGCAGGACGCGGCCCTCGATGTCGATCAGAGCGACAGCAGACACCAATACTGTCATCACGAGCGATAATCCGCGTTGATCTCGATATATCCGTGGGTCAGATCGCAGGTCCAGACGGTGGAAGCGCCCTGACCCAGTCCCAGATCGACTGCGATCACCAAATCCTGACCTTTCATATAGGCCGCAGCGTCTTCCTCGCGGTAGTCGGGGCTGACCCAGCCTTTTTTAGCCACAAGGATGTCTCCGAACGATATGCTCAAAAGGTCGCGGTCTGCAGCAGCACCGGATTTGCCGATGGCCATGACGATGCGGCCCCAATTCGGGTCCTCGCCCGCTATGGCGGTTTTGACCAGCGGGGAGTTGGCGATAGCCAGCCCGTGAGTTTTGGCATCAGCATCCGTGGCGGCGCCGGTCACACGAATTTCGACGAATTTCGTGGCCCCTTCGCCGTCGCGGACCACTTGCTGCGCAAGGTCCAACATCACTGTTTCCAGCGCTTGCGCGAAAGCGGCATTGCCGGCGGCATCGACGCCCGATGCCCCGGTGGCGCAAAGCAAGAGGCTGTCGGATGTCGAGGTATCGCTATCCACGGTGATGCAGTTGAAGGTCCGGTCGGTCTGCGCGCCTAGCATCGCCTGCAGCGCTGTCTGCTCGATCTGAGCGTCGGTGAAGATATAAACCAGCATCGTCGCCATATCGGGCGCGATCATGCCGGAACCCTTCGCTATCCCCGCAATAGAGACTGTTTGGCCGCCAATATCGACCTGCGCCGACGACCCCTTCGGGAAGGTGTCGGTGGTCATGATCGCGCGCGCCGCGTCCTCGATCGCGTGACGGCTGAGGCCCGCCTTCAACGCCTCAAGCTGTGCAACGATGCGGTCATGGGGCAGCGGCTCGCCGATGACACCGGTCGACGAGGTAAAAACCCGATCTACCGCGACTCCGGTAGCTTTGGAAACGGCTTGTGTCACCTCGGCCACTGAGGTCTGCCCGTAATGGCCGGTAAACGCATTGGCGTTGCCCGAATTCACAAGGATCGCTGCAGGCCCGTCGCCGGGCCCGCCGATCTTGTCCTGACAATCCAGAACGGGGGCCGCACGGGTGGCCGAGCGGGTGAATACCCCGGCCACCGAGGTGCCCGGATCAAGAACGGCCAGCATCACATCGGTGCGGCCTTGATATCGGACACCAGCCTCGACAGTGGCGAAGCGCACACCGTCGATCGCGGGCATTTCGGGGAAGGCCGCCGGGGCCAGCGGTGAAACCTTGGTTATCGTGGCCACGGGGTTACTCCTGCAGCAGCTCCAGCTGGCGCATGACCTCGGGGCCGGCGCCCTCGAGCGCGGGACGCTCGATCTGCGCTTGCTGCGTCAACTCGTCAATCTTGGCCTGAATTGCTTCTTGCCGAATGGTCTGAGCCAATTCATCGCGCACGACCGCCAATTCGGGGGCCTCGGTCTTGCGCTTGTCGTTCAGCGTGACCACGTGCCAACCGAACTGGGTTTGCACCGGGTCCGAGACCTGACCCTTTTCAAGGCCAAGCACGGCACCTTCAAACTCGGGCACCATCTGGCCTTTGCCGAACCAGCCCAGCGCACCGCCATTGGGGCCAGAGGGTCCTGTGGATTTTTCTTTCGCTAGCTCAGCGAAATCTGCACCTTCTTCCAGTTGGGCTTTGACAGCTTTGGCTTCGTCTTCGGATTCGACCAGAATGTGGCTGGCATTGAACTCGTCTTCGCCCTGAAACTCGGCGAATTGCGTGTCATAGGCGGCCTGTATGGCCTCATCAGTGACACTGGCGGCTGTCAGCGCTTCGACGGTTTGCACGGCGCGCAGGGACCGGGTTTCGTTTTCCAGTCGAAGGGCGTTGAGTGTATTCAGCTCTTCCTGTTCAAGGCTCAGCAGGTGCTGCTGGACCAGTTGCTCGAGGATGAAATCATATAGCACCTCATCTTCAAGCTGCTGATACTGCGCCGGCAGCGCCGAGGCGGTGGCGATGACGTGACCCAATGTGATCTCGTCGCCGTTCACGCGGGCAACCACGGTGTTGGCATCCGGTGCGTCCTGGGCGGCCAGCGGCAACGCCATCACGGCAGCAAGCGCAAGCGATGGCAGTAAAGTGAGGCCTTTGGGCATGGAATTATCCTATTTCTTTGCCGCGACAGGGCGCAGCGTTGACACTGTGGAACCTGCCCCTTACATCGCTTTGAAGCCTTGGACAGGGCCGCCTTTCACCCCCCGTATCTAGGGGCTGCGCGCAAGGTGGGCAAGCCTGTCGCAACCAAGAAAAAAACAGATCCGCTGGAGTGAACATGCTGGGACTCGGAACGCTCGCCAAAAAGGTGTTCGGAACACCGAACGACCGCAAGATCAAGGCGGCCCGCCCGCTGGTCGAAAAGATCAATGCGCTGGAGCCGGAGTTCGAGATCCTGACCGACGATGGCCTGATCGAGAAAACCGCTGAGCTGCGCAAACGAGCGCTGGACGGTGAAAAGCTGGATGACTTGCTGCCGGAAGCATTTGCCAATGTCCGCGAAGGGGCCAAGCGCGCCCTGGGTCTTCGGGCCTTTGATGTGCAGTTGATGGGTGGTTTGTTCCTGCACCAGGGCAACATCTCGGAAATGAAAACGGGTGAAGGCAAAACCCTGGTCGCCACCTTCCCCGCCTATCTGAATGCTCTGACCGGCAAGGGCGTGCATGTGGTCACGGTGAACGAATACCTGGCCAAGCGCGACTCGGAATGGATGGGCAAGGTGTTTGCGTCCGTTGGCATGACGACCGGTGTGATCTGGTCGGGCCAACCGGATGCCGAGAAGATGGCGGCGTACAAGTGTGACATCACCTATGCCACAAATAATGAGTTGGGCTTCGACTATCTGCGCGACAACATGAAGGCCGATCTGGAACAGGTCTATCAGAAGCACCACAATTTCGCGATCGTCGACGAAGTCGACTCGATCCTGATTGATGAGGCGCGGACACCGCTGATCATCTCGGGGCCGGCACAAGACCGATCGGACCTTTATACTGCCATCGATACCGTGATCCCGACGCTGCAGGACGATCATTACTCGCTCGATGAAAAAAGCCGCAGCGTGACGTTCACCGATGAAGGCAACGAGTTTTTGGAGCAGCAACTGCTTTCAGCGGGTCTGCTGCCCGAGGGGCATTCGCTGTACGACCCCGAAAGCACCACTGTAGTGCATCATGTCAATCAGGGCCTGCGCGCGCATAAACTGTTCCAACGCGACAAGGACTATATCGTTCGGGATGGCAATGTGGTGCTAATCGACGAATTCACCGGTCGGATGATGCCGGGCCGCCGCTTGTCGGAAGGTCTGCACCAAGCCATCGAAGCCAAGGAAGGCGTACAGATTCAGCCCGAGAATGTGACTCTGGCCAGCGTGACATTCCAGAACTATTTCCGCCTCTATGACAAGCTGTCCGGCATGACCGGCACTGCGCTGACCGAGGCGGAAGAATTTCAGGAAATCTATGGTCTGGGTGTGGTCGAGGTTCCGACCAACAAGCCAATCGCGCGTGAGGACAAAGACGACCAGGTCTATCGCACGACAGCCGAAAAATACGGTGCCATTATTGAACAGGTCAAAAAGGCCGGTGAAAAAGGTCAGCCGGTTCTTGTCGGCACCACGTCGATCGAAAAGTCCGAAGTGATCAGCCAGATGCTGACTAAGGAGGGTATCGAGCACAATGTGCTGAACGCCCGTCAGCACGAACAGGAAGCCCAGATCGTGGCCGATGCAGGCCGTCTGGGTGCGGTGACCATCGCCACCAACATGGCGGGCCGCGGCACCGATATTCAGCTGGGCGGCAATGTCGAGATGAAGGTACTGCAGGCGCTGGCCGAAAACCCCGAGGCTGACCCGGCCGAGTTGCGTGCGGCAGAAGAAGCCAAGCACGCGGAAGAAAAGGAAAAGGTGCTGCAGGCCGGTGGTCTTTACGTAATGGCGTCCGAACGTCATGAAAGCCGCCGGATCGACAACCAGCTGCGCGGGCGTTCGGGACGCCAAGGTGACCCGGGCCGCACCGTGTTCTACCTGAGCCTGGAAGATGACCTGATGCGCATCTTCGGTTCGGAACGTTTGGACAAGGTCCTGACCACGCTGGGCATGAAAGAGGGCGAGGCAATCATTCACCCCTGGGTGAACAAATCGCTGGAACGGGCGCAATCCAAAGTCGAAGGTCGCAACTTTGACATGCGCAAAAACGTTCTGAAATTCGACGACGTGATGAACGATCAGCGGAAAGTCGTGTTCAGCCAGCGGCGTGAAATCATGTCAGCGGATGATCTGTCGGATGTCGTGTCTGATATGCGTGAGCAGGTGATCGACGATATGATCGACGAATTCATGCCGCCAAAATCATATGCAGATCAATGGGATACAGAAGGTCTGCACGAAGCGGTCAAAGACAAGCTAACCATCGATGCGCCGGTTCAGGACTGGGCCGCCGAGGAAGGCGTGGATGACGAGCAAATCCGCGAACGTCTGATCAAGGCCGCCGATGAGATGATGGCGCAGAAGGCCGTGGCCTTTGGCCCGGAAAACATGCGCAACATCGAAAAGCAGGTTCTGCTGCAGACTATCGATGGCAAATGGCGCGAACATCTTTTGACGCTGGAGCATCTGCGCTCGGTCGTGGGTTTCCGTGGCTATGCACAGCGCGATCCGCTGAACGAGTACAAGAACGAAAGCTTCCAGCTGTTCGAAGGGATGCTTGATTCCTTGCGCGAAACCGTCACTCAGCAATTGTCGCGCGTGCGCCCGCTGAGCGAAGAAGAACAGAAGGAAATGCTCGCGCAGATGGCGGCGCAACAGGCACAGGCGCAGAAAGCTGTGGATCAAGCTGCCGGGAATGCTGAGGCGATCGCCGAAGCTGAAGCGTATGGTGACAGTCGTCCGGGTTTTGTTGAGGATGATCCTTCGACTTGGGGTAACCCGTCACGCAATGATCCTTGCCCCTGTGGCTCGGGGAAAAAATTCAAACATTGCCACGGCAGGTTGACTTAACGTCACCTGCTTTCCACCACAATGAGTCCGCCTCACGGCCACATATTGGCCTTGATTGGGAAGCAAATTGCGACTCGCTCCTTCAACTGGGGAGGGTGTCTTGTTTGTCATTAAGAACTACGTGACCACGGGCGGAACCGTTGCCTGCGCTCTGGCCATTGGATATTTGATGCAAAGCGGATCGGCGCAGCAACCCAATGCTGAGCCGAGCGGTGAACGCGTCGCTTCGATCTCGGAACAGGACTCGGACCTGACCGGACTGGAAAGCGTTGTCCTGACCTCTTCTTCCCCGACAGAAACGCGTCCCAAGGATCTATCTCAATCCATACGCTCAGCGCCAGAAACCAGCCGTTTGCCTTCGAATTGCGATATGAGCGCGCGCGCCATGGCTGTGCCCGGCGCCAACGTACGGCTGCGGGTCAAGGCCCCCTGCCACGCCAATGAGACCATCGAGGTTCATCACAACGGGCTGGTTTTCAGCACCGAGACCGATGCGCTTGGCGGCTTGAACCTGACCATCCCGGCGCTGTCAGAATACGCTATTTTCCTGATCTCGCTGCCGGATGAGAAAGGCACTGTTGCGACGACGCATGTGCCCGAGATCAACAGCTTCAACCGGGTTGCCTTGCAGTGGCAGGGCGAAACCGATCTGCAGCTTCATGCGCTGGAATTCGGCGCAGGTTACGGG
This sequence comes from Ruegeria sp. AF2, assembly GCF_056542025.1. Taxonomy (NCBI): domain Bacteria; kingdom Pseudomonadati; phylum Pseudomonadota; class Alphaproteobacteria; order Rhodobacterales; family Roseobacteraceae; genus Ruegeria; species Ruegeria sp. AF2. Next base: position 80,193 of record NZ_JBQFZC010000007.1, on the reverse strand, counting down.
GAAGAAGGCCACGTGTGGTCAGGGTCCCAGACCGGCGGCGCGGGCTCGGTGATCCATCTGGGTCAGGGCGGTTCGGACGTCGCGCGCAACATCGAGGTTTATTCATACCCCATCGAGACCGCAACCGAGGCCGGAAGTATCACACTGTCGGTTGAAACTGAGGTCACTGAAGCAAATTGCGGCAAGCCCCTAAACGTGCAATCATTGGAATGGCGCGCGGAACGGCTACGCTCACGCGACCTGTCGCTGGATATGCCCGGTTGTGAGGCAGCTGGCGATTTTCTGGTGTTGAATAATCTGTTCTCAGACCTGACAATCGCTGCCAAATAAGCAGCAGGCAGATCTACGGTTTCCAATGAACATTCTTCGTGCGGCGTTCGCCGCGCTTTTTGCCTTATCCTTGGCACAAAGCGTATTCGCGCAGGACATCACTTTGACCTCGCATGACGGCAAGGTAGAAGTGGTCGGCACCCTTCTTGGTTACGACGGTGAATTCTACCGTGTCGATACGCAATTCGGAGAGCTGACGGTCGATGGATCGGGGGTCACCTGCGACGGCCCAGCTTGCCCCAACCTGACGGATTTTGTGGCCGAAGTTCGTTTCTCTGGCTCATCAGTAATCGCCGAGACACTGCTGCCCGCGCTTGCACAGGGCTTTGCCATCGAGGAAGGGTTAACCCTGTCACAGCCCGAGGGCACCGGAGACCTGCGGGTCTACGCCCTGAATCAGCCTGATCGGCAGGCGCCTTTGGCGAGGTTCATATTTCGTGCAACGGATACGGCTGACGGCTTTATCGATCTGGTTGAGAACAACGCAGATGTCGTGTTGGCGCAGCGGGAAATTCGATCAGACGAACTGGAGTTGACCAAAGCCGCTGGGCTCGGAGATCTGACGCAAACCCGTCGGTCGCGCGTCTTGGCTCTGGATGCAATCGTGCCAATCGTGTCGGCTGACAATCCCGTGCGCCAGATATCGCTTGCTGATCTGGTGAAGGTTTTCACCGCCGAGGTCGCAAATTGGGGCGATCTCGGTGGGCCTGATGCGCCGATCTCTCTGCATCTGCCACAGGTCGGTTCCGGGCTGGATCAGGCGGTCGAGGATTTGCTGTTAGCACCTGCCAACGCGCATATGACCGCTCAGGTCACGCGCCACGATCGAAACAGCAATCTGGTGCGCACGGTCTCGAACGACCCGTTCGCGCTCGGCGTCGCCAGTCTTGCCGAGGCCGGGACTGTGCGCGCCCTGCCTCTGACCGGTGGGTGCGGACATGCCCTGTCGGCAACACGGCAATCGGTCAAGACCGAAGATTATCCGCTGACCTCACCCATGTTTTTCTATTTGCCACAAAGACGATTGCCCAAAGTCGCGCGACAGTTTTTGGCCTATACCCAAAGCAGCGCCGCACAGATGGTCATCCGGCAAGCCGGATTTGTCGATCAATCCCTTGAAACAATCCAGGTTGGGCTGCAAGGCGATCGGCTGGCCAATGCGATCAGCACCGGTGGAGCTGAGGTCGGGTTGGAAGAGTTGCAGCGCATGATCGAAACCCTCCGTCCACTTTCGCGGCTATCTTTGTCATTTCGGTTCGAACCGGGGTCGTCGCGACCCGATGCTCAGTCCCGGTCAAACATCTTGAACCTTGCGCAAGCTTTGGAAAGCGGAACGTTGGAGGCGCGTCAATTGATCTTTGTTGGGTTTAGTGACGGCGAGGGCGCGGCGGTCGCAAATTCACGTATTGCCCTGCAGCGTGCCAAAACCGTCCGAAACGCAGTGCTGGCATCGGTCGAAACCAGCCTCCCCGACAGCATCGAAATCAGTGTCGAGGGCTTTGGCGAGGCCATGCCGATGGCCTGCGACGACACCGAATGGGGCCGTAAGGTGAATCGTCGGGTCGAAGTTTGGGTCCAATAGCCCTTACAGATAGCCATTCGAGCGGAAACTCAATTCGGTCGATTTGCCGATGATCAGGTGATCATGCAATGTCAGCCCAAGGGCGGAACATGCATCCTGAATCCGATTGGTCATATCGATATCCGATTGCGATGGCGTCGGATCACCAGACGGATGATTATGGACCAGGATCAGGGCCGAGGCATTGAGTTCCAGCGCCCGCTTCGCGACCTCTCGCGGATAGACCGGCACATGATCCACCGTGCCTTTGGCCTGCTCTTCATCCGCAATCAGCACATTCTTGCGATCTAGATAAAACACACGAAACTGCTCGATCTCGCGGTGCGCCATCGTGGTGTGACAATAGTCCAGAAGCGCATCCCATCCCGAGATCACATGCCGTTGCATCACCCGGGCACGCGCCATGCGATGGGCACAGGCCTCAAGGATTTTCAGATCGGTAATCACCGTGTCCCCAACGCCTTTGATCTGACGCAGCCGTTCCTCGGGTGCAGTCAACACACGATTGAAATCACCAAACGCATCCATCAGCGCGCGCGCCAGCGGTTTCACATCCTGACGCGGGATGGATCTGAACAGAGCAAGTTCCAGCAGTTCATAATCCGGCATCGCTGCTGATCCGCCAGACATGAACCTTTCGCGCAGCCGCTTGCGATGGTCTTTGATGTAGGAGGGTAACCGACCAACGGGCAGCGGCTGCGCCGGTGCTTCATCCGTATCGAACAGCATGGGGGCTTCGGCAAAGGCGTCTTGGGTCATAACACCACTCTGACGCAGAATCGGTTTCCGAAAAGTTAACGCGCTCTATCCCTGCCCGCCGGATCGGCAACACACGGATCCCCTGTTTCATCTGGCCATAAATATCTCGGGGGGGGTCGCCCAAAGGGCGATGGGGGCAGAGCCCCCCTGCTTAACCGTTTAACCCTTCATGCCATCCCAGAAGGACTTTACAGAAGAGAAAAAGCTTTTAGATTCCGGATGGTTATCCTCACCCAAATCGTCAAACTCACGCAGAAGTTCTTTCTGACGACTGGTCAGATTGACCGGAGTTTCCACGGCAAGTTCGATGAACATATCCCCGATGCCTCCGCCACGCAGAGCGGGCATGCCTTTGCTACGCAGGCGCATCTGGCGACCCGACTGGCTGCCGGCAGGAATCTGTACACGACCGCGACCACCGTCGATGGTCGGCACCTCGATCGAACCGCCAAGTGCTGCCTTGGCCATGCTGACTGGCACACGGCAATAGAGGTTCACGCTGTCACGTTCGAACAGCTTGTGCTCGGAAACTTCGACAAAAATATAGAGGTCACCCGGAGGACCACCACGCATTCCGGCCTCACCCTCACCAGCCAGACGAATCCGGGTGCCGGTCTCGACACCGGCAGGGATGTTCACGGACAATGCGCGATCTTTTTCAACGCGCCCCGCACCTTGGCACGACTTACAAGGGTTCTTAATGATCTGACCCAAACCAGAGCAGGTCGGGCAGGTGCGCTCAACCGTGAAAAAGCCCTGTTGCGCGCGAACCTTGCCCATGCCGGAACAAGTCGGACATGCGGTAGGTTCAACACCACCTTCGGCACCAGTTCCCTCGCAAGAGGAACAGGCCACAGCCGTAGGAACGTTTATGGTTTTCTGCAGGCCTGCATAAGCCTCTTCCAACGTGACCCGCAGGTTATAGCGCAGGTCTGAACCGCGTGCGGCGCGACGGCCCCCGCCTGCCCCACGCTGGCCACCCATGAAGTCGCCGAACAGGTCGTCGAACACGTCAGAGAACGCGCTGGAGAAATCGCCCTGACCGAAGCCGCCACCGGGACGGCCGCCGCCACCGCCCATGCCGTTTTCAAACGCGGCGTGACCAAAGCGGTCATAAGCGGCTTTCTTGTCAGCATCGCGCAGAACATCGTAAGCCTCGTTGGCCTCTTTGAACTGCGCTTCGGCATCGGGGTTGTCCTTGTTGCGATCGGGATGCAGCTGTTTGGCTTTCGAGCGAAAGCCTTTCTTGATCTCATCCGCAGAAGCGCCCTTGGACACGCCGAGCACTTCGTAATAGTCGCGTTTGGACATCAGTATTTCCTTCTGCCTCAACGTAATCGGGCCGGCCCGGCAACCGGACCGGCCCAAATTGGCCCGGTTACCCGTTAGTTACGCTTGTCGTCGTCCAGATCTTCGAACTCGGCGTCGACAATGTCATCGTCACCCGGCGCGGCATCTGCGGCTGCGGGCTCATCTTCGCCCTCTTCCGCCTGTGCCTTATAGATCGCCTCACCCAGTTTCATGGCCGCTTCGGTCACGTTCTGGATGCCCGACTTGATCTTGTCGGCATTGTCCGTTTCCAGCTCATCCTTGAGCGCGGCAACAGCCAGTTCGATCGCTTCGACGGTCGACGGGTCGACCTTGTCGCCATGTTCCTCGATCGATTTCTCGGTCGCGTGGACAAGGCTTTCGGCCTGGTTCTTGGCTTCGACCAGCTCTTTGCGCGCCTTGTCCGCCTCGGCGTTTTCCTCGGCATCCTTAACCATCTTGTCGATATCTTCGTCCGACAGACCGCCCGAGGCCTGAATGGTGATCTTCTGCTCTTTGCCGGTGCCTTTGTCCTTGGCCGAAACCGAGACAATGCCGTTGGCGTCGATGTCAAAAGTCACCTCGATCTGAGGCATGCCGCGCGGTGCGGGCGGGATCTCTTCCAGATTGAACTGACCGAGGATCTTGTTGTCCGCAGCCATTTCGCGCTCACCCTGGAAACAGCGGATGGTCACGGCGTTCTGGTTGTCCTCGGCGGTCGAGAAGACCTGAGACTTCTTGGTCGGGATCGTGGTGTTGCGGTCGATCAGGCGGGTGAACACTCCACCCAACGTTTCGATGCCCAGCGACAGCGGGGTCACGTCCAGCAGAACCACGTCTTTGACGTCGCCCTGCAGAACACCGGCCTGAATGGCGGCACCCATAGCAACAACTTCGTCCGGGTTCACACCCTTGTGCGGCTCCTTACCGAAGAACTTGGTGACCTCTTCGATCACTTTCGGCATCCGGGTCATACCACCGACCAGAACAACCTCATCCACGTCGCCAGCCGACAGGCCTGCGTCTTTCAGGGCAGCCTGGCAAGGCTTCATCGACTTCTTGATCAGGTCGCCAACCAGCGATTCCAGCTTGGCGCGGGTCAGTTTCATGACCATGTGCAGCGGCTGACCGTTCGAACCCATCGAGATGAACGGCTGGTTGATTTCGGTCTGCGAGGTCGAGGATAGCTCGATCTTGGCTTTTTCAGCGGCTTCTTTCAGACGCTGCAGGGCCATCTTGTCGGCAGACAGGTCGACACCGTGTTCCTTTTTGAACTCATCCGCCAGGTAGTTGACGATGCGCATGTCAAAGTCTTCACCACCCAGGAAGGTATCGCCGTTGGTCGACTTCACCTCGAACAGGCCGTCGTCGATTTCCAGAATGGTTACGTCGAAAGTACCACCACCAAGGTCATAAACCGCGATGGTTTGGGTTTCTTCCTTGTCCAGACCATAGGCCAGAGCAGCCGCTGTCGGCTCGTTGATGATCCGCAGCACTTCCAGACCGGCAATTTTACCGGCGTCTTTGGTGGCCTGACGCTGAGCATCGTTGAAGTATGCCGGAACGGTGATGACTGCTTGCGTGACTTCCTCACCCAGATAGCTTTCTGCGGTTTCCTTCATCTTGCCCAGAGTGAAGGCCGAGATCTGGCTTGGGGAGTACTTTTCACCGCGGGCTTCAACCCACGCGTCGCCATTGCCGCCATCAACGATGGCGTAGGGCACCATTTTCTTGTCTTTTTCGACTTCTGCATCATCCACACGACGACCGATCAGACGCTTGACGCCAAAGATCGTGTTGTCGGGGTTGGTGACCGCCTGACGTTTTGCAGGCTGACCGACCAGACGCTCATCTTCTGTAAAAGCGACGATCGAGGGCGTGGTCCGCGCCCCTTCGGCGTTTTCGATGACCTTCGGCTGCGAGCCGTCCATGATGGCCACACACGAGTTGGTGGTACCGAGGTCAATCCCGATTACTTTTCCCATATTTTCAATCCCTTTCCATTCAAGGCGATGTCCCGAGGGTTGGACCCGTTGCGGCATCCTGCCCCCGATTGATGTGCGCGACAGCACTACACCATCGCGCGTCGAGGCGTATATAAGGGCGAGAACAGGGGCCTGCAAGCGTTCAGAAACGCAGGTTTTCGGGAATCTGTGGCCTTTTTGGCAAGGTTTTGGCAAGGTTTGGGGATTCTGGAATGGCGCGGCTGTTATTGCGCGGATTTGATATTCGGAAAGGCTATTTGGATGCGGCGGCGCAGTCGCATCTAGTTGACCTGCTAAGGCCGATTCTGAAAGTGGCACCGCTTTATCGGCCCGTGACGCCTTCGGGCAAGGAAATGTCAGTGCGCATGACCTCGGCCGGGGCGCTGGGATGGGTCACTGACCGGGCGGGCTATCGGTATCAGGGCACGCACCCAAAGGGCATGACATGGCCCGCGATTCCAGATGAGATTTTGACCATCTGGCAGGACCTGACCGGCGCGGATCGCCAGCCCGATTGCTGTCTGATCAACTATTACGGTGAAGGCGCCAAGATGGGCCTGCATCAGGACAAGGATGAGGCCGATTTCTCGTGGCCCGTGCTGTCGATTTCATTGGGCGATGACGCGCTGTTCCGTATCGGTAACACCACGCGGGGCGGCAAGACCGAGTCGATCTGGCTGAGCTCGGGCGATGTGGCGATCATGGGCGGCCCGGCACGCTTGACCTATCACGGGGTGGATCGCATCCGGTTTGGATCATCCAAACTTTTGCCAAAGGGCGGACGCATCAACCTGACTTTGAGAGTCGCAATGTGAAGTGCGATCCAATATCCGGGAACAGGTTTTCAGAATACAGCACGCACAGCAAATATCAGCGTCGCGCATCCCAGCTTTTCGAGACCTGCCTGCGGGTATAGAACTCACCCAGCAGGCCGATCATTGTTAAAACTATTCCGACCCAAAGCGCGTATTCCCAACTGGTGTTCCGGGGAAAATAATTTCGGAACACAAAACCACGACATTGATCGATGATGTGAAACAGTGGGTTCCAGGCAAACAAGGTCAGCATGAACCCACCTAGCGCGTTGCCAACGAACATCTTGCCCGAAAATATCATGTTCAATCGACGGTACACATTTTTCAGGATGCTTACCGTATTGGGAAACCAGGGTTTCAGCGCCAACAACACTAAACCGACCGAGCATCCCGTGAACCAGGCCAGCAAAAGCATCCCAAATGCACCGCCGGGCTCTTGGATCACAAGAGGCGAGACGGCTACGCTGTAGACGAACAGGATGACAAGGATCGAGATAAGCTGCGTATAAAGTATACCGAAGGCAGATGCTGACAACATCACCATCATTGTCATTGGCGAGTGCAGAGTCATCGGATTGTTGCCGGATCCAGCCCCGGCGATTGCAGTGACAGACTTGATATGCGTCAGGAACAAAAAAACACCGGAGAGCAGGAACAAAACCATCTCGCCCCGGATTTTGGCCATGCCAGTCATTCGACCAATTAGCGTCATAAGTATATAAAACGCCGTCACCAGAAGGACGACCTGAACAATGTTGATCAGGATTGCCATCACCGCGTTGGAGTGCTGCGACCGGATATTGCGAACTACTGCATGGAATATCAGCTCGGCGGTGGTGAAAGCCCCGCCCAGCAATGACTGATTTCTCTTGAAGTGAAACACTCGACTACTCTTTCCTGCTGTGTCAGCCGCAAATTGGCACGAAATTCTTGCTGTTCCGTATCCATAGCATCATAAGTCCGTGAGATGCCCTGATCAACAAACCACAGGAACGGAGCTTTTTTGTGACTTATGACGCGCTTATTCCCGTCATCCGGCGGCTGGCCTTGCAGGCAGGCGACAAGATCATGCAGATCTACGAAGCGGATGATTTCGACGTCAAGGTCAAGTCAGACTCAAGCCCGGTAACCGAGGCGGACGAGGCGGCGGATGCTTTGATCTCGGCCGGATTGCGCGAGGCTTTTCCAGATATCCTGCTGGTGACCGAGGAACAGGCAGCTTCGCATTCCGAAAAGGGCGAGACCTTTCTGATTGTTGATCCACTGGACGGCACCAAGGAGTTCATAAATCGGCGCGGCGATTTTACCGTAAATATCGCTTTGGTCGAAAACGGCGTACCGACGCGTGGCGTGGTCTACGCCCCTGCACGGGGCCGGATGTTCTATACGCAAGCTGACGGGCAATCGGTTGAAGAAATCGGGGATCTGGACAAAGATCAGCCGGGCGCGCTAACGACAATATCAGTCTCTAAACCGAACAATTCGGCGCTGATGATCGTTGCATCCAAATCGCATCGGGATCAGGCGACCGAGGATTACATCAACAAATATCAGGTGCGCGACAGCAAAAGCGCCGGGTCGTCGCTGAAGTTCTGTCTGGTGGCGACGGGAGAGGCCGACCTCTACCCCCGTGTTGGACGCACCATGGAGTGGGACACCGCTGCGGGCCACGCGGTTTTGGCCGGTGCGGGCGGACAAGTGGTGCGCTTTGACGACCATTCGCCGTTGACCTATGGCAAAGACGGCTATGCCAATCCATTTTTCATCGCCTATGCTCCGGGCGTTGAGCTGAAGGAAGCCTGATGTCAGTATTGATTGCCATTCCCGCGCGCTACGCTTCGACCCGCTATCCAGGCAAACCTCTGGTTCCGCTGACCGGGGCAAACGGAACCAGCATGACTCTGATCGAACGATCCTGGCGCGCTGCGATTTCCGTGTCAGGCGTAGATCGCGTGGTTGTGGCAACCGACGATGACCGTATCCGCGAAGCCTCAGAGGGGTTCGGTGCCGAGGTGGTGATGACTTCAGACACCTGCCGCAACGGTACCGAACGTTGCGCCGAGGCGCACTCGGCTCTGGGTGGCGGTTATGACATCGTCGTCAACCTGCAAGGGGATGCGCCTTTGACCCCGCATTGGTTTGTTGAAGACCTGATCTCGGGTCTGCGCAACGCGCCAGATGCGGGTGTGGCCACCCCCGTGCTGCGCTGTGACGGGGACGCACTGAACGGATTACTGAACGATCGCAAGCAAGGCCGGGTCGGGGGCACTACAGCGGTGTTCGGCAATGATCACAGCGCGCTTTACTTCTCGAAAGAAGTGATCCCTTTCACAGCCGAGACCTATGCCAGCAGTGACCCGACACCGGTATTCCACCACGTCGGAGTTTATGCCTATCGGCCTGACGCTCTGACTGCTTATCCGGGCTGGACTAGCGGTCCGCTGGAGACACTGGAAGGGTTGGAACAGCTGCGCTTCATGGAAAACGGCCGCAAGGTTCTGTGTGTCGAAGTTGAAGCCAAAGGTCGTCAGTTCTGGGAGCTGAACAACCCGCAGGACGTGGCCAAGATCGAAGAAATGATGGCCGCTATGGGGCTTGAATGACAAATATTCTGGTTACAGGTGGTGCAGGTTATATCGGCTCTCATGCCTGCAAGGCACTGGCAAGGGCGGGGTATACGCCCGTAACCTATGACAATCTTGTCACCGGATGGCAGGACGCGGTGAAATTCGGCCCATTCGAGCAGGGCGACCTGCTGGACCGCGCCCGGCTGGACGAAGTGTTCGCCAAATACCAACCCGCCGCCGTGATACATTTCGCCGCCCTCAGTCAGGTCGGCGAAGCGATGGCTGAGCCCGGAACGTATTGGTCGAACAATGTCACCGGTTCGCTGACACTGATACAAGCGGCTGTGGATGCGGGATGTTTGAACTTTGTGTTCTCGTCGACCTGCGCCACCTATGGCGAACATGACAACGTTGTGCTGGACGAGAGCACTCAGCAGCAGCCATTGAATGCCTATGGTGCCTCGAAACGAGCGATCGAGGACATCTTACGTGATTTCCAAGCCGCATATGGCCTGAAGCACGTGATCTTCCGCTATTTCAACGTGGCCGGGGCCGACCCGGATGCCGAAGTTGGAGAGTTTCACCAACCAGAAACCCATCTGGTGCCGCTGATGCTGGACGCCATCGATAGCAAGCGGGGTGGCTTGACTGTATTCGGCACCGATTACGATACACCCGACGGCACCTGCATCCGCGATTATGTACACGTCTGTGATCTGGTCGATGCACATGTACTGGGTTTGAAATGGCTTGAGCAAGGCAAAGAAAGCCGCGTGTTCAATCTGGGCACCGGGTCGGGGTTTTCGGTGATGGAAGTCATCGAGCATTCCAAGGCCGTCACCAACCGTGCGGTACCCTACAGCATCGGCCCGCGCCGGGCCGGGGATTGCACACGTCTAGTTTCAGGCTCGGTCCGAGCCAAGGAAGAGCTGGGCTGGACACCAAAAAGATCAACGTTAGAGACGATGATCACGGATGCCTGGCGTTGGCATCAGAATGGCAGCTATACCAAGTGAACCTTGAGGATCAGCCGCTTACCTGGGTGCAGCGCTACAAGCTGCGCCTGAAACGCAAGCGGCTGTTGTGGCGATCTTTTCGCAGCCGCCATCAACTGAAGTCGTTGACTGACAACACGCAAAAGATCACGCCCAGCGCCATTCTGGCCTTTACTACACTGCGGAATGAGATCAGCCGTCTGCCGTGGTTCTTTCACCATTATCGCACGCTGGGCGTTGATCATTTTCTGATGGTGGATAATGGCAGCGATGACGGCTCGGTCCCGTATTTGCTTAAACAGCCGGATGTGTCGCTGTGGCGGACTACGGCGAGCTATCGCGCGTCTCGGTTCGGGTTGGATTGGCTGACTTGGCTGCAGTGGAAATTTGGGCACGACCACTGGACGTTGATGGTCGACGCCGATGAGTTGCTGATCTACGCCCATCACAACACCCATACGATGCGCGATTTAGCTGCATGGCTGGACGCGCGCGGTCAAACCACGTTTGGGGCGATGATGCTGGACCTCTATCCCAAAGGTCGGCTGGGCAAGCAAAGTTATGATCCGCATTCCGATCCAACCGATTGCCTGAACTGGTTTGACCCCGGCCCCTATCGTGCCCAGCGCCAAAGGCCGATGGGCAACCTTTGGGTTCAGGGAGGCGTACGCGAGCGGGTGTTTTTTGCAGATCAGCCCCAAAAATCACCGACCCTGAACAAAATCCCTCTGACCCGGTGGTCACGGCATATGGCCTATGTGAATTCGTGCCATTCCGCGCTGCCCCGGTTCCTGAATTTTGAATATGACGGTCCGGGTGGGCAGACCGCCTCGGGCGTGTTGTTACACACGAAATTCCTGCCCGAGGTTGTCGACAAATCGCGGATCGAAAAACAGAGGCGGCAACATTTTCATGACCCCGATCGGTTCGACGCCTATTATGACGGGATCATCAGCGGGCCTGATCTTTGGACTTCTGACTCGGTCAAACTAGGTGATTGGCAACAGTTACAAGACCTTGGGCTCATAAACGCGGGCGGATTTCCTGCCACAGGGGGGAAGTAAACCGGATTTAAACCCGTTGCCTCACAAGGTGCAGAGATGTCATAAAACGTTAATGTCCGGCACCACTCAGGCCTCAGGCGGCCCCGGGCAGACGCGCGTATCAAAAAAGGTTGGGCAGCCGCGTGAGCCTTTTGGATTCCTATCGCATGAGATTGCGGCGCAAGCGCCGCCTGCTGCGTTGCCTACGTCGGCGTCGGGATCTGAAAGCGGTGCAAGATAACACCAACAAGATCAAAGAAAACGACATCTTGTTGATGAGCGTGATGCGGAACGAAAAGATCCGCCTTCCCTATTTCTTAGACTACTATCGAAAGCTTGGCATCAATCACTTCCTGTGCGTGGACAACAACAGCGATGACGGCACCCACGAATACCTGAGCAGCCAGCCGGACGTTTCGCTGTGGTGGACGGATGTAGGTTACAAGAATGCGACCTTTGGTCTGGATTGGTCCAACTACCTGCTGCGCCGCTATGCGCATAAGCACTGGGTTCTGACGGTCGATCCGGATGAATTCTTTATCTATCCTTTTTGCGATACCCGCCCGATCCGCGCCCTGACCGACTGGCTGGACGATACTGGTGTGCGCAGTTTCGGCACCATGCTGATCGACATGTATCCCGAAACCGGAATCATGGATGCGCCCTATCATGAGGGCCAGAACCCCTTTGAAGTCGCGCCTTGGTTCGATTCAGGCAACTTCATGATTACCCGCAACCCGACCTATGGGAATCTGTGGATTCAAGGCGGTGCACGCGCACGGGTTTTCTTTCAGAACAATCCCCTGAAGGCTCCGGCCCTGAACAAGATACCTCTTGTGAAATGGCACCGGCGCTACGCCTATGTCAGCTCAACCCACGCCTTGCTGCCGCGCGGGCTCAATCAGGTCTATGAAGAGCAGGGCGGTGAAAAAACCAGCGGGGCGCTGCTGCATGCAAAGCTGATCAATACGCTTGGGGAAAAAGCTAAAGAAGAGTTGCTGCGCGGACAGCACTATGCTGCGTCGGGCGAGTACAAGGCTTATGCCAAGCAGTTAGAGGATAATCCGGTTTTCTGGAACAAATGGTCCGAGAAATACATCAACTGGCGACAGATTGAGATCCTCGGCCTGATGTCCAAGGGGAACTGGGCATGAGCACCTTGGGCATCGTAATGCTGGTGCACACCGCGCTGGATCGGGTTGAGCAGGTGGCACGCCATTGGGCCGCCTCGGGCTGTCCTGTGGTCATTCATGTAGATCAGAAAGTCGGCGATCCGGCTTATTCCGGTTTTGTCGCCGCTTGTTCGGATGAACCGCTGATCCTGTTTTCAAAACGCCATGTCTGTGAATGGGGCGGCTGGGGTATTGTCGCCGCATCACAATCCGCCGCATCGCTTATGTTGGAGAAGTTTCCGAACGTCCGGCATGTATATCTGTCTTCAGGCGCGTGTCTGCCGCTGCGTCCGGTCGCTGATCTGATCGACTATCTGGCCGACCGACCCCGTGTCGATTTCATCGAAAGCGCCACCACGCGCGACGTGAGCTGGACGATCGGCGGCCTGGACCTGGAGCGTTTCACCCTGAGGTTCCCCTTCTCATGGCGCAGGCAACGAAAACTGTTTGACAATTACGTGCGATTGCAACGCGCCCTCGGTCTGCGCCGCAGAATTCCAGACGGTCTGGTGCCCCATATGGGCAGCCAGTGGTGGTGTCTGACCCGCCAAACCTTGTCGGCCATTCTTCAGGATCCTAAGCGCGCCGAATATGATCGCTATTTCCGCCAGGTCTGGATTCCCGATGAAAGCTATTTTCAGACACTGGCACGGCTCTATTCCACCCATATCGAAAGCCGATCGCTGACTCTGTCGAAGTTCGACTATCAAGGTCGGCCGCACATGTTCTACGACGATCACCTACAATTGCTGCGCCGGTCCGACTGTTTCGTGGCGCGCAAAGTCTGGCACAGCGCGAACCGGTTGTATCAGACCTTCCTGACCGACCACGAAGGCGCACTGACCCCGGCCGAGCCCAACCCCGGCAAGATCGACCGGGTGTTTTCCAAAGCGGTCGAGCGGCGCGTTCGCGGTCGTGATGGTCTTTATATGCAAAGCCGCTTCCCTCGCGCGGCTACGGAGCGCAGCCTGACAGCCTTTCCCTATTCGGTGTTTCAAGGCTTTACCGAGTTGTTCGAGGATTTCGAACCTTGGCTGACAAACGCCATCGGCGGGCGGGTGCATGGGCACCTGTTCGGTCCCGAACGGGCGCAATTTGCCGAAGATGAGACGATCATCAACGGTGCGCTCAGCGATTGCGCCACGCTACGCGACTATAACCCCTCGGCCTTTCTGTCGAACCTCATCTGGAATACACGAGGCGAGCGTCAGTGCTTTCAATTCGGGCCAACGGATTTTCAGAAAATCAATGAATTCCTGACGCAAGACCAGAATGCACATATTGCGGTCATCTCGGGGGCCTGGGCGGTTCCATTGTTCCGTTCGAACCTGAATTTTGCCGATATCCGGTGCGAAGCTGCCCGCCTACAACAGATCGAAAGCAAACAGCTCAAGCTGCTGGATGCCGCCCGCGCAAAGACGCGCATTCGAATATGGACAATGGCGGAGTTTGTGGAATCCCCGATGGAGCAACTGCAGACCGTTCTGGAAGACATGGGCGCGCCCAAACCCACGCATCTGACCGAGGCACCAACGATGGTCGATCTGACCGGGTTCGGAAAGTTCCTGCAAAACCTCAAGAACCAGGGGATGCATCCCTATCTGATGGGGGATTTCCCTGTGAATGACGTGTTTGGCGCACAGTCCAAATCGTTTAAGAAGCCCTATTTGGTGCAGTAACATAAAATGACCCGCCGCTTCGATTATTTCATCGTTCTGGCCGATATGCGGACCGGTTCGAACCTGCTTGAATTACAGCTGAACACGCTGGATGGCGTCACGTGTCACGGAGAAGCGTTTAACCCCTATTTCGTCGGCCTGCCAAAACTGGACAGCGTTCTGGGCTTTACCCTGGAAGATCGTGAACGCGACCCGATGGCGCTGATCGACGCCATCCGAAACGCGCCGGGCGAGATGAACGGCTTTCGCTTTTTCAGCGACCACGATGCGCGGGCGCTGCCACCGGCGCTGGATGATCCGCGCTGCGCCAAAATCATTCTGATGCGCAACCCTCTGGATAGCTACATATCGTGGAAAATCGCCTTGGAAACAAAGCAGTGGCGGTTGGTGAACATCAAGCAACGGCGGGAGGCGCAAATCACCTTCGATGCCGAAGAATTCGCCGAACAGCTCGACCAGCGGCAAGCATTTCAACAAACAGTGCTCAAACATCTGCAGACCACCGGGCAAACACCGTTCTATATCGACTATGACGATCTGAATAATCTGGACGTTCTGAACGGCCTTGCCGGATGGCTGGGCGTCAGCGCACGTCTTGAAGAACTGAACCAGCATCTCAAACGCCAAAACCCGGCGCCTGCCCTGTCGAAAGTGACCAATCCGGATGATATGGAGCTGGCCCTGTCGCAACGTGACCGCTTCAAGCTACACCATATCCCAAGTTACGAGCCGCACCGCGGGCCGGCTGTTTCGCGCTATGTGGGTGCTGCGCAAACTTCGCTGATGTACCTTCCGGTGCGCGGCGGCCCCGAGGCTGAAGTGGTGCAGTGGATTGCCGATCTAGACGGGGTGTCTCAAGCCGACCTGATCACCGGCCGCAATCAAAAACAGACCCGTCAATGGATGCAGGATCATCCCGGTCACCGCAAATTCACGGTGCTGCGCCATCCGCTGGCGCGCGCGCACGCTGTGTTCTGCGACCGTATTCTGCACACAGGTCCCGGCGCATATGTCAGCATTCGCAATATGCTGAGCCGACGGTACAAGGTGCCGCTGCCTGCCAAGGGTGATCTCAGAAATTATACCCGCGATCAGCATTCCGAGGCGTTCGCGGCCTTTCTGGGCATGCTGCGCAGTATTCTGGCGGGTCAAACCCCGATCCGTGTGGATGGGGAATGGTGCGGACAGGCGCAGACGCTGGAAGGCATGGCCGGTTTCACCATGCCCGACCTGATCCTGCGCGAGGATGAGATGGAAACCGCCTTGCCCGACCTTGCCTACAAAGTTGGGCATACAGCCCCGCCAACCCCAAACAGGGCCAAGCCGGACGCGCCGTTTGCACTTGATCAGATTTACGACGCACGGCTTGAAGCGCTGGCGAAGGAAGCATACCAGCGCGACTATACTGTATTTGGATTTGGTGACTGGAAACCGCTTTGAACCTTGCTTAGGGGCGCAGGGTAATCACGGTTCCTTCATTCACCATGGCGTAGATCTCTTCGATCTCATCATTCTTGACCGCAATACAACCTGCCGTCCAATCCGGGGTCTTCTTAGCCCGCTTGAACTCGGATCGCAGATTGGGTTGTCCGTGAATGAAGATGTCGCCGCCCGGATCAACACCTGCGGCCTTGGCTTTAGCCAAGTCTTCCGAATTGGGATACGATATACCCAACGATAGATGATACCTGCTGCGCGGATTGCGGCGGTCGATCAGATAGGTACCCTCGGGCGTACGACCATCGCCTTTTTTGTTTTTCGTGCCGTTGGGCGCAAATCCTAGATCGATATCATACTCCCGCAAAATCTGCTCGTTATGGAGCAAATACAGCTTGCGTGCACCTTTGTTGATGACCATCGAGGTCACCTCGGGCCCGCGATAAGAAAGAAATCTGGGTTTGGCTGAGGCACACGCTGAAAGGCTCAGCGTTGCCATTGCGCCCATTCCGAATGCTCGACGATCCATTATTTTCACTGCCTGATGCTCTTTTTTGTCAATTATTATGCCAGATTTTCGCGAAACTTAAATCACTTTTTGCTGTTCGACTGTTCCGTCAGGCGGCGTTCGATCGATTCCAGCCTTTCAAGAACCTCGTCACGATAAGCGTCGGTCTTGACCTCATCCTCGGCATGGTGGGCATCCTGCATCGAGTTCACGATGAGACCGACCAGCAAGTTCACCACCGCAAAGGTGGTCACCATGATGAAGGGAACAAAGAAAAGCCAAGCGTAGGGATACACCTCCATCACAGGGCGGACAATGCCCATGGACCAGCTTTCCAGCGTCATGATTTGGAACAGCGTATAGGCCGACAGACCCAGATCGCCGAACCAATCGGGGAACGTGCCCGAGAA
The DNA here is from genome assembly GCF_056542025.1 of Ruegeria sp. AF2. Classification (NCBI taxonomy): domain Bacteria; kingdom Pseudomonadati; phylum Pseudomonadota; class Alphaproteobacteria; order Rhodobacterales; family Roseobacteraceae; genus Ruegeria; species Ruegeria sp. AF2. The sequence goes on along the minus strand of NZ_JBQFZC010000007.1, from coordinate 63,603 downwards.
AAGCTTGGTTGAGATCACAGCGCCGATGTAAAACAGGATCGCCATCAGCAGGAACACGCTGGCCATGCCCGGCAGGGCTGAGATGAAGCCTTCGACCACTCGGCGCAGGCGCGGCGCGACCGAGATGACGCGCAGGACCCGGAGGATACGCAGTGCTCGCAGAACTGAAAGCGCCCCTGCACTGGGAACTAGGGCCACGCCCACGATCACGAAATCAAACACATTCCAGCCGCTGGTGAAGAACCGGCGCCCTGTGGCGATCAGTTTCATGACGATTTCGATGACGAATATGGTAAGGCACAGCTTGTCCAACGTCACGATCAGCGGGCCCGCTGCGTCCATCAGCGTGGGCGATGTCTCCATCCCCAGCAGTACCGCGTTGAACAGGATCACACCGGTGATGAATTTCCCGAAAGCCGGTGCTTCGATGATGGGCAGCAGTCGTTGGGCGATCACCATGCGGGCGGTCCTTATCTCAGGGTTATTTGTTCAAAATGAACCGAGCGGCAAGTTCGGTGTGTGACGACCATCGAAATTGGTCAACCACCTGTACCCATTCAAGGGCATATCCGGCGTTAACCAGCATTTTTGCGTCACGGGCAAAGGTGATCGGGTTGCACGAGACATAAACAACCACCGGGCGCATGGCCTGCGCCAGCTCGGCCACCTGCGCCTCGGCCCCAGCGCGCGGCGGGTCAAGCACAACGGCGTCGAATTTCTTGAGTTCATCGGGCATGAGCGGGCGGCGGAACAGGTCTCGGGCCTCGACTGTGACCTGTTTCAAACCTTGCGCGTTGCGCCAGCCCTGATCCAAGGCCTTCGTCATCTCGGCCTCACCTTCGACTGCATGAACTTCAGCAGTCTGTGCCAGCGGCAGAGAGAATGTCCCGCATCCGGCGAACAGATCGACAATCCGCTTTGCCCCCGACGTAGCGTCGGAAACAGCCTGTAATAGAGCCTGTTCTCCGTCTTTTGTGGCTTGTAAAAACGCTCCGGGCGGTGGGGTGACGCCAGCGGTTCCAAAGCGTTGGATCGGAGGTACACGCATGGCGATAACCTCATCATCCCAACTAAGCCGGGCTAGGCCGTGATGCTCGGTCGCTTGCGCGAGCGCCAGCTCCAACGGTCCATCCAGCGGTTTGCCGCCCTTGACCGCAACATCCAAACCGCCTTCGGACAGGGTCAGCGTTACGGCCAACACACCTTTCCGACTGCCACCCAACAACGCCAAGGCTTCGGCCACCGGGATGGCCGCAATCAAGGTTGGGTGCAGCAAATGGCAATCCGGGATTTCGGTAATCGTGTCAGAAGCGCGACCATGAAACCCGGCCAACGTACCCTTCTTGGTGCGCCGTACGGCGATGGTGGCCCGACGGCGGGATCGTTCAGGCGAAGTGTGAATGGGCCGCATCAGGGCATTGAGCCCCTGCGCGGCCAACGCGTTGCGCACCACCTCAATTTTCCACTCGGCGACAAAATTATCGGTCGCATGTTGCAACTGGCAGCCGCCGCAGGCCTTGTAATGACGGCAGGGTGCCTTGACCCGCTGATCCGAGGGTGTTTTGACCCGAATATCGTTCAGAAACTGACCCAGCAACGTACCGCTGACCACTTCACCCGGCAGAGTGCGTGGCGCATAGATCGGACCATCGGCGATTCCGTCGCCCTGATGTCCAAGGCGGTTTATTATGTATTGCTGCGTCATGGAGGCCTGATAACTGGGGTTTGAGCGCAACAAAACCCTTTATTCTGCAGCCTCGGCCTGAATGAAGCCGCCCGATTGGCGATGCCAGAACCGGGCGTACAACCCGCCACGCTCCAGCAGAGCCTCGTGCGTCCCGCTTTCAACGATGTGACCGTGGTCCAGAACAATAATCCGATCCATCTCGCTAAGCGTGGACAGGCGGTGGGCAATAGCCAGCACGGTCTTGCCCTGCATCACCCGGTGCAGTGCCGTCTGAATCGCTGCCTCGACCTCGGAATCCAATGCCGACGTCGCCTCGTCCAGAACCAATATCGGTGCGTCTTTCAGGATAGCGCGAGCCAGAGCGATCCGCTGTCGTTGCCCGCCGCTCAGCTTCACGCCGCGTTCGCCCAGATGCGCGTCATAGCCCTTGCGTCCTTGCGCATCTTCGAGACCGAGTATGAATTCATGCGCCTCGGCTTTGGTCGCGGCCTCTATCAGCTCATCTTCAGTCGCGTCAGGACGACCATAGAGGATGTTCTCGCGCGCCGAACGATTGAACATCGCGGTTTCCTGCGTGACCATCCCAATCTGTTGCCGCAGGCTGTCCTGAGTCACGTGAGAGACATTCTGCCCGTCGATGGCAATAACGCCATGTTCCCCGTCATAAAGCCTTAGCAAAAGTGAAACCAAAGTGGATTTCCCAGCACCTGAGGCCCCGACTATGCCCAACTTTTCACCCGGTGCGGCGGTGAAATTAAGATTAGCAACACCACCGATATCGCGGCCATAGGCAAAGCTGACGTTGTCAAAGGCAATCTCGCCCTCTGAGACCACAAGTGTCGATGCGTTCGGAGCATCCTCGACCCGAACGCGCTTGGTCAGTGTGTGCATTCCGTTTTCAATCTCACCGACATTTGCGTAAAGGCCCATCAGTGTGAAACTGACCCAGCCGGTCATTTGCGAGATGCGTATCGCCACGGCCCCGGCCGCCACGATGTCCCCGGCCGTCGCGATGCCCGCCTGCCACAACCACAGTGTCGCGCCGATCAACAGGACCGGCAGCACCCCCGCCAGAGTCATTAGGATGAACCGGAAACTGGCCGATAGCTTGCCGAATTCCAGCGACCGTTCACGCAGGTCGACCATGGAATTTCGGGCGGTATGATCTTCGAACTCGGAATGGGCAAACAGCTTGACGGTCTTGATGTTGGTGATCGTATCGACCACCTGCCCCGACACCATCGCCCGCGCCCCCGCCCGCGCGGCGGAGCGTACGCGTATGCGTGGAAGATACCAGCGCACCAGCAGGAAATAGACAACAAGCCAGGCAACAAATGGCAGCATCACAAGCGGGTGAATAGACCCTAATAAAAGCAATGAGCCTGCAAGTGAGGCAATAGCAAAGACAATAGCGCTGATTGTTTCGGACACCACTTGCGTCATGGCGTTCGATGTCTGCATCTGTTTTTGGGCGATACGTCCGGCGAAATCGTCATCGAAATAGGTCACAGACTGGCCCAGCGTCCAGCGGTTCAGTTTTGCCAAAACCAACGGCGTGATGTTGGGCATGACGATGTAGTTATTTGCCACCGACGACAGGCCGAACAGTGCGGGGCGTAGAAGCATGAAGAATGCGACAGCACCCAAAATGATCGCGAGATTGCCGCCGGTCAGAAACGTCTCGGGACTGCTGTTGGTGGTCAGATCAATGACGCGGCCCAGGACCCAGGCGGTGCCAGCCTCCATCGCACCCGCGATCGCCGAGAAGGCGGCTGCGACGAACAGCATCGGCCAGGCGCCGGACAAGCTCCAACGGATGAACGCCCCCAGCGTTTGCGGCGGGGGCGTTTCTGTGTCTTTGAACGGTTGGATGAGGTCGGCAATCCTCATTCAGCGGCCTCCGGGTTTAGGAAGCCTCCAGATTGCCGCGCCCAGAACTGAGCGTAAAGCCCTCCTTGCGCCAACAGATCGGAATGACCACCTTGTTCAACGATCCGGCCGCCATCCATCACAAGGATGCGATCCATCTGAGCAATCGTGCTGAGCCGGTGCGCGATGGCGATCACGGTCTTGCCTTGCATCATGCCGTAGAGTGTTTCCTGTATCGAGGCTTCGACTTCGGAATCTAGGGCAGATGTCGCCTCGTCCAATAGCAAAATCGGCGCGTCTTTCAGGATCACCCGCGCCAGCGTTACACGCTGCCGCTGACCGCCCGACAGTTTCACGCCCCGCTCGCCCACATGCGCATCATAGCCAGTGCGGCCCTCCGGGTCTTGCAGATCGAGGATGAACTCATGCGCTTCGGCCTGTTTCGCAGCGGCAATCATCTGTTCTTCGGTCGCATCAGGCCGACCATAGAGGATATTGGCCCGAACCGAGCGGTGCAACAGAGCACTGTCCTGCTGAACCATGCCAATATGGCTGCGCAAACTGTCCTGCGTGACCTTCGAGATATCCTGGCCATCGATCAGGATCGCACCCTTCTCGACGTCGTAAAACCGCAAAAGCAGCTTTACTAGGGTCGATTTTCCGGCACCTGAGCGACCGATCAGGCCGATCTTTTCGCCTGGCCGGATGGTCAAGTTGACGTGATCCAAACCACCGGTTTCCCGTCCATAGTGATGAGACAGATCGCGTATTTCGATCTGGCCATTACCCAGCCGCAAAGGTTTCGCATCAGGTTCGTCCAACAGATCGATGGGCTGCGCGATGGTCTGCATACCCTCGGCAACGATACCCAATTCGCGAAAGAAGCTGGTCAGCGCCCACATGATCCACCCGGTCATGGCATTCAGCCGCAGCGTCAAGGCTGTGGCGGCGGCCACCACACCGACCGTTGCGCTACCTTGCGTCCAAAGCAAGATCGCCCAACCAACGACTCCCACGATCAGCACACCGTTCAATGCAACCAGCGCGGCATCCATAATGGTGAAAATCCGCATCTCGATCTGGAAAGTGCGGCGGGTTTCCGCAATCGCCTCGCGCGCATAGTCCTGTTCCTGAGTGTCATGGGCAAACATCTTGATGGAGTGGATGTTGGTATAGCTATCCACCACCCGGCCCGTCACGGTAGATCTTGCATCCGACGCCGCCTGCGACGCGGGGCCGACCCGCTTGACGGTCCACCGCACCAAGGCCCCATAGAACACCAGCCAAATCAGCAACGGCAGCAACAGGCGCGGATCAGCTGCCATCAGCAAAATGGCCGCGCCGATCATGTAGGCGATCGAGAATGAAATCGCGTCAAAGACCTGAAACACCACCTCGCCCGCGGCGGGCGGGGTCTGAACAACCCGGTTTGCGATGCGCCCGGCAAAGTCATTCTCGAACCAGCCAACCGATTGACGCAGAACATGTTTATGCGCCCGCCAACGGATCAGAGTGCCAAAGTTCGGCAGGATTGTGTTGTTGAGCAGCAAAACGTCAACAAGCTGAAGGATGGGACGAATAAACAGGATCAAGGCGGCAACCACGACCAATTCAGTCCCGTGCGCCTGCCAGAATTCAGCAGGAGAACTGCCCAACAGGTCCACAACGCGACCCATATAAAAGATCAGCCCGACCTCGACAGCAGCAACGACCACGGACATCAGCGCGGCCAATACAAAAACGCGTTTGAAAGGCTGCGAGTATCCCAGCATGAAAGGCCACAGCCGCGTCGGTGGCTTGTCAACCTGTTCATAGGCAACAAAAGGGTCAATGAGATTTTCGAAGTAGCGAAACATGGAGAGTGCTCCGATTGAGCAGAAAATAGGTCATGCGAAGAAAGATGGCGCCAGAACACCACCCCTACGGGTCAAAGTGTTCCGGGCTTTAGCCGAACCAGATCCCGTAATACATTCGCATTCCTCCCTCCATATGAGTCAGGCGCACCCTGCCAAATCAAATCGGGTTTGTCATCCCTTTTTGAGACTTCAAATCAGTCGGCCAGCAATTCTTCGCGGCTAAGCGCGAAATCCGACGCGATCCAACGCGCCTCAAGCTCGGCCAGTTTTGCGCCCAGCGCGGGGCCCGAGAAGGCGGGGATCAAATCCGCCGCCTTGATCGGGAAACTGGCCGCGGACCCTTTTTGCAAAGCTCGGTTCAGGTCTTCGGACCAAGGCTGTTCAAGAAATGCATGACGCAAAAGTGTCTCGTGCAATCCGCCTTCCGACCCATAGCGATAACCCAATTCTGCGACACTGGTCGTCGCCATCGCTTCGTCGCGCATCCGAGCCAGACGCTGCAGTTGCGCGCGGCTAAGACGCAGGGTTTTGGCCACTTCGGGCGATGCAATCGCGGCCAAACGACGAATCGCTTCGGGCGCTGCATGGGCGTCTTGTTCCAGCTGAACCAGGATCGCCAGCGCCCGGTCATCAGCCCCGGGCAAAAGCTGCGCCAAAACGCCAGTGACGCGCATGGCGGCAACCGACGGCGCGGGGTCAGGCGCTGCGAGCAGTTTAAGCATCTCGGCCCCGACCCGTTCGCGCGAAAGTGTCTCTAACCCGTCCAAATTTGCAGCTATTGCATCCAGTGCAGCGGGGTCAAAGCCACCGTCCGCATCCCCGTACCAAGCATGAAACCTGAAATATCTGAGCGATCGTAGGTAGTCTTCTTGGATGCGATCACAGGCCTCCCCGATGAACCGCACGCGACGCGCCTGTAGATCCGGCAGACCGTTCAGCGGGTCAAGGATTGTGCCGTCAGGTTTGGCATAAAGCGCGTTCATGGTGAAATCACGACGCGCGGCGTCTTCTTCGACCTTGTCGGAAAAGGCGACGACAGCACGCCGACCATCCGTTTCGACGTCACGGCGAAACGTCGTGACCTCGTGCGGGATACCTTTGCTGACAATCGTCACGGTGCCATGGTCTATCCCTGTTGGTATCGGCTTCAGCCCAGCTTTCTGCGCCAGTTCCACGACGTGTTCAGGCCTAGCGTCTGTGGCGATATCAATGTCAGAAACCGGCGCCTTCAGCAGAGCATTGCGCACACAACCACCGACGAATAGCGCCTGCGCCCCGCCGTTGGTCAGGGCGGTGCATACATCCTGCGTGGCTTGGTCGGTTAACCAATCTTCTGTGATCCGCTTCATTCACTCATCCGCGCTGCCAATCCCCGCAGCATCCGTGCCGTCGCACCCCAGATATAATAGGGGCCATAGGGCACAGCATAGTAATACCGTCTTTGTCCACGCCAACGGCGCGACTCGACGACATAATTCTCTGGGTTCAGGACATGCGCAAGCGGAACGAAGAAGATCTCATCCACCTCGCCCGGTTCGGCGACTGGTTCAAAACTGGCTTCAAGGATCGCAACAACCGGCGTGACCGAAAAGGACGTCACGGTTTCATGAGTCGGCAGATGACCCAGAATACTGGGTAGTTCTGGCGGAAGACCAATTTCTTCCTGTGCTTCGCGCAAAGCTGTCGCAGTAACGTCGATGTCGCCCTCATCCTGTTTTCCACCCGGAAAGGCGATCTGGCCCGGATGGTGTTTCAACGCCGAAGAGCGTTTGGTCAAGATCAATCTGGGTGCGTCTCCCGTTACGGAAACAGGCACTAACACGCCTGCAGGGCGCAGTTTGCGCCCCGCCGGCAGCACCGTTTCCGGGTTCAGATCAAAGTCACTGGACCCGGACCCGTCACGGCTCAGCGCCTCGGTCAGGTCTGTGATCAGATCACGCGCCATCCCGGCCTTCGGCCTCGAACCCGACGGTCGCAGGGTCCAGCACATAGTGCGCACCGCAGAATTGGCAGTCTGCTGTGACGGTGCCTTCGTCCGTGGTCATTGTCGCAATATCCTGCGCCGAATAGATCGACAGGCTTTGGCGCACGCGATCTTCGGAACAAGTGCAACCGAATTTTACCTGCTGTGCATCATAGACGCGAGGCTGTTCCTCGTGAAACAGACGCACCAGAAGGTCGGTTGGCGCGACGGATGGCCCGATCATCTCCAGATCATCCACGGTGTCGAGCAGGATGTTGACGCGATCCCAGTTCTCGCCCTCTTCACCATCCACCAAATCCGAGGCAGACAGGATCTCTCCGCTGCCCTCCCCGGAAGCGGCAAAGGGCGAGGCTTTGGGCATGTGCTGCAGCATGATCCCGCCAGCGCGCCAGTGTTCACCGACGCCGGGTTCGGTCGATTTGCCAAAGCTCAGCGAAAACCGGGTCGGCAGCTGTTCGGACTGCGCGAAATAGGCTTCCGCACACGCGCTCAGTGATCCCCCGGCCAGTGGGGTGATGCCCTGATAAGGCTGTGTACCTTCACCTTGGTCAATCATGATGGCGAAGTACCCGTCACCCACCTGATCGAAAGGGGCTGCATCGGTCAGCCGGTCGCGGTCAAAGCTCGCATAGGCGCGGATCTGCGCGGGTTCACCCTCGACCTGTGGCGCATAATAATCGGTTGCGATCATCCGCACTGCGCCCTTGGATTGCACCTGCAGAGACAGCTTCCAGCGCAGCGATACTGTTTGCCCTATCAATGCAGTCAGCAGGGCCATCTCGGCCACCAGCGCCTCGACCACCTCCGGGTAGTCGTGCTGTTTCAAGATGCCGCCCAACACGCCGTCCAGCCGGGCCACGCGGCCTCGCATGTCGGGTATATCGAGTTGAAAGGGCAGGACGGTATCGTCCCACGCGATTTTGGTTCCAATAGACATGGGGTTTCCTTAAGCGCCACAGGTTGGCATACCGCCACCATATAGGTTGAACAGTTTGGGTTGAAAGGGGCCTTACATGATCAGACGGTTCGGTGAAAGCCCCGAGGCAGAGCGAAAATACACCCGGCGGGCCGGCGTTTATGCCCTATTGCCACAAGGCAACCGATTGCTGCTGACCTGTCAGCTGGAACCCGGACCCGATCTGCAGCTGCCGGGCGGCGGCATCGATCCGGGGGAATCACCCATTACAGCGCTTCACCGTGAGGTTTACGAAGAAACCGGCTGGCTGATCGCCGCGCCCCGGAGAGTGGGTGCGTTTCGTCGATATACCTACATGCCGGAATACGATCTGTGGGCCGAGAAGGTCTGCCTGATTTACCGCGCCCACCCGGTCAGACGCCTAGGCCCTCCGACCGAAGACCTTCACGAGGCCATTTGGATGGAGACCGCAGATGCCGTTCATCTGTTGGGCAACGAGGGCGACGCCCATTTCGCCCAGCGCCACCTGCATGGGCTTTAAGGTCCGTTATATTCAAAAAACACTGCAGAGACATCATCCGCAATTCCGCTGTCCGGTGACATCACCTGTGTAAGACGCCAGAACATATCATCCAGGAATTCCGGTCCACCGTGATCGGCGGCGCATTCAACAGCCATCGCCTTCAACCCGTCATCATCCAGCAAACTGCCGTCGGCGAGCTGGCATTCGGTGAACCCGTCCGAATGCAAGAGCAGCTTGTCGCCCGGTTGCATATAGGTTTCCGTCTGCTGAAACTGCGCCTCGGGCAGCAGACCAATGGGCAACCCGCCTTCTCCCAGAAATTCGGTATTACCATCACGGCGCAGCAACAGCGGATGCGGGTGTCCGGCCTGCACCATTTTCAGATGTCCGTTGCGCAGATCGATGATGGCATAGACCATGGTGAAATATTCTTCGATCCCGGCATCGGCGATCAGACGCGAGTTGAGCAACGACGCAACCTCTTCGGGTGGCAGAAGGGCGTAGAATTTATTGAAACGACGCTCCATCGCAATGTTCTGATCGAAATGCGTGCTGGACAGATACCCGCCCAGCCGTGCCGTCATCATCGCAGAGGTGATCCCGTGGCCGGAGACATCGATGCTGTAAAACCCCAGCCGATTGACACCGGGCGAGAACATCCCCACCAGATCACCGCCGATATGACCGCAAGGTTTCAGAAGCAGGCTGACCTGTGAGTTGCCAAAGGTTCCCTTCAATTCGGGCACCAGCGAGTCCTGAATCTTTCGGGCCTGCATCAGATCTTTATCGATCGCATCATGGGCAAGCTTCAGTTCGTTCAGCGCTGTTTCGATCAACTGGTTTTTTCGGGACAATTCGCGTTGCATGTCAAGAATACGCGCCCCGGCCGATATGCGCGCACGCAGCTCATCAGCCTCAAGCGGCTTGATCAGAAAATCGTCTGCCCCAGCATCCAGACCGCGCGCGACCTCCTGCTTTTCGCTTTTTGAGGTCAGAAGAATGAAATAGCTATATTGCTCACTGTCCAGCTCTCGGAAGGCGCGACAGAACTCAAGCCCGCCCATACCTGGCATGACCCAGTCGCTTAGAACAAGATCAGGTGGGTCCGAGGTGCAAAGCTCTATCGCGGCTTCACCACTGTCGGCTTCAAGAACCTCGAATCCCCACTTTTTTAGCGAGGCCACCAGAATGCGCCGCTGCAGACGGCTGTCGTCCACAACAAGAACCTTGCGGATCGCGCCAAAATCCAGCTCGACCCGGGCCTCTACTTGACTGGCATCCGGCACCATGAAGTCCCTGTACTTGCTCAACTCTCCAGTTGTCGCAACGCTATGCCTCTCAGCTTAACATCCTATGAAAAACCAAATCGCCGCGATTTAACCCCATCTTTACCCGCGACGGTCTAACAATATGCAATCGCAAGAGGGTGGCATGATTCAGTGGTCCAGAGTCAGACAGTTACGTGATGAAGTCGGCGCAGACGAGTTCACCGAGGTTGTCGAAATCTTTTTGGACGAGGTTCAGGAAGTTATCACTAAGCTACGCGATGACACTACCCGGTCCGAGATCGAACAGAACCTGCATTTCCTGAAGGGCAGCGCGCTGAGTCTTGGCTTTGATAGTTTCTCGAAACTGTGCCAAGACGGTGAGCGACGCGCAGCCGCAGGTGAAAGCGCCGCCGTTGATTTGCTGGCGATTATCGCGGCCTACGACGAGTCGAAAAAACTGTTTCAGGCCGGTCTGGCCGAAAACCTGCGCTAGATCACAAACTGTGCCAGCGTCTCGTCTTCGGTGATATCCGTATAAGTAAACCCGGTTTCATCCAGATGCGCAAACAGGCGCATGAAATTCTCTGGCTTGCGGGTTTCGATCCCGATTAGCACCGAACCAAAATTGCGCGCCGATTTCTTCATGTATTCGAACCGTGCGATATCGTCTTCGGGCCCCAGAATACCCAGAAATTCTTTCAAAGCGCCAGGACGCTGCGGCAGGCGTAAGATGAAGTATTTCTTGACCCCGGAATAACGCTGCGCACGCTCTTTGACCTCGGGCAAGCGTTCGAAATCGAAATTCCCGCCCGAGGTGACACAGACCACCGTCTTGCCACGCACAAAGCTTTGCACGTCACCCACAGCCTCAACCGCCAACGCACCGGCAGGTTCCAGAACGATGCCCTCGACATTCAGCATCTCGATCATGGTGGTACAGATGCGGTCTTCGGACAAAGTCAGCACATCCGACAGATGCCGCGATTTCAGCAATTCAAACGGTTTCTCACCAATCCGGCCTACTGCTGCGCCATCGACAAATGTATCCACATGATCCAGCGCCACCGGGTGCCCCGCTGCCAGCGCCGCGCGCAAACACGCCCCGCCGGCCGGTTCCACGAACAGGCAATGCGCCCGGTCCCCGAACCAGGTCGCCACCCCCGAAGACATACCGCCGCCGCCAACCGGCAGAATTACATGATTGGGCACTTGGCCCAATTGCTCTTCGATCTCAACCGCCAATGAGGCCTGCCCCTCGATCACATCCGCATCATCGAACGGAGACAGGAAATACCCGCCCTGTTCTGCGCACCAGCTTTGCGCCGCAGCCAGCGTGTCATCGAAATAGTCACCGATTAGATGAACCTCGATATTGTCGCCGCCGAAAATGCGCGTCTTTTGGATCTTCTGCTGCGGCGTGGTCACCGGCATGAAGATCACACCCCGCACACCCAGATGCTTACACATATAGGCCACGCCCTGCGCATGGTTGCCAGCGCTGGCGCAAACGAAAAGGTCCTGCCCCTGCTGCTTGCGCATCGCATTGAACGCACCGCGGATTTTATACGACCGCACCGGGCTGAGGTCTTCGCGCTTGAGCCAGATATCCGCGCCGTATCGATCGGATAGATGAGCATTCCGCTGCAACGGAGTTGCTGGAAACACTGAGCGCATTGCCTTTTCGGCAGCGCGGGCGCGGGTCGTGAAATCAGTCATGTTGGATTCCCTGCCCCATCATCGTCGAAAGGGCAAGGAATACATATGTGTACGGGCTTAGGCCAGCTCGCGCTTTTCGATGAACACACCATAGATCGTCGTCAGGATACTGACATTGATCAAGGGGACGATCAGCATGCTCGCAAACAAGACAATCAAGACACCTATGATCGGGACGAAAAGCAGCAAAGACGCCAGTAGCTGAAGCAATATTTGGAAGAGGATGGACAAGACAACCAGAAGTGCGATGGCTCCGCTTGCGCCCGAGGTTGCTTGCCACGCTTCAGACAGCTTTATTGGTTTTCCGATCGCTGCGCCGGGTAAAATCGGGGAGGCCCGATAGAATCCGATCGTGAGAAAGATGATCAAACCCAGCCAAACCAGAATTCCCAGCGCCACAGAGGATTGCGCCATCATGCCCATGATCAGCGCTCCCGGTATCATGATGATAAGAGCGATTAGGCCGAGCATCAGAAGGCGTCCGAAATAGGCGAGCACACGGTCGAACCTGAAAGGCGGAACCAAACCGCTTGGATATTCCTCAAGTAGAACAAAACGGTGCCACGACACGACAATCCACAGCATGACCCCAAAGACAACGGCCATAAGGCAGAGCAGAAATCCGGTGAAGGACGCGGCCGTTACGCCTTCAGGGAAGCCATTGGTTTCACTGTTGAATTCTTCGAAAGGGATGCCAAACAGGAAGAACAGGCCGATGGCTAAAAAGCCGCCAATGAGCGCCGGTACGACTGAAATCTGTAGCGCCTGCGTCAGGTTCCTAAGAACCATCCTCACCGAATGCACGAAAATCTCTAATCCCAGCATAAATACCGCCCTCTCAACCAATCCTTGTTCTCTATCCGCCCGTTTCACCCCAATTCCCGGGCTGCGTCAATCCACACAGCTTGCCCCCACGCCCAAAACCCGTTAGGGGCCAGTCGTTCTACGCATAAAGGGAAGTCAGATGTCCGCGCCCAAGAAAGTTGTTCTAGCCTATTCCGGTGGCCTTGATACCTCGATCATTCTGAAATGGCTGCAGACCGAGTATGGCTGTGAGGTCGTAACCTTCACCGCCGATCTGGGTCAGGGCGAGGAGCTGGAGCCCGCCCGCAAGAAAGCCGAGCTGCTGGGGATCAAGCCCGAGAACATCTATATCGAAGATATCCGCGAGGAATTCGTCCGCGACTTTGTCTTCCCGATGTTCCGCGCCAATGCACAGTACGAAGGGCTGTACCTGCTGGGCACCTCGATCGCACGGCCTCTGATCTCGAAACGTCTGGTCGAGATCGCCGAAGCGACCGGTGCTGACGCTGTCGCCCATGGCGCAACAGGCAAGGGCAACGATCAGGTACGTTTTGAGCTGGCCGCTTACGCACTGAATCCCGACATCAAGGTGATCGCGCCGTGGCGTGAGTGGGACCTGACCAGCCGTACCAAGCTGTTGGAATTTGCCGAGGCCAACCAGATCCCGATCGCCAAGGACAAGCGTGGTGAGGCCCCGTTCTCGGTCGATGCCAACCTGCTGCACACCTCGTCCGAGGGCAAAGTGCTGGAAGACCCCGCCGATATGGCACCAGACTATGTCTATCAGCGCACCGTCCACCCCGAGGAGGCGCCGAACGAGCCGGAATTTATCGAGATCGGTTTTGAAAAAGGCGATGCGGTCAGCATCAATGGCGAGGCGATGAGCCCCGCGACCATCCTGACCAAGCTGAACGAATTTGGCGGCAAGCACGGCATCGGTCGTTTGGACCTGGTTGAAGGCCGGTTCGTGGGCATGAAATCGCGCGGTATTTACGAAACCCCCGGCGGCACCATCCTGCTGGAAGCGCATCGTGGGATCGAGTCCATCACCATGGACCGCGGCGCGATGCATCTGAAGGACCAGCTGATGCCGCAATATGCCGAGCTGATCTATAACGGCTTCTGGTACAGCCCCGAGCGTGAGATGCTGCAGGCGGCGATCGACAAGTCGCAAGAGCATGTCACCGGCACCGTTCGCGTGAAACTGTACAAAGGTCTTGCCTCAACCGTGGGCCGCTGGTCGGATCATTCGCTGTACTCCGAGGCGCACGTGACCTTTGAGGAAGACGCCGGTGCATATGACCAGAAAGATGCGGCAGGCTTCATCCAGTTGAACGCACTGCGCCTAAAGCTTCTGGCCGCGCGTGACAAACGGCTGAGCAAGTAAGCGTTTAGAATTTTAGATCTGGCCCCGGTGTCTGATCAGGCACCGGGGTTTTTCTTTGCCGGGTTTCCGTCGGGTCGGGCTTGCCCGGATCAGGCGATTGTCTTTACGCATACGTCAATCAGGGAAGGACGAATAATGCTGCAAGACATCGCCGACGGAATTCAAAAGGGTTTGAACGGCAAAAACTTTGACGGATCGCTTAAGTTCGATTGTGGCGACGAGGGCGTGATCGTTCTGGCGGAGAATACTGCCTCAACCCAGGATCGGGACACAGACTGCACCATCCGCATCTCGCGCGAGAACCTCTCTAAGTTGCTGACCGGTAAGCTGAACCCAATGACCGGGGTTGCGCTGGGCAAGCTGAAAATCTCGGGCAACATGGGTGTTGCGATGAAGCTGGGGCAACTGCTGGGCTGATAAACTCGTCTCACCAGCGCGTGACAAATCATGTCAGCGCATTGCAAGCACAAAAATCTGCGGGCAGCTTGGTTTCGGAAGGAGACCTGCCATGACCCGGATCACTTACCTTGATTGCCTGAAACCTTCACTTCTGTTTGTGCTGATCTTGTTGGCAGCAATGCTGCGCGCCTTACCTGCTCCGGCCGCTGGCACTGAAACGCTAACAGTCGCCGGTGGCTGTTTCTGGTGTGTGGAATCCGATTTCGAGTCCGTGCCCGGCGTGATCGGCGCGGTCTCGGGCTATACCGGTGGCAAGACGGATAGCCCCACCTATGATCAGGTCTCGAAAGGCGGAACAGGGCATTACGAGGCGGTCCAGATCACATTCGATCCCGCCCGCGTTTCCCGTGCAACCTTGCTGAACATGTTCTTCCGCTCAGTCGATCCCACGGATGCGGGTGGCCAGTTCTGCGATCGCGGCGACAGCTATCGCACAGCAATATTCGTCTCTAATAAAGGGGAAAAGGCGCAGGCGCAGCAAGCCAAGACCAGCGCACAAAACGCGCTGGGGCAGACTGTGGTCACGCCGATCCTGCAAGCCGGAACGTTTTATCCAGCCGAGGCGTATCACCAGGATTATTACAAAGGTAGCAAGCTGGTACTGACCCGCTTTGGTCCCAAGCGCCAAAAGAACGCCTATAAGGCCTACCGCGAAGCCTGCGGCCGCGATGCGCGGGTCAAACAATTGTGGGGCAACGAAGCGCCCTTTGCAGGGTCCTAGTCAAACTGCGCTTCGCGCACCTCTTTCAGATCAGGAATGACATCTGCGGTGCCGTGCCGCGTGACCATCAGGGCCGCGGCGCGGTTTGCTTGGGCAATCGCCTGCGCCATCGGCATACCCCGGTCCATTCCAGCCAACACATAGCCGGTGAATGTGTCACCTGCCCCGGTGGTATCCACAGCGTTGACCTTATGGGCCTGAAACGCTTGGGGTTGATGATCTTGCTGATAATAGCGCGCACCTTTTGAGCCAAAGGTGACGATCACATGTTCGACCGGCAGGTCTGAAGGGGCGAGACCCGTTGCATCCTGCAATTGCTCGGCCTCGACTTCGTTGAGGATCAGAAAATCCAAATAAGGTAGAACCACTTGAACTGCGTCTGCCTGAAATGGGGCGGCGGCGTAGCAGACAGTCAGCCCCATTTCGCAACCTAGTTTAGCGGCCTCAATCTGCGCATTGGTTTCGTTCTGCATCACCAGAAGATCACCTGAAACCGCCGAGGACAATGCCTGCCCAAGTTGGTCGTTCGAGATGGCATGGTTGGCGCCTTGATACAGAACGATCAGGTTTTCTCCCTGCGCATCTACTGCGATGATGGCGTGACCGGTCGGCACATCCACCTCGGCAATATGCCGCGTGTCCACGCCATACTCGGTCAGCCGATCCCGCGCCCAAAGGCCATCCGCGCCCACCGCGCCGATATGGGATACCCGCGATCCAGCTCGTGCAGACGCCACAGACATGTTGGCGCCCTTGCCACCCAGAAACCTCTGTAGCCCGCTGGCCGCCAGTGTCTCACCCGCTTCGGGCAAATGCGGCAGGGCATAGACCATATCCGCGTTGATTGAGCCAAGGTTCCAGATTGTCATGATTTACCCGATATCGCAGGAGGCCAGGATGGCCATGTTCAGAATGTCATTTGCGGTCGAGACCGTCGAACAGATCTGGATCGGCTTGTCGACGCCGGACAGGATCGGGCCGATCACGGTGGCGCCGCCCATTTCCTGCATCAGTTTGGTCGAAATCGAGGCCGAGTGTCGTGCAGGAACAATCAGGATATTGGCTGGTCCGGTCAGTCGTTGGAACGGATAGGCTTCCTGCTGATCAACATTCAGGGCCACATCAACCGTCATCTCGCCCTCGTACTCGAAATCGACGCCGCGCTCGTCCAGCACCGCCGGAGCACGGTGCATCTTCTCAGCACGTTCAGACACCGGGTAACCGAAGGTCGAGAAACTGACAAAGGCCGCCCGGGGCTCTAGCCCCATGTGGCGCGCCACGGCAGCGGCACGTTCTGCGATGTTGGCCAGATCATTTTCGTCCGGCCATTCATGCACCAGCGTGTCGCCAATCAGAACGATCCGTCCTTTGTGCAGCAATGCGGTAACCCCCGCCGCGCCATGGGCGGCATCCGCATCGAACACATGGTTGATACGGTCCAGCACATGCGCCGACTTACGAGTGGCCCCTGTCACCAGACCATCCGCATGACCATGCGCCAGCATTAAAGACGAAAACACATGCCGATCCCGTGCAGCGAGTCGGTGAATATCTTTGTGATCGAAGCCCTTACGCTGCAGGCGCTGATACAGAAAATCCTTATAGGCCTCGAGATGCGCGGTATTGGCGGCATTCACCACATCAATTTCACGCACCGCGTCCCCAAGACCAGCGGATTCGAGCTTTTCCTTTACGTCGTCTGGCCGGCCCACAACCAAAGCCTTACCAAAGCCCGAGCGTTGGTACATTACGGCCGCGCGCAATACGCGCGGATCGTCACCCTCGGCAAAGATCATCCGGCTTTGCGCCTGACGCGCCCGCGCGTTCAAGCCGCGCAGGATACTGGCCGTCGGGTCCATGCGGGATTTCAGGCTCAGCTCATAAGCGTCCATATCGATGATCGGACGTCGCGCCGCGCCGGTATCCATACCAGCCTTGGCAACCGCAGGCGGGATACGGTGGATCAGGCGCGGATCAAAAGGCGTTGGAATGATGTAGTCGCGCCCAAAAGTCAGCGACTTGCCATACGCCATTGCGACCTCATCCGGAACATCTTCACGCGCCAATCGCGCCAGAGCGTGGGCGCAGGCGATTTTCATCTCGTCATTGATCGCACGGGCATGAATATCCAGCGCACCACGGAACAGGTAGGGAAAACCCAGAACGTTATTCACCTGATTCGGATAATCGCTACGGCCCGTCGCGACGATCGCATCAACGCGCACCTCGTGCGCCTCTTCCGGGGTGATTTCCGGGTCAGGGTTCGCCATGGCGAAAATCACCGGATTGTCAGCCATGCTGGCGACCATGTCTTGTGTCACCGCCCCTTTGACCGACACGCCCAGAAATACATCCGCATCCTTCATGGCCTCTTCCAAAGTGCGAAGATCAGTCGTGATGGCATGGGCCGACTTCCACTGGTTCATGCCCTCGGTCCGGCCCTGATAAATCACGCCTTTGGTGTCGCAGACGATGCAATTCTCGTGCCGTGCACCCATGGCCTTGAGCAGTTCGATACAGGCAATTCCTGCAGCGCCAGCCCCGTTCAGGACGATTTTTACATCTTCGATCTTTTTGCCCGAGATGTGCAATGCGTTAAGCAGGCCCGCCGCACAAATCACTGCTGTGCCATGCTGATCATCGTGGAAGACCGGGATATCCATCTCTTCCTTCAAGCGTTGTTCGATGATGAAACATTCGGGTGCTTTGATATCTTCCAGATTGATACCGCCAAAGGTCGGACCCATCAGGCGCACAGCGCGACAGAACTCGTCAGGGTCTTCGGTATCCAGCTCGATATCGATCGAGTTCACATCAGCGAACCGCTTGAACAGGACCGATTTGCCTTCCATCACCGGTTTTGAGCCCAGCGCACCCAGATTTCCAAGGCCCAGAACGGCGGTACCGTTAGAGATCACGGCAACCAGATTGCCTTTGTTTGTATAGTCATACGCCGTCTCTGGTGCTTCAGCGATGGCTTCACAGGGAACCGCAACGCCAGGGCTGTAAGCTAGCGAAAGATCGCGCTGCGTGGTCATGGGTACGGTGGCCTGCACCTCCCACTTGCCGGGGGTCGGGTCTAGGTGAAAGGCCAGCGCCTCTTCTTTGGTGATCTTCGCTTTGGGCATCTTACAGGTCGTTTCCATGACTTTGGGGCTTTTGCCTCATAACGCAGGCGGGGCCGCGCCTCAACGAGAATGAGTTTTCACCTTTTACTGAAGATGCGGGATTTGTAAGGTCGCGCCCGGAACACGCCAGAAGGGGGCCGAATTTGTCCACAGTCACGCCGATGATGGCGCAGTACCTTGAGATCAAAGAGGCTCATGTAGATGCACTGCTGTTTTACCGCATGGGCGACTTCTACGAGATGTTCTTCGAGGATGCGGTGAACGCGGCTGAGGCGTTGGATATCGCGCTGACCAAGCGCGGCAAACACAATGGCGACGATATCCCGATGTGCGGCGTGCCGGTGCATTCTGCCGAGGGCTACTTGCTGACCCTGATCCGCAAAGGATTCCGCGTCGCGGTCTGCGAGCAGATGGAAAGCCCGGCGGAAGCCAAGAAAAGAGGCTCTAAATCGGTGGTAAAGCGCGGTGTTGTGCGTCTGGTGACGCCCGGCACACTGACCGAAGATGCCCTGCTAGAGGCGCGGCGGCACAACTTTCTGGCCGCCTATGCCGAGGTTCGGGACGAAGCCGCACTGGCCTGGGCCGATATCTCAACCGGTGCGTTTCACGTGATGCCGCTGACGTCAATCCGGTTGAGCCCTGAACTCGCTCGGCTGGCCCCATCTGAGCTGATCGTGGCCGATGGGTCCGAGGAAAAGCTGCATGAAACAGTCATGGACCTTGGCATATCGCTTACGCCTGTCGGACGCGCCAGTTTTGACAGCGCTGCAGCCGAGAAACGCATCTGCGGGTTGTTTCACGTGGGCGCTCTGGATGCATTTGGGAACTTCGGGCGCGCCGAGGTTTCGGCCATGGGCGCGCTGATCGATTATCTGGAGATCACGCAAAAGGGCAAACTGCCCCTGCTGCAAACGCCCTTAAAGGAATCCGAAGATCGTGTGGTTCAGATCGATGCTGCCACGCGGCGCAATCTGGAACTGACCCGGTCGCTCTCGGGCGGGCGCGCCGGGTCGTTGCTGTCGGTGGTCGATCGCACCGTTACGCCAGGTGGCGCGCGGCTGCTAGAACAGCGTCTATCAAGCCCATCACGCAATCTGGACGTGATCCACGCCCGGCTGGACGCGGTATCTTTCGCAGTCGAAGACAGCCTGATCGCCTCGGACCTGCGCGAAGCTTTGCGCAAAACACCTGATCTGGATCGTGCCCTGTCCCGGCTTTCGCTGGACCGGGGCGGCCCGCGTGATCTGGCTGCTATCCGCAATGGATTGGAACAAGCCGCAACAATTGCCGAAACCTGTGCCTCACAGGATCTGCCTGTTCTGCTGGCCACTGCTGTCCAGAACCTTGTCGGATTTGACGATCTGTTGACCTTGCTGGACGAAGCATTGGTTGCCGATCCACCCTTGCTGGCCCGCGATGGCGGCTTTATCGCCCCCGGGTTTGATAGCGAATTGGACGAAGCGCGCACCTTGCGTGACGAAGGCCGTTCGTTCATCGCAGGTTTCCAACAGAAATACGCCGAGCATACCGGCATCACTTCACTGAAGATCAAACACAACAATGTGCTTGGCTACTTCATCGAGACCACGGCAACCCATGCCGAGAAAATGTTGAACCCGCCATTTAGCGAGACTTATATCCACCGCCAAACCACCGCCAATCAGGTGCGCTTCACCACGGTGGAGCTGTCCGAGATCGAAACAAGGATTCTGAATGCCGGAAATCTCGCGCTAGAGATCGAAAAACGGCTCTATCAAAGGCTTTCTGGGGCCGTTCTGGATCTTGCCGCCCGATTGAATCAAGCCGCGCGCGGACTGGCTGAGCTGGATTTGACCACTGCACTCGCCGATCTGGCTCGCGGCGAAAGCTGGTGCCGTCCAAAGGTCGACGGGTCACGCGCATTCGACATCAAAGGAGGCCGTCACCCGGTGGTCGAGCATGCCCTGAGGCAGCAAAGCGGCGATGCTTTCATCGCCAACGACTGCGATCTGAGCGCCGATGCAGGCGCTGCAATTTGGTTGCTCACCGGCCCCAACATGGCCGGTAAATCAACCTTCCTGCGCCAGAATGCGCTGATCGCCCTACTGGCGCAGATGGGCAGCTATGTTCCGGCGGAACGGGCGCAAATCGGATTAGTCAGTCAATTGTTCAGCCGCGTCGGAGCGTCAGACGATCTGGCGCGGGGCCGCTCGACCTTTATGGTCGAAATGGTCGAAACCGCAGCTATTCTGAATCAGGCCGACGACCGCGCGCTCGTAATCCTTGATGAGATCGGCCGAGGCACCGCGACCTACGACGGCCTTTCCATTGCCTGGGCCACACTGGAACACCTACACGCGGCAAACCAATGCCGCGCATTGTTCGCCACCCACTACCACGAATTAACTGCACTCGCTGGAAGTCTGAACGGTGTAGAAAACGCGACCGTTGCAGTCAAAGAATGGGAGGGTGAAGTCATCTTTCTGCACGAGGTACATAAAGGCGCTGCCGATCGGTCTTACGGCGTCCAGGTTGCACAATTGGCTGGCTTGCCCGCCTCGGTTGTGGACCGCGCCCGTATCGTGTTGGATCAATTAGAAAAAACCGAACGTGAAGGCGGTAAGCAGAAAGCACTGATCGACGATCTGCCCCTGTTTTCAGCTGCGCCGCCGCCTCCCCCTGCGCCAAAAACCTCGCCCGTTGCTGATATGCTGGAAACCATCCTTCCAGATGAACTCAGCCCCCGCGAAGCCTTGGACTTGATCTACAAACTGAAAGAGGCGGCCAGATCCTGACCGCCTCGAACCCGGTTGACCCAGGAACTGTTCAGCTTGCGGGCGTTGACGACACCCCAACCTGCGCCGGACGCAACAACCTGTCGTGCAGCATGAAGCCTTCTGCCGACACCTGAATGATGTCGCCGGCTTTGGTTCCGGGCACCGGGGCCTCGAACATCGCCTCATGTACATTCGGGTCGAACCTGTCCCCGACCTGTGGCGTAATCACCTCGATCCCATGCTTCTGGAACACATCCTTCAGCGCGCGCATGGTCAGCTCGACACCTTCCAGCAAGCCGGCGGCAACCTCTTTCTGCTCATCCGTCGCGGCCTCAAGCGCGCGTTTCATATTGTCGTAAACCGGAAGCATGTCGCGGGCCAGTTTTGACCCGCCATATTGTTCCGCATCCCGACGCGCCTTGTCGCCACGCTTGCGCGCATTTTCGGCATCGGCCAGCGCACGCATGAACTTGTCTTTGTAATCATCGCGCTCAGCACGCAGTTGATCGACCTCAAGCGCCTCATCGCTGATCTCAGCAAAATCTTCGGCAAACTCTTCCGCCTCGGCGGACATGATGTCGTCCAGAAAATCTTCGTTCTTGGGCTCTGCCATCTCTTACCCTCTAGCTCCGGTCGGAAATCAGCTTGCCGACCAGTTGCGCCGTATAATCCACGATTGGTACGATTCGCCCGTAATTCAGACGTGTGGGTCCAATGACCCCAACCGCACCGATTATCTTACGATCAGCGTTCATATATGGAGACACCACCAAAGAGGAACCCGAAAGTGAGAAAAGTTTGTTCTCAGAGCCAATAAAAATGCGCACACCTTCGCCTTCTTCGGTCAATTCAAGGAATTCGGCGATATCGCGTTTGCGTTCAAGGTCGTCAAACAGGGTGCGGATTCGATCAAGTTCTTCTGCCTGACCCGGCTCATTTAACAGATTCGCCCGCCCGCGCACGATCAGCCGGGCCGAGTCGCCGCCGTCCCCGTCCCAAGCGGCAATGCCGCTCTCGACCATCTCACGCGCCAGAACATCGATTTCCTGTTTCCGCGCGTCGATCTGCGACAGCATCTGCCGCCGCACTTCGCCAAGCGTACGTCCTTCGATCAGTGCATTCAGGAAATTTGCGGCCTCGCGCATCGAGCTTGGCGTCTGCCCAGGCGGAGGTGTAAACAGCCGGTTTTCTACCTGCCCGTCCGAAAACACCAAAACCACCAAGGCCCGGTCATGACCAAGCGAGACGAACTCGATATGCTTGATCTCGGCCTCATGCTTTGGCGTCAGAACCAGCGAAGCCCCTTGTGTCACGTGTGATAGCGCCGCGCCGACGCGATCGAGCATACCACCCACATCGCCTGCGTTAGAGCCTAGTGTTTCGTCCAGCTTTTGCCGATCATCCGCACCCAGATCGCCCATTTCTAGCAATCCGTCCACGAACATGCGCAGCCCCTGCTGTGTTGGAATTCGACCAGCGCTGACATGCGGACTGTCGAGCAAACCCAGAAATTCAAGATCCTGCATCACATTGCGTACGGTCGCAGCACTGACTTTCTCGGACAATGTGCGCGTCAGAGTCCGGCTGCCCACGGGTTCACCGCTTTCCAGATAGCTTTCGACAATCAACCGGAACACCTCGCGCGACCGGTCATTCATCTCATCCAGAATTTTGCTTGCTTCGCTCATCGGCGGCCCTCTGCTGGATCGTCATTAAATCGCAGGCAAATGAAAGGTCAATCGGGCTTGCATCGTAACGCCGCAGGACGGTATCCCCAACCCAGCAGATAAAGGATTTCTCATGCGACCCTCAGGACGTGACCTAAACGAAATGCGCGCCGTTTCAATTGAAACGGGGTTCACCAAACATGCCGAAGGCTCTTGCCTGATCAAGATGGGCGACACCCATGTGCTATGCACCGCCACAATCGAGGATCGCGTGCCACCGTTCATCAAAGGCTCGGGCCTGGGCTGGGTCACCGCTGAATATGGCATGCTGCCCCGCGCGACCAATACGCGGATGCGGCGCGAGGCTGCCAGCGGCAAGCAAGGTGGCCGCACGGTTGAGATTCAACGCCTGATCGGCCGCGCCCTCCGCGCCGGTGTGGATCGGGTTGCGTTGGGTGAGCGTCAGATCACCGTCGACTGCGATGTCATTCAAGCCGACGGCGGCACCCGCTGTGCCTCGATCACTGGCGGTTGGGTAGCGCTACGTCTGGCCGTGAACAAGCTGATGAAAACAGGCGATGTGATCTCTGACCCTTTATTAGACCCTGTTGCCGCCGTTTCATGCGGAATTTATGCCGGTCAGCCCGTGCTAGATCTGGACTATCCCGAAGATAGCGAAGCTGGCGTTGACGGCAATTTCATCATGACCGGCTCGGGTAAGCTGATCGAAGTGCAGATGAGCGCCGAAGGATCCGTTTTCAGCCGCGCGCAAATGGATCAACTGATGGATCTGGCCGAGAAAGGCGTGGGTGAACTTGCTGCTGCCCAGAAAGCTGCAACCGCATGACTCGCAGGTTCGAAGGTGATCGACTGCTGGTCGCCACCCACAACAAAGGCAAGCTCGAGGAGATGGCGCATCTGCTTGAGCCCTTTGGCGTAACGGTTGTCGGCGCGGGCGAAATGAACCTGCCAGAACCGGAAGAGACCGAGGACACTTTCGTCGGTAACGCCCGGATCAAGGCCCACGCAGCTGCAAAGGCGACCGGCCTACCTGCCTTGTCGGACGATTCCGGGATCACCATCGATGCATTGGACGGCGCACCCGGTGTTTACACCGCCGATTGGGCCGAAACCGGCAGTGGCCGCGATTTCCTGATGGCGATGACTCGCGCCCATAATGAGCTAGAGGCGAAAGACGCCCCCCACCCGCGTATGGCCCAGTTTCGCTGCACACTGGTTCTGGCCTGGCCCGACGGGCATGACGAAGTGTTCGAGGGCATCGCGCCCGGTCACCTGACTTGGCCGATCCGTGGCAAGGACGGGTTCGGCTATGACCCCATGTTTGTCCCTGAGGGGCACGACATTACCTTTGCCGAAATGGATCGCTGGAAAAAGAACAAGATCAGCCATCGCGGGCGCGCGGTGGAGATGTTCGTGAAAGGCTGCTTTGGCGGATGATTGGCGAAACGGGGGCTTTGGCCTTTATGTGCATTGGCCCTTTTGCGAGGCCAAGTGCCCCTATTGCGATTTCAACAGCCACGTTTCCAAGAATATTAATCAAAAACAATGGCTTGAGTGTTATCTCAGTGAACTGAGCCGCTCGGCCATCGAAACTCCTGACCGGGTTTTGAACACAATCTTCTTTGGCGGCGGAACTCCATCACTGATGGCCCCCGAGACCGTCGCCACCATCATCGAAAAGGCCCGCGCCCTTTGGCGATCGGCCAACGATATGGAAATCACGCTTGAGGCCAATCCAGGCTCGGTCGAGGCCGGACGGTTCGCGGCCTATCATGATGCGGGCGTGAACCGCATCTCGATGGGTGTTCAGGCCTTGAACGACGATGACCTGCGTCGTCTGGGGCGCATTCACACGGTTGCCGAGGCTCGCGCTGCCTTCGATATCGCGCGCTCTTGCTTTGACCGTGTGAGCTTTGATCTGATCTATGCCCGCCAGCATCAAACTCTGGACGCCTGGCGTGCTGAGCTGACCGAGGCGCTATCGATGGCAGTTGATCACCTGTCGCTATACCAACTGACCATTGAGGAAGGCACAGCCTTTGGTGATCGCTATGCCCTGGGCAAGCTGCGCGGTCTGCCCGAGGACGACAACGCTGCGGATATGTATCTGGCGACGCAGGAAATCTGCGAAGCGCATGGGCTGCCTGCCTATGAGATCTCAAACCACGCCCGGCCCAGAGCGGAATCACGGCATAACCTCATCTATTGGCGCTATGGTGACTACATCGGTATTGGACCCGGCGCACACGGTCGGATCACCCTGGATCGCCGGAAATTCGCGACGGAAACTCATCTTTCACCAAACAAATGGCTGACGGCTGCCTCCAATGGGCACGGCGAAAGCAATCGGTTCGAGCTTAGCCAACGTGAACAAGCCTCAGAATACCTTATGATGTGTCTACGTTTGGTCGAGGGCCTAAATATAGACAGATACACTCTGCTTGCAGGTGAAGAGCTTTCGCATGACAAACTTGATTCGCTGATCGATCTGGGCATGCTAACCCTTGATCGCAATCAATTGCGCGCCACTTCAAACGGGCGCGCCGTGCTCAACGCGGTAATCCGAGAGCTGTTGGAGTAACAGATGCAATTTCTCTGGGCCGGATTGGGGTTATTATGCGTTGCGCTTGCCATGATCGGAGTCGCTCTGCCGCTGCTGCCGACGGTGCCATTTCTTCTGTTGGCCGCGTTCTTTTTTGCTCGCTCATCGTCACGGCTGCATAACTGGTTGCTGAGCCATCGAGCCTTTGGCCCTATGATCATCGATTGGCAAAGCTCTGGCGCGATCAGACCCGGTGCAAAAAAGGCGGCCACCCTTTCGGTTGCCGCCGTATTTGGCTTATCGGTTCTGCTGTCGGTTCCTTCTCACGTCCTGATCATTCAGGCCATTGTTCTCAGCGCTGTGATGCTGTTTATCTGGACCCGACCTAACGGCTGAGCTTTGCGCACAGATCATCCAACTGATCCAGGTTCTCATAAGCCAACACAACCTGCCCGGATTCAGATCCGGCCTTATGGTTGATTGTCACCTTCATCGCCAGAATCGCAGACAAATCCTTTTCAAGCGCTCGGGTGTCTGCGTCCTTCCCAGCATTCAGGTTTCTGGATTTCGGAGCCGGCTTATCCGTCCCACCTTGCTGCTTTTTCACTAATGCCTCGGTCGCACGCACCGAAAGGCCCTCACGAACCACCTGTTTCGCCAGCTCCGATGGGTTTTCTGCCGTGATTAACGCCCTTGCATGACCGGCGGATAATTTTCCTTCTATTACAAGGGATTGCACGTCCAATGGGAGTGACAAAAGACGCAGCAGATTAGCGATATGGCTTCTGCTTTTACCAAGCGCTTCGGCCAGCTTTTCTTGCGTGTGACCAAAGCGATCCATCAATTGCTTAAAGCCTGCCGCCTCTTCCACCGCGTTCAGATCTGCGCGCTGAATGTTCTCGATAATCGCGACCTCAAGCACTTCGGTGTCATCAAATTCGCGAACAATAACTGGAATATCATGCAGTTGCGCCATCTGCGCAGCACGCCAGCGCCGTTCACCCGCAACGATTTCGTATTGGCCGCCATCGATGCTGCGGACAATCAGCGGCTGGATAATACCCTTTTCCTTGACCGAGGCCGCAAGCTCATCCAATTGCTCTTGCGCGAAACGGCGGCGCGGCTGATCTGGGTTCGCCTGCAGTTTTTCGATCGGTACCGTGAGATCCGGACGGCGGGGTTCAGATACAATCCGACCGTCAGCTTCTGGTGCGACATCAGCCATCAACGCAGATAGCCCGCGACCTAATCCTCGGGGTTTTCCTTTCCTGGCATTCATGTTGCCCTCCTCACGGCCACCTAAATGGCTACCTTGTTGTTCTTGTGCATAACCTCTCGGGCCAAATGCCGGTACGCCATCGCCCCAAGCGAACCCGAATCATATTGCAGCACAGGAAGCGCGTAAGATGGTGCCTCGCTGACCCGCACATTTCTGGGTATCTTGGTTTTAAATACCATCTCACCCAGATTGTCACGCGCATCCTTTTCGACCTGACGGGACAAGTTGTTGCGGTTGTCATACATCGTTAACACAACACCTTCGATTCTGAGGTCAGGATTAGCGGTCTGACGAACCTCGCGAATGGTCAACATCAATTGTGACAGCCCTTCCAGCGCAAAGAACTCACTTTGCAATGGAACAAGGACGGAATGCGCTGCTACCATTGCGTTTACGGTGAGCAGGTTCAAGGACGGCGGACAATCAATCAGCACAAAGTCCAGATTGAAGGCATCAATTGCAGTCTGTCGAAGCGCGTCATGCAGCAAATAACTGCGCTTTTCATTCGAGATCAGCTCAATATCTGCCGAGCTGAGATCTACGGTCGCCGGAACCACAAAAAGATTACCGATCTCGGTCTCCTGCACCACAGCTTCCAATGGTGCATCGTCGAGAAGAAGATCATATGTCGTCCAGTCGCGATCTTCGACCCCTAGACCCGTAGAGGCATTTCCCTGAGGATCGAGATCGACCACAAGAACCTTGCATCCGGCCTCGGCCAATCCGGCTGCCAGATTGATCGCGGTAGTGGTTTTCCCGACCCCGCCCTTTTGATTAGCAACCGCGATAATCCGAGGCCCAGCAGGACGAGACAGATCAACCACGTGCAACTCCTTTGATTTTCAGGATAACGGCTTGGGGTTCTGTTGAACTCTTAATGGGTTCAGCCTCGAATTTCCATTCTTTGCGCGCATCTTCCAGCTCTTTTTTCCAGGTTGCGCCTTTTGGCAACAACGCTGTACCGTTTTTACCTAAATGCCTGTCACAAAATGACATTAGTGTGGTCAGATCAGCCAGAGCCCGAGCTGAAAGCACGTCCGCATGCAAGGGATCAATGGCTTCAATTCGACGAGAGATCACGGAACAATTGGCGCCACTCTCTCTGGTCGCACTTCGAAGAAATGCGGATTTACGTTGGTCGCTTTCGACTAATGTGAAACGCGTTTCAGGCGCAAATTCAATTGCCATGATGGCGCAGACCATGCCGGGAAAGCCGCCTCCGCTGCCTAAATCCACCCAATGATCTACGCGATCTGCGTTCTGAAAAACTTGAATGGAATCTTTGATATGGCGAATCCAAATCTCTTCAAGACTATTTCTTGAAACCAGATTGATTTTTGGGTTCCATTTTTCAAGCAGAGATACATAGATCACCAGGCGTTCGAATGTTTCACGTGAAACATCCAGAGCCTCCGCAGAAACGGCGTTCTGATAACTCATGCTTTTCTGGCTTTCACATCGCGTCTGAGCTTCGCCAGGACGAGGGTTAAAGCCGCAGGTGTGACACCTTCAACCCGACTCGCCTGCGCAATATTCGCAGGCTTCGCCTGCGATAGCTTTTGCTTCATTTCATTCGACAGACCATCAAGCGCAAAATAATTGAAATCCCGAGGAATTTCATGCGCCTCATCGCGCTTCATTGCTTCGACATCCCGTTGTTGGCGCGCAATATAGTTTGCATACAACGCATCGCGCTCGACCTGACGGCGAATTTCATCGTCTGTATTCTGTAGATCGGGTTCGAGTAAAACCATGTCTTCAAACGATACTTCTGGAAAAGCAAGAACCGCCATTCCATCGCGCCGGTTTCCGTCCTGATTTATGCTGATACCAGCTTCGCGAATTTGCTTTGGCGTATATGTGGTCTCTGTCAGTTTGTTCTTTGCCTTTACAAGTTTTTCTGATTTCTCAGCAAAAACCTTGCGGCGGAGTTCACCCACACAGCCCAACTGCTCACCAATCGGGGTCAGTCTTTGATCTGCGTTGTCAGCGCGAAGTGATAGGCGAAACTCCGCACGGGATGTGAACATCCGATAAGGCTCGGCAACGCCTCGTGTTGTCAAATCGTCAATCATTACGCCAATATAGCTGTCTGAGCGTGTAAAATGTATTGGCGCACGCCCCTGTGTTTCCAGAGCTGCATTCAAACCTGCAACGAGGCCTTGCGCGGCCGCTTCCTCATATCCTGTGGTCCCATTGATCTGTCCTGCAAGATATAGACCAGGAACATCGGGCACAGACAAAGACGCAGATAGAACGCGCGGGTCAACGTAGTCGTATTCAATTGCGTATCCGGGTTGTAAGATTACCGCGTTTTCCAATCCTATGATGGATTGGACATATTCGACTTGTACATCTTCGGGCAAAGACGTTGAAATCCCGTTTGGGTACACCGTATGATCCCGCACGCCTTCCGGTTCCAGAAATATCTGGTGTGACTCCTTTTCCGCAAATCTGACGATTTTGTCTTCGATTGAAGGGCAATATCTGGGACCAACACCATCAATATGACCTCCATACATTGCTGATCGCGATAGATTTTTCTCGATTATTCCGTGCGTCTGAGCATTGGTATGAGTTATTCCACAGGCAATTTGCGGCGCTGTCACCGCTTGGGACATGAATGAAAACAGTGTTGGCTCTGCATCGCCATCCTGTCGTT
Organism: Ruegeria sp. AF2; assembly: GCF_056542025.1. NCBI lineage: Bacteria > Pseudomonadati > Pseudomonadota > Alphaproteobacteria > Rhodobacterales > Roseobacteraceae > Ruegeria > Ruegeria sp. AF2. Next base: position 34,358 of record NZ_JBQFZC010000007.1, on the reverse strand, counting down.
CAAGTATATCCCAATTTATGGTTCGTCCGTCCAACCTCGGTGGCGTACCTGTTTTTAGTCGTGCCGTAGGCAAACCAAAGGCATCAAGGCGTTCAGCCAGCCTGATCGATGGGCGATCCCCCATGCGGCCACCTGGTTTTGAAACGTCCCCTATGTGGATCACGCCGCGCAGAAATGTACCTGACGTCAGGATAACTGTCTGTGCGGGGACCTCGGATTCATCTGCCAGTTTAACACCGGTGACGCGGTCGCCATCCATTAGGAAATCAACCACTTCCCCGGTAATCACCGACAGATTGTCTTGTTTTTGCGTTTCCCCCGCCATTGCTGCCCGATAAAGGGCTCGATCCGCCTGCGCCCTCGGCCCTTGAACGGCCGGTCCTTTTCGCCGGTTCAATAAGCGAAACTGGATACCCGCACGGTCCGCCACGCGCCCCATGACCCCGTCTAGTGCATCGATCTCGCGGACTAGATGCCCTTTGCCCAACCCACCTATTGCCGGATTGCAAGACATGACACCGATGTCCCGTTCGGAAAGAGTGACTAGTGCTGTGCTCGCACCCATCCGTGCTGCTGCATGTGCGGCTTCTGCACCTGCATGTCCGGCACCGATGACGACAACATCAAATTTCGAATGTTTCACGTGAAACACTCCCTATTTTCCCAGACAGAAACTTGCGAAGATTTCATCCAAAAGGGTTTCGACATCAATCCTGCCAACCAAAGATTCAAGCGACCGAATTGCCGTTCTCAACTCTTCAGCAGCTATATCATACATGTCCGGACCTGATTCCAGAACATCTCGCGCAGCCGCAAGTGCGTCCGATGCTTTAGTCATCGCAATACGGTGACGTTCCCGCGTTGCAATACCATGGCTAGCTGTTCGAACAGTCAGTACACGCGATATGTTGTCTATCAACTGGTCAATCCCGTGCCCGGTTTTCCCCGATATACCGCCGGAAAAGGGCTCACGCAGGTCAGATTTTGGCAGAACATGAATGTCATCTGCCTGCATCGGTACACCTAGCTGATCAGGCTCATCCGACAGAAATACTCGTAGATCGGCCGCCTCTGCCCGTTTGCGCGCCAGTTCAATTCCAAGGTTTTCAACGTGATCTTCGGTCTGTCTCAAACCAGCCGTATCCAACAGCGTAACAGGGAGACCGTCCAAATCCATGCGAACTTCGATCACATCGCGGGTTGTCCCGGCATATTCCGAGGTGATCGCGGCTTCCCGGCCTGCCAACGCATTCAGTAAGGTCGATTTGCCTGCATTTGGAAGACCAACAATGGCGACCTCAAAGCCGGTGCGAATGCGCTCGGCGATCCGAACACCTTTGGCTTCCTGGGTCAATTCTGCCATCACACCCGAGATCAATGTCCGAACCTCTGGTGTTACATCTGTCGGAACTTCTTCATCGGCAAAATCAATCACGGCTTCCAACAAAGACGCTGCACGGATCAGATCCCGCCGCCATCCTTCGGCCAATGTGCCCAAGGCACCAGCCAAAATCTTCTGTGCCTGTTTCCGTTGCGCTTCCGTTTCTGCATCGATCAGATCGGCAAGGCCTTCGACCTGCGCCAGATCCATCTTTCCGTTTTCCAACGCACGACGCGTGAACTCACCCGGTTCTGCTAGACGGAGATTATCCATATCCGACAGCGATGCCAGCACGGCGTTGACCGACGCCATACTTCCGTGAATCTGCAGCTCGGCCACGTCTTCGCCGGTAAAGCTAGACGGAGCCTGAAAAGTCAGAACCAGCCCTTCATCCAGCCGCGAACCATCAGGCGCGCGTAGGGTTCGGACCGTCATGCCGCGCAGGGGTAAACCACCCCCGGCCAGCGCATTAGCGGCCGAAAGCGCCTGCGGACCAGACAACCTGATCACTGCGACACCTGCTTTGCCCTGGGCGCTGGCCAGGGCGAATATCGTATCCATTGATAGCCCCCGCGTCAGTGCCAGACCCTATCAGGTGTTCATCGAATCGAAGAACTCGCCGTTTGTCTTGGTCTGTTTCAACTTCGACAACAGGAACTCGATTGCGTCTGTTGTGCCCATCGGGTTGAGGATGCGGCGCAGAACGAATGTCTTGGCCAGATCGCCCTTGTCGACCAGCAGGTCTTCTTTCCTTGTGCCGGACTTGAGGATATCGATCGCTGGGAATACCCGCTTGTCGGCGATTTTCCGATCCAGAACGATTTCCGAGTTACCGGTGCCTTTGAATTCTTCAAAGATCACTTCGTCCATCCGGCTGCCAGTATCGATCAGGGCGGTGGCGATGATGGTCAGCGAACCACCCTCTTCGATGTTCCGCGCCGCGCCAAAGAACCGCTTGGGTCGTTGCAGAGCATTAGCGTCCACACCACCGGTCAGAACTTTACCCGAGGATGGCACCACAGTGTTAAACGCCCTACCAAGTCTTGTGATTGAATCGAGAAGAATAACAACATCTCGTTTATGCTCGACCAGACGCTTGGCTTTTTCGATCACCATCTCAGATACGGCCACGTGGCGGGTCGCGGGTTCATCGAAGGTTGAAGACACAACTTCACCCTTCACCGAACGCTGCATGTCCGTCACTTCTTCCGGGCGTTCGTCGATCAGCAGGACGATCAGATAACACTCCGGGTGGTTCTGTTCTATGGAATGCGCGATGTTCTGCAAGATCACCGTCTTACCGGTCCGCGGCGGCGCTACGATCAGCGAACGCTGACCCTTACCGATCGGAGAAACCAGATCAATTACGCGGGCCGACTTATCCTTGATGGTTGGATCTTCGATTTCCATCTTCAGACGCTCATCTGGGTACAGAGGCGTCAGGTTGTCGAACAGGATCTTATGCTTGGCTTTTTCCGGATTCTCAAAGTTGATCTTGGTGACGTTGGTCAGCGCGAAGTAACGCTCGTTTTCATCGGGCGCTTTGATCTCACCTTCAACCGTATCCCCGGTGCGTAGCGAGTGCTTGCGGATCATGTCAGGCGAAACATAGATGTCATCCGGGCCCGGCAGGTAGTTCGCCTCGGGTGAGCGCAGGAAACCGAACCCGTCCTGCAGCACTTCCAGAACGCCATCGCCGCCAACAGTCCAACCCTCATCCGCACGTTCGCGCAGAATCTGGAACATCATCTCGCCTTTGCGCATGGTTGAGGCGTTTTCGACCTCAAGCTCTTCGGCCATCGCCAGAAGGTCTTTGGGGCTTTTGGCCTTCAGATCGGCCAGATTCAGGGATTCAGTTGTCATGATGATACGAACCTCGGCCGCTTGGATCGCGGCACCAGAGTGGAATTTCAGAACGGAAGATACCTCGCCCGGACGGGCGCGTTACGCGTTAGATAAGCGCTTACCTAAGAAGAGTCAAACAGGCCCTCAGAACTTCACAACGACCGCTAAAACGATAACAACCATTAAAACGGTCGGAACCTCATTCATCATGCGGTACTGCCGCCCAGTCAGCTTATTTCGCCCCTCAGCAAAGTCCTTGCGCCGAGCCATAAGCCAATGGTGAAACCATGTCATGCCGATCACTGCTGCGCCTTTGACCCAGGGCCAGCTCCAGTCCCATCCGACAATACCAGGCGTGAAAACCATGATCAGCCCGCAAATCCAGGCCACGACCATTGCGGGGCGCATGATCACACGCAGCAGCTTTTCTTCCATTTCAAAGAAAATCTGTTGCGCACCCTCTACGGCTTGCGCCTTTTCAACGTGATACACGAACAATCTGGGCAGATAGAATAAACCAGCCATCCATGAAATCACGGCCATGATGTGCAGCGATTTCACCCAAGGGTATATTGCGAAAAGAATATCGGTCATTGGGTATTCCGGGCTTACCTGAAACCCTCCTAATAAAAAAAATAAGAAAGAAAAAGGATGATGGTTTTGTAGGGAGGTCAAATTCGGTGGATTACTTTTTTGTCCTGCCTTTTTCCCCAGGTGGAAAAAGTGAAGCACATCGGCGCAGAATCTGTTGATCAAGAATAAAAATGATTAATAACAATAAATTATGAGATAAAAGCTCGGACTGAATTGTGGATAACCATTGGAACAATCCGGGACGGGATGCTTATCCGAGTATTCCAACTTATCCTTGTCCCGTCTGGACAGGATCCGGGCGACTCGGGGAAGTCTTGCGCCAAATTCCCGGGGTTGCGTGTCAACCGGAAAGCCATACAAACCATTCGAGACTACTCATTGATTTGCACACGGGGTTTTCCACATGACTGTCCCCATAGTCCTTGCCTCAGGGTCCGTGATCCGCGCGCAGTTGCTCGGAAACGCAGGCGTCCCGTTTTCGGTTCAGATCGCGCGGGTGGATGAAGACACAGCCAAACGCGCCCTGATGGCTGAGGGAGCTTCGCCCCGTGATGTTGCCGATGCGCTTGCCGAAATGAAAGCACGTAAGATCAGTGACAAAGTGCCCGGCACTATGGTTCTGGGTTGCGATCAGGTTCTGGATTTCGAAGGTCAGATGCTGTCGAAGCCGGAAACGCCGGAAGAAGCACTGGCGCAGCTTAAAGCAATGCGCGGCAAGCGACATATGTTGCTGTCGGCGGCGGTGATCTATCAGGATGGTGAGCCCATCTGGCGGCATGTAGGTCAGGTGCGTTTGCGGATGCGGGCCAGCTCGGATGCTTATTTACGTGATTACGTGGCGCGGAACTGGGACAGTATTCGGCACGCAGTGGGGGCTTATAAACTGGAAGAAGAAGGCGTGCGCCTGTTTGCCACCATTGACGGCGACTACTTTAACGTCTTGGGTATGCCCCTGTTAGAGCTGCTCAATTTTCTGGCCGTGAAGGGAGTGATCGATCAATGACGGAGCATCGCGTTCCTCTGGCCGGCGTGATTGGGCAACCCATTGCACATTCCCGCTCGCCAAAACTGCACGGGCATTGGCTGAAAACCTATGGATTGGTGGGGCACTACATCCCAATGGATGTCGCCCCGGCCGATCTGGAAACCGTTCTGCGGACACTACCCAAGGCTGGGTTTGTTGGGGCCAACGTGACCGTACCGCATAAAGAGGCTGCTTTGCGGTTGGCGGATCATGTCTCGGACCGTGCCTCAGTCATCGGGGCGGCAAATACGCTTGTATTCCGCGAGGATGGTTCAATTCACGCGGATAATACGGATGGCTACGGGTTCATGGCCAATCTTCGCAGCGGTGCGCCTGATTGGAACCCGCAGGATGGGCCTGCGGTTGTATTTGGTGCGGGCGGTGCTGCACGGGCGGTGCTTCAAGCGCTGGCAGAAGCCGGAGTGCCTGAAATCCTGCTGACCAATCGCACCCGCACCCGTGCGGATCATTTGAAAGAAGAGTTCGGCCAACGGATTACGGTCGTTGACTGGGTGCAGGCGGGAAATGTGATCGAAGATGCAGAACTGGTCGTGAATACTACGTCTTTGGGTATGCAAGGGCAGCCAGAGTTACGCGTTCCACTGGATGGATTGCAACCCGGCGCTGTTGTCACCGATCTGGTATACGCGCCGCTTCAAACGCATCTGTTACAACAGGCGGAAGAGGTTGGATGTACAACGGTCGACGGGCTGGGAATGTTGCTGCATCAAGCTGTTCCCGGGTTTGAACGCTGGTTCGGTGTTCGCCCCGAAGTGGACGCTGAAACCCGCGCGGCGGCCTTGGCATGAGTTTTGCGCTGGGGCTCACCGGATCAATCGGAATGGGAAAAAGCACGACCGCTCAGATGTTTGCAGATGAAGGCTGTGCGCTTTGGGATGCGGATGCTGCGGTGCATCGGCTCTATGCAAAGGGCGGTGCGGCGGTTGAGCCCATGCGGATTACGTTTCCCACCGCCATTGCCGAGGATGCGGTCAGCCGGGATGCATTGAAGCAAATCATTGCGGATAATCCTGACGCGCTAAAAACAATAGAAAAAATCGTACACCCTCTGGTAGCGGCGGATCGCGCCTCATTTCGATCTTCGTCGTCCGCCGATATCTTGGTATTCGACATTCCGCTGTTGTTTGAAACCGGTGGTGATGCGGCGATGGATGCTGTTGCTTGTGTTTCAATCTCTGCTGAAGAACAAAAAAGACGGGTCATGGCGCGCGGCACAATGAATGAGGCGCAGTTTGAGCTGATTCGCTCCAAGCAAATGCCAAACGAAGAGAAATGCGCGCGGTCGGATTTCGTGATTGTCACGGATACTCTGGACCATGCTCGCGCGCAGGTGCAGGATATCGTCAGGCAGATACGGGCAGGGTTGGCAGATGCGTGAGATTGTACTCGATACCGAGACCACAGGGTTTGATCCCGAAAGCGGCGACCGGATCGTCGAGATCGGCGCGGTTGAGCTGTGGAACCACGTTGCCACAGGAGAAACTTATCACGTCTACATCAACCCCGAGCGTTCTATGCCGGAAGAGGCATTTGGTGTGCATGGCATCGGCCCCGACCTGCTGGAAAACCCGCGCCCGCCGGAAAAGGGCGAAGTGACGCTGAAGGACAAACCTGTCTTTGCCAAGGTTGGGCAAGGGTTTCGTGAATTCGTGGGTGACGCCAAGCTGGTGATCCACAACGCCTCGTTCGACATGAAGTTTCTGAACGCCGAACTGGGCTGGATGGGGGTGTCGCTGATCCCGATGGATCAGGCAATCGACACGCTGGCCATTGCGCGTAAGCGGTTTCCTGGATCACCCGCTTCGTTGGATGCGTTGTGCCGCCGGTTTGGCATCGATAACTCAAACAGGGTGCTGCACGGCGCGCTGCTTGACTCGGAAATTCTGGCCGAAGTGTATCTGGAGCTGATCGGAGGCCGTCAGCCCGACTTTGGATTGTCAACGTCGGCAAGCGCAGCGTCTGGCGGTGGTGAGGAATGGCGCCCGACAGCGCGACCCGATGCCCTGCCATCCCGGATCACCGAGGATGAGCGCGCAGCACATCAGAAATTTGTTGAAAAGCTGGGCGAGAACGCCCTGTGGACCCGCGCCTGACCCGAACCAGACGCGGACCAAAACCTTAGGCGTCGGTTTTTTGCTCTTGTGCGGCCGCCTGACGGCGCGCCAGTTCGTTGCGATAGAGCGCCACGAAATCAATGTTATCCAGGTTGACCGGCGGGTAGCCACCGTCGCGTGTGATGTCGCTGACGATGCGGCGCAGGAACGGGAACAGCATGCGCGGGCATTCGATCATCAGGAACGGATGCATTTGATCTTCGGGCACACCTTCCACGTGGAACAGGCCGCAATAGTCGATTTCGCACAGGAACAGGACGTCTTCTAGGCCCTTGGCCTTGGATGTCAGTTTTAGCTTGATCGAGACTTCATACTGGTGCTCGGTCGTGCGTTTCTTTGCGTCCAGATTGACCTGAACTGAAATCTCGGGCTGTACGTCACCCGAGACGCCTTTTTGCGCCATGACGTTTTCAAAGGACATGTCGCGAATGAACTGTCCCAGAACGCGCATCTGGATCTGAGGGGCTGCCTGTGCGGCGGTGTTTTCTGCAGGGCTTTCGTCAGCCATGAAACTTCTCCGGAATTGAAATTCGGCACTGCTTAGCAATTTGGGCCGGATAGCTCAATGCTGGTGCGGGCCTTCCACCCACTTCGACGGCTTTCCGGAGTTCTGGCGAGGGCGAACCTCGGTGAATTCGCCATCTATCACATCGTCCTGATCAAACGGGTTTGGCCCCGACCTGAATTGTGCGCCGGTGCCCATTTGAAAATGTGTGATGGTCGCCTTGGACTTGAGATAGCGGAACACTGCGACCCGGATGCCGGGAACAAGCAGCGCAAAACCAATGGCATCGGTGAAAAACCCTGGTGTCAGCAGCAAAACACCAGACAGCAAGATCATCGCCCCATGGGCCAGCGGTTCGGTTGGGTCGTCCAATTCGGCAAAGGATCGTTGCAAATTCGCCAGCGCCATGCGACCTTGTGTCCGCACCAGAACCGTGCCCAGAACGGCGGTCAGAACCACGATTGCAAGCGTCGGCCAAAGCCCGATCAGACCGCCAACCTGGATAAACAGGGCGATCTCGATGATCGGAACCAATAAAAAAGCCAAGAACAAGTACATTTGCGGTATCCTTTAGCATGGTCCGGGCTGTGGACTTGGCCCCGACTGTCACCTACATAGTGGCAGAGGGCAGCGTATACAAAGCCCGGGTTCTGAAAAGAGGACGAAATGAACTCACCCCTGATCCAGCTTCTGGTGCTGGCCGGAATTGCCATTTTCCTGATCCTGCGCTTGAAAAGCGTGTTGGGTACACGCGAAGGTTTTGAGAAACCGCCCCTTCAGCAACAGCCTGATACCAATGGCGCGCGCCGTGATTTCGAAGTGATTGAAGGCGGGCCAGATCACGACATCACCGACCATGTGGCCGAAGACAGTGAACAGGCGCAAACATTGGCCGCAATGAAGCGGGTCGAACCCAGTTTTTCTGTCAGCGAATTTGTACAGGGCGCGCGCGGCGCCTATGAGATGATCGTGATGGGCTTTGAAAAGGGCAATCTGGACGAAATCCAGCCGTTCCTGTCCGAAGAAGTATTCGACAGTTTTGTATCGGTTGTTGCGGATCGTGAAGACAAAGGTCTGACCATCGAAGCCGAATTCATCGGGGTGCGTGAAACCACTCTGGTCGATGCGAGCTTCGATAAGGATACCAATCAGGCCGAGATCACCATGCGCTTTATCGGTGAGCTGACGTCGGTCGTGCGCGATCGCGGCGGGGATATTGTCGAAGGCAACCCGAACACCGTCAAACGCCAAAAGGACAGCTGGACCTTTGCCCGTGTCATGGGCGCGGACGATCCGAACTGGCTGCTTGTTGCCACGGACGCATGATTGCAGCGCTCCGGTCGCTATTTCTGGGGGTCGTCATGACCACTGCCAGCGCCGCCGGAGCCGAGGCGACGCGATCCATCCTGTCATTCGATGACCTCGATGGCTGGGCCGCCGACGATCACGGGGCGGCCCTTTCGGTTTTTCTGAACACCTGTGGTGATCTGGACGATCCTGATTGGCAGGCGCTGTGTGGCGTGGCTCAGAGTTATGAACCTGGCGCGGCGCGGGCTTTTTTCGAGCTGTTCTTTCGTCCTGTTCTGGTCGAAGACGGCGATGACGCCCTTTTCACCGGATATTTTGAACCTGAACTGGATGGGTCGAAAACCCCAACTGACAAATACCGCTATCCACTCTACCGGATGCCGCCCGAGGCGCGAGAGGCGGGCAAGTGGCTCAGTCGCCGTGACCTGCTGACCGGTGACGCCCTGACAGGTCGGGGCCTTGAGATAGCGTGGGTCGATGACCCTGTTGAGCTGTTCTTTCTGCAAATTCAAGGCTCGGGCCGGATACGTCTGCCCGATGGTGGTGCATTGCGGGTTGGATATGGCGGTGCGAATGGGCATCCCTATCGCTCGATCGGCGCGGAACTGGTCCGACGGGGTGCGCTGGGCGCGCACCAGGTCAGCGCTCAGATGATCCGGACCTGGGTACGCAAAAACCCTGAAGCCGGGGCTGAGCTGTTACTACACAACCCTTCGTATGTTTTCTTCCGTGAAGTGACGCGTGTCGCGCCCGAGTTCGGGCCGTTAGGCGCCATGAACCGCTCAGTGACCACGATGCGCAGTATCGCGGCAGATCCGGCTTATACACCTTTGGGCGCGCCAGTTTGGGTAGAAAAGGATGGCAAAAACCCGCTGCGCCGATTGATGATCGCACAAGACACCGGATCGGCGATCAAGGGTGCGCAACGTGCCGACATTTTCTTTGGCACAGGGGATGATGCCGGGCAGGCCGCCGGTCGCTTGAAGGATCCCGGCCGTATGGTTGTGCTGTTGCCGATCCAGAGGGCCTACGCCCTGTTACCGGATGAGTTCTGATGACCCGGCGCAAACTGACTGCGGAAGAGATCGATTTGTGGCGCAAGGTCGCCAAACAGGCTGAGCGTTTGCACCCCGAACTGCCTCAGACTGTGCACCCCACTACCTTGCCCAAGCCCAAACCGACCAAAACGCCCAAGGCGCGGATAGAAGCCTTTGAACTGGGTCAGACTGCGCCAACCAAACCGTCACGGAATAACCTGAAGCCATCAATCACCGAAGGTTTACGGACAAATCCGGTGCAGATGGACACCAAGTCTTTTGGTCGCATGAAACGCGGCAAGCTCAAGCCCGAAGGCAAGCTGGACCTGCACGGGATGCGCATGAACGCAGCCCATCCCGCATTGGTTCGGTTCATCCTGACCGCACAGGCACAGCGCAAACGGCTGGTGCTTGTCATAACCGGCAAGGGCAAGGACCGGGACGAACCGGGACCCATTCCAACGCCGCGTGGGGTCTTGCGCAATCAGGTGCCCCACTGGTTATCTATTCCACCACTTGCACAAGCAGTGCTGCAGGTAACACCCGCACATATCAGCCATGGCGGTGATGGCGCCTATTACGTTTACCTCAGGCGCGTCCGTTAGTCGGATCGCTGATTCTAGCTGGCCCACATGAACCGGATTCGCACGCGTACCCTGCCCTTACCCCTACTGGTTTATTGTTTCTGCAGGTCCCGCAACCCCGGTGATAAACTGCCGGCGCAATGAAACTTCGTAGCCTTGTCCAAGGCTTGCGAGGTTGTGCTTAACAACACAACCAGAACGGTATGGCAGACAATCGCCGATCCCATCTGATTGCATTGACCCAGCGGTTTCCGATTGCTTACCCTACGTAAAGCACCCCTGTGGCGCTGATATTTTTATGACGAATTTATGGTGGCCGAATGTTAGGCTCCACTCCCATTTCCCGACCCCAAAGGTCGGAAGCTTCCGCCATTTCAGGTGACAATGGCGCTGGCAAAGATGTGCTGTCGCTCAATCTGCCGAAAGGCGGTGGTGCAATCTCTGGTATAGGCGAAAAGATCAGCTCGAACCCGGTGACCGGATCTGCGTCCTTGACGATTCCGGTTCCTGTCAGTCCCGGGCGTGGTGGTTTCACACCAGAGCTGCAATTGACCTATGAGGCGGGTACCAGCAGCGGCATCTTCGGCTTTGGATGGTCGCTTTCGCTGCCCGAGATCACGCGAAAAACGGAAAAAGGCCTGCCCCAATACGACGATGCCGCCGGATCGGATGTCTTCCTGATTTCTGGGTCTGAAGATCTGGTGCCGCTGCTCGATTCTCAGGGGCCACAATGGGAAGATCGCGCGCGGTTTCCAGGTGTGACCATCCACAGGTTCCGCCCACGGATCGAAAGCACTTTTGCCCGCATTGAGCGGTGGACAGACGAGGCGTCGGGTATCGCGCATTGGCGTGTCACGTCGCGCGAAAACGTCACTTCGATCTATGGCGCGTCAGGCCTATCAAGGGTGGCAGACCCGGACGACCCCGCCCGTGTATTTCGCTGGTTGTTGTCCGAGACCTTTGACGACAAAGGCAACGCCATCCGATACGAGCATGTCGCCGAAGACGCAGTTGGCATCGATCAGGCGCAGGCGCACGAAGCCAATCGGTCCCGCACAGCCGAGCGGTACCTGAAACGCATCCGCTACGGCAATCGAGTCTCTCGTTTGGTTGATCCGGATGTGAATGCAGCTGGATGGCTGTTCACGGTCGTATTCGATTATGGCGAAGACCACCTGTTGCCAATCGCACCTGATCCCAACGTGGCGGCGGACGCGCAGCATGAGCTTGTCCATGCATCCGCTGATCCCGGCCGAAATTGGCAAGTGCGCCCGGACCCCACATCAAGCTACCGCGCGGGCTTTGAGGTTCGGCGCTATCGCCGCTGCCATCGAATTCTGACCTTTCATGATATCCCCGACTTGCCGACGGGCGAACCGGGCTATCGCGGTCTCGTGAAGGCAACCGAGTTTTCCTATGACGATTTCACCCCTCCCGGTGCTGACACTGATGACGAGCGTCAGCACCCCGGCAGTACGCGCTATGGCTCATTCCTCATGGCGGTCGCGCAGTCGGGCTTCGCTCCGGACGATACGGTTGCACCGCTCGATGTGAACGGAGCCACGTTCCTCGCCTACAGACGACAGGCAATTCCACCGGTGGAATTCACCTATAGCCGAGCTGAAGTGAACGATATTGTGCACGGCCTTGACCGCGAGCAGACCGAAGGTGCTCCGGCCGGACTTACCGATCCGGCAAACTGGGTTGATTTGGACGGTGACGGTGTTGGTGGAATTTTGACTTCGACCCCAGGTGCCTGGCATTACACTCGCAACCTTGGGCCAATGAACGGCACGGCGCGCTTTGCTGCCCCCGTGCTGGTTGCCGAGCGGCCTGCATTTGCTGAGTCAGGTCAATGGATGGACCTTGCTGGGGATGGTCGCCCGGATCTGGTGGTAATGGACCGGACAACCCCGGGGTTCCATGAGCGCGACGCGCAATCAGGTTGGTCCGACTTCCGCGCGTTTGAATATTGGCCACATATAGATGCGTCCAATGACAGCATGAAGATGGTTGACCTGACTGGCGATGGCCTTGCTGACATTCTTCTGACCGAGGACACCGCTTTTGTCTGGCACCCCTCTGAAGGCGAGGCCGGGTTTGGCCCCGCGCGCAGGCAAGCGCAGCCATGGAACGACACTGACGGACCCCGACTTGTGATTTCCGATCCGGAGGCTGCAATTTTTCTGGCGGATATGTCCGGCGACGGATTGTCTGATCTGGTTCGTATCCGCTGTGGTGAAGTCGCCTATTGGCCCAATTGCGGATATGGGCGTTTTGGCACCAAAGTGGCGATGGACGACGCGCCACAATTTGATCGCCCCGAAATGTTCGACCGCAGCCGCCTGCGCCTGACGGATATCGACGGCTCGGGCACCACCGACATTGTCTATCTGGGTGCAGAAGGTATCGACCTCTATTTCAACATGTCTGGCAACCGGCTTGCACCGCGTCGACGCCTAGGGAATGTGCCGCCGCTTGATACCGAAACTTCGGTTGATCTGCTCGATCTATTTGGAACGGGCACCGCCTGTCTTGTGTGGTCCTCTACTTTGTCCCGCGACGCAGGTCAGCCACTGCGTTACGTCGATCTGATGGGCGGACAAAAACCGCATCTTATGACCCGATATGTCAACAATTTCGGTGGCGAGACCGAGTTGCACTATGCCTCGTCGTCGCGGTTTTACCTGCAAGACCTTTATGAAGGACGCCCTTGGGCCACGCGCCTGCCGTTCCCGGTGCAGGTGGTTGATCGCATCGTTACACATGATCGTGTGGCGCAAACCCGGTTCGTATCTCGCTTTGCCTTTCACCATGGTCATTTCGACGGGGTCGAGCGCGAGTTTCGCGGGTTCGGCATGGTCGAACAATGGGACACCGAGGAATTTGCGACGCTCTCGTCAGATGCGCTGGGGCCACTGGCATCAAACGAAGACCCGGCATCTCATGTTCCGCCCGTACTGACCAGAACATGGTTTCATACCGGCGTGTATCTCGACCAAGGTAGTCTGCCCGATGTCTTGGCTGGTCTGCTTGATGGGCAGGATCGTGGGGAATACTGGCGCGCACCCGCTTGGCGTGACGACGATGTTGAAGCGCGACGGCGGCTTTTGCCAGACACGGTGTTGCCACCCGGATTGACAACCGGAGAAACCCGCGAGGCTGCGCGCGCGCTTCGCGGCACGGTGCTTCGGCGTGAAACCTATGCGCTCGATGGCAGGGCGGAGCCCGGCTATCCCAACGGTCACCCCTATCAGGTGGTCGAGCAAACGCAGACTGTGCATCTTCTGCAGTCCCGTGGACCCAACCGTCATGCCGTGTTTCTAACCCATGCCCGGGAAAGTCTAACCGCGCATTATGAGCGGATCCCCGATGACCCGCGCCTTCAGCATCAGGTCATACTGGAGGTTGACCCGTTTGGGACTGAACTGCGCCGCGTCGATCTCATGTATGGCCGGCAAACACCTGATCCGACGCTGACGCCTGAAGATCAGGCGCGTCAGGCGCTGTTACATGCGGTATTACACACGCGGCGCGTCACGGACCTGATCACGACAGATCAAACCTACCGCGCCCCGGTGTCATGTGAAGAACAAAGCTTTGAGCTTACCGGCTTAAGCCCAGCGCCGGGTACGCGTTTGTCCTTTGATGAGATCGAGACAGAGGCGAACGCTGCAGCCGATCTTGCTTATGAAGCGACCCCAACCGCGGGTCAGGTGCAGCGTCGTCTGATCGAACACCGCCGTCAGTATTTCCGGGATGATACGCTGGCCGGCCCACTGCCGCTTGGCCAGATGGGCAGTTTGGGGCTTTTCCATCAAAGCTTCCAACTGGCCTTCACGCCGGGTCTTGTCACGCAGGTTTATGGAGGCCGCGTTGGTGCGGCCGAGATGGCGCAGGCGGGATACACCGAGATTGACGGTGACGGCCAGTGGTGGCGGCCATCGGACCGTCAGCTTTTGTCGCCCTCAAGTGGTGATACGCCCGCGCAAGAGCTGGCATTTGCACGTCAGCATTTCTTTCGACCACATCGCCTGCGGGACCCGTTCCATCAGCCTGCGACACCTACGGAAACAACAGCCCGCTATGACGCTTTCGACCTGCTGATCGAGGAAACGCAGGACGCATTGGGCAATCGCATGTCGGCAGGGGTACGCTCGACCGGTCCAGCTGGCGCAAACACCGAACGCCGACAGGATTATCGCGTTTTGCAAGCCTCGGTATTGACCGATGAGAACGGTAATCGCAGCGAGGTGGTCTTTGACGCCTATGGCCGCGTGACCGGCATGGCCCGAATGGGCAAGGTCGATGGGCCCGACGAAGGTGACAGGCTGGATGGCTTTGATCCGACACTGGTGCCTGCAGCACGCACCCAAGTGCTGACTAATCCGCGTGGACCTGAAGCTCTGGCAGCACTTGGGCGCGCGACAATGCGTTATGTTTATGATCCCTGGGCCTATTATCACTCTCGTGGGGATCCTGTCCCATCACCCGTCATCGGTCTTTCCCTGCATCGAGAGGTTCACGACAGTGATCTTTTGCCGGGTCAAACCACCCCGTTCCTGGCCGAACTTACCTTTACAGATGGGATGGGGCAGGAAATTCAACGCAAGATTCAGGCCGAAGACGGTCCGGTCCCAACGCGTGATGGCTCGGGGAACATCCTGTTGGGTCCTGACGGTCGACCGGTTATGTCCGCATCGCCGTCGCCACGCTGGGTTGGTACCGGCTGGCAAGTGCGTAACAACAAGGGCAATATTGTTCGACAGTTCGAACCGTTCTTCACAGATCGCCCGACCTATGAGTCCGACATCCGCATTGGTGTAAGCCCAATTTTCTTCTACGACGCATTGGGGCGTGAGATCGGGATTCTGAACCCCGATCATACATGGAGCAAACACCGGTTTTCTGTTTGGGAGCAGACGACATGGGACCCGGGCGATACTGTACTGATTTCGGATCCCGCCCAAGACCCCGATCTTGGCGACCATTTCCGCAGGTTGCCGCAGGCTGCCTATTTACCCACTTGGCACGCGCTGCGAACCGATCCGGCGCAAGTGCAGGCGTTGGCTACCCGTTTCCCCGATCCCGAAGACCGGCAGCGCGCCACTGAGGCTGCATCGAAATCGGCGCTTTATCATGACACACCGATGCGGGCTTTGGCGGATACCCGTGGTGCGCTGATCGCGCGCCTCACCACGAACCGCACGCTCTACAGCAACGCGGCCCCGGGCACCCTACCGACCGAGACACCCCACCGCGTTGCGACCGAAATCGATATCGAAGGCAATACGCACCGCACTTGGGATGAGCTCGGGCGCGAGGTTCAGCGTACCGCTTTCGACATGCTCAGCACCGCCATTCGGACCGACAGTATGGAGGGCGGTACCCGTTGGCGGCTAACGGATGTAAGTGGCGAAACGGCGTTTACGTGGGATGCGCGCGACCACCGGCTGCGCCACGAATTCGATATATTGCGCCGACCCATCGCCACGCATCTAAGCATCAATGCGGGTCCTGAACTGCGGATCGATGAAACGATCTACGGAGAATCGCTGACGACACCCGAAGCCCTGAACCGCCGCAAACGCATTGCGATCAGCCGCGACCAATCCGGCACGATGGAAATTCTGGCCCATGATTTCAAAGGCAACCCAATCCGCAGCCAGCGGCAACTGGCGCAGGAGTTTCGCACCACGCTCGATTGGGCCGCATCCGTGGCGACTGAGCCCGAGATTTTCGCAGGGCAAACCCGCTTTGACGCGCTGGACCGTCCGGTCCAACTGGTGCCGCTGCAACCGCAAGGGCCGGGCGCGCGCATCCAGGTTGTGCAGTACCGCTATAACCCGTCCTCGCGGCTTGATCGGGTGGACACCTGGCACGCACGACCCGCGGCACCTGACACTTTATTGGATCCCGCCACTGCGGATCATGCCGTGGTCACAGGCATTGCATACAACCCTTGGGGCGACCGCGAACGCATCACCTATGGCAACGCGGTTGAAACAGAAATCCTACATGATCCGTTGACCCGTCTCACCGAACGCATCATCACCCGGCGCGATGCAATCGGATTTGGCTCGGACTGTCCGACACCGCCAGTTGCAGGCTGGCCAGGATGCCACTTGCAGGCGCAGCACATGATCTACGATGTGTCTGGCCACGTGACCCACATCCGCGACAGCGCGCAACAGCAGATCTTTTTCCGCAATCGCCGTGTTGATGCTTCTAACGACTATACGTTTGATGCCCTGCATCGTTTGATCGAGGCGACGGGCCGCGAACATCTGGGCCAGCAAGGCGGCGCACCCGGTGCCCACAGCTATAACGATGCCGCGCGAACCCGGCTGCCACACCGCAGTGATGGTTTCGCCCTTGGCCGTTATCTTGAGCGTTTTCACTATGACATTGCGGGCAACTTGATTGAGATGCGCCACCGGGGCTCTGATCCCGTGGCGCCCGGTTGGACGCGGACCTACACCTATGGCGAGGACAGCGATCTGGCCGCGGGGGTATCCTCGAACCGCTTAAGTCAAACATCGGTCGGTGCCTTGAATGATATCATCAGTCAGGGCGGCGATGGCTATGACGCGATGGGTAACATGTTGCGGCTTTCCCACCTCGATCAGATTGAATGGGATCACGACAACCAGCTGCGTATGTGTCGCCGTCAGGCAGTTGGACCGGGTGATACGGACGGCCTTGCCCATCAGGGGGACCGCACATTCTTTGTTTACGCATCTGACGGGACCCGCATCCGAAAAGTGACAGAAACCGCTGCAGGAGCCATCCGTCGCGAGACGATCTCGCTGGGCGGGTTCGACATTATCCGCGAACCGGGTGCAAACCCGCGGACCCGAGAGACCCTGCATGTGGGGGACGAAGCTGGCCGTATTGCATTGGTTGAGACGACGATCGCCGGTGGTGCGGTCAGCCGCGTCATTCGTTATCAGCACAGTAACCATGTGGGCAGTGTGGGGATCGAACTGGACGAGAACGGCAATGTTCTGTCTTACGAGGAATACAGCCCCTTTGGCAGTACCACCTATCAAGGCGTTGCCACCGCTGGCCTAGGTCCGAAACGTTTTCGATATACCGCGATGGAGCGGGATGCCGAAACCGGGCTTAACCATCATGGTGCCCGCTATGCCGCCCCTTGGCTCGGCCGATGGATCAGCGCCGATCCCATCGGAATTGAAGGCGGGCTGAACCTTTATGCCTATGCCTATAACAACCCGGTAACGCTCAACGATCCCGAGGGCACTGCGCCGCCCACTGTGCCCAACGGAGGCCTTGAAGTTGCATCGTTGCAGAAGGGTCTTGAGACGCTTGATGCGCTGGCGACTCAGGTCAGGAACACCGAAGGCAGCGTGCAGGAGTTCGCCCTTATCAAAGAGAACAACACGTTCAAGATATTGAAGGGCACGGCCACCAAGCCCGAGGTCTCGATTCCAAAGGGAACGACGGCTATCGCACACACGCACCCGCCCACTGCCATGGTTTCCTTTGCAGACGTCAACACCACCCATGCCCAGGGTGTGAAGGTCGCCGGAGTCCGGTCTCACCTGGTGGCGCATGGCAACGGCAATTGGACGCTGATCGAGATCCCGAAACAGGGAAACGGAATGTTGACCTCATTCGACACCAATACCGGCATGATAAAGGGCACCGTGCAAGTCTACCGCCCGGGCGCTGCGCCTGACACTGCGTCGATGGTGCAAAAAGTCGACACCATGAACATGGTGAACAAGCAAGGCAAAATCAC
Source organism: Ruegeria sp. AF2 (assembly GCF_056542025.1). Lineage (NCBI taxonomy): Bacteria > Pseudomonadati > Pseudomonadota > Alphaproteobacteria > Rhodobacterales > Roseobacteraceae > Ruegeria > Ruegeria sp. AF2. Next base: position 16,180 of record NZ_JBQFZC010000007.1, on the reverse strand, counting down.
CTCAATCTCCAAGCTCGCCAAAGCAATGCGGGGTAGCAAGGCAGTGTCGCAGACCCTGTCCGGGGGCCGCGCCATCCTAGGGGTCATGGGCCGTGGGCTCATGGTGATCGGTATGGCGGCCAGCGGCATTCAGGTTGGCACAGGGATCACTCAAATCGCCGAAGGCGAGACCGGCGTTGGCACTGCAAATGTGGTCGAGGGCACGGCCTCGGGCACTCTCAACGTGGTCTCGGTGTCGGGCAAGCTCGTCACGGGTGGTGGTGCCGGATCGGTCCTTGCCGCCGGACTCGCAGCTTTCGGCTCAATTGCACTGGCCGGAACCGAAGCTCGCTCCGCAATCAAAGGCGAAAAAACCGCCGCACGCGAAGCGGCCGATTTTTGGGTGGACGAAATCGACGCAGGCCATCGTCAGGGCGGCGTTGGCGGCTTTTTCCGACGGTCCGCTGGATACCTTGGCCTGGGCGCGGCAGGCACGATGTCGATCCTGCAAGGCCAGGGCATCAAAGGCCATTTGAAATGGTGAACGCAGTTGTCAGAAAGGGTACCTCCTCATGACCAAAGTTACGCATCCGCTAAAGCCCAGAATGCGCCGCGCTACGGTGGGCGATCTGCAATCCGCTTTGCTGGCATTGCTGCGTGAAGGCTTGCTGCTGGCCAATGATATCAGCGCGCGACGAGCGCTGGCCGATATCGTGTCGCGCGAAAAGGATGGCCGCACACCGACCTACGGAAAGGGCACAACTGAAGCCGTTCGCCTAGTTCAGAAAGAGGCCGATCTGTCCCCGACCGGCAGTGTCGACAAAAGAACGGCGGCTGTGATTAACGATCTGGTCGCTCGACTGGACACACCGACGGATTTTGGCACCTACCGTGTCAGCGGTCGCGTCATAAGTGCGCAAAGTGCGGCTGTTGATGGCCTTGCTGTTGTTGTTGTCGACAAAGGTGTCGGCGGCGACGTTGAACTGGGGAAGGCTACAACCGGTAAACGCGGTGCCTTCGAGATTGTGTTTGCCGGAGATCAGATCACCAAGCGCGGCAAGGATGCACCAGACCTTCAGGTGCAGGTGCGTTTGAATGACGATGTGGTTGCCGCTTCGGCGGTGGAATATGACGCCGGACCGGATTCCGAGCTTTCCGTGGTTCTGCCTGCTGAAAGTGCCGCAAAACTGTTGTCAGAACACGCCACACTGACCAAGGCGCTCTCTGGTCAGTTCAACGGTGCCTTGTCGAAACTTGAAGAAAGCGACACCCGTCAGGACATCACATATCTGGCCAATAAAACAGGTTGGGACGCGCGCGCCGTGGCACTGGCGTCGCTATCCCAACAGTTGTCTGACAAGACCGCTGGACGGCGTGGTCAACGCATCGACTCTGGCCTGTTCTATGCGCTTTTACGTGCAGGTGTTCCCGCCGATGACACCGCGGTTTTCCGCACGCCCCCTGCTAAAGTGGCGCAAATCTGGAAATCCGCGCTGGATGAAGGATTGATCGACGCCAAACTGGCGGATCAGATAGATGCCTCCCTTGCCCGATTTACCGAAGTTTCCGCGCGCGTGCGGCTGGATACGCCCCCTCCCGGGGCTTTGGCCGGAATGCAGCCTTTGCTTGCACTTTCGCTGACGCGGGATGACGAGCGTGAAACTTTTGCCGCGCTCCATGCGGCGCATGGTGATGATCTCGATACATTCTGGACCGAGGTAGAGGGTAAGTTGGGTCAGGACAAAGCCACCCGTTTGCAGACCGATGGCAAGCTTGCCTATCTGACGCTCAACAACTCCAAGCTGGTCGAACGCTTGCACCGTGACACCAATGGCGATGCGGACGGTACGTTGGGAGGCCTAGTGAAGGCGGGTTTTCATAAAGCCGATGCCTGGGCCGCGATCATGGATGATACCGACCCCGTGCCAGAGGCAGTTCAGGGCCGGGATGCCGCCGAAAGACGCGCCAACTATGCAGAATTCATGGCCGCTCAGGTGCGGCTGTCTTTCCCGACTGCGGTTGTTGCGGAAATGGTCCGGGCGCATGAGACGCCATTGGTCGATACAGGGCTGTCGAATAACGTGCATGATTTCCTCGCAAAACATGCCGATACCTTCCAGATAGGTCAGCAGCCCGTTGCGCGCTTTATTGCAAAAAATGCGCTGGACGAACCGCCAGAAGTGGTGCGCGAAATCTCACGCATTCAGCGGGTCTATCAGATCTCGCCCGACGACAGCAGTATGAATGCCATGCTGGCTGCAGGGTTGGATTCGGCCTATGCGGTCGTGGCGCTGCCACAAGATGAGTTCCTGCGCGCCCACAAGGCCGTTTTGAACGAGGCCGTCGCGATGCAGATCTACCGCAAGGCCGAACAGGTTCATGGGGCGGTTCTGAATCTGGCCACCGCTTATATGACTCACCGGATGATGCCAGCGATCGGCCCCAGCGTGGGCGCTGCTGACGGGTTTTTGAACCCTACCCCGGGCGGGTCGGACAATTTTGGCGATGTGCTCGCATACTCCACACTAGAAGAGCTTTTCGGTTCGATGGATTATTGCGGATGCGAGCATTGCCGGTCAGTCCTCAGCCCCGCAGCCTATCTTGTCGATCTTCTGCTGTTTCTCGATCGCCCCGCGACCGAGATTCCGAACGGCTTCACCAATCCACTTGATGTGTTGCTTGATCGGCGGCCTGATATTCAACACCTGCCTCTGACTTGCGAAAACACTCTGACGCCTGTGCCATACATCGACTTGGTGAACGAGGTGCTTGAGCATTTCGTTGTCAACGGCATGTCTTTGGGTGGATATCAGGGTCATTCGACCGATGGTCAAACACCGCCTGAAGAGTTGTTGGCCAGCCCTCAATTTGTACGCGATGCCGCCTATGCCACGCTGGCCACCGCCCAGTTCCCCACCCCATTGCCGTTTGACCGTTCGTTGGAGGCACTGAAGGCCCTGTTCAATCGTTTCGACGCGCCTTTACATCGGGTTATGGCCGACTTGCGTTCGTCAGACGCGCTGGACGATGCACCGTACGGATGGCGCGACATCTGGCTGCAGCGCTTGAACATCTCGCGCGGTCTCAACGCCGTCCTGACCGAAAGCGTGTCGGTTGCCGGGTCAGCGCGACCCGATCTGACAGTGCGTTCGCTTTATGGTTTTGATGCGGGTGCCAGCGCAGCCGAAGTGCGTGATGGCTTGGAAAGCGTGCGCGACCTGTGCCGCCGCACCGAGATCACGCCGGTTGATCTCGTGAACATCCTAAAGACCGAGTTCGTGAACCCCGGAGCCGCGCTGATCCCGAAGCTTGAGCATCTTGGCCTGGGCTTCGACGATATCCGGGCCTTCCGGGACGGCGCGATCAACTTCGCAGAACTACAAAGCCGGATGGCGGCAGGGGTCGAGCCTGAACGCTTTGGGGGTGATATCGAGGCATGGTTGCTTGATGACACTACTTTCGACCGGATCATGGGTCTGATCGTGCTTACAAATCCGCAAGACCCGTCGGATATGTGCGACCTAAGCGCGCTTGAATTGCGTCACCCAGACCCTGATCCGCTGTCCAACCGCCTTGAATGGAATGACTTTAACCGGATTAACCGGTTCGTCCGCCTGTGGCGTGTTCTGGAACTTAGCATTGCCGACACGGATGCTATCATCTCGGCGCTTTATCCGACGAACCAGATGCCGGACGGTGCCGACGCGCAGGTAGACCTGGCTCGCATGGACGCCGGTTTTGCCGAGCTCCTGCCACAGTTGGGCATCGCCATGTCGGCCCTTGATGCGCTGGAGCTAAGGCCCGAGGACGCGCTGCGCCCGATCCTGGCCCTCTTTGGACCAATCAGCACCAATGGAACCGCCGCGCTATTCCGTGAAATGTTCCAGCGGCCTGCTCGCGAAAACCCCGCCTTTGCCGAGGACGGTTTTGGCGGTGTGCTTACAGACCCTGCGGCCCTGTTGCTGCCCGAGGTTGAAACCTTGCGCGCGGCCTTTTCATTGACGGGTCCGGAATTTAACCGGATCGTCGCTGTTTTGGGGTTCGATGACACGACACCCCTGACCATCGAGACGGTCAGCGCAATCTACCGTCGCGGCTGGTTGGCGCGCGTGCTTGAGCAAAGCGTGCCGGGATTGGAGCGTTTGCTGCAAGCCACCGGTCTTGACCCTTATGGCCCGCAAGACGCCACTGCACCCGCTCTGTTGACGGTTATCGATCTGGTGCATCGCCTGTCCGAGCTAGGCCTGTCGCTGGAAACAGCGCTGGCGCTGCTGTTGAACCATGACCCAAGTGGCCAGACGACACCGCCCGCAGAAAACATCACGACCCTGGCGCGCGATCTGCGTGCAGGGTTTGCGGCGATCACCAATGACTTTGTTCTGGTGGACGATCCCGATGGCGGTATTGCCCGGTCCCACATGGCTCTGGTCTATGGGGCCGAAGCGACCGAGCAGTTCTTCGGATATCTGGAAGCCACATCCTCGGCCGAGGTTACCTATGACCATTCTGCCCCTGCGCTAGAGCCGGTGATCCTGGCCGAGGCGCCCGATCAAATCGCTTATGACGATTTCCGCAAGGTTCTGGTTTTCAACGGGCTGATGTCGACCACTGTCAGAGATGCCCTGCAGGCCGTCGCCGGGACACCTGCTGCCTTCGCGCCAGCAATTGACGCTTTGTTCAACGCCAGCGAGGCACAATCACAGCCATTCTTCACCCGCTTCCCCGAGCTGCTCCCGCTTCACGACGCATACCGCAGCTCAACTGCGTCAAAGGCCGAGGCCTATCGTGCCCTGCTTGAAGGAATCCTGCCGCAGCTGATCTCAAGACGGAAACGCCAGGTAGCGCTGCAGCTTCTGGGTACCGCGATCGAGGTTGAGGCTGATCTGGCAGCCGTCCTGTTCGAAAAGGCCGAGGTTCTCCATGCGGCGACTGATCCGGCCAGCTCCGCGCTTGAGGATGCCCTGATGCTCGAATCCGGGGGTCTGAGTGCTGAAATCAGCGATGGCCCGGCCCACACTGCACCGCCTGCGCGGGTCGAAACCTTATCTGGCGCGATTGATTTCGCCTCCACTGGAACAGTGCTGCCAGACAATCAAACCACACCAGGTTCTTCGATTTCGATCCAGTTACGGGGATATCTGGAAGCGCCTGAAAACGGATTCTTCAACATTGCTGTCGAAGCTGATGCGGGCGCGACCGTGACACTCAGCATCGCAGGCGAACCTGTTCCTCTGACCGAGGCGGGCGGCATATGGTCAAACACCAACGCGATCGAGCTTCGCGCAGGCACTTTGGTCGAAATCGCGCTGGGCGTGGCCAATGTGACCGACCGACTGGCGTTGCGTTGGAGTGCACCGGGCCGAGGAACTGAGGTCATCGGCGCTTCGCATCTCTACCCGGCTGATCCGGTATCGCATCTGGGCGCGGCCTACTTGCGCACGCGCCGCATTGCCCGGTTGTCCGAAACGCTGAAACTTGACGTCGCTGAGATCTTGCACCTGACGACACATGGCGATTTGCAGATTGCGGGTGCGGCCTGGCCAAACAGCCTGCCCGTCACCGGCACACCTGATGATCCGACCTCTGCCGCGCTGATGGGGGTGCTAACGGCCCACCTGCGCATGGCGCGATTAAAGGCGGCTTATGCCCCTGAAAATGCCCGGCTGGTCTCGATAGCCGAGAATCCAGCAGTCGCCATAGCCGACGCCGAGGCTGAGTTGTTCCAAGTCACGCGCTGGGATCCCGTGGATATCGCCGCCCTGTTGGTACATTTCGGACTCACCCCAGCCGATATTGGCGATCTGGCCGTTCTGGAGCGGCTTCATGACATCGCCGAATGGCTGACGGCACTTGGGATTCCGGCGACAGCGCTTATCGCTGCCGCAACACCCGCCCCAACCGGACCCATTGTGCGGAATTTCCGCGCCGCCCTTCGTGCGCGTTACAGCCCGGATGACTGGCTCAAAATCCTGCAACCGATCAATGACCGCCTGCGCAAGCGCCAGCGTGATGCATTGGTGGCGCATATCCTGCACGATCTGCGCGGGCGTCCGGATGCGGCGCATATCAACACGCCCGAAAAATTGTTCGAATACTTCCTGATGGACGTGCAGATGGAGCCGTGCATGCTCACTTCGCGGGTTCGTCACGCATTGTCCTCGGTACAGATCTTTACCGAGCGCTGCCTGATGAACCTTGAACCCCGTGCGGCTGCATCCAGCCTTCGATCCAAGCATTGGGAGTGGATGAAGCGTTACCGCGTGTGGGAGGCAAACCGGAAAATCTTCCTGTACCCTGAAAACTGGATGGAGCCGGAATTGCGCGACGACCAGTCACCCTTCTTCCGCGAGGCGATGAGTGAATTGCTGCAGGGTGACATCACCGAGGAACGCGCAGCCACCTCGCTGATCGGGTATCTGCAGAAACTGGAAGAGGTCGCCAAACTGGAAGTATGCGGTCTCTACCAGATCGAGGGCGATCCGGGTGCAGCAGACGATGTGCTGCACGTCATCGGGCGGACCGCCGGGGCCAAGCGCAGTTATTATCACCGAACCCGTGCCTACGGCTCGTGGAGCGCGTGGGGGAAAATCCCGCTGGATATCGAGGATAATCCGGTCATGCCGCTGGTCTGGAACAATCGTCTGTTCCTGTTCTGGATCAAGATGATGCCGGAAAACACGGCACAAGGAACACCCAATGCGGGATCAGGCCCGCTGGCCGAGGTTGAGGCGTCATCGTTGATGGATGTTGATGAACCCACCTTTGACGTCAAGGTCATGCTGAACTGGACTGAACGGGTGGATGGCGTGTGGCAACCGCCGCGCAGTTCGGATCCTGATGAGCCCCTGTTGCTGCGCGAAAACGTGCCAGCCCGAGAGATGCGCAATTTCCGCAAAGGCATCCGCCTGTCTTCATTCCCATGGACCAACGGGATGCGGATATCGATCTCGTACAAGGATTGGCTGGGCGTTTCGTTCTTTATGTACAACACGTTTAGCACACCCGATACGCGCTCACCCAAGAAGGCGCCGCATTTCTTGCCGAAACGTATTACGTCGACCGGGTCAAACCGCCTTACAGCGATCTATTCCAATGACGGGATCACGCATCGGTTGCTGTCCAATAAGGCGCCCGATCAGGCCACACAGCCGCATCACCCGACCAATGGAGAAGCCTGGGAGTCGCCGTTCTTCTATGCCGACCCGCGACATGTGTTCTACGTGTCCACGAAGCAGCGGATCGTCGAAGTTGTGACCTGGCTTGATTTTGGCCGCGTGGCCGAAGTTGACCCGACAATCGATACCATGGTGCTGGCGTTTGAGCCGTTTGCCGAGCAGCCCGACCGGATTGAACGGGTGACTGCAATCCCCGGCTTTGGCAGCGCCGACCTGAGCACTCTTCGTGCATTCGTGACCGAAGACGCCTTTGTCCATACAGCGCTGGGCACCGGTGGCACGGTCCGCTTTGGCGACCGCGACATCGGCCCGATGGGCAGCACCGTCCGCATGCGTCGCACTTGATCCGGAAAGGACTTTGATCATGGATACCAGCAAGATCAGCACTTACGGCTATCATCACCTGCTTGATCAGGACATTTTCGGCCCCCAGAAGATCAAGCTTATCAGCTATGAAAAACACTGGAACTACACGTTTGAAAACTTCTTCCACCCCTTCGTGTCGGAGTTGATCGAGCGTCTGAACATACAGGGTGTGCCCGGGATGTTGTCCCCGGAGTTTCACAAAAGCTTGCGCAAGTCATTCTTCAATTCCCTCTATTCCCCGCAGGAAACCGACAAGATCGACATCCATTCGTTCCCGAAGGAAATCGACACGCGGATGGGTGGGCCTTATGCCAACTACAATTGGGAACTGATGTTCCATGTGCCGCTGACCATTGCGGTGCACTTGTCCAAGACCCAACGTTTCGCCGAAGCGCAACGCTGGTTCCATCTGATTTTCGATCCGACCGAGAATGACCCCGATGTACCGGTGCCCACACGCTATTGGCGTTTCCTTGCCTTTCGCGAGGGCGAAGCTCAATCCATCGATACGTTGTTGACCGTGCTCAGCAAACCAAACGACGAATGCACCGACGCGGAGCTGGCCGAGAAAGAAGCGATCCTAAATGGGTATGAAGCGGTGCGAAACACCCCGTTTCAGCCCTTTGCAGTCGCGCGCACACGGACGATTTCATTCATGATGCACGTGGTGATGAAGTACCTCGACAATCTGATTGCCTGGGGTGACAACCTGTTCCAGCAATTCACGCGCGAAGCCATCATGGAAGCGCTGCAGATCTATGTGCTCGCCTCGAACTTGTTGGGCGACAAGCCGCAGCGGTCACCTGCGGGTGGAACAACCACGCCACGCACCTTTGCGCAGCTTCGGGCGCAAGGGCTTGATCCGATGGGCAATGCATTGGTCGAGCTTGAAGGCGCGTTCCCCTTCAATTTCACAACGCCAACAGGTGCGGGCACCAGCGACAGCGCTGCGCCGTTATTCGGTATGGCCCGCACGTTGTATTTCTGCATCCCGCATAATGAAAAGCTGCTGGGTTATTGGGATACGGTTGCCGACCGTCTGTTCAAAATCCGCAACTGTATGGATATCGAAGGGCAGGTTCGTCCGCTTGCCCTGTTCGACCCGCCGATCGATCCCGGAATGCTGGTCAAGGCGGCGGCGGCTGGGCTGGATATCGGCTCTGTCGTTTCGGGTTTGAATCAACCGGTCAGCCCCGTCCGCTCGCGCGTGTTGATCGAGAAGGCGGCGGAATTGGCCGGAGAGGTCCGCAATATCGGGTCGGCCTTGCTGACCGCCTTGGAAAAACGCGACGCCGAGGCACTTGCCCTGTTGCGGCAAGGTCACGAAGTCAGCTTGCAGAAACTGCAGGTCGATCTTCGTTACCTTCAATGGAAAAACACCGAGGCAGCGACGCAAGCCCTGATCGGCAGTCGTGGCGCGGCGCTTGAGCGATTGAACTACTACAAGCGCCTGCTGGGTCAGGAGGCTGATCCAAATGCGCCTGAAACCCTTGAGTTGACCCGTCAAACCCTGACAAAGGCCAATTTTGATGAAGCGTATGAGGCGCTTGTTGCGCAATATGACGTCCCGGTTCAGCGGCTCGAGTTTCCCGATCTTGAGCGCCCGGGCGATGGCGACGGCGCACAAACGTCGGGTCAGACCGGGGGCGGAGACCTTCACCTGTCTAAGAAAGAGGATGAAGAGCTTAATACTCTGCTGCCAATAGCCCGTGACACAACGCTGGCCAAATCGGTATTCCACTCAATTTCAGCAACCCTTACCCCGATCCCCGACCCGAAACTTGATCTGCACTATTGGGGTCTCGGCGGCACCATCGATTTTAAGGTGGGAACCGTGCTGTCCTCGGTCATGCGGATCGCGGGGGATGTTTCCGGGATGATCGCGGACTGGAACCGTGATCAGGCCGGGATGGCGGCCCGCACTGCCGCCTATGAACGTCGCGCCGATGAATGGATATTGCAGCACAATCTGGCGGCCCATGATGTGATGCAGATCGGGCGTCAGATTCTGACATCGTTGATCGCGGAACAGGCGCAGCATCGCGAATATCTGAACTTGAAGAAGGCAATCCGTCTATCAGAGCAAACCCGCGATTTCTTGCAGGACAAGTACACCAACGAAGAGCTCTATGGCTGGCTGCAAGGCGAGTTGTCAAAGCTGTATTACGAGTACTACCGCTTTGCCTTCGATACCGCGCGACGCGCCGAGCAGACCATGAAAGCCGAACTGATGCGGCCCGAGCTGGATCAGAAAACTCTGGTGCAGTTCAACTATTGGGATGGCGGTCGCAAGGGGCTTCTTTCAGGCGAGGCGCTGCTGCTGGACGTCAAGCGGATGGAGCTTGCGTATCACGAGCACAATCGCAACGAATACGAGCTGACCAAACATGTCAGCCTGCTGCAAATCGATCCGTTGGCTCTGGTCAATCTGCGAAGAACAGGTCGGTGTACCTTTAAAATCCCCGAGGCGCAGTTCGATCTGGATGGGCCGGGCCACTACTTCCGCCGGATCAAGAGTGTTGCGCTCAGCCTGCCCTGTGTTTCCGGGCCCTATATCGGGACCCATGCGAAACTTGTGCATCTCAAGAGCAGCATCCGGCAGCGACCGGACATCGGGGATGGCTACGTTCGCACGGGACCCGAAGACAACCGCTTTGCCGATAACCACAGTGCGGAAAGCAATGTGTTCAGTGCGGCACAGATGGAAACCGGTCAGTTCGAGGGCATGCCTGATGATCGCTATTTACCATTCGAGAATGTGGGCGCAGTCAGCGAATGGCGGCTAGAGCTGCCGGCGGACCCAACGCAGGGCGATCCGCAACAGTTCGACTATGACACGATCTCGGACGTCGTCTTGCACCTGCGCTACACTGCGCGGGATGGCGGTGGACCCGTGCGCAATGCGGCGGTTGATCATCTGAAAGCCGATATCGCGGCAGACGGGACTGTGGGCAATGTGCGGCTATTCTCACTGCGGCACGAGTTCCCGACAGAATGGGCACGCTTCCGCCGCGAAACACCCGCTGCGGGTGGGCGTCACGAGCTGCGGCTGACACTCCGACCCGAGCACTATCCCTATTGGTCGGCTGGTCGCCTCACGACGCTCAAACGGTGCGATCTTTTTGCTGAAAGCAGTCTGGATGCTGCTCCGGCAACAATCACGGTGTCTGATCGTTCTGATACCAGCGACGGAGGTGTGGTTCAGGACACATTGACCCGCCGTCCGGAACTGGGCGATCTGGCGGTTGGTCAGTTGGCGACGGTTCCGTTACCCGCAGGCCCAACGGGTGAGATCGTGCTGTTTTTCGAAACCGCAGAGTTCGAGGATATGCTGATGACTGTAACCTGGGGTGGTTGACGATCCTCAGCCATATAGGAACGTCACGGATGGCGCGGACCATCCGGGGTGATCATCCAGTTTGACAGGGTCTTGTCCATTTTCCGCATCCGGTGGCGCAACATGTCGCGTGTCATGCGTGCCAATGTGGCGGCGTGTTCAGGATGTTCTGCCACGTTCTCCATCTCACCCTGCCCTTCACCGTCAAACAGCATGGGCGGAAGATCAGCCGCAAACTCAACCAATGTAAACCGGTTGTCGCGCAGGATGCTCAGGCAGCTGTCCTCTAACCCCGTTTCCAGTTCGCGTTGCCAGCGGGTTGGGTTCAGCGGATCAGCGAAGTCCAACTCCGAGAATGAATAGCGGCGCCAGTCAGCCGGGGTTGAGGATTCACTCTGAAGGAAGGGCAACAGCGAATGCCCATTCATGGAATCCGGTATTGTCTGCCCGATCCACTCGAGAATCGTCGGAACGATATCAATCGATTCCGTGGGTGCCTCGACCCGTTTACCACGGGCTCCATCGGGCATGCGCACGATCAAGGGTGTATGATAGGCCGCATCATAAACCGACATCTTACCCCAACTGTGCCGATCCCCCAGCATCTCGCCATGATCTGCGGTGACCACCAGCATTGTGTTGTCGTACTGCCCTGTCTCTTTCAAAAACGAAACCACGCGGCCGATATGATGATCTACCTCCGTGGCAAGACCCAGATAGATCGAACGCAGCGTCTGCACTACCTCGTCCGTCGGTTCAAGGTCCGGGAAACCTTCAACAAACCCGGCAACCGTGCTGTTGGCCCGTGCCGGAGCGAAAAACGGATGCAACGCCTCTTCGGCCTCGGCGGTTAGCAGTCGCGATGGCAATGGTAGCGAGGCAGGGTCATACATTCGGTTATATGGTGCCGGGGCTACCAGCGGTGGATGCGGGCGAATGTAGGTCAGATGTGCAAACCATCCCCTGTCATCATCCGCATACGCCGGCATGGATTCCAGAAACCGATCGGTTAGAAAGGCGGTATCGCTATCCTCGGCTGCGTAGAAGGCCGGGTCATTCAGTGCAGGCTGGCCGCCATCGGGTGCGACCGGTTTGAACACGTCAATATAGTTTTCGAACTCATATCCACGGTTTTTCAGATGAGAACGCCATGGGAATGACATCTCCAACCGCATTTCCAGCATTTCCTGAAAACCGGCCATGTGGAATTCATATGACCTGAGCGCCGGGTCTTTTGCATCAAACACGCGCGGGTCCTGTGATGTGTCGGTATATCCAAACAGCATCGGCAGATACCCTGCCTTGCGCATCTCGCTGGCGATGGTCGGTGCATCGTGGCGCAGGGGCGTGCCGTTTCGTACCGACCGGTGGTTCATCGCGTATTGCCCGGTCAGCAATGAGGCGCGCGATGGCCCGCAGGGGTTGGTAACGGAAAAGTGCCGCGTGAAAGAAACACTGTCCTCCATCAACGCGCGCATGTGAGGCAGGTCAACATGGGCCTCCAATGCCCCAAACAAACAATCCGCCCGCATCTGGTCGGTAATGATAAACAGGACGTTGTGTTTGTCTGTCATATCCCGGTGCTCCTGATCGCTGAACCGAATCCTTGGCCCTGCGCGTGTATTCCTGCCAAAACTACGCGGCGGTATTGCCTGCTTTGCCTCGGAATGGCGATACCCACCGCTCAAAAATCCACAAACGAAACCGCTAATCAACCAAAAACGGAATAATTTGGTTGAATAAGTTGTTTTTTGTGGGTTAATGTTGCTGTGCTGTGTGGGGTTTTGTGACGTTGATGCTTAAAAGATGTTGCGTAATGCAGCATCGCAGAGTGACGATACAACCGGAACACCCATGTGCAATGGCGATCCGTTAGTCATCCAGTTTACCTGTACCATGACGGCGTCTCTGAATACTGCTTAAGGCATTGCAATGATGGACAAAAACAGATGCTAACCCCACCTAATACCGTTGCAACGCCCGAAGGTACGTCAGATATCGCGATTCACGCCGCCGAAATCGCCAATATCGCTGCGCAGGCTGCGCGCGGGTACTTTCGGGGACGTTTGGGGGTTGAGTTCAAGGCGGACGAAAGCCCGGTCACACAGGCGGACAAGGGTGTCGAGGCCGTGGTGCGACAATATTTGGCTGAGAACTTTCCAGATGACGGTATCTTTGGCGAAGAACAGGGGTTCGAAGGTCAGGATCGGCAGAATGTCTGGATTGTAGATCCCATTGACGGCACCCGATCATTCCTGTCGGGGCATCCGTTGTTTGGGTTCCTGTTGGGATATCTCACGAATGGTGTTCCCCGGTTGGGGGTCATCGGCATGCCTGCCCTGAACGAATTTCTGATCGGCATGAAAGGTCAAGGGGCCACACTGAATGGCAAGCCTGTCTCGGTCAGCGTTACACACCAATTGAGCGACGCAGTTTTTTTCGTCAACGAAGGCGACAAGATTTACCGGGATCATCCGGCCCTGTTTGATCGGTTGATGAATTCGGGACAGACCCGACGCTTCGCCTATGACTGCTACCCGCATGCACTACTTGCGATGGGCCATGTGGATGCGGTCATCGATTATGATCTGCAGCCTTATGACTATCTGCCGGTTTCCGCCGTAGTTGAAGCTGCGGGCGGGATCATGAGCGATTGGGAGGGTAAGCCGCTAGGTCTGAACTCCGACGGCCGAGTCATATCGGCGGCCACGCCGCAACTGCATTCCGAGCTGCTTGATCTGGTGAACGGATAACGGAATGGCGATTGTCAGTTTCCTCATAAGTCTGGCTGGTGCAACGATGCTGCTGCTCTACGCTGTGCGCATGGTGCGCACGGGCATCGAGCGTAGCTATGGTGCATCGTTTCAGCGGGTGATGACGGGGCAGCGCAGCTATGTGCAGGCCTCGATGGTAGGGCTTACAATGGCCGTCGTCTTGCAAAGCTCGGCCGCGGTTGCATTGCTGACCTCCGGATTTGCGGCGGGCGGGATGTTGGCCTTTCCGACCGGGCTCGCGATGGTTCTGGGTGGCGATCTCGGCTCGGCGCTGATCATTCAGGTTCTGTCCTTCAAACTGGATTGGTTGGTGCCGCTACTGCTTGCGGTCGGCGGCTATCTGTTCGTCAAGACAGAGGCCAAGAAACCGCGCCAGTTGGGCCGTATTCTGATGGGTGTCGCATTTATACTGATCTCACTGCGTTTTCTGCGCGAGGCGATGGACCCAATCCGTGACAGCGCCTTTCTACCCGCCATCGCCGAGTATCTTGCGCGTGATTACATCACAGCGTTCCTAGTCGGTGGAGCGCTGGCCTTTGTCATGCATTCTTCGGTCGCTGCGATCTTGATGTGTGTGACCCTGGTGCAAATCGGGGCGATCCCGTTTGCCGCCGGGCTCTCGCTGGTGTTGGGTGCTAATTTCGGGTCCGCCTTCATCCCGGTTTGGCTGACACGCGGCATGGCCCTGTCTGCAAGGCGCATTCCCTTCGCTAATCTGGCGCTGCGGGGCAGTTGGTCAATTGTCTCGCTGTTTGCTGCCAACCTGGCGCTGCGAACCGGAGTATTGGGCGATCTGCAAGGCGGGCAGATGCTGGTGAATGCACATCTGATTTTCAACGCCTCGCTTCTGGTTCTGGCCCTGCCGTTCTGCGGCATGCTGCGCGCGCCATTCGAAAAACTGCTGCCCGATCCGAAAAGTCCTGAAAGCAGCGCGCAGCCCGGGCAACCGATCAGCGCACTTGATCTCGAGTCCCTCAGCAGACCCAATCAGGCCCTGTCTAACCTCAAACGCGAGCTTCTGCGGATGAGCGACATGGTTGGCTCGATGTTCCGGCCTGCGCTGGAGCTTTATCGCAGCGGCGACAAGGAGCAGATCCGGGCCATTCGGGACATGGATACTGATGTGAACGATTGCCTTTCTGGTATCCGGCAATATGTGGCGGCTATCCCCGCTGATGCGTTCGGCAAGGAAAATGCCAAGATTGCGCGGGACCTAATGGAATATGCCATTCGCCTGGAAACCGCGGGCGACGTGGTGGCCAAACGCCTGACGGCATTGGCGGATGACATGCGCAAAAAGGGGGCCGCGTTCTCGAAAGAAGGTTGGTCAGAGCTGGTCGAAATGCACGAGGGGATTGTGGCCAACCTGAAACTGGCCTCGAACGTGCTGATCTCGGACGATCTGGAAAGCGCGCGTCTGCTGAGCCTGGAAAAAACCGAAATCAAGCGGGCCGAGCGTGACAGTCGCAAACGCCACCTTAAACGCTTGCAACATGGCAGCGCAGAAAGCTTTGAAACCAGCGACATCCACCTCGAAACGCTGCGCGCCTTTCGCGAATTCAACAGTCACATCGCGGCCGTCGCCTATCCGATCCTGTATCGCAACGGGCAGTTGCTTGAAACCCGCCTGATCGAAGAATTCCCACAGATGGAGCAGGACGCTGATACTGAGGTCAAAGGGTGACGGATTCAGTCGAAATCCTGAACGAGACGGGCATTGGGCGCGTCGTTCTGCTGTGTGAACATGCAAGCAACCGCATTCCGGCAGAGTTTGATGATTTGGGGTTGTCCGCATCCGCGCGCGTCAGCCATGCTGCTTGGGATCCGGGCGCAATGGCGCTGACACGGGCGCTGTCGACAGCGCTTGATGCTCCGGTCGTGGCCTCGACCGTCTCGCGATTGGTCTATGATTGCAACCGTCCGCCCGAGGCGGCAAGCGCAATGCCCGAGAAATCAGAACTGATCGAAGTGCCGGGCAATGTGGGCCTCGATCAATCGCAACGCGATGCACGTACCCAGGCAGTGTATGCCCCGTTCTGCCAGGCTGTAGCACAGGTTCTGGATGCGCGCGGTCCGGATACAGTCGTTGTGACTATTCACTCCTTCACGCCAGTCTATTTTGGTAAGCCGCGCGCGGTTGAACTTGGACTTCTCCATGACGAGGACAGCCGTCTGGTCGATGCCATGCTGGATCATATGGATCAGATCCCGCATCGCCGCACGGAACGTAATCAGCCCTATGGCCCCGCTGACGGTGTAACGCATTCGCTCCGTCTTCATGCGCTGAGCCGGGGGCTGGCCAGTGTGATGATCGAAGTACGCAATGATCTTTTGGGCAATGAAATACAGGTTGCCAACATGTCCCGGGACATACTGGCGCTGCTTGAACCGGCGCTGAACGGTATCACGATCAGGGAGGACGCATCGTGAGCGCGACACTGACATTTGAGCATTTGAAGGCTGAGGTTTCGTCTGGCGAGATTGATACGGTATTGGTTTGTCTGGTTGACATGCAGGGCCGTTTGATGGGGAAGCGGTTTCATGCGGGT
>NZ_JBQFZC010000006.1:0-185845 GCF_056542025.1 Ruegeria sp. AF2 | reverse complement strand
CTCAGCGCCACCGCCCAATCAAAAACCTCAGATGCCCCCAGTCTCTCCCGAGCGTCTCCGCAGCTTCCACCGCGTCCCAGCACCTCAGCAGCGCCGGTGAAGGGCGTTCTAAGTATATCGCCCAAAAGCCGCAAGTGGAAAAATCAAAAAAACGCAAAAAAACGCAAAAGCAGAATTTTATATTACTAAAACAAATGGTTACGAAGAGCATCCAGCCATTCAACCCGGAAGTCGCGGACACAGACCATCGCAAATCAGCGCCATGGATATGTTATTCACACTGTTACCCACAGACTCGCTCGCGAGTCAGGCTGAATCGGCCTGCCTAAACCGGATCAGGATTGTTGTGACCGGCAGGCGCAAGGCCAGTAGGCCGAGGATGATCGCCAGATAGACCAATGGCTCGATCTGAAACCCCTTCGCCAGCATCACATAATGAAGCGCGCCCAGGATTGCGGCTGGATAGACCAGACGATGCAGTTTGCGCCATCGAGGCCCCAAACGGCGAACCGACCAATTGTTGGATGTGATTGCAAGCGGCAGCAACAATACGAACGCAGCCATGCCAACTGTGATATAGGGCCGCTTGATAATGTCCGCCCAGATTTGACTGGGAATCTGAACATCCAGTACCAGCCAGATCAGCAGGTGCAATGCGACATAGGAAAATGTCAGCACACCTATCGCACGGCGGAACTTCATCAGATTTAGCCCAACGAAGCGACGCAAAGGCGAAATCGCGAGACCCAAAATCAGAAGTTGTAGCGCCAGCTCGCCAAATTCATGCTCGAGAGCCTCGATCGGCTCGACCCCGAGACCACCGGTCATGCCCTGATAGAACAACCAGGGCGCTGGCAGCACGCCCAGCAGATAGACGGACCAAATGGGGATCCGTCGCAAGAGGTCGTTGAGCCGCCGCATCATCTTAGTAGTTCTTCGCCAGATCCATGCCTTCATAAAGGCTCGCAACTTCGTCTTCATATCCGTTGAACATCAGCGTCGGGATTCGCTTGGCAAACAGGCCTCCGCCGATCTGGCGTTCCGAGGCCTGCGACCAGCGGGGGTGATCCACATTGGGGTTCACATTGCTGTAGAATCCATATTCACGCGGACCCGCCATATTCCAACTGGTCGGAGGCTGCGTATCCGTCAGGGTGATCCGCACAATCGATTTGATCGATTTGAAGCCGTATTTCCATGGCACAACCAATCGCAAAGGCGCACCGTTCTGGTTCGGGATATCCCTGCCATAAATCCCGGTCGCCATAATGGTCAGCGGGTGCATCGCCTCATCCAAACGCAGTCCTTCGCGATATGGCCAGTCAAGCACCGGATATGCCACACCGGGCATCTCATCGGGTCGATAGGCTGTTTCAAAGGCCACATATTTCGCGCCGTCCTGAACACCGGCCATGCCAAGCAAATCTGCTAGCTCGAACCCGTTCCAGGGGATGACCATCGACCATGCCTCGACACAGCGGAAGCGATAGATTCGCTCCTCGACCTTCATTTCTGACATGATGTCCTTGAAATCATATTCGCCGGGGCGGTCGACCAGACCGTCGATGGTGACACTCCAGGGCTCGGTCACCAGTGTGTGAGCATACTTCGCGGGGTCATCCTTGCGAGTCCCGAATTCATAATAGTTGTTGTACGAGGTAATTTCTTCCCATGTATTCGGCTCTAACGTCTCGGCCGCCGCTGGCCGCGCCAGACCCGCTAGCCCGACACCCGCCAAACCGGCCATGACCTGTCGCCGATTCAGAAACGCCGCCCTTGGGGTGACGTCTGCATGCGTCAGTTTATTGGTCCAGCGATGCGCCATTTGGTTCTCCGTTATTCATTAACCTCGGAAGTGAGGTAAGGTCTGATAGCACAGAGCCAAGGAAACAGGCGTCACGATTGAGCGAACAGATTGTAACGAAAATTGGGTACGCTTGGGCGCGAGGATAACGGTCACCCGATGTTCAAGCCGACAACACGGTTTATTTCGCACCCCAGATTGATCGCCTGATAGGTCGGAAAAGGCAGCCGGGCCGAAGTTTCGATATCGCGCCGAACCCAGTCCTGCGCCTCTAATTGCTTGAGCGAGGACGACAATGCGCGATCAGTGATCACCCGAAGATCCGACCTAAGCCCTGAGAAGCGCCGGGGTTGGCCAGTCAACGCCAGAATAGGGACCGTCCAGCTGCGGCGCAGTAACGTCAGTTCAGTATCATCCGGCACCAAAGCCACGATTTCTGCCGCTACGGCCGCCGCTTGAACCCCGATTTTGGTTAGACGGAATTCAGGTCGCAATGGGTGGCCGTGGCCCGGGTTCCGTTCAAGCAAGCCAAGGCTTACCAGATGCTCCAGACTTGCTGCAAATGCTGTCCGGCTTGCCCCCGTCGCAGCGAGCAATGGGGCCTGCCTGCCCGGAACCCCCTGGTGCAGCTGCGCAAGAATGTTCAGCGACCAGGCCCGAGAGGTAAGCTTGACAAGTAAATTAATGTCCATAAAGTATAGTTACTTTATTTTAGGACAAAAGGAAAGTTCCATGCCCCTCGTTTCCTTAGAAAACACCATCACTCTTGCCATTTCGGTCAAAGACCGCCACGCCAGCGCACAATGGTATAATGAGAAGCTCGGGTTTGAGTTGATCCATCATATTGATGAGGCGGGTTGGAGCGAGATGCTCACCAAAACCGAAGGCGTGACCCTTGGTTTGGGTGAGCAGGCAGAACCAGCGCCCGGAAACACCGTTCCGGTCTTTGGTGTTGCTGATATCGCAAGCGCACGCGATGCTTTGGAAGGGGCCGGAGTTCGGTTTGACGGTGAAACCGAGACGATTGAGGGGATGGTCAGCACAGCCACATTTTACGATCCGGATGGCAATGCAATGATGCTGGCGCAGGACTTGACCAGGCAGGCCTGAACGCTCTCAGCCCCAATCACGCCACTACCAAAAAAAACCCGCCAGATTGGCGGGTCTCTTCAGTTCTTAAGGGTTAGTGAACCACTGCATCGTCAGGGCGTGGGCGTTCAGACGTTCCCAACCGATCGCCGATGATCAATCCATCCGTGCCTGCTGTTACAGGTACAGTCTCGCCATCCTTGATCTCACCGGCCAGCAGAGCTTCGGCCAGCGGGTTCTGCAATGCGCGCTGGATCACGCGTTTCAGCGGGCGGGCACCGAAGACCGGATCATAGCCTTCGTTTGCCAGCCATTCCTTTGCGCCATCATCCAAGGCCAGCTCGATCTTGCGGGCAGCCAGACGTTTCTGCAGGCGTGCCATCTGGATATCGACGATGCCATCCATATCGGCCCGCTTGAGCCGATCAAAGATGATGGTTTCGTCCAGCCGGTTCAGGAATTCAGGCCGGAAATGCGCCCGGACCGCATCCATAACATCCCGCCGCGCTTGCGCACTGTCCGCACCTTCGGGCAGCTGGCTGAGCGCCTGAGACCCAAGGTTCGACGTCAAGATGATCAGCGTTTGCTTGAAGTCCACGGTGCGGCCCTGACCATCGGTCAGCACGCCATCATCCAGAACCTGAAGCAGAACGTTGAACACATCCGGGTGCGCCTTTTCGACCTCGTCAAACAGCACGACCTGATAGGGTCTGCGCCGCACGGCTTCGGTCAGCACACCACCTTCGTCATAGCCGACATAGCCCGGAGGGGCACCGATCAGACGGGCGACCGCGTGTTTCTCCATGAACTCGGACATGTCGATGCGCACCATCGCGTTGTCGTCGTCGAACAGGAAGTTCGCCACGGCCTTGGTCAGCTCGGTCTTGCCCACGCCGGTCGGGCCGAGGAACAGGAACGAGCCCAATGGGCGGTTCTCGTCATTCAGACCGGCACGCGCACGGCGCACGGCGTTGGCAACAGCAGTGACCGCCGCATCCTGACCGATCACGCGGGAATGCAGATCGTCTTCCATCCGCAGCAGTTTCTCACGCTCACCTTCCAGCATTTTCGAGGTCGGGATACCGGTCCAACGCTCTACGACGGAAGCGATCTGTTCAGGGCGCACCGTTTCCTCGGCCATCATGGCGTTGCTTTCGGCGTTTTCGGCCTCGGTCAGCTTTTTCTCAAGCTCAGGGATGACACCGTAGGACAGCTCACCCGCTTTGGCGAGGTTCCCTTCGCGCTTCGCGATTTCCAGATCAGCCCGCGCTTTGTCGAGCTGTTCTTTCAGATCGCGCGCACCGGCCAGCTTATCGCGTTCGGCCTGCCATTGGGCGGTCATCTCGGCGGATTGCTCCTGCAGGTCGGCCAAATCCTTTTGCAAGGTTTCCAGACGATCCTTGGAGGCCGCGTCATCTTCCAGCTTCAGCGCCTCTTCCTCGATCTGCATTTGCAGGATCTGACGATCCAGCTGATCGAGTTCCTCGGGCTTGGAATCCACCTCCATCCGCAAACGCGACGCCGCTTCATCTACAAGGTCGATGGCTTTGTCAGGCAGGAAGCGGTCAGTGATGTAGCGATGCGACAAGGTCGCCGCTGACACGAGCGCCGAGTCCGAGATGCGCACACCGTGGTGCAGCTCGTACTTTTCCTTGATACCGCGAAGGATGCTGATCGTGTCCTCAACTGTCGGCTCAGTGACCATCACCGGCTGGAACCGTCGTGCAAGGGCCGCGTCTTTCTCGACGTATTTGCGGTATTCATCCAGCGTCGTCGCGCCGATACAATGCAACTCACCCCGGGCAAGCGCAGGCTTGATCAGGTTGGCGGCATCCATCGCGCCGTCGGATTTACCGGCACCTACCAGCGTGTGCATCTCGTCGATGAACAGTATGATCTCACCGGCGGCTTCGGTCACCTCGGTCAGAACAGCCTTCAGTCGTTCTTCGAACTCACCGCGATATTTAGCACCGGCGATCAGCGCACCCATGTCGAGCGCGAGAAGCTTCTTGTCCTTCAATGATTCCGGCACATCACCATTGACGATGCGCAGGGCCATGCCCTCGGCAATCGCGGTCTTACCGACGCCGGGTTCACCAATCAGTACCGGATTGTTCTTGGTGCGGCGCGACAAAACCTGCATCGAACGGCGGATTTCCTCATCCCGCCCGATGATCGGGTCGATCTTGCCTTCGGCTGCAGCCTCGGTCAGGTCGCGCGCATATTTCTTAAGCGCGTCGTAGCCTTCTTCCGCCGATGCGGTGTCAGCAGTGCGGCCCTTGCGGATATCGTTGATCGCTTCGTTCAGTTTCTGGGCCGATACAGCACCGGCCTCCAAAGCCTCTTTGGCTTTGGATTTCACCATACACAGCGCCATCAGAACGCGTTCGACCGGCACAAAGCTGTCGCCCGCCTTGGTGGCGAGCTTCTCTGCCTCGTCCAAAACCTTGGCGGTCTGGCCGTCCATATAGATCTGGCTCGCGTCGCCGCTGACCTTCGGAATTTTGCCCATGGCCGCGTCCAACGCCTCAACCACGCGGTTCGGTGCGCCGCCAGCGCGTGTGATCAGGTTGCTGGCCAGCCCCTGATCGTCGTCCATCAATGCTTTCAAGATATGTGTGGGCTCCAGCCTTTGGTGCCCCTCGCGCAGCGCAATGGTCTGCGCGGCTTGCACGAAACCCCGTGCCCGCTCGGTGAACTTGTTCAAGTCCATAGCATTCTCCTTTTCTTAAGCGCCCCGTATTGATGCGCCCGCTTGGCGGCACGCGTCGGTCTGGGCCTCACATTCAATTTGGGAAATGTCTTTTCCCATTCAAGAGGCTAGAGCATATAAAACGGCGTCATCCGCGCGGAATCGAGTAGACGGAATAACCGCCAGTTTCTCCCATCAATTCAGCGTTGTACATTTCGACCAAAGACTGCTCGGCACTGCTGCCTGTAGGGCATGAAACCAGATCTGCTGTATGATCGAGGAAGTTGCCGGTATAGGCTGTTTCCCCGGTCAATTGACACCAGTCGTCTTCCGATCGGTACCCACGCACTAACAGAAGATTGTCATTGGTTGGAGCCGGCGCGACACCGGTTTCGGGCGGATCGCTTTGAGGCGCGTCTTCGCATGCGGCCAACATCAGTGCCGCGCCAAGTACAATTACCTTTTTCATCGTTTCTATCCCTGTTCTGAACGTCGGCACTTTAGCACATTGCGCAAAATAGTGAGTGAACTGCGTCACCTCGGGCTTCACACATGGACAGATCGCCCTGAACCCGTTAGGACGCAAACGTTTGCCAAAAAGGAGCGCCCCATGTCCGATGACCGCCTTATCGTAGCCCTCGACGTCCCAAACGCCCTGCAGGGTCTAGCCATGGCCGAGCGGCTGGGCGACTCGGTTTCGTTCTATAAGATCGGGCTGGGTATGTTGACTGGCGGCGGTCTGGCATTGGCCAACGAGTTGAAACAGGATCACGGAAAGCGCATTTTCTTGGACATGAAGCTGTTCGATATCGGCAACACTGTAGAAAATGCAGTGCGTGGGTTGGCTCAGTTCGATCTGGACTTCTTGACGGTGCATGGTGATCCGCATGTCGTACGCGCCGCAAAGGAGGGCGCTGCAGGCAAGGACATGAAAATTCTGGCGGTAACCGTCCTGACATCACTGAACAGGGACGATCTGGATGCAAGCCTTCTGAAAGCGGGTGACGTACAGGACCTCGTTGTAGAACGCGCGGCCAAGGCTTTCGAGGCCGGAGCTGATGGCGTCATCGCCAGCCCTCAGGAAGCCGCACTAATCCGCGCCCTGCCCCAATCCGAAGGTCGTTTGATTGTAACCCCTGGGGTACGCCCTGCTGGTGCAGCTTTGGGCGACCAAAAGCGGGTCGCAACCCCGGCCAGTGCAATCGGCGATGGGGCCGATCATATCGTCGTGGGCCGCCCGATTTATCAGGCGGATGACCCCAAAGCCGCCGCACAAGCAGTTTTGAGCGAGTTAAATTCATTGACTCACCATTAGGCGAAAAGCCAAAAATTGCGGAAGGAACGGTGCTCAAGCAATTGACGTTAGGTCAATTTTTCGCGCCGCCGCGCCAAATCGTCCCTGTGCCCGAAAACACACATGAAAAACATGAGTTTTATGGCGTTCGGCTTGTGGCTATCGAAAAACGCCATTTTCGGCGATTCTACACACAAGACACTCCCCAACGGGCCATCTCTTCCTGAGGCTCGTTACCTCCCCCCGCAGGCGCGGGGGGTTTTCTTTCGAAGTCCCGTTCAAAGCTGCGCCGTTTCCGACAAATAATCCCGAAGGCGATCTGCAAAATTTGGAATGGCCAACGGCTTCGACAGATAATCCTGCGGACAAATCAGCCTCCACCCCTGCCCTTCGTCCCCAAAACGGATCAGACCAACATCTTCCGGCGGGCGCAGGGCGACGTAGAACCAGTTTTGACCATATTGCCGTGACCAGACAAGATCGGTTGCGCACAGGCGCAGTCCAACCTCTTCATCTGTTTCACGCAACGCGCATTCGATCGGTGTTTCGCCTGACTTTTTCCCGCCGCCTGGAGAATCGAGATGACCTGGAAACGGAATATCTGATCGATCATCTCTTAGAATGACCAGCAGCTTGTGCCCCAGAAACAACGCTATTTTTGCCCCGGAGAAGTCCATCGGTCCTCTTTTTATCCTTATCCATTCGCGATACCTTTTAACCTATCGAATGTCTTGACCAATCCGCCGCTGGCCGGAAAGAAACTACATCATGCCCGCCATCTGTCGCGACTGCCTGAAGGAAACTAAGCAAGGGCCGCGCTGCCCAACTTGCAGCAGCCCGAGGGTCAAATCGCACCCAGAGCTGTTTGACCTGACGATCGCGCATATGGATTGCGATGCTTTTTATGCTTCGGTCGAAAAGCGCGACAATCCCGAACTTGTCGACAAGCCTGTGATCATTGGCGGCGGCAAGCGCGGGGTGGTTTCGACTGCCTGTTACGTGGCCCGCGTTCGCGGGGTACGTTCAGCCATGCCAATGTTCAAGGCGCTTCAACTATGCCCCGAAGCGGTGGTGATCAAACCGCGTATGTCGGTCTATGCCAGCGTCTCGCGCGAGATACGCACCATGATGGACGAGTTGACACCTGATGTTGAACCGCTGTCGCTGGATGAGGCGTTCATGGACCTATCCGGCACCGAGCGGCTGCATGGTGCACCGCCAGCGGTCATGCTTGCGCGTCTGGTCAAGAGGATGAAAGATGAGCTGGGCCTGACGGGATCGATTGGCTTGAGCCATAACAAGTTTTTGGCCAAGGTGGCCTCGGATCTCGACAAGCCTCGGGGTTTTTCAGTGATCGGCAAGGCCGAGACGGCTGATTTCCTGCATGACCGGCCGGTGCGATTAATCTGGGGAATTGGTCCGGCGGCGCAGGAATCTCTGGATCGCGCAGGGATTCGCACATTTGCTGATCTTCTGCGCTGGGATCAGGAGGCGCTGACAGCGCGGTTCGGATCAATGGGCTACCGTCTGTGGCATCTGGCGCGAGGGCAGGACAAACGGCGCGTATCGGCCCATGAGCCGATGAAGTCGATCAGTAATGAGACCACTTTTTTCGAGGATACCGCCAGTCTTGAAATTCTGGACGGGCATCTGTGGCGTATGTCTGAAAAGGTAGCTGACCGGGCCAAAGCCAAGGGATTGGCTGGGCGAGTGGTGACGCTGAAGCTGAAACAGGCCAACCACAAGATCATCACCCGGCGCATATCACTACGCGATGCGACTCAGATAGCGGACCGGATTTATCGCACCGCTCGTGGGCTATTTGATCAGGTTGGCGATCAGGGTCCCTATCGCCTTTTGGGATGCGGTCTGTCTGACCTGTGCTCAGAGGATCAGGCCGATATCTCGGGCGACCTTCTGGATCCCGGTGCAGAACGCCGATCACAGGCCGAACGTGCGACGGACGAAATCCGGCGCCGTTTCGGTAGTGATGCAATCGTAAAAGGTCGTGCGCTGCGCTAGGTCTATTCGGCGGCAAGTGACATTGGATCGGACCCGATACTGGTGATCTGCGCGGTGACCTGCCGCAACACATCACGCAACGCCTCAAAGTTGCCGTTCGGCTGGATCGTTTCCTCGTTCATATAAAGTGACCGATCGATCTCGATTTGAACCGCATGCTGATGGCGGGCAGGTCGACCATAGGTCTGGGTGACGTAGGCCCCAGCAAAAGGCGTGTTGCGCGCCACATTCAGACCCGCGTCGGCAAAAGCGGCCTCGATCTGATCAACGATCACACCGGAAGCGGCCGCACCGAACCGATCGCCCAAAACGATTTCCGGTCGGGCCCGGCGCGAGCCGCCGGCCAGCGCCACCGCCTCGTGCGGCATCGAGTGGCAATCGATCAGAATGGCCTGCCCAAACATCTGATGCGATTCCGCCAGCAGAGATTTCAGACGAGTATGGTATGGACGCCAATAGGTATCGATCCGCAGGCGCGCCTCATCCATAGTCAGCTTGCCGCTGTAGATCGCCCTGCCGTTGGCGACCACGCGGGGAATCACCCCGAGGCCCGAGGTAACCCGCGGATTATGTCCGTGACGACGCGCACCCTGTATCAAAGCGGGGTCCAATTCATCCGAATTGCGATTCAGGTCCAGATAGGCGCGCGGCATGGCCGCGGCGAGCAGCGGTGCACCGAATTCAGCGACTGAGGAAAAAAGCTGATCGACATACGCATCCTCGGAGGACCGAATCATATTGCGGTTCAAAACAGACCGCTTCAACAAAGACTCGGGATAGGTCCGACCGCTATGGGGCGAGGCAAATACCACGCAGGACGTACGCGTTGCGGGCATATCCAGAATATAGGCTGCATTGGTGGCGGCGTCGGGCATGGGCTCTCCGTTGTTCGCACTCAACATAGACCGTAAAATAGTTCTGCCAAACCCCTTGATCCCCCCAACGACTCCTTTTATAGACCCCGCTACCGGCGCGGGGTTCCGCGCCCCATTTCGTTATGGGGCAGGTCACGCAACGGTTTCATGGGCGGTTAGCTCAGCGGTAGAGCACTTCGTTGACATCGAAGGGGTCACAAGTTCGATCCTTGTACCGCCCACCATGAATTCATTGCTCTGGTCTTTCCGGGGCACCCGATTAACCCAGGCGCTGGCCACGTCTTTGATGAAGGCGCCGCAGATTGGAGACAGACCCATGAAGGTCAAGAACTCGCTCCGCTCGCTCAAGAACCGGCACCGTGATTGCCGGGTTGTGCGTCGCAAAGGCCGCGTCTACGTGATCAACAAGACGCAGCGCAAGTTCAAAGCTCGCCAGGGCTAAGGGCTGCACGAACCTAATTAAAAAAACCGCGCTTTCGAGCGCGGTTTTTTTATGCCCTGCTTCTAGCGCCCTTTCGTGTCGGCGGAAGTGCCGGAAATCGCTCCGAAAGTCCGGTTCTGAGATTTAGTATTGTTATGAGACGGTCTCATGCTACGCTTTCCCTGTTTTTAGAAGGGAGGTCGGGTTGGCCAACGATGATCTGGATACGCTATTAGGAACAACCCTGACCGAGATGGTGGCCGATATAGGCCGAAGCGTGGCCCAAGCCGCCGAACAGCTTAGTCTGGATCAGTTGAACGCGCTGAAGAACTATCCTCAGGAACTGCGCGAGATGGGCATTCCGCCAGTCTTTTACCACATGCAGGATGTCGATGTAGAATTGAAGGTCGTCATGGAGATGACCAGTACCACAGAAGAAGGCAAACGCGGGATCATTGGTGCGTTTCTGTGTGGGCCAAAACTGACGCAGACAGATACGCTCGATGCAAGCAGCGCGTCGACCATGCGGATGCGGTTCGCGCCGGGACCGGTGGATGAAGGTGGTTCTGGTGGAGGGGTCGATGGCGACTAAAAAGGACAAGACCCCCAAAAAACAGCCTATAGATGTGCGCATCACCGAACTGCCCGAGGCCTTCACCACACTGCTTCAGTCATTGGAAAACCGCCTGACCGCGCTGGAGGCGCGCGAGGTCGTGTTGCTGGAGACGATCCAGGTCCTGCAAGACCAGATCGACGATTTGGAAGAAGGAGGCGGTGGCATACTGATGGGCGCGGGTTCTCCGGTGGTGAACCCAATGGCCGGAGGCCAGAGCGGAATGGAGGTTGAAGACAAAGATACGCAGATCGTGGATGCGCAGGTTTTTTCGCAGGCCCTGGGCGAACAGATCCTTGCAGGATCCGACGGCAGCGACGATTTCACCATCGACAATGTCCAGGTCGAAGCCTTTGTTGGGCTTGGTCGGGATGGCGACAAAGCCCAGTTCGCTACAAACGCGAAGAAACAGGCGGTCAGCCAGAACGCAGCGAAGGTCTCGTTCTCGGTCAAAAGACGGTCCGCAACGAAGATTATTGATAGAGACTGAATTCACAAAGGAGATTGGAAATGAGTATCGGGCAGGAACTGCTAAACGTCCCTTTCGCGGAAATGGTTCAGAAACTGGCGATTTCCGTGGCAGAGTCGCAAACTGAATTGGATAGACATTCGACTGATATCGCCAAATACATGGCGGATCAGAAGATCCAGCTTCCCGACCTATCCAACCCCGATGGTCCCCCAAAGGAATTCAGCCTCGTGTCGATGGGTTTCCTGCCCGCGTTCTATGCGGTGCAAGAGGCCGAGATCGAGGTAAAGATGGCGATCTCGATGACCAAACAGACCGAGAAATCAGGCAGCGCATCGGTCAAAGGTGGCTGGGGACCCGTGGCGGCGCAGGTCAACGCAAGTTATTCCTCGCGCTATGCCTATAATCAGGAAGGCGCAAGCAGGCTATCAATCAAACTGGCCCCAGCCGATCCGCCGGTCATGCTGCAGAAATACATGGAAGCAGTAACACAGGCGATGCTGACCAAAGAACCGGTGCTCAGCGACGATCCGGACCCCGAGCCGGCACCGTCACCCGTCCCACCGCAACCCGAAAGAAAACAAAGTAGGCGGCGTCAATCCTGAAGGGGCCGACCGGCAAGGTAAGTTCAGCGACGTTTTGACCAACTAATTTTGTCGGATTTCCTTGCATCCCACCGAGAATCGTTTAATTGACCAAATCAGTCGGGTTAATTCCCGTCACGATTTTCAATGTTGGGACAAATGATGCTGAAATCCTCTACCTGCTTTGCCGCCACCCTGACGGCCCTGATCGCCACCTCTGCCGCAGCCGAGGGCGAGCTGAACCTGTATTCCTCGCGCCACTACGACACCGACGAACGCCTGTATTCCGACTTCGAAGAGGCCACCGGCATCACCATCAACCGCATCGAAGGCAAAGCCGACGAACTGATCGCACGGATGAAAGCAGAAGGCGCGAATTCGCCCGCTGATGTCCTGCTGACGGTCGACAGCTCGCGCCTGGCCCGTGCCAAGAGCGAAGGCATCCTGCAGCCGGTCGAGAGCGCAATCTTAGAGGAGCGTATTCCGGCAAACCTTCAGGACGAAGACAATCAGTGGTACGGCTTTTCTCAGCGCGCACGGATCATCTTCTTTGACAAGGCTGATGTCGCCAACCCACCCGCAACCTATCTGGATCTGGCAAAACCGGAGTATAAAGGGCAGATCTGCATTCGCTCGTCCGGCAATATCTATAACCAGACACTATTGTCATCGATCATTGCAAATCACGGCGCGGAAGAAGCCAGGAAATGGGCTGAAGGTGTCGCCGCCAACATGGCACGCGAACCTCAGGGCGGTGACACAGACCAGCTGCGCGGCATCGTGTCAGGCGAGTGCGAGATTGCGGTTGCCAACACATACTATATGGCCCGCGCTATGCGCAAAGACGTCAAGGGTCTAAGCGCGGATATCGAGATGATCGGCGTGCAATTCCCGGCACAGGATGCCGAAGGTGCACATATGAACCTGTCGGGTGCGGGTGTTGCAGCAAACGCGCCGAACAAAGAAAACGCGATTAAGTTCCTTGAGTATCTCGCAAGCGATCAGGCCCAGGTCTACTTCTCGAACGGAAACGATGAATACCCCGCTGTCGAAGGCGTCGCGCTGGCTGAGAACGTGGCCGCTCTGGGGGAATTCAAAGCGGATGAGGTGAACCTCTCAGAGGCCGCTAAAAACATCCCCGAGGCACAGAAAATCTATAACGAAGTTGGCTGGAAGTAATCCAGTCCGATACCCGAGCAGCAAAAGGGAGCAGATTTCTGCGCCCTTTTTCTATTGTGTTTGAAGTAAAGCAAGGCAATAATCCCATATTCGTAACTGATTCCCATATGTGAGCCATGCTCGACACACTATCAAACCGCCTCGCTAAGCGTCTGAACGAGCTGCGCCAGGGTCATGGCTGGTCGCTTGAGCAGCTGGCAGACCAAAGTGGGATCAGCCGGGCGACACTATCGCGAATGGAAAACGGTGATGTCAGCCCTACCGCTGAAACGCTTGGCCGTTTATGCGCGGCATACGGCCTGCCCATGTCACGCCTGCTGATGATGGTCGAAGACAGTTTCGATCCCAAAGTACCTTTCGAGAAGCAGCCTGAATGGCATGACCCCGAAAGCGGGTTTACACGCCGTTCGGTTTCACCACCGGCGACTGGCCTCAGTGGGGAAGTAATGGAAGGTCATTTGCCCCCAGGTACTGTCATCACCTACGATACTCCGCCCAAGCCGGGACAGGAGCACCACCTGATCCTACTTGATGGAGGGCTAACGTTGACAGTGGACGGGATTGCCCATGCGCTCAGCGGCGGCGACTGCCTTCGCTATCACCTGTCGGGGCCAACGCAGTTCGAAACCGGACCCAAACGCGGTGCGCGCTATCTGTTGGTGCTGATATGATTACGCGATTGCCACAGGAATATTTCGACGAAGCGCTTGAGGATCTGACCGATATCCTGCACCGCTGTGTCCATACCGGTGCTAGTATCGGGTTCATCCTTCCTTTTTCGCGGGACGATGCCCGCGCCTATTGGCGGGACAGGGTGCAGCCCGAACTCCGCGCGGAGACACTCGATCTGTTTGTCGCATATGGTGACGGACGCATTCTGGGCACGGTGCAACTGATCCCCGCCGCAATGCCAAACCAGCCGCATCGCGCGGATGTGGCAAAGCTGCTGGTTCATCCGCAGGCTCGCCGTCGCGGTTTGGGTCGGTCGCTGATGGAGGCACTGCATGAGCGAGCTCGGGAATTGAAACGCACGATGCTGGTGCTGGACACCCGTAGCAGCGATCCTTCACGCTTGCTGTATCAGTCGATGGGTTTTCAGATTGCCGGAGAAATTCCGAACTATTGCCGAAACCCGTTTGAGGATCGGCTGGAGCCGACCACTTACATGTTCAAGGACGTCACCTAGCTGCCCGTCGCGCGCGCATTCGCGACAGAGCATTCGGCGATCCCCGAAGGTCCCGACATAGGTCGGCACCAAAGGCCTACAGCCGCGCGCCATCGACAGCAAAGGGCGCTCGTTGACTAAAGAATTTGATACCTCAAGCGCATCGGGATCCATCTAGAATCGAAGGAAATCCAGAGCTTCTCCGGCTGGCAGCTTCTCAGTTTCTGCCGGAATAATTGCCAGACCATCGGCCTGTGCAAGAAGGGCAACGCGCCCGCTGTAAGACTCGGCCATCAGGCGCAATCGCGGTGCGCCATTCGGTGTACATCCGTCGATGCTTACCGGGCGGTACTCACGCCGCCCCGCGCAGCGTTGAATAGGTTCTGCCAAAACCGCCTGCTCGGGGGTGCGTTCGTTCCGATGCAGACCGGCACGGCGTTCCATCATCCGCGCACCAATGATCTGCCACGTAACAAAGGCCGAAACCGGATTTCCTGGCAGGCCCACATAAAGCGCATCACCCCGACAACCGAACATGATCGGCTTGCCGGGTTTCATCGCCACTTTCATCACCTCGGTTTCGCCACCGATTTCACTGAACAGGCGCGGCATGTGGTCTTCGTCCCCGACCGAAACACCGCCCGTGGTGATGATCAGGTCCGAGCTATTACAGGCATCCCTCAAGACCTGCTTCAGCAGCACCGGATCATCTTCGACCGGGCCTCGGTCGGCTAGTTCGATCCAGGGTTTATCCAGCAAAGCCAAAAGCATGTAGCGGTTCGAGTTGTAGATCTGTCCGGGGCCAAGCGCTTCACCCGGCTGGCGCAGCTCGCTGCCGGTCGAGAAGATCGTGACCTTGAGCTTGCGAAAAACCTTCACCTCGCCATAACCAGCCGAGGCCAACGCGGCAGCCTCGCGCGCGGAAATTTCACACCCGCGCCGCAGGATCGGGGCACCAGCTTTCAAATCCTCGCCCGCGCGACGGATATGCTGACCGGATTTTGGACGGCGGTTGAACCGGATGCGATCGGACTGAAACTCACAGTCTTCCTGCATTAATACCGCATCGAACTCGGACGGCACCGGCGCTCCTGTGAATATACGCAAGGCACTGCCATCCGGCGCATCGTGTGCGCCGCTATCGCCGGCGGCTATGCGCCCGCCAACTAGCAGTTCGAACACAGGCCCCTCGCCCAGATCGGCGCTGCGAACGGCATAGCCGTCCATGGCCGAATTATCGAAGGCGGGCATGTCTACCTTGCTGTCGCAATTCTCGGCCAGTATCCGGCCAATAGCCTGCACCAGCGGTAGTGTTTCGGTATCCGTGATGGGGTTGGCCACGGACAAACCGCGCCTTAGGGCGTCATCTACGGTCAGGTACATATGAGCATGGTGGTCGCAGGCACATCCATCAGCCATTTTGGGCCTCCATATACGCAAAGAGCTCTTCGAAACCGACCCGCTCGGCCTCTCCAAGTTTAGGTAGGTAGGCCTTGGCTTCTTCGAGATTCGAGCTTGGATCACCAACTACCAGCAGCATGACCATTCCATGACGCCCATGAACGCGGCAGCGGATGCCGTAGACTCCCTCTTTCTCGAAAGTCAGATCCAGTTCGGGTTTGCCCCGGATCTCGAAGACGCGCGCGCCCACGGGTATCATTCGAGGAATGGCAGTGACCGTGTGCCGCCCGGTCGAGCCTTTGAAACGCACAGTCTTCCCAGCGGGAACCTGCAGGAATTTGGGTTCGAACCGAAATGCATGCGCCGGAGTGTCGGCGTTCAGGTCGATGACCTGATGAACTACGGCAACCTCGGGGATCTCCTCGGCCAGTGCGACAGTACCAAAGGCCATTGCCCCCGTTAGAATCGCCGCGCCTAGTTTCAGCGAAATCGCCATCTATCCCTCCGGTTTCAGACCGCCCGGTGGAGGTCTCCCAACAGGTCGGCCAAAGCGCTGATCAACACCGGCCACTGGGCGCGGCGGTTCTCGTCGCGCAATCCGGCCAACAATTCGCGCCCAATGGACACCAAGGCAGGGGTGCTGTCATTGACATAGGTCACGATCCGTTGCTCAGGATTGGCCAGAAGGAAGGGTACGATGGCCGCACCTGCCTGATCCGGGGCCGTTTCAGACAAAAGCCGCATCGCCGCCTGCCGTACCGGGGCCGAGACATCGTCCAGCAAGCTGCGCGCCACATCGGCCGTCCCGTCCCAGCGGGTCAGAATCTGCATGGCGTCGATACGAAAGGCAGTATCTCCGGTTTTCAGCATTGCCCGCAATTTGCCCCGCAGCGCATCCTGCGGTGGCAGGTCAGCCTGTTGCAGCAGGTTCAGCGCCTGCAGGGACAGATTGGCATCGGTATGCGAAAGCCCCTGTGTGATCAGCTCGATCAAATGCGACTGGTTCAGTTCGGACCCGTTGCGCGCGACCGACAAGCCCAGTGCCGCCAGCGCCTGCGCAGCGATCTCGGTCTCGGGGTCCTGCGCGATCTGCGCCAGCATGATCTGCATACCTGTGACGTCGCCCAGCAGGCGGATGGCCGAAATGCGGGTCTCACGCTCCAAGGCTTCGGCATTGTCATCCAACGCCACGCGGCGGCGTTTGGGATGGCGGGTGGCCTTGACCAACAATGCCTGCTCGCGTGGCGTCAGGGGGTGCAGGTCATCATCCTCGGCCTCTTTCTTCATCTCTGCCGCGATAGCGTCATGGCCAAGGATCGCGCCGAGGCTGGAGGTAGGGCCGTTTTCATCACCTTCAGACACATCCAAACCCGCCTCTTCCAGCGCAGCGATGTCGGTTTGCGGGGTATCCTCCACGACCTCGGGTGCAGCGGGCATCGGGGCCAGCGCAAAGGATAACAGCAGCTCGCGCCCCTGCTGCTGGTTCACATGCGGGCGGTCTGCATCGGTGATAATCATAGCCAGCGACGCAACAGCCTTTAGCCGCACCGACCGGAAGGGCGAACGACAGGCGCGCTGCAGCCACTCTACCGCCTCGCGCAATGGCGAGGTCGCCAGCGCATCAACGATAGCCCATTGCAGACGCTCGGCCTTGAGGTCATCGGCATCAACCGAAAACAGCGCGTTCAGCCGATCCGCCACCAGTTGCGGGGCCAACGCCGCCAGCAGGCCCAGCGCCTGTGCCGCGACCTCGGGCTGTTGACCGGTGGCGAGAAAATCCAGCACCTGCCAGCGCAGATCCTCTTGGTCAGTTATCGGTGTTTCGCGGTCCAGCCGGTCGATCAGCGCCAATTGCACCTTGGCGCCGGGGTCGCGCATCATGCGGTCCAGCAGTTCGGGCTCCGAAAAGCCCGAAAGGTTCAGCGCCGCGATGCGGATGTCTTCGACCGCATCGGTCAGCGCCTGTTCGACCAGCAGCGGATCACCCGGCATCAGCGCCTCATAAGCGATCAGACGCACGGCCCCGTCCTTGTCGGCGGTGGCTTTGCGCAAAATGGCTTCGGCCTCGGGTCCTCCGATGGTGGCCAGCGTGCGCAGAGCGCGGTGACGCAAACGGCGGTTCGAGGATTGAGCGAACACACCCAAGGTCGGCACGGACGGCTTACCGATCTGGCCCAGCGCTTCGCAGGCCACATCCCCCAGTTCCTGCCCGTCTTCGTCCATCAGGGCCATGACAATGGGTTCAATCGCAGCCGCATCGCCCATCCGACCCAGCGCCTTGATGGCCGCGATCTGGGTATCCAGCCAGTCGTCCCATTCGTCTTGGTGCAGCTCGTCCTCGTCCCACGTGATATCCTCGCCGCGACCAGTGACAAGCGTGCGCAGGTAAGGCGCCGCGTCTTCGGATTTCAACTCGGCCAGAGCGGTGACGCAGGCCAGTTTCACCTCACCGCAGGGATCATGGATCAAGTTTTCCAGCAGTTGCGGCGCGGCCTCCTGCACGCCCAGCGCGCCCAGCGCTTGAGCTGCGTCTTGCCGGACGTCTTCGTCATCATCCAGCAGCGCCTCGATCAAGGCCGGGCTGTTGGCGGCCCCAATGGCCGCCAGGGCCTGAATGGCGCGCAGGCGGATCACGTCATATTCGGATTTGGCGTGGTCGGAAAGCAGGCCGGTGGCCTCATCGCGCAGGGCGGTATCGGAATGCATGTTCATATCAGGTCTGCCATGTTTTGCGTTGGGACGGGTTGGGTGAATGTGGAAGACAGGTTTCCCAACCGAAGCCTGCCTTCCAGGTGGTCCCTTCTGCAGCGGGACCGGACCCGAGGGGCGGCATGGCGTCCGCCCCCCGGAAAAGCGTCAGGCGATATCGCGCGGCGCGAAGGACATCGTGCGGAACGAGGTCTTGTAGGGGCTCGGCCCCAGCTTGCGGACCTTGGCAACGCCCATCTTGTAGTTGTAGTTGCCGCTGATCCAGTCAACGATCCGGCCCTCAAGCGCGTTGGCGGGCTGCTGCATGTGTAGGAAGTCCATGTAAACGACGCTTTTCTTTATGGCGGGCGTAACCATGGCCACGGCGGTGATCGCCGCTTTGGTCAGTTCGATATGCCCGTTCTCCATCAGTTTCGAGAACTGGAAGTCGTCGCCTTCCACACCGAGCAAAGTGTGCTTGTTGCCCGGAACACGTTCCGAGTAAACCATCACGTAATCACCGCTTTCGATGCCACGCTCGGCCGCATCGTCGGGGTGAATCTCGACCCAGTTTTCCGGCCAGCGCTGCACGATATAGGGGCGGCGGCGGTCGTCGAAACCGGACTGCCAGCGTTCATTGATCCGACCGGATGTGGCCCACAACTCGCCTTCGTCCTTGTTGGGTTTCAGCCATTCCCAGTAATCCGAGAACAGGCCCCACGGCGATTTCTGGATGTTGCACTTGCCGGTCTGGCTGTTGAAGTGCGTCAGCTTCTTGTTGAATACATCCGCACCAGCCGCACCGGTATCAGGCAGCGTGCGGGTTGTGTCATGCAGACGCTTGGTTTCAATCAGCGTGACACCGTCGGCATCCAGCATGACCGGGCATTGCACACCATCGGTGCCGAATTCTCGGACCTTCTGGTGCAGACCCTTGCCCTCTTTCTTTGCCAGACGGTAGACCGCGTGGAAGTCCTTGCGCGACCCGCGCGTAAAGCGCACGGCCTCTTCGGCAACCTCGTTCGAGTTCTGCCAGTCGAACCCGTCAAAGCCCATCCGCTGTGCCAGTTGCGCAATGATCCACCAGTCGGGCTTGGCCGCACCGGGCGCATCATAGAACTTCTGATACAGGCGCAGGCGGCGTTCGCCGTTGGCGCGCAGAAAGTCCTCTTCGCCCCAGGTCGCTGCAGGGAACACGATGTCGGCATAGCGGTTGCCGATCGGATCCTGCAGATAGATGTCCTGGTTGATCACCACCATGCCACCGCTGTCGGCGCGGGCCTTCAGCGTGTCGATCATTTCTTGCTTGTCGAAAGACGCAATCTGATGCGGGTTGCGGACGGTCAGTTCCTCGAACTTGTCAGCTAACTGTTGCGAACCACACATCGCCTGAATCCATGTGGTGCCGATCACATGGGCCATACGGGTATGACCTGCGATCAGATACCGGTCCGTATCCATGGCGCGGCGACGGCGACCCGGCAGTTTCTCGGGCGACTTGTTGCGCGGGTATTTCCCGCCCTTCACGCCGCCCCGCTGGTGACCACCGGCCCGGCCAATCACCTGACCCGGACGACCGCCACAGCCACAGATGATGCCCAGAGCCGAGATCGCCTGCGTGTTGCCGGTGTTGTTCGACCAGTAGAACCCTTTCTCTATCATGACCGAGGTCTTGGGCCGGGTGCCATCCGCCTTGGGTTTGGCCAGCCATTCAGCAGCCGTATAGATCTTCTGCACGTCGATCTCGGCCATAGCGGCGGCGGTCTCAGGCGCGAATTCGTCCTGCGACAGCAGCCATTCTTTCCAATCCTCGAAGCCTTTGGTCTGGAACTTGCCCCACGTAGTGCGCCACTGCCATGGCGTGTTCCGGGTGCCCTGACCGAAGCCCGACGAGCTTTCCCACTTGTTGTTGACCCATTTCTTGATCCAGTCGCTGTCTTCCCAGTCATTTTCCACGATGACCCGGGCGATGGCGTTGACGACCAGAAGGTCGGTGCCGGGCAGAACGTCGATATGCAGGCCACCCATCTTTTCAGCATGGGCCACACCGGCAGACCGGCGCGGAATCAGATAGATCTCTTTCTGGCCGTTCTGCATCCCCTTCATCATCCACTGAGTATAGAGGATAGTCTTGGTTTCATACGGGTCGGTGCCACAGACCAGAAGGGTTTCCGCATCCCGCCAGTCCTCGTACGAGGGACCAAAGTTGTCGAAACCCGCATCCCGGAAACCGGGGGTCGAGGTCACGTCGGACGGCGTGTCGTGGAAGGTGAAGTTCGCGGTGTTGATATGACGCAGCGCGTATTTCGAGATCGCATAGGTGTTCTCGATATACTGATAGCTGAAGGTTTTTACGCCATAGGCATTGGTACCGTGCTTGGCGATCACGTGGTTGCCCACCTCAGCCGCAACATCCAGCGCCAGATCCCACGGAACCGGCATCAAGGTACCATAGATCCGCATCAGCGGCGTCTTAAGGCGGTCGCGTGTTGGCGTCTGAGGGTTATAGCATTTCTGCGCGATACATCCGCCCCGCAAGGAACTGTCGCCTTCGGTGTTGACGTATTGCGTGTCCTTGTCAGGGATGATCACCACGTGGTGCGGATGACCTTTGTGCAGTACGATATTGTGCTGGTTCGGCGCGACCCACGCACCCAGCGGTGCAACGGGGAAATCCTCGCCAAAGGCGTTCTCGTCCGCAGTTGGGCCACCGGGTTTGGCCGTCACGGGCCAGCGGTAGACTTTGTAACCACAAGCCACGATGCAGTAGTCGCAGGCGGTCGAGATGACCTCGGCTCCTTTGGGCGGCAGCGGGACGTTGGTTTCGGGTACGT
The DNA here is from genome assembly GCF_056542025.1 of Ruegeria sp. AF2. Classification (NCBI taxonomy): domain Bacteria; kingdom Pseudomonadati; phylum Pseudomonadota; class Alphaproteobacteria; order Rhodobacterales; family Roseobacteraceae; genus Ruegeria; species Ruegeria sp. AF2. Next base: position 164,715 of record NZ_JBQFZC010000006.1, on the reverse strand, counting down.
AATACGGGGTTGCCATGATTCCGCTTCCCTTATGCAATGAGGTTGTCGTAACGGCCGTAGATCAGGCCGAACATGCCAACGGCGTAGATGTCATCGCCGTCCAGTTCCAAAAGGACCTGCGGCAACGATTGGTAGGCCTGCCCCGAAACGAGGATGCCGTGCCGTGTCATGTCATAGGTGGACAGGTGCAACGGGCACGGGCCCAGCACCTTATGTTCAGGCTTGTAGCTGTCATACATCGACCCACCCTGATGGGTGCAGGTGAGGTTGAAGGCCACAACATCCTTTTGCGGACCAATACCGCCGCCGCTTTCCACGCCGGTTTTCACAAGGATCGAGTCCGAATAGTCGCCCTCGTCCGGGTAGTAGAACTCGACCGGCACATCCTGTTCCAACTCGGAAAGTTTGCCGATCAGCTTGCGCGGATAGGTCGATACCAATGCGGGCACCTGTTCGGCCTGACCGTGGCGGGTAGGCATGGTCACCATCACGGCAAAGGTGGTGGCACCCGAGGCGAACAGGAACTGGCGGCGGTTCACGGTGCAGGCCTTTTTGGCGTCGCCCGAACAGCTGCATCCGGTTGCGTTATGATCTGTCATGACGCTTACTCCTCTGCTGCAACCGCAGGAAGCGGCTGGTAGTCCGGCAGTTCGGGTTCCTCGATCAGGATTTCCTCGCCGGACAGGGATTTCAGGAAGGCCACCAGATCCGCCTTTTCCTGATCATTCAGGCCAAGGGGTTGGATCAGCGGAGATTTATTGGCCGAGAACTCATTCTCGCCGCCGCCCTGGTTGTAGAACTCGACCACATCCTCAAGCGTCTCCAACATGCCGTTGTGCATGTAGGGTTCGGTATAGAGGGTATAGCGCAGGCTTGGCGTGCGGAACTTCCCCTTGTCGGCCTTTTCCTTGGTACGGAAATAGAAGCCGGGGTCGTCCTTGGTGTGGCGGTACATCTCTTCGGTCGAGCCTTTGGCATAAAGCTCATACCGGAAGGTGACTTGCGCCAGACCATCGTCCTGCCAACCGTCATAGGCGGGCACACCGGTGTTGTAGTATTTTTCATCCGACAGCAACGCACCGTTATGGCATTCGGAACACTGCGCCTTGCCGGTGAACAATTCCAGCCCGCGTTTCTGCTCGTCGGTCAGCGCCGCGTCATCCCCACGCAGATAATTGTCGAAGGGCGTGTCGGTCTGAACTATGGTCCGTTCAAACGCGGCGATGGCCCGCCATGCATTGCTGATACGCGGCCACTGATCGCCAAAGACATCGTTGAAGCGTTCGACATATTCGGGGACGAAGGCCAGGCGCGCCTCCATCATGTCGGCCTCACCGTTGCCGGCGACCGCACCGCCTGCGGCGGATTTGGCCTGGTTCTCAAGGCTTTTCGAGGAACCTGCCCAGAACAGCTTGCCGTAATAGGCCGAGTTCACGATGGTCTGGCTGTTGCGCCAGTGGGTCGTGCCCGGATAGCCGAACGAGATCGGTGCCTCGACGTCCCAGCCGACATCTGGCATGTGACAGGCCGAACAGGGCGTCGACGGATTCCCGCCAAGACGGGCATCAAAGAACAGCATCTTGCCCAGTTCGATCTTGGCGTCGGTTTGCGGGTTGTCCAGCGGGATCGGCGGCTCGCCCAGCGCCACCAGCGGCGAGTCTACATCGGGGTCTGCGCCACCGATGCCGGCCTCAATCTCCATGCTGGTTTCCGCAATCGCCTGTGCACCTAGGACGGCAAACAGGGCAGCGGTGGCGATTGTGCCTGAAAGGTAAGACTTTAGGTCTTTCATGGGTCCACTCCTCAGTTTGTCGCGTCTTGCCAGTTTTCGATCGGCGCATAATCCGTATCGATGTCCTCGGCGACGAAGTCCGGGCCGGTCAGCGGCTCACCAGACAGCGCCTTAAGGAAGGCCACCAGCTGTGCTTGTTCGGTCTCGTTGAGGCCAAGCGGCTTGATGCGCGGATCCTTGTTTTCATCTTCGCCACCACCGGCGTTGTAGAAGGCCACCACATCCTCGAGCGTCGCAATCGAGCCGTTATGCATATATGGCGCGGTATAGGTCAGCTCACGCAGCGTGGGGGTCATGAACGTGCCGAATGTATCGGCGGTGTGAGTGCGGATATACGCACCGGGGTCGGCGCGCAGGTTCATGTAATTCTCGACGCCGAGGAACTTCATCATGGTCACAAAGGTGATGTGACGTTCCGGGGTCGCCCAGATATCGGGGTTGTCGCCCACGCCGATATTGTGCGGCAGATCATCCGTGAACCGCTCGCCCGAGTGGCAGGAATTGCAGCCGCTGGCATTAAACAGCTCATAGCCCGCCTTGGCTTCTTCCGACATCTCGCCTGTATCGAACGGCGCGCCGCGCGAAATCAGCGTTTTCAGATATTCCGGGATGGCGTTACGGACCCCACCGTTCGACGGCTCGCCAAATCCGGCGGCTTCGAACATCTCGACATAAACCGGATCTTGCTTGATGCGTTCCTGCATCAAACGCATATCCATGTTCATCGAGTATGTCTCGGTGATGCTTTCGCGGGTCGCGTCGTTGAGGTTGGTGCCAATGCGCCCGTCATGGAACCACGCGGCGCGCTTGGCGCTGTTAATCAGCGTCGGCACGTTGCGGAAATGCAGGCTGCCGGCATAGGCATCCGATAGGGCCTGCCCGTCGGTAAAGCCGTTTTCCGGCTGGTGGCAGCTGGCGCAGGACAGTTCGGTGTCGCCAGACAGGCGCGGGTCAAAAAACAAACGTTTGCCAAGTGCCGCCTTGGCTTGGTCGAACTCAATGGCTTCTACCGGGCCCGGCTGTTCCGCCTGGGCATGGTGAACCGGGAACGCAACACCCACCGACAGCAATGAAACTGTCGACAGTGCCGAGAACCACGTTCTGGCTTTGGTCATCATTTAAAAAGCCCTCATTATCCGCAAATCTGATCGCTCCGGTTAACCGGAGATCGACGAGGCGAATATTAAAGGGTCATGTATCGCGATGCCTTGATCGAGATTAAATCCGCAGAGAATTGGCGACGTAATCGTCGCTTATCTGAACCAAGGCCGCGACTGTCAGACGTCGATATCCAGAGCAAGCGCATGGATACGGGGGACTATATCCCCCAATGCCGTATGTACTGCGCGATGGCGGGCAACGCGGGATTGCCCCTCGAAAGCCGCAGAACGAATAAGGACGTTGAAATGACTCTCACCGCCCTCCTGATATCCAGCGTGACCACGATGGCTCTCGCTGTCGTCAACCACCTCCAGCTCACGCGGGTTAAATGCTGCCTGCAATCGTTCACGGATTTCGTCGGTCACGCTCATTTTTATGCTCAACGGCAAATAAATTGCCGTCCCCCTCTTCTACTTTCGGCTGCTTAGATTAAACTGCTGCCTCCGAGTCGAAAAGATGCCTTCGTGAGGTTGTGCAGATGGTAAAGTCAGATCCCTTCGGATTCGATATGTCCGTGTCGAGCGCTAAGAAAAAGAAGCCGCGCGGCCGTCGGGGTATGTCAGGTGCGTCCGAAACTTCGGTGCGAATCTGTGATCATGAGGGCTGTGAAGAACCCGGTAAGTTTCGCGCGCCCAAAGCTCCGGACGTGCTGGATGATTTTTTCTGGTTCTGCCAGCAACATGTGCGCGAATATAACCAGAAATGGAATTTCTTCGACGGCACCACCGAGGCCGAACTAAACGCGCAGCGTTCGAAGGACAAAGTGTGGGAGCGTGAGACCAAACCGATGGGCGATCCCGAGGCCCGTGCCTGGGCACGTCTGGGGATCGAGGACCCGCATCAGGTTCTAGGCGAAAACGCCACCAAAAATCCCGGCCGCGCCAATTCCGGCGGTCGACGCCTGCCACCGACCGAGCGCCGCGCGATTGAGATCCTCGAAGCGCAAGATAGCTGGTCGAAGGCAGAGATTCGCAAAGCCTACAAGAAGCTGATCAAGGTGCTGCACCCGGATATGAACGGTGGTGACCGATCTCAGGAAGAGCAGTTGCAAGAGGTCGTCTGGGCCTGGGATCAGATCAAGGACAGCCGCAGCTTCAAGTAGTATCCAACGGATACGGGTCAGCGGCGTTCCGTCTCACGAATAGTGCTTGTTGCGGGACATCTTTCCGATTCCCGGGTTCATACTGTTCGTGGGATCGATCGACTTGTAGAAAGCTGCCAGATCGGGTTTGGCTGCATAGAGATGGCCAACATTATGTTCGGCCGGGTATTCAGCGCCGCGTTTGTCCAGCAACTTTAGCATTGCGGCCTTCAACGCGTTCGGGTCTGCGTCTTTCTTGACGATGTAATCCTGATGCAGAACATGACACATGAAGTGGCCATAGTAGAGTTTGCCGACCAGTTGATCCGCGATCTCAGCTGGCAAGTCTTCGAACCAGTTGACGTCATTGCGGCGCAGCGCGATATCTAGGGCGATGATATCTTCCACTTCGGCTGCATGAACCTTCATATAACGAATGGCTGCACCTGCGGCAGCAAAACGATGTAGCCCAGCGATTTTTGCCTCACGCAGGTCGCATTCAAAGAAATCCAGCTTGTCTTCGGCAGTCATGTCATTGAGTAGATCGCGCGCTTCATCGATACCGCCATCGCGCATTTTGAGTATCAGGTGATGCGGATACCGATCCCGATAGGCCCGCATCCGGCGCGGCAGGATATCGGGCCAAAGTCGCATCGCGAACTGCATGAAACGATCGGTAAAATTGCCGAGAACCGGAATGCCTTCTAAACGCGCGTCCACCGCGCCCTTCAGCGCAAAGAAAGTGGGCAAACGGTCGGTTCCCAACTTGTCAATCATCACCATGGTGTCTTTGCCATAGCGGTCAGAGATATCGAATACCTCCTCATGCATGTATTCAGCGCTGACCGGCAGGGTTTTGAAGTCGGACAGGATGCGACGGCGCAATTCCGTGAATGCCTCGGTGTCGTGCGCCCCGACGTAGAAAGTACGTTCTGCTTCGTTCTTGGCATATGTATCCAGCCGAACCGCAAAAACCGCCAGTTTACCCGCGCAGCCCGCTGCTTCGTATAGACGCGACTTATCAGCGTTAAAGCGTGCTGGCGTTTCAGCATCCACATTACGCACCCGACGGGCGTAATCGGTGTCAGAGGCTTTGCGATTGTCGGTGTCGATATCAGTTGCTGAGAAATCACCGTTCTGCAGCCGGGTCAGGATTTCTTCGGGTGTATCACCCAACTGCATGCCCAGATGATTGACCAACTCAAGCTCGCCGTCCTGAGTGATCCGCGCGTACAGTGACAGCTCGGTATAGGAGGGGCCGCGCTCGACCAGCGAACCGCCCGAGTTGTTGCACACCCCGCCAACGACTGAGGCACCGATGCACGAAGATCCGATCACCGAATGCGGCTGGCGGCCAATCGGGTCCAGCAGCTTTTCCAGCGCAAACAGTGTGCTGCCCGGAAAGCTGATGACCTGCTTGCCATCATTGATCAGATGCAGATCGTCCATCCGCCGCGTGTTGATCAACACTACATCACGATCGTAGCTACCCTTGGGCGTAGACCCTTCGGTCAGGCCGGTATTGGCGGCTTGCATGATGACAATTTTGTCAGCGGCAACACAGGCCTGCAGCACCTGCCATTGTTCCAGCAGCGTAGCGGGCTGAACCACCGCGAGCGCGTCCCCTTCACCCGATCTGAACCCCCGGCGAAAGCGGCGGGTGCTGCGCGACGAAGTCAAAACGCGCCGCCGCCCACAAATGGCCTGAAGACGCTTGATCAGATCGGCATCGTTCATCCCGCTACCCTCCGTTAATACGCGACCGAGGGCAACCACGTGGCCAGTTGCGGCCACAAGAAGACAAAGAACAGGCCGGTCAGCTGCAGGATCACGAATGGGATAATCCCTTTGTAGATGTCAGTCAGGTTGATCTCGGGCGGGCAGACCCCTTTCAGATAGAAAAGCGCAAATCCAACCGGAGGTGTCAGGAAAGAGGTCTGCAACGTCACCGCCACAAGGATTACGAACCACACCAGCGCAGGTTCATCGATGACACCGAAGCCATCGATATCCAGACCCAGCCCGTTCACGATGGGGCGCATCAAGGGCAGAACGATGAGCGTGATCTCGATCCAGTCCAGCACGAAGCCCAGCAGGAAGACGATGAACAGGATCATGAAGACAGTGCCATTTGGGCCGAGCCCGGTACCGTGGATCATATCCTCGATCAGCGCGTCGCCGCCCAGTTCGCGCAAGACATAGGAGAACACTGTGGCACCCAGGAAGATCGCGAAGATATAGGCGGTGGTGTTGAACGTTGCTTTCAGCACATTCACCAGCTTGGCCAGCGTCAGCTTGCGATATCCCAGCGCCAGCAGAGTGGCTCCCAACGCGCCCACGCCCGAGGCTTCGGTCGGTGTGGTCAAACCCGCGAAGATCGAGCCCAGCACGGCGAGGATCAGGGCCAGCGTCGGCAGAACAGCGATCAGCACATCCTTTACCGCGTTCCAATCGGGACGCTTAGCACCCTCGGGCACTGGGGCCACGTCGCGTTTGATCAGGGCGATGACGAAGATATAGGTCAAGTACAGCGCGCCAATGATCACACCGGGGAAGACGGCCGCCATGAACAGATCCCCAACCGACAGCGCCATTTGATCGGCCATGATTACCAGCATGATCGATGGTGGGATCAAGATGCCCAGAGTACCCGAGGCGCTGACCACACCAGCGGCCAAAGAGGGGCTGTATTTCTGCTCCATCATCGAGGGCAGAGACAGCACGCCCAGCAGCACCACCGAGGCTCCGATAATGCCAGTTGAGGCGGCCAGGATGATACCGATCATTGTCACCGTGATCGCCAGCCCGCCGCGCACCGTACCAAACAGGCGCTGCATCGAGGTCATCAGACGCTCGGCCACACCGGATTCGTCCAGCATCAGGCCCATGAAGATGAACATCGGCAAGGCCACCAGAACCGCATTTGACATGGTGGCATAGACCCGGTTCACCACCGCGCCCAGCGTCAGATAGTCCAGACCGGTCAGAGTTTCCTCAAGCCCGGTCCAATTCATCATGCCGTTGTCGAACAGATAAGCGAGCCCGCAATATGCGACCCCGACCCCGGCCAGCGTCCATGCCACCGGGAAGCCGGTGAAAAGCAGCGCGATGAAGGTCAGGAACATCGCGATGACCAGTTTTTCCTCAGTCGTTTCCACCAGGAAGGTCAGCGCGGTCGCCACCACAGCAAAGCCCAACAGCGCCCAGACGATCAGACGCAGGCCCTTGCCTTGCCGTTCCTCGTCGAGATTGACGATCAGGGCGTGCACGTCGTGGATCAGCCGCGCCGCCGCAGCCAATGCCAGCAATACAAAACTGGCCGGGATCACACCTTTCAAAGCCCAACGCGCAGGTAGACCGGTAGGGCTGTCCGAGGATTCATTGACGCGCCAGCTTTCGTAAAAATAGTCATACCCCTGATCGATCATCAAATAGATGAACGGCACCAATAGGGTGAAGATTCCGATGATCTCGATAATCCGCCGCGCGCGCTGGCTGAGCTGCATGTGCAGCAGGTCCACCCGCACATGGCTGTCGGTGACCAGCGCATAAGAAATGCCGATCATCGTCACCAGACCATAGAAATGCCACTGAATCTCATCCAGCTTGGGATAGTTCTGGTTCAGAAGATAGCGCATCGCCACCTGTGAAACGATGGCCCCAACCAGCAACAGGTTGGCCCACATGACCACATGACCTACCGCTTTGACACCGTTGTCGATCGCTACTGCCAGCTTTTGACGGTCGGGCTCACCATGCTCAAGGATACTTTCATAGACTTCAATCGGGTCGTCCTGATGACGCTGTGTCTCAGCCATGGTCTCCTCCTCAAGAGTTTGGCGGCGGGGTCGTGAATGCGCGCGGGTCGTTGGGGAAAATAAAGAAAATCAGAAGGATCCGAGGGCGGCGGAAGGAAGCCGCCCCCGGATAATCGCAAGTGGCAAATTTACTTGCGGGGGAGGAATGCGTTCTCTTTCCAGACCGCATAACCGTCACGGAATTCGTTCATGTCGGCCAGAACCTTGGCAAAGAATTCGTCGTTGGCGGCCTGTTCTGCGGCAACCTCTTCCCAGGTCGCGCGGAAGGTCGACAGCATCTCGTCGTTCCACTGCTTGATCTGAACACCATTGTTTTCAACGTTGTCCAGCAGCGCAGCGTGTTGGATCGCCTCACCTTCGGCAAAGCTGTCAGCCATCGAAGCCTTACAGGCATTTTCGATGATCGCTTTGTGCTGATCGCTGGCTTCGTTCCAGACGTCCTTGTTGATCATCAGTTCAAACACCGTCGCTTGCTGGTGCCAGCCGGGGAAGTAGTTGTACTTGACCAACTTGTGGAAGCCGAGACGCGCGTCGATCGCAGGCATCGAGAATTCGGTCGCATCAATTGCGCCTTTTTCCAGTGCCGGGAAGATTTCGCCGCCGGGCAGCAGTGACGTCGCCACACCCAGCTTCTGCATCACTTCGCCACCCAGACCGAAAAAGCGCATTTTCAGGCCGTTCAGGTCTTCGGGGCTGTTGATCTCATTCGCGAACCAGCCTGAGGTTTCGGGGGCGATGATGGCGCAGGGAATGACATGGACGTTGAAACCGGCCTGATCATACATCTCCTGATACAAGCTCATGCCGTTGCCATAGTAGAGCCACGCCATGTATTCGCCCGCCTCAGGGCCGAACGGAACGGCCGAGAACAACGGTGCAGCCGGGATCTTACCCGCCCAGTAGCCGGCAGTGGTATAGCCCGAATTGATCTTGCCTGAAGACACCGCATCCAGAATTTCAAACGGCGGGACCAGCTTGCCCGGTTCGTAAACCTTCATCTTCAGCGTGCCGCCGGACATCAGGTCCAGCTGTTCGGCCACGCGCGGGATCGGCGAGCCGAGGCCCGGTAGAGCGGTTGAAAACGCGATTGGGGTTTTTAGCAGCATCTTATCCGCCGCGTGGGCAACCGGGGCTGCCAGCAGCGAGGCCGCAACGGCAAGCGATGTCAGGGTGGTCTTCATGGGTTCTCCTCCAAGGTAAAGATCAGCCGGTGGTCTGGCTGTCACTCTCGCCGCGAGCACGGCTTAAGTGGTAAATATTGTTTACCTTGTCATTCAGTCAACAATTTAATTTACCAATTTGGCTACGCCGTGGTGATGTGGCTAATAACCAAGATTGACCTTTCATAACCCGGAATTTTCCAATAGTTTTGCGACACTCAATAAAAACAAACGCTTATACGCGCAGCGAGCATCCGTATTTTTGGGTAGTTTTTCTTGCAATGCCGAAAGCTAGTGGTAAATATTATAAACAACTTCGACGATCTTTAATCTAACTACCGGACAGGAATTATGAGCACGAACAGCCTCTTTGATCCCGTTGGTCACGAATCAATTGCCGATGCTGTCGTTGCACAAATCGAGACAATGATTGTTGATGGAATCCTGAAAGAGGGTCGCAAAATCCCGTCTGAACGGGAGCTTGCGGAAGCCCTAGGCGTTTCACGCCCCAAGCTGCGCGAAGCACTCCAAATCCTCGAAAATCGCGGCTTGGTGACCGTGCGACATGGCGAGGGCACCTTTATCGCCCCACTGACCGGTCGTGCCATGTCGCCCGCCCTTCTGTCTCTCTATGCCCGGCACGGCAGTGCTTTCTACGATTATCTTGAATACCGGCGCGAGCAAGAGGCCTTTGCCAGCCACCTCGCCGCACAGCGCGCCACACAGTCCGACAAGGAACGGATCGCAGAAATCATCGATGAAATGCAGCGAGCCTGGGAGAATGACGATCAGGATGCCAGTGAAGAGGCTGATTTTCGACTGCACGCCGCCGTTGTCGATGCGAGCCAAAACACGACCCTTATCCACATGATGGCATCCATCTATGACCTCACGCGCCAAGGCGTGTTCTACAACCGCCGCTTCCTGCGCTCGATGGACGGCACGGGTGAAGCGTTGCTTGAGCAGCACAAGGCAATCGCGCAGGCCATCATCGACGGCGACCCGGACCGCGCAGAAACCGCCGCACGCACGCATATGGATTTCGTCGAGGATTCATTTCGCGTAGGACAAGAACAACAAGCTCGCGAGATCCGCGCAGCAAAACGGCGGCAGTTTTCGGATTGAGGTCAAAAACAGAGGCGTATTTTTTTGTTCTACGGAAAAGTCTCCCGCACGACGTACTAAGTCTTGGCTTTGCCTTTCTCGACCGGTTCTCGCCTCAGGCACTTTTCCAAGTCTACTTCCAATGCACTGAGGTTTATGTCTCCAGCTCGCAGAGCGTCCACCTCATTGGCTCCTTGCCTCGTCAAACCAAGGTTTTTGAGCAACGTGTTCCAGTCCGGTACGTCCCGCTTCAATCCCGCGCGCAGCAAAACCTCAATTTTTCGAATGTACCAAAGGGTCAGAGAAGACACACGAATGTCTGGTGGAGTGTCCACAGGTACATGGGCGGCAATCGCAGCGCTTGCGCACGCCATTGACTCGGATGCCACGTAGAAAGCCTGCGCCGCGCTGTTAGGGTTTACGTATTTAACGCCTTCATTGATCAAAGCTCCACCGGCCAAGACCAAGGCCAGGTCTTTCCCTGAGATCGAGGCCGCACTTCCAAGCGCAGCACCGCCTGCTACAGTGATCAGTGCCGCCGCTGTCAGGTCCCGATTGCGCGCTGCTTCGTCGCCCAGCCTTTTGTAGGCATCTGAAAGTTGCAGCGCATAATACGACGTACGAATAGGACCGCGTTCAAGCAACAGGCTTGTGGACTGAAATGTTTTTGGTGCCGTTTCAAACGCACCCCCGATCCCTACAGCGTGCTGGATAACGTCTCCCGATGTATTCGACAGCACGGTTTGCTCGGCATTAAAGGCCCTGTTCTCGTAGGCACAACCGGTGATCAAAGTCAGCGGCACCAAGGCCGGAATCAGGCGATTGAAAACGGACTTCATCAAATTTCCCCATGAAAACGCGCAATTGAATAAGTGAAACTATACAATCACAGGGTGTTTCAGGCAAATTCGGCCGCACATGTCATCGCCAACTCACAATGCCACAACCCGTTTCAAACACCCGGCGCGACGCGCATGGATGGCTTATAAATCCCGAATCCAGAATTGAAGCCGCTTTTGGGTTTCGCAATCGTCGCCTCGATCCTTCCACGAGAATTGCGCCACGACGCCAGGAAGCGGCACATAACCCCGCGCGCGCCAGAAGGCATCCAACGGGCGGTAATGATCTGGTCGCATGGGGTGGTCGTCAGGGCGTACTACACTGCAGAAGGCGCTTTTGGTGAATCCCATCGCATGGGCGTGGGCTTCGCGCAGATCAAAAAACGTGTGGCCTGCGCCCTGTCCGCGATACTCCGGCAGCAGAACCGATTCTGCGCAATAGAAGATATCGCCCAGCGACAGGCCCGAGCCTTCGAACGCGGCCGCGAAATCGTCGGCGTGATCCGTCAAGGGTGCACCCGTCGAAGCACCCACCAAAGTATCACCGTCGAACGCTCCGACAACGATGGCCCTGGCGCTGTCGACGTAAGACTGCAGGTATTTGCGCTCATACTCCAGATCGCCATCATAGAGATATGGCCAGGCGTGAAATACGTCGATCCGCAGGCGCGCGACTTCATCCAACGCGTCGACCAATGTCGATCCGGTCATTGCGCGGACCTGCGAAATCTCAGCCATTCGAGACCTGTTTGGTCCAGTCCGCAAGGTTGTAGAATGTGGTCACGCGGGTGATCTTGCCGTCGTTAAGGTCAAAAAACGAACCCGCAGGCAAGCGGTAAGTCTGCCCATACGCTTCTGGCAGACCTTCATCAGTTTCCAGATAGGTTCCGTTGACGATGAACTCAGCCGCAGCACGGGTACCGCCTTCGGCCTCGAAGATCACGATATCCGTCAGGTTCTCGCGGTAACAGCGGTTCATATGCGCGCAGAAGGCGGCAAATTTCTCTTTGCCGACGCGAATCTGACCTTCGTTGACATGATGGGCCACGTCATCCGACAGGCAGGCCAGCATGCCATCTACATCACCGGCATTGAAGGCATCAAAATACGTTTTCACGGTCGGGTTCATGGTCACTCCGTCGGTTCGCCCCAGCGGTCTTTCAGATGCGCGATGATCTGATCTCGGGTTTGTCGATAATGACGTAGCTTGTCCTCACGGGTTTCACCTAGTCCGGTAGGGTCCATAATTGGCCAATAATCGACATCCAGGTGAAAAAACCGCGTCAGTTCCAGCGCCTTTCGCTGACTGGCGGGTGACAGGGCCACGATCAGATCAAATGAACTGAGGTCATCGCCCCATTGCTCCATTTCGTCAAAAGAACGCGAGCGGTGACGGGACAGCTCAACGCCAATCTCCTGACAGGCTGCGATGCAGAACCCATCGATCTCCAGATCGTTATGCACGCCAGCAGATTGCACATAGGTGCCGGTGCCGTAAAACTTCTTCATGATGCCTTCGGCCATGGGTGACCGAACCGAATTGTGGTCGCAACAGAACAGAATGGACTGCGGCAGAGGCGTCACCCGTTAGCCTCCAAAATGAAGGACGCAGATGAGCGTAAAGAGGCGGCGGGCAGTATCAGTATCAACCTCAGCTTTGCCTTCCAGCCTTTCCTGTAACACGCGGCTGCCTTCGTTGTGGATGCCGCGCCGAGCCATATCGATCGTTTCGATCTGGCTGGGCGGCAGTGTTTTCACCGCATCGAAATAGCTCTCGCAGATCTGAAAATAGTCTTTTACGACCTGCCGGAATGGACCAAGCGACAGATGAAACTCAGCCGCCTTCTCGCTGGCTTCGGTGGCGATATCGAAAACCAGTCGCTTGTCACGGATTGATAGCTGCACATGGTAGGGCCCGTCGGGGATCATCCGATCGTCGCGCGCTGGCAGCGTGAACGAGTTATCTTCAAGCAAATCATATATGGCGACCTTCCGCTCCTGCTCGATCTCCGGTGTCGGCGGGGGCAGATTTCGGTCGTCCAGTTCGATATGCGAAATACGGGTCATCTTAACGGTCACAATCCTTGCGTCTGCACAGACCTATAACAACGATTTTCATTGAGCAACGTACAGAAGCGCCATGCGTGCCAAGTCATTGCGTCACTTCAGCCATTCAGCCGGTTAAGGCGCGCCGAAACGGACAGGCCATGCGCTTCGAGGCTTTCGGATTGCGCAAGCGTTTCAGCCGCCGGGCCGATGGCGCGCAAAGCTTCGGGTGTCATCTGGCTGAGCGTTGTGCGTTTGAGAAAATCCATCACGCTAAGGCCAGACGAAAAGCGCGCCGAACGCGCTGTGGGCAGCACGTGATTGGGGCCGCCGACATAATCGCCAATGGCTTCGGGCGTGTACTGGCCAAGGAAAATGGCACCGGCATGGATCGTTTGCTGGCTTAACGCCACCGGGTCGGCCACGCAGAGTTCCAGATGTTCAGGCGCGATGCGGTTGGACAGCGCGGCAGCCTCGTCCAGGTCGCGCACAGTGATTACGGCACCAAAGTCGCGCCAGCTGGCCCGGGCGATGGCGCGGCGTTGCAGGGTCTCAAGACGTTTTTCCACCGCTTGCGTCACGGCTTGACCAAATTCTGCGTCATCCGTGATCAAAATGGATTGGGCGCTTTCGTCATGCTCGGCCTGGCTGAGCAGGTCCAGCGCGATCCAGTCGGGGTCGTTGTCCTTGTCTGCAATGACCAGAATTTCCGAGGGGCCCGCGATCATGTCGATGCCGACCTTGCCGAATACACGGCGTTTCGCGGCGGCCACGAAGGCGTTGCCCGGTCCGGTGATCTTATCGACCGGCGCAATGGTTTCGGTGCCATAAGCCAGCGCGGCCACAGCTTGCGCGCCGCCGATGCGATAAATCTCATCCACGCCCGACAGTTGTGCCGCCAGCAGGACCAGCGGGTTTGCCTGACCCTCAGGTGTGGGGACGACAATGGCCAACCGGTCTACGCCCGCCACCTTCGCAGGTATTGCGTTCATCAAAACCGACGACGGGTATGAAGCCAATCCGCCCGGCACATAAAGCCCCGCAGCCGACACCGCCGACCAGCGCCAGCCGAGTGTTGCGCCTGCCTCATCGGTCCACTGATGATCCTCGGGCATCTGCTTTTCGTGATATGCACGAATGCGTTCTGCTGCCAGTTCCAACGCGGCGCGGTCCTGGGGCGTGACCTGCGCGACGGCCTCGGCGATCTCATTGGATGAAAAGGCCATGGTCTCGGGCGTCAGCTCCAGCCGGTCGAATTTCGCGGTAAGTTCGATCACCGAAGCATCACCACGGGTCCGCACATCATCGATGATCTGCGCCACAACCGCATCCACATCGGGGCTGTCCTCGCGCTTGGCGGACAACAGCGTCTGAAATGCAGTTTCGAAATCGGCGGAGGTCGTATCGAGGAAAGCGGGCATGTGAGAGACTCCGGAAGCGTTTCAACGGGTCTTATCGCCCGGGCCGGGTGGCCTCAACCCTTAGGCCGCTGGGTGCAGCGATTTGCGCATCGGGAATTGGGGGATGCCGTGCCATTCCGTCGGGTCGCCGACATCATGCCAGCCGTGCGCCAGATAGAACGAATGTGCCGTTTTGGTCGCGTGCAGATGCGCCTCAGAGACGCCACGTGTCTGCAGTTCCTCTTCCAACCGATGCAGCAGCGCTGCTCCGAGCCCGCGCCCTGCGTGATCGGGATCGACATAGAGCAGAGATATCTCACCCTCGCCACTTAAACCGCCCACTGCAGTAACCACTCCCACTTGCGTAGCGACCCAAAGGATTGCTCCACTATCGATCCAGTTTCGGACCGAAGCCGGATCCTTATTGGCAGACCAGCGGGAAAGGTTTTCGGGATTATCTAGATGATCCGCCCGACAGAGGTCACGGATCGATCGGATCAGAACACGGCTGATGTCGAATACATCAAACACGGTTGCCCGCCGCACCGCGATGCCGCGTGGCGGATTCGGGAAGGCCTGAGCGATGCCACGTTTATTCTTCACTCGGGTGATGGGGCGCTTGTCCAGAAGGCGCCTTGTAGGGACGCGTCACATCCTTGAGCGTTGCATCGATGGCCTCAACCGACAGGCGGATCGCGCCGTCGCCTGCCAAGGTCAACAGGATTTGTCCCGCACCATCCTCGCTTGGCTCGAATTCGACCGAGAGCAGAGACAGGATCATGTCCTTGTCGCTGCGGTCGATGCCCTGACTGGCTACCGACAGAACCGAGCCGAACATCAAAACGGCCTGCACCCGCTCATAGGCGCGACCGCGCCGGGCAGCGGCATCCTTGTCTTCCCAACGAAAGCGATTGAGCAACAGCGCAAAGCGGCGCTGGCCGGGTTGCCATGTCATCTCGGTCACCGGGAAAACCGCATCCTGCGTCAGGGTCGCAATCACCTGGAGATCATCCGCATCCTCGGCTCCAAGGTTCAGCGGTGCCTCGCGGCCATCTTTGAAACTTGCGTCTGTCATTGACCCTTAATCCGTTCGATCTTTGCGCCCACGCCTTCCAGCTTGCGCACCACATGTTCATATCCGCGGTCCAGATGATAGACCCGGCTGACAACCGTCTCACCTTCCGCCGCCATTCCGGCAAGGATCAGCGAGACCGAGGCCCTCAGGTCTGTCGCCATCACCGGAGCACCTTTCAATCGTTCGACCCCGGTTACGGTGGCCGTGCCGCCATGTACCTCGATATTCGCGCCCATGCGCACCAGTTCGGGCGCATGCATAAAGCGATTCTCGAAAATACGCTCTTCAAGCACGGACACACCCTCGGCAGTGCACATCAGCGCCATCATCTGAGCCTGCAGATCGGTCGGGAAGCCGGGGAAGGGTTCGGTGACCACATCGACCGAGGTCACACGCCCGTTCTTACGAGAAACTTTTAGCCCCTTGTCGGTTTCAGAAACACTGATCCCCGCCGCATCCAGCTTGGCAGCGAAGGATTCGACCAGCGACATGCGCCCGCCCAGCAGCTCAACCTCGCCCCCGCAGATCGCCGGGGCCAGCATATAGGTGCCAAGTTCAATCCGGTCGGTCACCACCTGATGGGTCGCGCCGTGCAGACGATCGACACCCTGAATTTCGATGGTCGAGGTCCCCTCACCCGAAATCTGAGCGCCCATCTTGCGCAAGCATTCGACCAGATCGACAATCTCGGGCTCGCGCGCGGCGTTTTTCAGCACCGTGGTGCCCTTGGCCAGCGTGGCGGCCATGACGATGTTCTCGGTCGCGCCGACCGAGGCAAAGCGCATCTCATGCACAGCGCCTTTCAGCCCGCCCGACGCCTTCGCGTGCAGATAGCCATCTCTAAGCTCGATCTCGGCGCCCAGCGCCTCAAGCCCTTCGACATGCAAATCCATCGGGCGCGCGCCAATGGCACATCCACCAGGTAGCGACACCACGGCCTGCCCCAGCCGCGCCAGCATCGGCCCCAACACCAGGTTCGAAGCGCGCATTTTTCGCACGATGTCATAATCCGCCGTGTGGCTGTTCAGGTCATGGCTGGACATCGCAATGACCTGACCATCCTGCAGCGAAGACACCTCGGCCCCCAGCGACCGCAGCAGCGCCGTCATGGTCTTGATGTCACTCAAACGCGGCGCATTGGTCAACGTCAGCGGTTCTTCGCTGAGCAAGGTCGCGGGCATCAGCGTCAGACACGCATTCTTGGCCCCCGCAATGGGAATCTGCCCGTTCAGCGGGCCATTGCCCGTTACCAGAATCGAATCCATTTGCTCTTATCCCTCGTCCTTGCCGGCTTTGTCCCCGGAGGTGGCTCGCGCCTTGGCCTGAGCCTTGCGCCGCGCCATATTCGCTTTTAGCGCCGCCTTTAGACGGTCTTCGCGCGTTTCCCCGGACTTGCCGTGTTTTTTAGGTGAATTTTTGTCTGCCATTGCCTTTCTCTACAGGAGTAGAAAAAAACCGTCCAGACACCCTTGCGCCGCGTTTCGTTTGAGTCTAATCACCCGCCCACAGCGCTGCTGTAGCTCAGAGGTAGAGCACTCCCTTGGTAAGGGAGAGGTCGAGAGTTCAATTCTCTCCAGCAGCACCATGATTTCCTTATCTACATCAGAAACTTACGATAAAACAGCGGCTTGCGCTTGCAGTCTCCTACATAGGAGTTCTACACAGTGACGCTTATCATGCCTACACCAGGCAAAGACAAAAACAGCGGAATATACTACATCAGGGTGCGAGTTCCGGCGGACCTTAAGGGAATCGTCGACCGTGTCGAGGTGTCAAAGTCACTCCGCACCAGAGACCCTGCAGAGGCCAAAGAGAGATTTGCGGCTGAATACGCCAAAATCCAAAAGCAGTGGGCGTGCCTGCGGGCAAAGCCTGAAACCCTCCCTTTGAAAAAGATCGTTGCTCTTTCTGGTCGCGTGTATTTCCGCCTGATGGAAATGCTAGATAGTGAACCGGGTGAACCTGAGATATGGAACCGTGTACTGCACCTGAGCCAACAAGCGGAAACTACCGAAGGCGGTATTAAAAAATGGTACGGAGATGTGCTGACGAGATACTGGCGGAAGAAGGTATTGCTTTAGACGAACCGACGCGTGCGCGATTACTACGTGAAGTCCACAGGTCTTGGATTCAGGCGGCTAGCCAGCAGTTGAAGAGAGCAGAAGGCGATTTCACCCCGGACCCTCAGGTCATGCGTTTCCCCGAATGGGAACCCGAAGGCGTATCAAAAAAAGGCGGCAGAAGGCCCAGCACTCACCCATCTCACGGAGCGGTGACAGAAAGACCACCTGAGCAACGGGAATGTATGCAACGATTGAGACTTCGCTCATAAGAAAGACACGTTGGCTGCCTATCCTGGGCACGAGGATATCTCTCGAGTAAGGCCAAAGGACATTGCAGATTAGTGTGACTACCTTTGAGACAAAAAAGGATTGAAGCTACCGATGGACGATCAATAAGCGCCCTTTAGGTACCGACGAGGTGCAGTTCTGTCTTTGCACTAATGCATGCCGCTGCCGCCTCATGGTACTAAAGCGGTACGTCCACATGGGTGATGACGTGGTGGACGATTATGACGACTTTGAACCAGCTGCGGAATGGCCAGGGCCTGGGCTGAGATCTCCCGTCAAGGTGCCAGACCGGTCTATTTCAATGTGATCCCTACGGGACCTTTTGGTCACCATCGAGACGGGTGGCTCCGACGTGTGATGCTCCTCACGTTAGGCAAAGTGGTACCTCTTTCCCTGCCAGAACTTCAATCTGTCGCAATTTCGTGACAGCCTCCCCGGGCTTCGATCGCCTGTCTGCCATGTGCCTCCTCCGGTTTCCTAAACATAGTGGAGGACCAGTCCAACGGAAGAAAACCAAATCACTAGAGCCCGCGAGCCAGTTCCAATCAGATTGCATCGAAGACCGATCTGCAAAACACGTTAAAAATCTCTCGGAACTGTCTCTAGCTACTTTTCAAAAGCCCTAGTGTGTAGTACCGGTCCCTCTCGAGCTCTCAACCAGCCTTAACCACCCGCAATTGAAGAAAATGGTACTTTTCTCTAAACACTCGTCTGAAGACCGAAAGTTGATTTCTCTGCAATGAATAATCGCAAAAGACTCATGGGTATTTTCTTAAGCGCATTCATATTAGTTGTAGCGCTATCGATTTTTACGCTGGATACAGTTTTCAGCGCTAGAAATGAATTTCGCCCCGTTGAGTTGGACTACATCAGAACAGCCTTTCTGGCCTGTTCTTCCGCCCTTATTGCAATGGTTGTCGTTGCAAATTTGTTGCCTTCAAAGCTTGCAATAGCGGCCCGAGCTCTGACGGGTGTGCTTTTCGCTGCCGCTGTTTTTTCGATTAATTGGTCGATGGTCGAAGCATTCGTATTGCTTCCGATGATAGCAATGGCTGGCCTTTGCCTCCTTGCGATCTATTTGACTTACATCGTTCTGAGCTTGGGTGTTCGGGGCCGGGCAATAGTTGCTGTAATCGTGGCTGTGATTTTCATCCTTGTCCCTGGGCGGGACATGCTGGATGCGAATGAAGAGGCTGAAAACACAGAGTTTCCAGGCATCGAAGATATCACGTTTGATACAAAACCAAATGTCTATCTTATCTCGTTTGACTCAATTCACCCCAAAAGCCTGACATCTCGCTACATGGGCATTGAAGAGACAGCTTTCCACGAACCGGTTTATACCAGAATGGACAGGTTCGAGAATCTGTTTTCGGTCCGTGTCCCCACAAAATATGCGATGAATCTAATGCTACGGATGGAGGTTGATGAATTTGATCGCGGCAAACGTAAAAGTTTTGAACTCTATACGGGTAAGTACGACGGTCGACTAAACGCAATTTTCCGCAACAATGGTTACGAAATCAACACGGCCTATGCCGGAAAATACTTTGGGACCGAACAGGGCAGCTATGTGGATCGGTATCATATTCCGTCGCGAACAGCGGGCGCGTGCGAATTCAATGATAGCAAGTTTCGACAGGTGTCGTTGTTTGGTCTCTGCCGATTCATCGACAAAAACAAGTCCGATACAAAGGTCGACAAAGCAGCACATGTACTTGATTTCGTGTCTTATCTGTCACGTCAAAAGGAGCCGCAGTTCTTACTGGCCTCCATCTACTCCCCAGGTCACACCGGCAAAGACTTTTTGATCGAAGACGAAGAAGCCGATGCCGCTTACAATGACTTCTACCTGGAGCGTTCTTTGGAAGCACAGCAAACGTTGAACCAGCTTCTGGACCAGCTTGAGCGGGAAGATCCCACGGCGATTCTTTATATCTTCGGTGATCACGGCCCTTGGCGGAGCCGGGGAACTTGGGAGACCCGTTTTGCGAAAGATCCAGAGTTCTTTGTACATGACCGTTTTGGGATATTAGGGGGCGTTTTTCCGAAGGGACGTTGTAAAACCTATGTGGACCTGAGAAATGAGCAGACGTATACGACGAGCGTTCAAGGTGCGGAAGCAATCTTAAAGTGCCTGACCGAGGGTCGCTATCAGGAACTGGATCAAGTCTATAGAATCAACCAAAGCGTTGACGGCGTAAGTGATAAATTCGAGGACTATGTATATGAATAGCCGCAAGAAATTGGCATTGCTCATCATTGCCGCTGCCATTGTGCACCCATCCGTTGCTCTGGCATACGTGGATCCAGGTTCGGGGAGCGTCATTGTAACCACAATTCTCGGGTTCTTCGCAGCGATTGCTTACACGTTCCGCAAATACTTCTATAAGCTGAAGCGAAAGATATTTGGCACAAAAAGCGATGAAGAAGACAGTCGAGCGCTCGATGACTAAGGCAAACAGTGGCTCCTTTCGTGACCCCAGCAGCCGTGTATATACAATTGACTTACCCGAAAATGGCAGTTCTGCGATTTTTCGAGGCGTCGACAATAAAACGCTTGAGAACTTCAAAAAGCTCCAGACTGAGCCCTTCTACCAACAACTTGAAATCGAAAAGCGCGTTGTAAAAACCAAGCTTTGCGCGCCTGACGATCCTGTTGCAAAGGAAATCCTAGAAGCCGGGTGGGCAGGTGTGATGCAGCATGAGCCTGTCTCGATCGTTTCTTACTCTTACGAATGGTCGTTCGCCATGCTAAGACGAGCGGCTCTATTGCATCTGCGTATCTTGACCGACGCGCTGGAAGCTGGGTGGACCATTAAGGACTCAACGCCTTTTAACATCCAGTTTGAAGGTACGGCACCAGTCTTTATTGACATCCCATCGTTTGTGCCTTGGCAGGAAGGCGAACCCTGGTTGGCATACCGACAGTTTTGTTGCTGTTTTCTGACGCCGTTGATGATGCGTAGCCATCTGGGCATCAATCACCTTCCATTATTACGGTCCTACTTGGACGGTATACCTCCGGTTGAGGCTGCGAACTTTTTCAGAGGTTTCTCCCGTTTCAAGCGCGGTGTCGCTAGCCACATCATGCTACCTGCTCGCGTAGAAAAGCGGATTGAGGCGCGTGAACGCGATGCCGTTCCCGCTCAGGACCGAAGTCAGCGCAAAGTCAGTCGAAAATACGTACTGGCACTTGTTGAAAGTGTAACGCGACTGGTCAAGTCGCTCTCTGTGAACATCGAGCACACGGACTGGTCGGAATACGACAAAACCCACACTTACGATGACGAGGAACTCCAAGCGAAAAAAGGTTTCGTACAAAAGTTCGTACAAGAAAAGAAACCTTATTGCCTAATGGATATCGGCTGCAACACAGGCACTTTTTCAAAAATTGCTGCGGAACATGCAGACTTGGTCATTGCAGCTGATGGCGACCACGATGCGGTCCAGAAACTGTTTATGCATGAATCCAGTCACTCGGTGCACAACAACATCTTGCCGTTAGTGCTGGATTTGTCCAACGTCTCCCCCAATCAGGGATGGGCAGGCAAGGAACGCTCTTCATTCGACAGTCGCGCCAATCCAGATGCAATTCTGGTTCTGGCCCTTGTCCACCACATTCGGATTTCTGCCAATATCCCGATGGCATTGTTCCTAGACTGGTTGCGGTCTTTCAATTGCGACATCGTTATTGAGTTCGTTGATCGGCACGACGAGATGGTCGTCAAATTGCTGCAGAACAAAACGGAACAGTATCTGGATTACGACCGCGTGGCCTTCGAGCACGAGCTAAAAGAGCGCTTTAAAGTGCGTACTTCCAAAGACCTCAAAGGCGGTAAGCGCGTGATTTACCATATTGAGCCACAGTGATAGGGGATGTTGTTTATACGGTCCTGTTGCCGGTTATATATCCGATGGACTTGCTGTTCGATTTGATGTGGACTGCAACGAATTCTGCTGGGCTATCGATAATTCTGCTTGCAATGGTGATCTCGATTTTGACCATCCCGCTTAAGAAGTGGGCGAAAAAGTCCGAGGATAAATTTCTTGCGGTCAAGCAGTTGGTCGACATCGATATCGCAAAGCAAGCTGCTGGACTAAAAGGCGAAAAGCGATTCGAAGTAGTTGAAAAAGTTTATGAAAAACACGGCTATCATCCAATCAAATCGATCGTCGCCGGAACATCGTTCGTTGTTATGCTTCCATTTCTGATTTCGGCGATCTTTATTTTTGGAGGCTCGGATGAATTGAAAGGCGTTAGCTTTTTGTTAATTAGTGATCTTTCGGAACAAGATCATCTGTTTTTTGGATTAAATTTACTCCCTATCTTAATGTTGCTCCTTGGAATTAGCGAGGCCCTATTGCGCTGGCATAACCAAAAGGATCAATTGATCCGTTACTTAATCGTGTCGGTTGTTCTTTTTGCGTTGGTCTATTCACTTGCATCTGCACTAATACTCTACTGGATTAGCATGAACATTTGTGCCGGGATCATCTTTTTTGCGGCGAGAAGCCAGAATCCTCGTTAGAGGTGAACTTTCGGTTGGCGACAACCTGTGTCTCGCGCCAGATTGCCTCTCCCGTTTTAGGAGACAGCTCCAGTGTCGTCCGGCAGCGAATTCACGGTTACAGGAGGCAGCTATTATTTAGCTGACCAATAAAGTTCGCTGTAGAAACGGTGGCGAAATGATGTTTGGTGCGTAACTGAGAATCTGCAAAGTTTGTAGAGTAACTTTGCTCTGAGCTGAAGGCTGCCCGGTGCATTCACGATATCCTGACTAAATGCGAGGACGCGTAGGTGCAAGTGTTCGGCTATCGAGAAGCTTGCGAAGGATATTCCTTCAACAATTGCCGAAGTTACATTGTAGCTTATGTTAGTCATGATATTGGCCAATACGCCTCCGCAGGACCGCCACACATAGCTGCTCTACGTATGGTTTTATATCATTAAATCAATGTATTGGCACTCCCTCATCCAAATTCAATTCCCTCCGGGCACACCATCTTCATGTCCGACATAATGCTTCGAATGGTGCACGATCACGTGGCGTCTCTGCCACTGGAATTTTCATTGAATTGAGTTGAAGTTGACGCGCGCAAAAGCGCCTGACGACAGCGGGCGGTTGCATCACAACCGCCCGTGCCTAGGTTTATTCCGCAGGTGCTGTGGTCTGCTTTTGCCTCAGACCATCGCGATAAAGCGCCTTGGCAAGCGCTATACACATCAGGCCCATGACCATCGTAAAGGGTAGCGCACCGATGATCATCGCATTTCGCAAGGCGTCCATCGGATTGTTTTCACCCGCAGCGAGGATCAGAGCGCCAATCACCGCTGTCAGGATAAGGCCCCAGACGATCTTGTGCTTGTTGCCGATGTTCTGATCTCCGCCAGACATGATGGTGTTCATCACCAGAATGCCCGAGTCCGCCGAGGTGACCAGGAAGGTCATGATCAGGACGACACACATCACGGTGATGCCAGACAACAGCCCACCGGTGATCATCTCTTGCAAGGTGACAAACAGCTTGGCGGTGTTCGACGCCCCGATGATCGCGCCTTCGGCGGTGCCATTCAGTTCTAGATCGATCGCGGTGCCACCCAGAATGGTCATCCACGCAAAGCAGACCAGCGCAGGGGCAAAGACACAACCGATGATGAACTCACGCACAGAGCGTCCCTTGGAAATGCGCGCCAGGAACAGGCCGACGAAAGGCGAAAACGCGATCCACCAGGCCCAGTAGAACGTGGTCCAGCCCGCTTGCCAGCCAAACTGCCGACCCGGATCACCTGCAGCGTAGACCGAAGCCAGAACAGATTCCGGCAGCGAGGCGGCGTCGCCTTCTAGGCCAGATTTGAACCCGTCAAACGATCCCCAAGGATTGGTCGCACCGGCGTAAAGCGCATCGGCAAACGGCGCTGCTTCACTCGGCAGGGCGGCATCAAACGCCGCCGCCGATTGCGGATTGAAAGCACCAAAGCTGAGCGAAATGAAGTGCTGGATGTAATCGACAAATGCAGTTGCGTAAGTCGTCATCGCGAACAGGAACGACCCAAAGACAACAAAGACCAGCAACAGGATCAGCGACAACACCAGGTTCAGGTTAGACAGGTACTTGACGCCACGACCAACACCAGAGACAGCCGAGATGATCGAGAGGCCCATGATCACGATGAGGCCAGCCAGCAGACCAACAGTGCTGGGGGCCGGTGCGTCACCGGTCAGATCCATCATCCATTCCATACCTGAAATGGCGTAAAGGCCGTCGATGAACTGCGAAACCCCGTAACCGATGGTAACTGAAACACCCAAAATGGTTGCCACCACGCCCAGTACATCCACGACGTGGCCCAGGAAGCCGTTCATCAGCTTGCCGAACAGAGGTGTCAGCGCGGTGCGAATAGTCAGGGGCATGTTGCGCGTGTAGGCGTAATAGGCCAGCGACAGGCCGGTCACCACATAGATCGCCCAGGCGTGAAACCCGTAATGCAAGAAAGTGTAGCGATATCCTGACTGCAATGCGTCTTCGCTATTGCCGACGACATCGCCCGCGATGACAACCGGGTTCGATCCCCACAGCCCTAAAGGCTCAGCGGTAGCGAACACCATGAGACCGACGCCCAAGCCCGCGCCAAACATCATCGAAAACCATGAGAAATCCGAGAATTCTGGTTTTTCGCCCTCTGGGCCCATAAGCCGCTTACCGGTTTGCGGCAGCGCCGCCACGACAAACAGGAAAAAGACAAAAAAGCCGACAATAATGATATAGAAGGCGTTGAAATCTTCCAGCAGACGCGAGTTCAGGCTTCCAAGAACTCCGTTTGCATTTGCGGGCCAGACAAGCGCCCAGATAACCAGCGCGACCATGATTGACTTGCTCAGCAAGGCAATCTCAACACTGTGCCCTTCATAAAACCCGCCCGAAGATCGCTTGATCTCCAGATCGGTAAAAGGTTCCTTCATAGACATGTGTTTCCTCCCTATTCGCACGTGTCCTGATTTCCAGAAAGATCTTCATGAGCGTCCCGGAGCTTCGCCATCGAGCCCTA
The DNA here is from genome assembly GCF_056542025.1 of Ruegeria sp. AF2. Taxonomy (NCBI): domain Bacteria; kingdom Pseudomonadati; phylum Pseudomonadota; class Alphaproteobacteria; order Rhodobacterales; family Roseobacteraceae; genus Ruegeria; species Ruegeria sp. AF2. The sequence goes on along the minus strand of NZ_JBQFZC010000006.1, from coordinate 139,837 downwards.
CGTCAGCAGAGCTTCTATTTTGTCGAGGGTCGCTACACTGACAGCCACACCATCGTTCTTGGCCACCAAACGCTTTGCCTGGCGGCCGTCACCGGGCAAATGTGCGCCGTTCTGAGATCGGATCGCTTCGACAAGATCGACAATTCTGGAAGAAAATGCGTCATCCGCAGTCGCAGAAGCGTCAATTGCAATAAAGAACTGGCCTGTTTTCGGAGGCCCACCGGCGGTTCCCGAAAAAGGTGAGGCGTGTATCCCAAGCGTGGCACCAGTCAGCGCTGCAGCCAAAACCTCGGTCATCAGGGCAACGCCAACCCCCTTGTACCCACCCGATGGGGCCATGGAACCCTTAAGCCCAACATTCGGGTCGGTCGTAGGGTTGCCATCTGCGTCCAACGCCCAGCCAACCGGGATTGGTTTGCCTTCGCGCGCGTGTTTCATGACCTCGCTTTTGGCGATGGTGCTGGCGCTTTGATCGATCAGTAATGCGGGTTGGCCGTCGTTTCCAGGGACCGCGATTGAAAATGGGTTGGTTCCGACCACCGGTTTGGCACCACCGGACGGCGCGATGGAGGCGGGCGCGTTGGTGAACCCAAGTCCCACAAAACCAGCCTGCGCCAGCCGGTAGGTGTGATACCCCAGAACGCCGCAGTTATAGCTGTTGCGGATCGCCAGCACCGCAACGCCCTGCGTGCGCGCCGCAGCGATCAATGCCTCGAACCCCGCGTCGATCGCCGTGTGGGCGAACCCGGTCGCGGCGTCGACCGTCACTACGCCGGGGCGCGGCTGGGACAGCTGAGGGGTGGCCTGCCCATCTACCTTGCCGCACTGAACATGTTCGCAATAGATCGGGATATAGGCCAGACCATGGCTCGCTACCCCGTCCGCCTCGGTTGCGGCGGTTGCAATTGCCAATGGACGCGCGTTTTCTTCGCTGGTGCCCGCGGACACCAACGCACGGAAAGAAAGATCCTCGATTTCAGCAAGGCTAAGGGTACGGGTTTCGATCATGTCGGTCTCTCATTCAGTCATTGTCGGAAAGGCCCGCACCGGCACCCAACAGCCGGGATTCTTCGGTGGCGGGCGCATAGGTGCGGTGGGCAAATCGGTTAAGGGTGTCCCAACTGTCCGGGTCCGGGGTTGCGCGGGTCACTTGCGGTCGAGGGGTGGAGAGTTGGCCGCCCAGCGCGATCTGGACGTGATCAGAAAGCGCGGGCCATTCCTGCCCGGCTTCCAAATGACCGCCATCCGTTGCGGCCGAGAACAGGTCGGACGTAAGCGAGATCACGCTACCCTGAGCGCGCGCCGCAGAAGCTACGAAGGGCAGCAGATAGACAGGCACCGCAAGGTTTTGGATACGTATGGGACCTGCGTGCAGCAGGTCAGACCGATCAGAAAGCAACGCGCCCGTAATGATCGGACAAAGCACGCCTTGCCCCGCCCAAGCCGACTGCATCTCAACCGGGCGGTGATTCTTGAGTGAGGCCGCCAGACCTTGCTCCAACAATTGCGCCAGGGATTTCGTGCCATCAATCCCGTGCGCGCATAGCCAACGTGTGGCTTTGCCCGCCTCTTCCGCCAGACCCCATGGATATCCGGCTCCGCGCGCGGCGCGTTTGGCCGTGGCTTCGACCTCATTCAGCGATACGTTCACGATCCTAGCTCCGGATAGATCCACAGATCGGCAGTCTTGCTGCTTAACTCTTCGGGATAAGGCGCGCCAGCATACATGCAGATACGTACCCAGCGGTCTGAACGAGGATCGAAATGCGTGGCGCCAAAGAACGAGAGTTTGGCACGCAGCATGTCGATCGGCAGAACATCCGCGCTGATCGTGTTGTCGCGAATTTCGCCGTAAGGCGCGACGCGGCTCATTTGCGCGCGACGGATCGTGTGGCGGTGTTCAGGGTGTTCAAGTAGGAACTCGGCGATGGGTGCACCATCCGCCCATTCCGAAAGCGCGCTTTCGGCCAGAGCCGCGTCGCGCGCCGGGGCTAGCGGCTGTTCGTAGTCTGCAATCGGTTCGTCAAACCGCTCACCCAGCCGGGGCTCGAGCTTTTCCTCGGACACATACCAAGCGCGCGCGCAGTGTTCGGGCGCGTTCCAGTCCAGATCCATTGCCCAGCCAAAGCTGGCGCGGATAAGGTCGCGCACTGCGCCAACGGTCATCGTGCCATCAATCACATGCGCCGCACCGTTGCTGTCCGCCATACAGCTGGTCAGCCCATCGACCAGTTCTCCGTAGGGTTCAAGGATCAGTGAGGCCAACAACTCCTGCCCTTCTTCGCTGAGCGCAGCCTGAGACCACTTTATCAAGCGGTCCCAGGGCTGATTGCCCGTCAGATCGGTCTTGTCGAGATAGTCCGATATTGCGCACAAGTCAGCATTCAGCGCCGCGAGCTTTTCGATCTGGATTGGATGCTCGGACTTCCACCACGAGATCGACAATCTGCTACGGGCGAAGATGTTGCGAAACTTGGCCGCTTCTGCCTCTGTTGCGGTCTCAATGGACCGAACCCGCGAGATCGCCTCTTCCCGGACCATGATCCAGTTGTTGAACAGGATCGGGTGATTGACGATGAAAGGCGCCATACCTAGCCCGGTCGAATTGCCTATACCCAGCCAACGCGCGATTTCCGGGTTCAACTCTGCGGTCTGGTCGCCACCCTTGGTGCGGGCCATATGTTGCACCAGATCGCGCACGAAGGTCCGCGTCAGGTAGACCGAAAGCATCTCGGCCTGAAATGGCGCGCTGACTTCGTCTCGGTCTGCAATCCTCTCACGATCCGCCGCGCCGAACTTGCCCGAGCCATAGACGGCGGTTGTCCGCATCAGGTAACCGACCTTGTAAATCTGTTCGAGGTCGGGCTGCTGACCGGTGGCAAGACGATCCACAACATGTGCCCACAGACGCACCGAGCGGTTGGCCCGTGACAAGGACAGCTCTCTTTCGCTTACACGCCCGGCCTCTTGCAGAGGTACGTTTTGCGAAAGCCGCTCAATGTCTTCCGGGTCAGGAATTCCGTCAAACAACGCAAAGGTCGCGTCCCATGCCTCGGCGATCACACGATCCGAGCGTTGCTCGGGTGGCAGATCATGGGCAAACGCCACCAACGAATAAGCGCGTTCGGGACCTTGTGCGGTGTAAACCGCGTGACCGACGCCCTTTTCATCAATCAGGAAGACCGGGCGGGTGAATGTCCAGTTTTCGGCAGCCATCCGACGGGTCAATTGCCGCATAAAACTAAGACGGCATTGATGCAACGATCCTAGACGGGACAGGCGCATCACAGTGGCCGGGTCGCGGCGTGCGATATGCGGGCTTTGGTCCATCATGTGCCTTGTGGACCAAAATTATCGGCAAAGAAGCGGTACCAGTTGCCGCCCATGATCCCCGCGACCTCGTCGGAGTTCATGCCAGTGGCGCGCAAGCCGGACTCGATGTTGCCGAAGTCGCGATTGTCCCGAAACCAGCCCGGCATGGGCGGGAAACCGGGGGCCGAGGCCGAACCCTCGCCATAGTCGATCTGTTTTGTCCAGCGCCCCACGCGCATCCATTCAACCACACTGTCGGGCTGATCTTGACACAGGTCGGTGCCAATCCCCAGATGCTGGGCACCGTATTTCTCAGCCGTTCGGGCGATCATCTCACAGAAACTCTCCAACGTGCAGTCGGACTTGTCCTTGAGGTGATGAGGATAGACCGAAAAGCCCAGCATCCCACCATTTTCCGTCACCGCCCGGATCACCGCATCGCGCTTGTTGCGTAAAGCGGGTGACCATTCGTGCGGATTGGCATGGGTGATGGCGATGGGGCGCTCGGACAATTCCGCCGCTTCGATGGTCGACCGATCCGCCGAATGGCTCATATCGACAACAAGGCCCACGCGGTTCATCTCTTTGATCACCTGCTTGCCCATGCGGGTGATGCCGGTGTCTTCGGCCTCGTAACAGCCGGTCGCCAGCAGCGACTGGTTGTTATAGGTCAGCTGCATGAAGCGAGCGCCCAGATCATGCAGAACCTCAACCAGACCGATATCGTCTTCGATCGGGGATGGGTTCTGAAACCCGAAGAACACAGCCGTCCGCCCCGTTTCGCGCGCGATGTCGATGTCGCTGGCCCAACGGCCTTTCATGATCAGGTCCGGGTATTGCTCGAACCAGCGATTCCACTTTTCAAAGTTCAGAACGGTTTCGCGGAAATTCTCATGATAAGCGATGGTGACGTGGATCGCATCCACGCCGCCTTCGCGCAGTTGGCGGAATATCTTCTCCGACCAGTTGACATATTGCAGCGCGTCGATACGCATCAGACGGGGCCTGCGCTGATATAGGCGGTCTTGACGGTGGTATAGAACTCTGCCGCTGCTTTGCCTTGTTCGCGCGGCCCGTACGAGCTGTCGCCGCGACCGCCAAAGGGTACGTGATAATCGGTGCCTGCCGTAGGCAGATTCACCGTCACCACACCAGTTCGCGCATTGCGGCGGAAATGGGTGGCACGGGCCAGCGATTTAGTCACGATGCCCGAGGTCAGGCCGAAATTGGTGTCGTTCACCACACTCAGCGCCTCGTCATAGCTGCCAACCTTGATGACGCTGGTCAGCGGCGCAAACATTTCCTCGCGGTTTATGCGCATGTCGTTGGTGGTGTTCAGGAACACGCCCGGCGACATGTAGAAGCCCTCATGCGGCATCTCTAGGCGCTGTCCACCGCAGGCCAGTTCGGCCCCTTCAGATTTACCCAGATCGACATAGGCGAGGTTCTCGCCTAGTTGCTGCTGGCTTACGACGGGGCCCATCTGAACACCTTCTTCCAGCGCGTGGCCAACTTTCATCGCCTGCGCGCCTGCGACGAGTTTCTCGACAAAAGCATCATGGATGCCTGCATGCACCACCAGCCGCGACGAGGCGGTGCATTTCTGACCGGTGCCGCCGAATGCGCCGCCCAATGCCAGCGAAACCGCAAGATCCAAATCCGCGTCGTCCATCACGGCCAGCGCGTTCTTGGACCCCATCTCCATCTGAACTTTGGTCAGGTTCTGGATCGCCGCCGCCGCGATGCCCTTGCCTACTGGAACCGAGCCGGTGAAAGAGATCGCGTTGACCTTAGGACTTTCGACCAAACGCTGCCCGATGCTGCGGCCTGAGCCCATAACGAGGCTGAACAGACCTTTGGGAATGTCCTGCCGTTCGATGATTTCGGTCAGTGCCACGGCCGAGGCCGGGGTGATGTTCGCCGGTTTCCACACCACAGCGTTGCCATAGCACAGTGCGGGCGCAATCTTCCACGAAGCGGTCGCGGTGGGAAAGTTCCACGGGCTGATAATGGCGACAACACCCACCGCTTCGCGGCGCACGTCAATCTCGATATCGGGTCGAACGGAGTCGGCGTTTTCCCCAATCTGACGAAGACATTCAGCGGCGTAGTAGGTAAAGAACTGACCCGCTCGATAGACCTCGCCCTTACCTTCGGCCAGCGGCTTGCCCTCTTCCCGGCTGAGCAACGTGCCCAGTTCCTCGGCGCGGGTCATCAGCTCGTTACCGATGGCGTTCAGAACGGCCTGCTTACGTTCCAGCCCATAGGCAGCCCATTCAGCTTGCGCGATACGCGCCTGATCCAGCGTCGCTTCAAGTTGGTCGCTGCTGGCTTGCGCGAACATACCAACCAGGTCAGTCAAATCAGAAGGGTTGCGGTTTTCGATTTCGCTTTCGCCTGCCAGCCATTCGCCAGCGATCAGGTTCAGTTTGGTCACAATGCGCCCCAGAGTCAGAATTCGTTTGTCACAGGATGGATTTTCCGATGCACATCAGTCAAACTCAAATAACTTAAACAAACTTCAAGGAAACTGAAGTTGGCAATCAAGATTGAGATGCTGCGTTGCTTTTGCACGGTGGCCCAGACCGGGAACCTGTCCGAGGCCGCCGACCGCCTTGGTCGAACGCAATCAGCCGTCTCGATGACATTGAAGCAGCTCGAAGACCATCTGGGCAAAAAGCTGTTCGAAGGCGAGCGCAAGAACCAGCTTTCCCCGCTGGGTGAGCAGGTACTCGATCTGGGCTTGCGGCAAGTGCGCCAATTCGATCAGACCGTCCAGAATATCGAGGCCGCCGCGCTGGCTGAACAGGGATTGATCCGGATCGTATCCGTCCCGTCGGTTGGCGCGTTGATCTTTCCACCACTATTGCACCACATGAGCAGCGAATCCCCCGGGGTGAAGATCGAGCTGCGCGACACCGACACGCAGCAGGTGTTGGATGCTATCGCTCAGGATCAGGCAGATATCGGAATCGCATCCGGGTATCACGCCCTGAACGGCATCCGAACCATTCCGCTTTTTCAGGACTCCTTTGGATTGGTCGCGGCCTCGGATCATCCTCTGATCACACGCGCAGAACCGCTGAATATCCCCGACATCGCCACCGCGCCCTTTGTCCGAAACACGTTGTGCGATCTGATTCAAACGCCGGCTTTCCATACGGCAATCAAAAACGCCGAGATCACAATTCACAACACGCATTCATTGATCACGCTGGTGCGATCGGGCGAGTGGATCACAGTGCTTCCTCAAACCGTTGCCGAATTCTTGCCGGAGGCGGTGTCTTACCGCCCGATCACGGACCTTCACGACAAAAGGCAAGTGTATCTCTATGTCCGCGAGCGTTCGCGCTTCCAAGATCTGACCGAGCAGTGTTGCGCGTTCATCCTATCCCGTGATTTCGCGTGAGGGAGGGAGTCGATTAGACCTTTCGCCTTCAACCGCCCCTGAGACGCTGCATCAGATAAACCTCGGCACCTTCCGGAATCGGCTCAGACAGTCCGGTCGCGATGATGCGCCCGTCCAACGCCACCGAGACCCCAGCATCGATCGGTGCCTGCAGCCGGGGATGTATACGCACCAGTTCCTGCAGCAATTCGCCCGTGGTGGCGGCCTCAACCTCGACCACCTCGCGACCCCCGGTCAAAGACCGGAGGCTAGACCAGAGGTGGACCTCAACCATTGTCCTTGAGCGCGGCAAGAATGCGCGGCGGGGACATTGGCAGTTGCTTCAGGCGTACACCGGCCGCGTTGGAGACCGCGTTGGCGATGGCGGCCAAGGGCGGCACGATGCCGGTCTCTCCCACACCACGCACACCGAACGGGTGGCCGGGGTTGGGCACTTCGACAATCACCGTGTCGATCATCGGCAGATCGCTGGCGACCGGGATGCGGTAATCGAGGAAAATCGAGTTCTGCAAGCGGCCATCCTCACCATAGATATATTCCTCGTTCAGCGCCCAACCGATGCCCTGCGCAGCTCCGCCCTGATACTGGCCTTCGACATAGGTCGGGTGGATCGCCTTGCCCGCGTCCTGAATGACCGTGTAGCGGGTGATGCTGGTCTTGCCGGTTTCCGGGTCGACCTCGGCATCCACGATATGGGTGCCAAAGGATACACCCGCGCCTTCCGGCGTGGCCTCGAAATGGCCCGAGATCGGGCCGCCGGTCGCGCCCATATGGGCGGTGATATCGGCCAGCGGGCGCGGATCGAAGTCACCGGCATTGGGGCCTGAGGGCACGGCACAGCCGTTCTCCCATTTCACCGCATCAACCGGGATTCCCCAACTGGCCGCTGCGCGGGCGCATAGCTGCTCGACCGCGTGGCGCGCCGCCTTGATTGTCGCCAGACCCGAGGCATAGGTCACGCGGCTGCCGTGGCTCACATCATTGTAACCCAGCGTTGCCGTATCGGCGACGGTGACGCGAATGTTCTCGTAGGGAATGCCCAGAACCTCGGCCGCCATCAGCGCCATTGACGCGCGTGATCCGCCGATATCCGGCGTACCGACCATGACTTGGGCCGAGCCGTCCTCGGACAGCGCCAGAGATACCGAGGTCTCACCACCATGGTTGAACCAGAACCCACAGGAAATCCCGCGCCCTTGCCCCGGCTTCAACGGGGCCGAGTAATGCGGATGCGCCTTGGCGGCCTCAAGCGTTTCGACAAGACCTATGCGCTCATAGGTCGGGCCATAGCTGGCTTTGGTGCCTTCATGCGCGGCGTTTTTTAGGCGCACATCCACCGGGTCGAGGCCGAGTTGATTGCACAGCTCATCCAGAACGGATTCGACCGCGAACGCACCCATCGGAGCACCTGGCGCGCGATAGGCGGCCTGTTTCGGGCGGTTGGCCATTACGTCATAACCGACCTGGCGAACGTTGGTCAGGTTGTAGGGCGCAAAGGCACACATGGCGGTCATGTCGCCCGGCGCACCCGGGAAGGCACCGCCCTGCAGGCGGAAGATGCCTTCGGCTGCCGTGATGGTGCCGTCCTTCTTCATACCGATCTTGATATCCATCGACGCCGATGAGGTCGGGCCGGTCGCACGGAACACCTCGGACCGGGTCATCACGATCTTTACGGGGCGGTTGGCCTTGCGGCTGAGCGCCAACGCAACCGGTTCGATGAACACAGTGGTCTTACCACCAAAGCCGCCGCCGATCTCAGACGCGGTAACACGCAGTTGTGAGGTTTCGATGCCCAGCAACGCCGCGCAGGTTTTCTGTGCGATCCAATGGCCCTGGGTGGTGCACCAAAGCTCACCTTTGCCGTCAGTACCCAGAGACCCCATGCAGGCATGAGGTTCAATGTAACCCTGATGGGTTGCCTCGGTAACGAAGCTGTCCTCAATTACCAGATCCGCCTCGGCAAATCCGGCTTCGACATCTCCATGGCCGCTTTCGTGATAGCGCACCACGTTGGGGTGCATCCCCTCGGGCACCGAGTAGTCCGCTGCGCCTTCGCGGATGACAGGCGCGTCGGGGGCCATCGCCTTGTCCACATCTGTGACGTGGGGCAAAACTTCATATTCAACCTCGATCAGCTTCAGCGCATCGCGTGCCGCCAAGGCTGATGTCGCTGCAACTGCTGCTACCGCGTGGCCGTCATACAGAGCCTTTTCGCCCGCCATGACATTTTCCAGCACGTTCCAGAATTCGCCTTCCAGCCCCGGCTTGAACGGAACATCGGCGAAATCGGCGCGGGTCACGACGGCTTTGACGTCTTTGTGGGCCTCGGCCTTTGAAGCATCAATCTTGACGATCCGCGCATGGGCATGGGGTGAACGCAGGATGGCGCCATGCAACATGCCGGGGGCTGAGATATCCGCACCGAACTTGGCGCGGCCCGTCACCTTGTCCAGACCGTCAGGGCGGTCAGGGCGGGTGCCGACAAACGTGAAGTCAGATTTGCGATCGTCCAGTGCCATTACGAAGCCTCCCGCATCTCAGCCGCCGTATCCATCACGGCGCGAATAATCTTGTCATAGCCAGTGCAGCGGCAGAGATTGCCTGCCAGCCAGTACCGGGTTTCCTCTTCGGTGGGATTGGGGTTCTTTTCCAGCAGCGACTTGGCCGCCACCAGAATGCCCGGGGTACAGATGCCGCATTGCAGGGCGGCATACTCGATCATCTTCTTTTGCAGCGGATGCAGGACGTCGCCGTCCGCGATCCCTTCAACCGTTTCGATCTGCTTACCTTCAGCCTCGACGCCCAACATCAGGCATGAACACACAAGACGGCCATCGACGCTGACCGAACAAGCACCGCAATCGCCGGTGCCGCAGCCCTCTTTCGCGCCGGTCAGGTTCAGCTTGTCGCGCAGACAGTCCAGCAGGGTTTCGCGTGGGTCGCAGAGGTATTCAACCGCGTCCCCATTTACGGTGGTGGATACGTGGAACTTACTCATACGTCTTCTCCCTTTGCGCGGGCATAGGCGATTTTTGCGGCGCGCTTGGCCAGAACGCCAGCAACTTCGGTGCGGAATGCAATAGTGCCGCGTTTGTCATCAATGGGGTTGCAGGCAGCCGAGGCCGCTGCAGCGAGCGCGTCCAGCGCCGCGTCATCCAACGCGCTGCCAATCAGCGCTTTGGCGCAGTCTTCAACCAGCAAGACGGTTGGTGCGACAGCCCCCAGTGAGACGCGCGCCTCGGTGATGGTATCGCCATCCAGTCGTAAGTTTACGCCCACACCAACCACCGCGATATCCATCTCGGTGCGCGGGATAAAGCGCAGATAGGCGTCACCGGCGTTGTCGCCACGCGCTGGAATGTTGACCGCCGAGATCAGTTCGCCTTTGGCCAGTGAGGTCTTGCCGGGTCCCGTCGGGATGTCTTCGACCGCCACCTCTCGTGTGCCGTCCGGGCCCGTCACGGTGACTGTAACGCCTGCCGCAACCATCGCTGGCACCGAGTCCGCCGCCGGAGAGCCATTGCACAGATTCCCGGTCAGCGTCGCACGCCCCTGTACCTGAGTCGATCCAATCAGATCCATCGCCTCGACCACACCCGGCCAATCGCGGCCCAACGCGGCGTGCTCGCTCATCTCGGCGCCGGTCGCGGCGACGCCCAGCGTCCAGCTGCCATCGGCATTGCGGGTAATTTCGCTAACGCCATCGATCTTCTTGATGTCGATCAGTGTATCGGGCGTCACCAATTCCGAGCGCAACTGCACCAGCACATCGGTGCCGCCTGCCAGAAACCGAGTGATGCCCGTTGCATTTGCGGCCAGAGCCGACGCCTCGGCAAAGCTGGCGGGGCTGTGATAATCCATGAAAGTACCTCGCACCTGTTGATCAGGATAGACTGGGGTTCGCCGGGGACGTTAGTGCAGCAAGTCGGCGGCGTCCATGGCTGGAACGACCAATTTTTGGGATTCAAAATGTCGTTTTATCGAGAGCAATCACAGATCGATCTCGATCACCCCGTCTGCCCGGGCCGCCCGGCTTTGGCACAGTATGATCGCACCTTCGCGTTGTTTGTTGGACAAAACGAAATCGCGGTGTTCGATCTCACCTGAAATCACGTCACATTTGCAGACCCCGCAGATCCCATCAGCGCATTTCACATCCACGTGAAAGCCCGCCTCATTAAGTACCTGCGCCGCATCTTTGTCAGCGGGTACAGTCAACTCCCGACCCGATTTCGCCAATTTCAGAGTGAACGGATGGTTCTCATATTCGGGCTGTTCCGGCACCGAGAAATATTCGAGATGCCGTGCACCTTCCGGAAACCCCTGCCGTTCGGCTGCGTGAATGACGCCGTCCATATAGCGGTCAGGGCCGCAGGTATAAACGTGCCATCCGTCCTGATATCCGCCCAGAACGGCCTCCAGATCGGCCCGTGTGCCCTCGTCCGAGAAGTGATAGTGCACGTGATCGGCCCATGGCACAGCCGCCAGATCATCCAGATATCCGGCACCTGCTCGTGTGCTGGCGGAATAGTGTAACTCGAACGGTTTGCCCATCGCATACAGTCGGTGGGCAAAAGCAATCATCGGCGTGATGCCAATACCACCGCCCATCAGGAAGGTTTTGGTTGCAGTCTCGTCCAGCTCAAAATGGTTTATCGGCTTTGAGATGAAGACCTTGCGCCCTTCGTTGAAGATGCGGTGCAGCAAGGCCGAGCCGCCGCGCCCCTCATCCTCGCGCAGCACGCCGATCTGATAAGTGTTGCGGTCGGAGGGATCGCCCGACATCGAGTACTGCCGCAGGAATTCGGGCGAAACCAGCACGTCCAGATGCGCACCCGCCGTCCATTTCGGCAAGGGCGCACCGTCGAGGGTTGAGAACTCGTACTTGGTGACATCCGAGGTCATCTTGTCGACCTTGGTTAATTCCACCCGCATCACCGGGGCGTCCCCTGCGACCTGATAACGGTGGATCACAGACATATCGCCGGCCGCTTTGCGCGCTTTGTAGTCTTCAGCTGTGACCATCGCCTCATAGGCGGCAATTCCGGCTTCCCGGTCCACGTTGAAGGGATAGGGCCATGGGTGCGGTGCGAGCGGAGCGGGGTAGACAGCAAGCGTCTGATCCTCGTACTTCAAATCGAGGTCTTTTTGTAGGTCCCGCCGGTTCAATGGGTGCTGCGACGGGCGATAGGCTCCGTCAGGTTCCAGCTCGATATCCCACCACCATTTCTTGATGTTATTTAGACCACCATTGCCGACCGCATCATCCAGTTTGGCCAATGCAGGCGCGGCCTGCGGAATATTCATCGCGGCCCATCGGAACGGGCGTTCCTTGAATATACCTTCGAGATTCCATGGGCAGGTCTTCATGCATCGTCCGCACATCGCCCCCCCGGGCGTGGTGATACGGTAAGTGGCGCATTTCTGGCTGTCGGATTTCCAGATTTCATAGCCGTTGAACATCAGCTTTGGCCCGGCAGTGATCGCGCCCGAAGGGCATTCCCGAGCGCATTTGTTGCAGCTTTCGCAAAACGTCTGAAGGCCGAAATCGATGGGTGTGTCATGCGTCATCGGCATGTCGGTTGTCACGACACCGGATTTCAGGCGCGGGCCAAGATAGGGGTTCAGGATCACCTCACCGATCCGACTGACCTCGCCCAACCCCGACAACAGCAGCAGCGGCGGTTGCAGCACCTCGCCATCCATCACCGTATGCGCCTTGGCCTTGTAGCCGAGATTTCGGATTTGCTGCGCGATCACGCCCCCCAGCAGTGAAAACCGCAGGTAGGCGCGCATAGATTGGGCCACACTGATCCAGTCATCCCCGCTGGCGCCTTCCATCGTCTCATAGCCCTGGTCGATGATCATGCTGATCGCCTGATCATGGGGCGGAACGATTTCGTCTCCGGTGGCGTCATGGGAATACCAGCTCCACTCGGGGCACCGGCTGAGCCCGACGGCGTCGACCCCAAGGAAATAGGTTGCAGCCTTGATATTCGCGGCATTTCTTTCGGTATCTGTGGGTTGTACAGCCTCGGCGCTGTCACCGTCCTGCAGCAAAACAAATGCGCCCAGCGCGCGGCGTTGGGCGAAGCTGGGGGCGGATTTGCGCACGTAATGCCCGCCCTTTGTCGCATCCTGCAGCGATTTTCCCATGTCGCCGAACTGAGCCCGCGCAAACATGTCTGCGCGTTTGGGCACCCGGGCTACGTTTTGCTCGTCGATATAGGTGGTCGGTGTGTCGACTCGTTTGAGGTTTTCAAAAGGATGTGCCCCGTCCACATAGCGCCGCTTGGCATAGGCATCCCGGTTCAGAGCGTTCTTGGCGAAGCCTGCACCCAGCCACCATGCAGGTCCTTGCGTGCGGAACCACGGTTGTTCGGCCAGCGGTTGCAAGGGTCGGTCATGCGCGATCTCCATTTCGGTGGTCACAGCGGCCAATCCGAACCGCTTACCCAACCAGGGCACCACAACCGCACCATCCTCAACCGAGGCCAGACCCGCAGCAACTGCCAGCTTGCCCAGATCAACCTCAGAGGACATCGCCGTATGCGCCCGCGCATCGAAACCCAGGAGGCGGATGTAGTTGGCAATGACCACTGCATTCTCGGTGGCAAGCAAACAGGCGCGGTGATCCTGCGCATCCATGATCCAATCGGACCCGGGCTCCGAGGGGTCCGGATCGCGGTTGAACTCATAGAGAAACACGAGCGTATGGCGATGACAGTCCATCGGGCGTGGCGCGGCCTCCATGCTTTCTTTTAGATCCGCCATGATCAGATCGATGCCCGAGGCCAGCGTTTTGGTTTGCCGCGTCCTAAGCGCATGAGCCAGCCGGTCGATATCCGGGTTGCGCCGAGGCTCAGCCAGCATCGCCTCCGCGGGTAGCGGCCCACAGCCCATCATCGACGCATCGTTGAAATAGCCAAACGCTTTCAGATGATTGGCACGATCTGCTGGGTTGGCAGGAATTTCCGATGCGACGGGGTTCACAAATCCATCCCGAATTGCGTCCATCATCGCCTGAAACTCGCCCATCGCATTCACGATGCTTTCGGGCTGCTCGGGCCTGCGAAAGCTAAGCGCACACATCGGTTCGACCTGCGCCAGATCAGGCATCCGATCCAGCCGCGCCAGCCGTTCCAGCGGGAACGGACCCATGTGAACAGGTCTGTTCTTGTCCGAGAAAAAGCGGATCCCCATCGCGCGCCTCCAGTTAGCTGCCCTTTCCCCTACCCCGGCATGGACACCAAATCCATTCATGAATAATCATAAATGGTATGAGCAGAATTGATTTCACAGATCTGGACGGCAAGGTCCTACGGGTGTTCCTGACGATACTCGAAGAAAGCTCGGTGTCGAAAGCTGCCGACCGGTTAGGGGTGACGCAATCGGCCATCAGCCATACGCTGGGCAAGTTGCGGCAAGTGCTGGGCGATCCACTATTTGTCCGATCCGGACAGGGGCTGACCCCGACCGAACGCGCTTTGTCGTTGAAAGAGCCGGTGCAACAGGTGCTGGACAACATGCGCGCCCTGACCGAAGGTCGCCCGTTTGATCCGCTGTCCGAACAGATGGACATTCAGATCGCCACCAACGACATGCCGCGTGAGTTGATCTTTCCCGAACTTCTGCGGGCGACACGCGCCGAAGGCGTCAGGTTGCGGCTGGAGTTCATCCCGTCGGGTGTTCCTGACCCGGACTTGCTGCGCAGCGACCGGTGTCAATTGATGCTCACCCCGCTGCCACCGGATGGGCCGGATATCTTTCAGAAGCGGCTGATCACCAGCCCCTTGTTGGTATTCTATGATGCCGCTCACCGTGATCCGCCTGAGGATTGGCGCTCCTATTGCAACAGCGATCATGTCGAGGTGCGATTTGCCGACGGGCGCAACGCCCGTGCCGTGATGCGTGGCGTTGATCAAAGCCAGATCAGACCGCCCGTCGTAACCCTGCCGCATTTCAACGCAATCCCGCCTTTCGTGAAAGGCAGCGACCTGATCTCGACCGACACGGCGCTGATGAAACGCGGGCCGCTTGCCACGCTGGACAGCGCACCACTGCCGTTCAAATGTGAAGCAGTGTCAATCTATATGGTCTGGCACCAACGCTCGTCCAACGACCCGGCACATCGTTGGTTACGCGACCGGATCGACGCGATTGCGGCCTCGCTTCAGACCTGAGATAGCAACCAGTCGCGCATCTGTTTCACCAGCTCCGGTTGGCGCGGTTTCTGCGGGGTGACGATGAAAAAGCTCAAATCGTCAACCAGCACCTCAGAGAGCGGCTGCACCAACCGACCCGAAGCCAGTTCCGCAGACACAAGTGGCGCATTGGCCAGCGCAAAGCCTTGCCCCGAGACAGCGGCGTCTATCGCCAGACTTGTCTGGCTGAAACTCATCATCCGCGGCTTCCCCTCGACCCCGGCGCGTTCAAGAAACAACGGCCACAGCCCATGGGAATCGCTGAGCAAAACGTGTTGCATCAGGTCGTCTGGACCTGAAATTTGCGATGCGAGGTCCGGACTGCCCACGACAACGAATTCGGTCGAGAACAAAGGTGTTGCTTGCAGATCTCGAGCAACCGGTGAACGGCTCTGGCGTACTGCAATATCGATTCCATCAGACTGGAAATCCGCCAACCGCTCGCGCGCGTCAACCTGCACCGAGATATCGGGATGGCGGGTCACAAAATCATTCAGACGCGGCACCAGCCATTTTGAGGCAAAGCTGGGCGTGACCGAGATCGTGATCTGCCGCTGATCAGCCAGCTCATCGACAGCCTCTTCAATCAGCCGAAACGCCCGACGCAGCGGCGCGTGGAACCGACGCCCCGCTTCGGTCAAGCGCAACCCACGTGGTAGTCGTTCAAAGAGTGCAGTGCCCAGCCGCGCCTCCAACCCCCGCACCTGCTGCGCAACGGCCCCTTGGGTTACGCCGATTTCTTCCGCAGCCAAGCGAAAGTTCAAGTGGCGTGCCGAGGCCTCAAAGGCGCGCATCGCATTGAGAGGTGGAAGAGCGGGCATAACTAGACTGTAGATTTTCTACAGCCTATGCGCAATAGAACTGATTGGTCAAAGTGAACGCTGCCAGCCATCTTTATACCAAACATCGCAAAGGAGCGTGAAGATGGAAAAAGTAGCTTTGATCACGGCAGGCGGCAGCGGTATGGGCGCGGATTCCGCGCGCAGATTGGCGGCGGATGGTTTCAAAGTCGGCATCCTGTCCTCGTCAGGCAAGGGTGAGGCGCTGGCGCATGAGTTGGGTGGCGTGGGCATCACGGGCTCGAACCAGTCGAATGATGACCTGCAGAAACTGGTCGATGCTGCAATGTCCCATTGGGGGCGGATCGATGTGCTGGTGAACTCAGCCGGGCACGGACCCCGCGCAGCGGTGCTGGAGCTGACCGATGAGGACTGGCACACCGGCATGGATGTCTATTTCATGAATGCCGTCCGACCGACCCGACTGGTGACCCCGATCATGCAAGCGCAGGGCGGTGGATCGATCATCAACATCTCAACCTTTGCTGCGTTTGAACCGGATCCGGTTTTTCCGACCTCGGGCGTATTCCGCGCCGGGCTGGCGGCGTTTACCAAGCTGTTCTCGGACAAATACGCCGCCGACAACATCCGCATGAACAACGTCTTGCCCGGGTTCATCGACAGCCTTCCGGAAAGAGAAGAGTTCCGCACACGCATCCCGATGGGCCGCTACGGGCGCAGCTACGATGAAATCGCCTCGGTCGTGGCTATGCTCGCCTCCGAAGGCGGAGGCTACATAACCGGGCAGAATATCCGCGTCGATGGCGGTATCACCCGGTCTGTCTGAACTCAGAACCGCGCCTTAACAAGATGCGTCAGTGCCGCGCCGGTTTCGAAGAAGGCGCGGCGTAGGCCAGTCCAGTTTTCGCTATACTCAGCCACTGACGGAACCGGCAGCAAGGACGGATCGTCCTTGAGCAGACTTTTGGCCATCAAACGCCCGAACACGGTGCCCGGCCCGATCCCGCGACCAGAAAACCCATGCGCGGCTAACGCATTTGGCCCGATCTGAGTGATTTTGGGAATGTGATCCGAAGTCATGGCAATCCGCCCATGCCAGCCCTCGATCAACGGCTGATCCGCCAGTTGCGGATACAGCGCCGCCAGTTTGCGCCTGATCCAGGATTTGTGGGCAAATCCTCCGGCGCTGCTTAGATCCCCCATGCCGCCAATGACGAACCGCCCCGTCTGATCCAAACGGAAGGATGTCATGATGAGGCCGGTATCCCAGCATCCTTCTGCCTTCGGCAATATGCTGGCCCGCAGGTTATGGGACAGCGGCGCGGTGGCGTATTGGAAGTAGTAGACCGGCACATAGTCTGGTGCCGTATCGGCGATGCCCTGATGATAAGCGTTGGTCGCCTGAATGACCGATCTGGCGCGTACGGTTCCACCATCCCCCTGCAGCACCCAAACCCCGCCTTCCTGCCGCAAAGATCGAATCGGGCTTTGCGTATATATCTGCGCCCCCGCATTCTGGGCGGCGCGGGCCAGTCCCACCGCATAGCCCAGCGGCTGAATTGTACCCGCGCGGGGGTCAAACAATGCGCCGTGGACTGCCGGGCTGCCCGTCCGCTGGCGCGACGCGTCAGGATCGAGCAATTCGACCGGCGCACCAGAAGCGCTCAGCTGTGCGTGGCGTGTACGCAGATCACCAAAGCCCGAGGCCGAATGAGCACAATGCAACGTGCCTTGCCGCTCAGGCTCGCAGTCAATCCCGTGCGCTTCAATCAACTCGAACACGTCTGACGGCGCGTTAGCCAGCAGATCGATCAACCGATCCCCCGCCATTTGCCCCAGATGCGACCGAATTTGATCGGGTGGCAGCCAAAGCCCTGCGTTGACGAGACCGACATTCCGCCCCGATCCACCATGGCCGATCTGATACGCTTCGAGCAGGCACACCGAAGCCCCCGCTTTTGCTGCGGTCAAGGCCGCAGAACACCCGGTGTAACCACCGCCGATCACGGCAAGATCAACGCTTACGTCATCAGACAGCTTTTGCGTGTCGATACGCTCGCGACAGGTCTGCCGCCATAACGATTGATCATAGTCGCGCATGCCCGGGCCTCGCCAAAGTTTCGCCGATCATCAGGCTGGTCTCAGTTGGTTGCAAGGGCGCGCTGGTCAGCCCGCCCCATAGCGATGAGGAACGGATCCGCCTCCTGATGCGACTGGAATGACGCCTTATCTGTCATGCCCCGCCAGTGCCCCAGTGTCAGAGACTGCGCCACCGCGCCGCTCAGCGTTGCACCGGGGCCGGTGACGATGAACAGATCGGGTGCGAACTCGCGTGCGGCCGTCTGGATTGCATGGGTGAAGTCATAGGTCTCGGTCACCTGATGGCCCAGCGTGTAGTCCCACAACTCACTCGTGTCAGTTGCGCCGGGCCACCAGATTTTGCCACGCCCGTCAATCATCGGGAACTTGGGCTGAGCAAAAAGATCAGAACTCAATTGCGCCCGACCTTCCGCCGCCACCGGGGCCTGCAGCGCCGTATGAAAGGCGGCGTGATTGGCCAGCCGCAATGGGAACCGATCCTGCACGGTGGGGTGTGCCGCCTCAAACGCCGTCAGACCCGCCTCATTGCCTGCCAATACCAGCATCCCGCCCAGATCGATCGAAAGCGCCAGAGAATGATTGCGCAACGCATCGATCCTCGCCACCTCATCCAGCAATGCGGCTTTGCGGGCAGGATCATTCGCCCATGTCTCATCGACGAATGGGTAAACCAGTTGACCGCCGATCAGGTGCTTCTGCATCAGCGTGCCCATCGTATTGACCACGCGAAACCCGTTCCCAGGGGTCAATGCCCCTGCGGTGGCTAGCGCAATATACCAGCCCATCGAGTTACCAGTGACGGCGACGACTTCAATATCGCTGGCCAATGCCTGCGCATCGGCCAACGCGGCAGCATAGATCAGGGGTGAGGCCACATCGCCGCGCGAGTACTTCCCTACGCTAAAGCGATCAGCCCCATCCAAGGCAGTAATCGCATCCTGTCCGCTTCCGGCGCGAATGGCGTCGAAGCTGCGTAACAAGTCCATTCGATCCGAATGATGTTGGTGCAGATAGCCCAGCTCAGGCTTGTTATAAGTGCCCCGGCCCGGGCAGATCACAACGGCGGTGCGGGTCATGAGGCTGCTCCTGTCAAAGCCAGCGCTGCGGCAACGATACCGTCTTTCGAAGGAAGAGGCGCGGCATAGGCCGGGCCGGTTGCGATAAAGCAATCCTCGGCCACAACGCGGGCGGTTGGGGTGGAGGGACTTTCTTCGGCGAAGAAAGTCATCAGCGCCTCGGACTGGCTGCCGGTCTTGCGGCATTCGTCGACGATCAGAACATGCGCGCATGTTTTGGTGGCTTCACGCAAGGCCTCCTCTGGCAAAGGAGCTAGCCAACGCATATCGATAATCCGGGTTTTCAGACCTGCCGCCTCAATTTCGGGCAGGGCCTGTTGCGACAGGTAATGCCCGTTGCCATAGGTCACGATGGCGAGATCGGTGCCGTCCCCGTGTACTCCCACATCGCCCAGCGCAATTTTCTGATCCCGCGCAGGATAGGTGGTCATCCACCCGCCATCCTGCGCCGCATGCAGATCGCGCATCGGGTAGAGTGCGATCGGTTCAAGAAACACCACTACCCGCTGCTCTTCGCGCGCCAACCGCACGCATTCGCGTAGCATTTGCACCGCATCCGCCCCGGTCGACGGGCAGGCGATGATGACACCAGGGATATCCCGCAAAACGGCCAGAGAGTTGTCGTTATGGAAATGCCCGCCAAAGCCCTTCTGATATCCCAGCCCCGCAATCCGCAGCACCATAGGGTTGGTGAACTGCCCGTTCGAGAAGAACGGCAAAGTTGCGGCTTCGCCCCGAATCTGGTCCTCGGCATTGTGCAGATAGGCCAGAAACTGGATCTCGGGGATCGGGATGAAACCGTTATGGCCCATACCGATCGCGAGACCCAGAATGGATTGTTCATCCAGCAGCGTATCAATCACGCGGTCCGGACCAAAGCGTTGCTGCAGCTTTTGTGTGACGCCATAAACGCCACCTTTGCGGCCCACATCTTCGCCCATGCAAACGATCTCGGCATGTTCCAACATCAGATCGGTCAGCGCCCAGTTGATCAGGCGGCTGAGCGGCTGCGGCTCATCCATCGCGCGCATATCTGCGCCAAAGGTCTTCGCACGCGCCTCAGTGCTCGGGCCGTTGGTCGCTTTACAAGGGCGCTTAGGCGGGATCAGGCTTGCCATCACTTCGGTCGCATTGGCAAGATGGGGACGGCTGGCAGCCTCTGTAGCCACACGATCCGTTCGGGTGCAGGTATCGCTGTAGATTTTTAACGCCTGATCCGGCGACAATGCACCCGCCTGATCCAGCAGTCGTACGGTGTGCAAAAGCGGATCATTGGCCTCATCCGCCTCAACCTCAGTTTTCGGCAGATAGGTCGTGGGCACATCCGCCCCGGCATGGCCATAAAGCCGCACCGTTCTGAGATGCAGGAAGGCCGGTTTCCTGCGCTTGCGGACATAATTTGCAGCCTCTTTCGCGACCGCATGGGTTTCATAAATGTCCAACCCATTGGCCTGAAAATACTTGATCCCCGGACGATGCTCCATCGACGCCTGAATCCAGCCCTTGGGCGTTTTGACCGAAATCCCGATCCCGTTGTCTTCACACACGAACAGCAGCGGCAGCGGTGTCGATTGCACACTGGTCCAGCCTGACGTGTTGATCGCCCCCTGCGCGGTGGAGTGATTGGCCGAGGCATCCCCAAATGAACACATCGCAATCCCGTCTTCCGGCAACACGCGATGTTCGGGCGCATGTCGCCGGGCTGCCCCCAGCGCATAAGCCGCACCAACGGCTTTGGGCAAATGGCTGGCGATGGTCGAGGTCTGCGGCGGGATCATCAGCGCCCTTGATCCCAACACCTTGTGCCGCCCGCCCGAGGTCGGGTCCTCTTTCGAGCACGCAAAGCTGAGCAGCATATCCCACGCGATCTGCTGGCCCGGCACCTGTTCGGCGCGCGCGATCTGAAACGCAGCATCCCGGTAATGCAGAAAGGCAATATCGCTTGGGCGCAATGCGTGCGCGACGGCGGCCATCCCTTCGTGGCCAGATGAGCCGATGGTGTAGAACCCCTGCCCTGCCTTCTGCATCGCCCGGCTGGTCCGATCCAACGCGCGGCTGAGAACTTGCGACCGGAATAGCGAAACGGCTTCAGAATCGCCCAGACCGACGCGCGGCGGGGCTCCGTCGGGAAAATCACGATTTGCGACACGGGTCAGGAAATTCTCATGTACGATCTGGGCGCGGTCCATGTCTCTCGCTTTTGTCTTGTTGGTGTCATCGGCCTTGGGGAACCTCTGCGCGGGCGCGACCCGCTTGCTGATTTGTCCCGCGCTCCGACGTGAATTTCAAGATCGCGGATGGTACGGCACCCGCTCGACCACAAAAGTGATGTGGCGCACCACTCATCGCTCTGGCGGTAGGAAAAAACCAGTGCTATTGCGTTCAATAGGTATGAGGAATTGTCATATGATTGCACCCCGCCGTTTCTTGCCTTCAATCTCGTCCTTGCTTGCGCTTGAAGCCGTAGATCGGCTGGGCAGCGCATCTGCTGCTGCGGCTGAGCTGTCCTTGACACAAAGCGCGATCAGCCGGCAATTGAAGACGATGGAGGATCAGCTGGGCGTGCAATTGATTGAGCGCAGCCAGATGCGATTGCACTTGACGCCAGCAGCCAAAGACTATGTGCAAACCGCAAGGTCTGCTGTTCAGGATCTGGCGCAGGCCGCACTGAAACTCAAAGCCAACCCGGCGGGTGGGTCACTTGATCTATCGATCCTTCCCGCGTTCGGCATGCATTGGCTGGCACCCCGCCTTCAGGATTTTGCGCGACGGCACCCTGAGGTCACCGTCAATCTGGGTACCCGCCTCAAACCGTTTGATTTCATGTCTGAATCATTTGATGCCGCGATCCATTTCGGTCAGCAAGACTGGGCGGGCGTTCAGTATTTACCGATCATGCGGGAAGAAGTCCTGCCCGTCTGCGCCCCTGCCCTTACCGCTGTCAATTTCAATAGCTTGGGTGCTCTCCGCGCCGCGCCACTGCTGCATCTGGAGTCGCGTCCGGATGCCTGGGAGCGCTGGTTTGAGATACAGGGCCAGCCCGTCACCGGCCTACGGGGAATGCTGTTCGATCAGTTTTCGACCATGATTCAGGCCACGATTCATGGGTTGGGCGTGGCTCTGTTACCGTCATATCTGGTGCAGGATGATTTGCGCACCGGGCGGCTTGTCCAGGCATGGGACGGGCCGCGCGTGAGCCTTGGCAGCTATTATCTGGTCTGGCCGAATGACCGCTCGATGCCCGAGCCTCTACGGTCTTTCCAAGCCTGGATCAGTGAACAGATTGGGGCAGACGCCCACGCCTAACGCGGCCTTAGAACTTGCCGTTGTCATTTTTCCATTCGCTGCGTGGTGCAATGGACTCAACCGTGTCCCAGTGTTCGACGATCTTGCCATCTGCAACGCGGTACAGATCATAAAATGCGCTGTGAGTGCCCTGATATTCACCTTCGCACACGGTCAGTACAAAATCCCCTTCCGCCAATACCCGATGCAGATGCTGATAGTTTAGGGCGTTCCTATCGGCCAATGCGGTCCTCAAGGCAGTCAAATTATCAGAGAACTGCGGACTGTGTTCTACGTAAGCGTAAGTGTTGATACAGGCCTCTATCTGGTCGAGGTTCCCGGCAATCAACGCGGTTTCGACGAAGGCGCGAACAAAGGCCCGGTTTTCCTCGGTTTGCTCGACATCCCGAACTTCGGTCGGACCATCCACCATACTGTGATCCGAGCCGTTTGGCCCCATCCGTTTCTGGATATTGTCCCAATGCTCTACCGCTTGCCCGTCTTCGAACCGGAACACTTCGAAGCCGATATTCCGCCGTGAGAAATCATATTCCGTATGCGCGAAGACAAAATCGCCGTCTTCAAAGGCGCGTACGATATTCACGCGCGGTGAGGTCTGGGACAGCCGTTTGAATAGGGATGCAAGCCCTTCGCTGCCTTCATGGGTTTGCGGATTGTGCTGGATATATCGTGCTTCATTTACCACCGAAACCGGACCCGGATCGCCCGTTTCGATGCTTTTGAGCAGGGCAGATATGCGATCTTTGTTGGACTTCTCCATACCGGGTTCCCTTCAGGTCTGACTACTCCGTGATCACAATGGCAGGCGACGTGTCAGGCATCAACGCCAGCAACAGCCAAACCCTGCGCGGCCTTCGGCCTTGCGTCTTGCGGACGGCAGGGGGCCAGGCAGGCGCGGGCTGCGTCCGCGCCTGCCTAGCCCAACGGGAGGAGACGTTCCGTAAGGAATGTGGACGACGGGCGGGAGTGTTTTGGTTCAGACGTCCAGCGAACGGGCGATGAGTTCTTTCATGACTTCATTCGTCCCGCCATAGATCATCTGGACCCGCGCATCCGCATAGAGCCGCGCGATCGGGTATTCCATCATGAACCCATAGCCGCCGAACAGTTGCAGGCATTCGTGCATCACTTCGTTCTGCACCTCAGAGCCCCAGTATTTCACCATCGAGGCCGTCGCGGCATCCAATTCACCGGCCTCCAGTTTACCAATGCAGTCATTGACGAAACTGCGCAGCACCTCGGCCTTGGTTTTACACTCGGCCAACTTGAAACGTGTGTTCTGGAAATCCATCACCCGCTGTCCGAACGCCTTGCGCTCCTGCACGTATTCCACCGTCTGCGATATGGCGAAATCGATCGCGCCCAGCGCCATGATCCCGATGGTCAGCCGCTCCCACGGCAACTGCTTCATCAGTTGATAGAACCCCTGCCCCTCTTCCGGGCCCAGCAGGTTGGTCATTGGCACCTTTACGTCTTCGAAGAACAGCTCAGCCGTATCGTTGCCCTTCATTCCCAGTTTCTTGAGGTTCCGCCCCCTCCGGAATCCGTCAGCCCCGTCGGTTTCGACCACAATCAGAGAGACACCCTTCGCCCCTAACGACTTGTCAGTTTTGGCAGCCACGATAACCAGATCAGCCGATTGCCCGTTGGTGATAAATATCTTGGACCCGTTGAGCCGATAAGAATTGCCATCCTTCTCAGCGGTCGTCTTCACCGCCTGCACATCCGATCCCGTGCCCGGCTCGGTCATGGCCAGCGCGCCGATCATCTCACCAGAGGCCAGTTTCGGCAGCCACTTCTGTTTCTGATCCTCACTGCCATAAGCGGTGATGTAGTGGGTCACGATAGACTGGATGCCATATCCCCATCCTGCGTCCCCGCGCGCAGTCTGCTCATACAAAGTAACGGAATCGAAGCCCATCCCGCCGCCGACGCCACCATATTCCTCAGCAATCGAACCGGCCATCAGACCCGTCTCTCCCGCCTGCAGCCAAAAAGTACGATCAACCGCCCCGTTCTCGGCCCATTTCTCGGTATTGGGTACCAAGGCATCATCCATGAACCGGCCCGCCATTTCAGCAAACATTCGGTGTTCGTCAGTAACCCAGGCGGCGGTGCTGGTAAAAAGCGACATCAAATAGCTCTCCAGATCAGGTGTTTGCCCAAAACTAGCCGGGTGTGTGATTCCTTCCAATCCATGTGACGTGGCGTCCAGGACAGATACTACGCAACGTCCTTGGCACCATTGCCGAATTTGGGGCCAAACGTTCACATCTGTGTTCCCACGCCTGACAGAGCAGGCCATCATCGACCATATTGCGCATACGCCCCGGACGACGCAGGAGACAGCATAATGCCCCGCGCCTTTTCTGAACTGACCTTCACACCTGCCGTTCGCGCCCATCAAGAGCGGATGGGATCCGCAGCGACCTACGCGAAATTCCTGAGCCTAGGACCAAAACAGGGCTACCAAATCGGACCGACCGAAGAGGCGTTCATTCGCGCCCGCGACGGGTTCTATCAGGCCACCGTCTCAGAAACCGGCTGGCCTTATGTGCAGTTTCGCGGTGGGCCGATAGGGTTTCTGAAAGTGCTGGACCCGCACACCATCGGCTATGCGGACCTGTCTGGTAACAAACAATATATCTCGCGCGGCAACCTGGATGGAAACGACCATGTGGCGTTGATCTTGATGGATTACGCGAACCAGCGCCGTCTCAAGATTCTTGGGCGGATGACATTCAAGGAAGGTGCCGCGGCAGCAACTGATCTTTACATCAAAGGCTCCGAGACCGAGGCAGAACGGGCCGCGATCATCAAAGTTGAAGCGTTTGACTGGAATTGCCCCCGCCACATCACGCCGCGCTTTACCGAGGCCGAGCTTCGGCCACATCTGAATGATCTGGGTCAGCAACTGGCTGTTCTGCAAGCAGAAAACCAGCGTTTGCTGCGGGAATTGGCTGAGCTCAAAGCTGCTGGCGATATACGAAGCTGAAATCCGCGCCAGTTCAGATGTGAAACGAATGGCGCGCGATCCCTATGGATCTGGGCAGCAAATTGTGACGCAGGGTTGCCCTTTGGCCCAAGCTTTGCTTTGTCCTTTCTAAACATCACGACCTGCCGTCCGCTCGAGGCAGGAGCGGATAACAGAGAGGATCATCACATGGCAAAAGTTGCGTTCCTTGGCCTAGGCGTCATGGGCTACCCGATGGCCGGGCATCTTCAGGCTGCCGGCCACGAAGTCACCGTCTACAACCGCACCGCATCCAAGGCCGAGGCTTGGGTCGCCCAGCATGGCGGCGCGATGGCCCTGACACCGCGGCAAGCCGCAGAAGGGGCAGAGTTCGTGATGGCCTGCGTTGGCAATGACGACGATCTGCGTATGGTTTGCACAGGTGAAGATGGCGCCTTTCACGGAATGGCCAAGGGTGCGGTATTTGTTGATCACACCACCGTCTCGGCCAAGGTCACGCGCGAGTTGTACGAGGCTGGCAAGACACAGGGGGTTGCTTTTGTGGACGCCCCGATCTCGGGCGGTCAGGCGGGAGCCGAAAATGGTGTGCTATCGATCATGTGCGGCGGTGACATGGACGCTTATCGTGCTGCTGAGCCGGTGATGCAGGTCTATTCCAAAATCTGCCGCCGCATTGGAGACAGCGGCGCGGGTCAAATGACCAAAATGTGCAACCAGATCGCGATTGCAGGGCTGGTGCAGGGCCTGAGCGAAGCATTACATTTTGCCGAAAAGGCTGGGCTGGATGGTCGGGCTGTGGTCGAGGTGATTAGCCAAGGCGCGGCAGGCAGCTGGCAGATGGCGAACCGGTATGAGACTATGCTGGATGACCATTTTGAGCATGGCTTTGCAGTCGACTGGATGCGCAAGGATCTGGGAATCTGTCTAGATACCGCCAATGAGACCGGGGCTTCACTACCAGTGACGGCGCTGGTCGACCAGTTCTACAAAGACGTGCAGAAACTTGGCGGAGGCCGGTGGGATACGTCCTCGTTGTTCAAACGGTTGCGAGCACTGGACTGAGCAAAGGGGGGGCTGTCTGCCCCATCGCGCCAGGGCGCGACTCCGCCCGAAGATATTTTTGGCCAGATGAAGAGGATCACCGTGGCAGTTGCAAGAGATAGCGCATGAGCGACTTGAACACTTTCTGGGCTGGTCGCCTGCGTGAACACTGGGGTCTGGACGCCCGTCTGACGCGTCTGGATGGGGAGTACGACCTCAACTTTGTGGTCAAAGCCACCAACGGGCAGGATTATGTGCTCAAGGTGATGCGCGCGGGGTGCGATGCGGCATTGGTCGATCTACAGATCAAGGCGCTGGGACATCTCAGCGCAGCAGCGCCCGGATTGCCCTTTCCTGCCGTTTATCCCGATTTGAACGGGATGATGTTACCTGAGATTGCCGACGCGCATGGGCAACCGCGACAGGTCTGGCTGCAGGAACGACTGCCGGGGGCATGCTATGCAAGCAGCGCGCCCAAGACCGAAGACCTGATACTAAAACTGGGCCGTGTTCTGGGCGCAACCGACCGGGCGCTGGAGGGGTTCACCCACGAGGGCTTGCATCGCGCGGATTTCAAATGGGATTTGACGCGGGCGAGTTGGATCGTCGACCAACTAGAGGCCATCTCTGATCCGGCAAGACGCGCGCGCGTTCAACAAATCGCTGAGGATTTTGAGGCAATCTCTGATCAACTGGGTGCATTGCCAAAGCAGGCGATTCACAATGATGCCAATGATTACAATATCCTTGTCGAAGGCAATCTGGGCGAACGACGCAGCATCTCGGGTCTGATCGATCTTGGCGACATGTGCGCGGCGCCGCGCGTTTGCGATCTGGCTATTGCCGGGGCCTATGTCGTTCTGGACCACCCTAAACCCGAGCGCGCATTGGCTGCGCTGGTACGCGGGTATCACGCCGCCAATCGGTTACGCCCGGATGAGATCGACCTGATCTGGCCTTTGTTGCAAGCACGGTTGGCGGTGTCCGTGGTGAATTCGACGCTGATGGCGATTGAGAACCCGGATGATCCGTATGTCACGATCAGCCAGGCCCCAGCGTGGCGATTGATTGAAAATGAGGCAATCAATGGCGCACTCATGCCCGCCCGATTGCGCGCAGCGTGTGGCTTGCCCGTTGTGGACGGGGCCGAGCGCATTCACGCCTACCTGTCCGGCCATCGCGGACAATTCGCGCAGATGTTCGGGCAGAATCTGAGCGACGCACCGATGGGCTCACTGTCGGTGGAAAACTCAACCTGGCCTCAAAACCCGTTCCACATGCCGCTGGACGAGGCGGCGCGGGTTGGTGAGGAGTTTGGGGATGGTCTCTGGCTTGGGTATTACAGCGAGCCACGCCTGATCTATGCTGAGCCGGGGTTTCGCAAGGGACCGTGGAAAGCGTCGGATCGGCGCACAGTGCATCTGGCCGTGGATGTGTTTGCACCCGCCGGAACAGTGCTGCATGCACCTCTCAGCGGTCGGGTCGAAGCGGTTGAAAACAGGGACGCGCATCTCGACTATGGCGGGGTTGTGATCCTGCACCACGAAACGCCCGAAGGGGATGCATTCTACACGCTTTATGGCCATCTGGACCCTGAGGTGAGTGAGCGTTTGAAACCAGGTGACCCGGTGGCTCAGGGTGCAGCTTTTGCCCGTCTGGGCGATGCCAGTCAGAATGGCGGATGGGCCCCGCATGTGCATTTCCAACTGGCGCTGACGACCGACGGTATGCAGGCCGACTGGCCGGGCGTAGCGGATCCTGATGAGCTCGAGCTTTGGCACGCGGTCTGCCCCAACCCCGCAGCACTGTTGAACTTGCCTGATGAAAAGGTTTTCTATCAACCAACCGACAAGCAGGCGATTCTACAGGACAGGCGCGAACACTTCGGCGGCAATCTCAGCCTGACATACGACGACCCGGTCATGCTGGTGCGTGGCTGGAGGCATCACCTGTTCGATGAATGGGGGCGACCCTATCTGGATGCCTACAACAACGTTCCGCATGTAGGCCATGCGCATCCGCGTATTCAGGCGGTTGCAGCGGATCAGCTGAAGCGCATGAATTCGAACACACGCTATCTGCACCCGGCGCAAACCGCTTTTGCCGACAAGGTATTGTCGAAACTGCCGGATCACCTTGAGGTCTGTTTCTTCGTCAACTCAGGGACAGAGGCCAACGAATTGGCTCTGCGTCTGGCGCGCGCGCATACCGGGGCAAAAGGGATCGTGACGCCCGATCACGGCTATCACGGCAACACAAACGCTGCGGTGGCGATCTCGGCCTACAAATTCAACAAACCTGGCGGTATTGGGCAGGCAGATTGGGTGGAACTGATTGAGGTCGCGGATGACTATCGCGGCTCGTTCCGGCGTGATGACCCCGAGTGTGCTCGGAAGTTTGCTGACCTGATTGATCCGGCGATTTCGGCATTGCAGGCAAAAGGGCAAGGCCTAGCCGGGTTCATCGCTGAAACATTCCCCTCGGTCGGGGGACAGATCATTCCACCAAAAGGCTATCTGTCTGCGATATATGAAAAAATCCGTGCCGCCGGAGGGGTCTGCATTGCCGATGAAGTCCAGACTGGCCTCGGGCGCCTGGGCGACTATTACTTCGGCTTTGAACATCAGGGCGCGCTGCCTGACATAGTGGTAATGGGGAAGCCCATCGGCAACGGCCACCCGCTGGGTGTGCTGGTCACTACCAAAGAGATCGCCGAAAGCTTCGACAACGGGATCGAGTTTTTCTCGACCTTCGGCGGCTCAACCCTGTCCTGCCGGATCGGAAAAGAGGTGCTGGACATCGTCGACGATGAAGGCCTTCAAGAGAACGCCCGTGTGATGGGGGCTCACCTGCTGGATGGCCTCAAACAGATCGAAGCGGACTTTGGCTGTGTCGGCGATGTGCGCGGTATCGGCCTCTTCTTGGGTGTGGAACTGATTAACCCGGATGGCTCGGAAAGCGGTGAGATTTGCAGCTACGTCAAGAATCGGATGCGCGATCATCGCATTCTGATCGGCAGCGAGGGACCCAAGGACAATATCCTGAAAATCCGGCCACCGCTAACCATCGAAGCAGAGGACGTCGACATGATTCTTTGGGCGCTGCGGGAGGTTCTTGGCGAAGTGGGTGACTACAGCCCTGCCCCCATGTGCGATTACGATCATCATCATGCGGGCTGCGGCTGCAGCTAAGAAACACAAAACCCCAGCGAAATTGCTGGGGTTTTGTCGCCGTCGATCAGTGGAGCACTGAATGTGGGGGGTGGTGCCCGGTCGTCGGCAAAGGGATCGAAATGGTCATCCGGCGTAACGCCAAGCCCAGTTCCTCGGACAACGAGGCCAGTGCCGGGGCGAAATCGGGCCGTACGATCAGCGAGGCCATCATCATTGCATCTTCACGCGCCCCTTCAGAGGCGGCACCGATCATCTGGGCAAAACAATTCTCATCAGCGCCCAGACATGCACATCCCAGCCCATGACGCACCAGCGGACGGCGACCGTGATGTGCACAAAGTGAACACAGCCGGTCCAGCGTCAGCATCGTGGCGCGTCCCTGATCTGCACCCAGCGCGATGTCAAAATCGTTTGCGGCATTTGCCCGGCCTTCGACCCCATCACCCCAAAGCCGCAGATACATGACGGCTCCGGCCTCAATGGGGTTCAGGTCAGCCAGACGGCCAACAGCCGCCCCGCCACGCGAAGAAGGTGCGCTCATTTTGTCAGGATCAGTTTGCCTGCGCGGGTGATACGCAGCGTATAAAGCTGATCGCCCAGCTCGATATGGGCCAAATTGCCGCCATTGGTGAGGTCTTCCGCCTTGTGGGCCGGAAGCATCGAAACAGCGAAGCTAAGGGTCGAGGTAGGGGTTTGCGCGTTCATTGGGGCATCTCCAGAGCATCTGTGGCACTTGGCCTTGTCTGTCTTCGTTTCGCTTGATCTGGCTGACCCTGTTTTGGGCTGGCTATCTGTTCGTGTGATTAATCTGATAAAAATAGTAAGGTTTGTCAAGCTGCTGTTTTTTCAATCGCTCCCACGGGTCTCTATTGCGCCGTCGCACAGCACGACCTAGGCATTGGATATCAACAAACAAAGGCGGATTCGCAGATGGCAGCAGTTGTCGTATTTGATCTGGATGGCACCCTGATAGACAGCCTTGCCGACCTTGCAGCTGCGGTAAACCGAATGCTGCACGATCAGGGGCACCCCGCCTTGCCTCAGGATACGATCCGGGGATTCGTCGGGAACGGATTACCCAAGCTGGTCGAGCGGGCGATGATGCATTGCGGGCTGGAGCCAACGCTTCACAAGGACCTGACACAGCTTACTCTGAAGCACTACAATGCAGGCGCCTGCGATCAGACCGTAGTTTATCCCGGCGTGATCCAGGCGCTGGATGAGCTTCGCGATATGGGCTGTGCGCTTGGGGTCTGCACCAACAAACCCGAAGCCCCTGCCCGGCATGTGCTGGGCGAACTTGGCCTGCTACCCTATTTCAACACGGTCTTTGGTGGAGACACGCTGGATATACGCAAACCCGATCCAGAGCACTTGCACGCCTGTTTCAAGACCCTTCAAGCCGCAGGCCCACAGATCTTCGTTGGCGACAGTGAGGTTGATGCCGAAACTGCGCAACGGGCTCAGGTTCCGTTTTTGCTGTTTGAACAGGGATATCGAAAGTCGCCGGTTTCGGACATGCCGCACACGCTCAGCTATGATAACAGTACCGCACTGCCTGCACTTGTTCGGAAAATCCTGACGCAGGCATAGACCCCAAAAAAGGTCGAGGGGCCGGCCAAGGGGGTAAGAAGCCAGCCCCTCATCGGGGGAAATTAGTGAAAGTGGATTGGGCGCACTGGCCCGGTAGTTAATGAAAAGTTAACGCACCTGCGCGGATCGCGAAATTGGGGGATTCCCGTAGTGCTGCGATTTTTTTCCCGATCTCCCAAATTATTTTGCGCGCAGAAGCCTAAAAACTGGGATTTATGCGGCTTTCTCAGCCGCGGCACGCGCGATCACCAGTTCCTCGTTCGTCGGAATGACCATCAGTTTCACACGTGACAGGTCGGTCGAGATGACGCGCAGATTGTCCGCGTTTGCATCGTGGTCCAGTTCAAGACCCAACCACCCCATGTCAGTGCAGATACGGTCGCGGATATAGGTCGAGTTCTCACCGATCCCGCCGGTAAACACGACGGCGTCCAGACCTCCCAACACGGCGGCCAAAGCGCCCAGCTCGCGGCGTATCCGGAACGTGTAGTAGTTGATGGCATTGCGTGCACCCGGCGTATTCGAGGCCTCAAGCGTACGCATATCATTGGTCATTCCGGAAAGGCCAAGCAACCCGGATTTACGATACAGAAGATCCGAAATCTCATCCGCATTCATGCCTTGCTGATCCATCAGATACAGCACAACGCCCGGATCCAGCTGGCCACAACGCGTTCCCATCGGCAAACCATCCATGGCCGAGAACCCCATGCTTGAACCGACCGAGCGACCTCCGATCATGGCGCACATCGAGGCACCGTTGCCAAGATGCGCCACAACCACCCGTCCGCCATGTATCAGCGGCGCAGTCTTGGCCAGATGGTCCGAGATGTAATCATAGCTCAGACCGTGGAAGCCATAGCGCCGAACGCCCATATCGTAATACTCGGTCGGCAATGCGAAGGTGTCATTGACCCAAGGGTGGTGGCGGTGAAAAGCGGTATCGAAACAGGCAACCTGCTTGGCATTGGGGAACCTGTCCATCGCAGTACGTGCGCCCTGCAGATTGTAAGGTTGGTGCAGGGGCGCAAAAGGCTCGAGTTTTTCCAGCATCTGCAAGCTTTCGGGGGTCAGCAGAATGGGCCTGTCATTATCCGGGCCGCCATGCACGATGCGGTGTCCAACCGCGGTCACGCCCGCCGACGGAAACTGCCGTTCCAGCAAATCCAGAATATAGTCCAGGGCGCTGGCCTGATCACGCAGCGCCTCGGATGTGGTATCGGCCAGCACACGGCCATCCGTGGTCTCTGCTTTGATGCGCGCCGCAGGGCTGCCGATGCGTTCCACCTCTCCCGAACAGACAAGGATCGGATCTGCTTCGCCCGCGGAGAACAACCCAAACTTCAGCGAGGACGAGCCTGAATTCAGTGTGATGATATGGTCCATCAGATCTTACCCGACATCCGCGCCGCATGCAGGGCCGCGACGGCACAGGAAACCAGCCGCGCCTTTTCGCCATCTGCGCGACTGGTCAGAATAATCGGTACGCGCGCGCCCAGCACCACCCCGGCAGCCTCGGCGTGCGCGATATACGTCAGTTGCTTGGCTAGCATGTTGCCTGCGTCCAGATTGGGTACGACAAGAATGTCTGCCCGTCCGGCCACCTCGGACACGATCCCTTTGGTGCGCGCCGCGGCCAGGCTGACCGCGTTGTCCATGGCAAGCGGCCCATCGACCAAGCCACCCCTGATCTGCCCCCGCTCGGCCATCTTCGACAGCAATGCGGCATCAATCGACGACCGGATAGCCGGATTCACCGTCTCGACCGCCGACAGAACACCCACTTTCGGAGCGCCAATTCCGATTGAGATTGCCAGATCGATCGCGTTCTGCGTGATGTCGATCTTGGTTTCCAGATCCGGCTCGATATTGATGGCCGCATCGGTCACCAGCAAGGGATGCGGCTGGCCGGGTATATCCATGACGAAGACATGCGTAAATCGGCGCCCCGCGCGAAGTCCACGATCCCGCCGCAACGCCGCCCGTAGCAGTTCGTCCGTATGAAGATGCCCCTTCATCAATGCTTCAACATGTCCTTCGACAACCAGATCAACCGCTTTGTTGGCGGCGTCCAGATGGTCCTTAACGGGAACGATCTCAACGTCACCCAAGGGCAACTCAATCTCACGCGCTGCTGCAGCAATCTTGTCGGGGTCACCTATCAGGACCGGCTTGATGATGGTTTCACGCGCCGCCAATAAGGCCCCCCCCAGCGAGTTGGGCTCTTCTGGGGCGACAACTGCCGTGGGGATCGGAGGCAGCGGGCGCGAGCGATCGAGCAGTGCATCAAAATGCCGGTGCCGCTCGACGACCAGACCAGGCACTTCAATCTCATTGAATGACAGTTCTTTCTCCGGAGCGATCACGACCGCGATGCCGGACACGATCAGCGCTTCATCAATAGGGCGCATCACCTGAGTTTCCAGAACTACCTCGCGGTTATCGCGTTTTTCGATAACCGTAACTCTGGCCAGCAGTTCTTCACCCGCATATGCCCGGGCGCTAAAATCCAAGCTTTGCGACTTATACAGCGTACCCGCGCCCGGCAGGATATTCCCCAAAACGGCCGAGATCAGAGCCCCAAGAAACATCTCGGGCGCGATCGCCTCGTTTATGTTATCACCGTCCCCATCTTCGTCGGCCAGGTTTAAAGGGTTATGGTTGCCGGAATTCGATGCGAAGACATAAAAATCATCCTCTGTGCAGAACCGGGTCAACTCGGCGGTTTCTCCGATCTGAAGCTGATCAAAGGGCTTGTTGTGATACTGCATTGAAACTCTCGGCGGCTGTTTTGCACCGATCATTATGAGATTTCAGGTAAATTTCCAATGACGTTCGGTGGGTTTCTAGGGCTCAAACCCATCTGGCACACCAAACAGTGGCGCATCCAGTGTGGTCCCGGTCAATGCACCCATGAACGCCACCAGATCTGCGACCTGGGCATCGGTCAGTTCCAGCGGTTCGATGTCAATTTTCTGGCGATGACGCTCCATCTCGAACCGGTCCTGCCAGACGATGAAATCAACATTCTCAAGCCACGGCACGTTGGGCAGCCCGGCCAAATCAGGGGTCCAGGCAGCGAGGCTCTGAGATGGGTTCAAGTGGTGGCGAATAATGCCTTCCAGATCGGGAAAGGCACCGTTGTGACCATAGGGCGCCGTCTCTGTCACATTGCGCAGCATCGGTGTGCGGAAACGATAGGCGTCCTCAAGACGGTTGCTTTCACCCATATGACCCACGTCGCGGGCATAGGGGTCCCATTGGCGGGTCTTGCCCGGTCCAAATGGCGGCAGGCTCAGCGCGTGGAATTTTTGATCCGATAGCAACGGGCCGGAATGGCAGTTTGCGCAACCTGCCTCACCATAGAACAAGGTCATACCACCGTATTGCTCTGGCGTCAGAGCGGCATGGTCTCCGGCCAGATATTGGTCGAACGGACTGTCGGTGCTGCGCCATTCCAGCGCCATGAACGCGGCCAGCACGTTGGCGATCTGAGTGATCGTTACGTCTTCGGAGGTATTGATTTCGTCGAACGCCTTGACCATTGCGGGCCCATAGCGCGGATCTGTGCGTACCCGTTTGGCGAGGATCGGCCAGCCCTTGTCGATGCGGTCATGCACCGCGCCGGTGACCTGATTTTCGGCCACATTCCCGGCCATTTCAAACTGCGAAGTCAGCGGGAAAAGCGCCTGCGCGGCCAGCAGCGAATTCAAGCCGTCCGGCAACCACTCCTGCGCGGGCGAATTGAAGCCGTTACCGTAGACGTCAGAGATACTTAGGCGACCGTCATGGAAGACCGTGTGAAGGTCCTTTGCCCCAAGGTTCCAAAGCCCCGGCGAATTGCGGGGAATACGCTTGCGGATTTTGTCCGCTCCGGTGCCCGGCGTGCGATCTGGGCCAAGCCCCTGCCCGCCCTCGCCAATGCCCAGCGACAACCCGTCCGAGGTGCCAAAATCCGGGTGGTGGCAGTGGGCACAGCTGATGTTCTGGTTGCCCGACAAGATCGGATCGTAAAACAGTTGATGACCGATGGCGGCCTGTTCCATATCAAAGGGGATGAAATCGTCATCCGTCAGCGGGCGCGGCAGATCCTGAGCTGCCGCAGCCCCTGCCAAAAGGAAAGCAACCCCATGCGCCAGTTTGTATTTGCCCTGTGCCTTCTCGCGACCCCAGCGCTGGCTGAACTGGAAAAAGCACGCGATCTGATGGAGGCCGGAGAGTTTGAAGCCGCGCGTGAGGAATTGCTGCCGGCAGCGCGGTCCGGCAATGCCGAAGCCGAGGAATTGATCGGTGTGATGTACGGGTTGGGACTTGGAGTCGAACAGGACTATGAACGCGCGTTTGAATGGTACTTGCGCGCCTCGATGAAAGGTCATCCCGGGGCGCAATCTGGTATCGGTTGGTACTACGAGTTGGGTCTGGGCATGCCCGCGCCTGATCTGGTTCGAGCGTACATGTGGTACACGCTCAGCACCATTGGCGGCGACCCCGATGCGGCGATCAGCCTTGAAGAAGTGGTCAAAAAAATGTCGCCGGAGCAGATCGAGAAGGCGCATGTTCTGGTCAACGACTACAAAGGGTGGATGTACCCGTTTCGGTGAGGGCCGGACCCCAGGGCCCGGCCCAGCAATTCAGTTGAGATCCGCATCACGTGAGGCATTAACATCCGCCTCGGCTGCTGCCACAGCGTCAGTCAACGCTACAAAGATCTCATCACCACGTGCCACATTGGACTGGAACCAGTCATAGACCGGGGTTGCGGCTTCTTTGAAAGCAGCTTTCTGGTCGGGTGTAAGGACATAAAGGTCACCACCGCCGGCAACGAAATCCTCATACGCCTGGATCGACTTGCGCTTGGGTGAGGCAAAGGTCGCTTGCTGCAGCGCATAAAACCCGTCGACTACCACGCGGCGCATATCTTCTGGCATCTCCTGGAACTTGGCGTTGTTCATCCACCACAGCGCACCCATGTAGGCATGCCCATCCAGCGTGACATATTGCAGGCCTGCATCAGGGAACTTCATACCCATGATGTCAGTGATGCCGTTTTTTGAGCCCTCAACCACGCCGGTCTGGAAGCTGGTGAACAGTTCTGGCCACGGGATCGGGGTCGGTGATGCACCCAGTGCTTTGACCAGCTCCTGCGGCAGGTCGGCAACCACGGTGCGGATTTTCAGACCTTCCATGTCAGCCGGCTCAGCAACACGGCGTTGCGTATTGGCGAAGTTGCGCCAGCCACCTGTATTGCCGATTGTCATCAGACGGATCGCACCGCCGGAATCCTCCAGCGCCATGTCGCGCATCTGCCGGGTGAAATCACCAGATAGGACATGTTCGGCAATGCGGTCATCGGCCATCAGGTAAGGCAGGTCCAGAACCTGCACGTAAGGGAAGATGCCCGAGGCCCCTCCAGAGGTTGAGATGTAGATGTCGATCGTACCGTCTGCCACACCCTGCAGACACTCGGCACCGTTCGAGCAGAGCTGCGTACCTATGAACAGCTCAACCTCAATGGCTCCGTTCGAGGCCGCCTCAACGTAGTTCTTGAAAACGACCAGACCGTCATAGTCTTCGTCGTTTTCATTCGAGTTTGCTGTGGCGCGTAGCGTGTAGTCGGCGGCAGCCGCAGCAATCGCAGACGCGGCCACTAGCGACGTGGCCACCGCTGCGGTTTTGATAAATCTTCTGAGCATGCGTTTCCTCCCTGTGATACTCAGTTCAGTTTGCAAATCCCGTTATCCTCGGGATCGTCATGGATAGTGCGGGGATGTATGTGATCAAGAAGATCACGATGATTTCGACCGCCAGAAACGGCAGGATTGCCTTGGCGATGGTTTCAACCCGTTCCCGAGACACGGCGGCGGCTACGAACAGCACCAGCCCCATGGGCGGGGTGGCCAGACCGACAGTCAGGTTGACGCTCATGATAATGGCAAAATGGATCGGGTCTACACCGAGGCTGGTGAAGATCGGACCGAGGATCGGACCAAGGATGATGATCGCAGGGCCTGCATCCAGGAACATTCCAACAATGAACAGCAGCAGGTTGATCAGGAACAGCAGGATCAGCGGGTTTTCCGACAGGCTGAGGATCAGCGAGGCCAGTTGTTCGGGCGCATGGCTGAGGCTGACCACCGTCTTGAAGGCCATTGCCGCCCCGACCAACAACAGGACGACAGCTGAGGTCATACCTGCATTGCTGAGCACTTCGGGGACTTCTTTCCACGTCAATGTGCGCAGGACGAAGAAACCGATGATGAAGGCATACCCTACTGCGACTGCGGCGGCCTCGGTTGGGGTAAAGATGCCACCCAGTATTCCGCCCAGGATGATCACAGGGGTCATCAGTGGGAAGAACGCCTTTAGGCTGGCCTGACGGCGTTCCGGCCAAGTGTATTTACGGCTGGCGACCGGGAAGTCGTAGCGATCCGCCATCAGCTTGATCATGAGCATCAAACCGACACCGACCATGACCCCAGGCACGATGCCAGCGAGAAAGAGCGCAGCCACACTTTCACCCATGACATAGGCATAGATGATCATGATGCCCGAGGGCGGGATGATCGGCCCGATCACCGAACTGGCTGCCGTGATCGCGGCGGCAAATTTGCGGGTATAGCCTTGCTTCTCCATCGCCGGGATCAGCATTGACCCAAGCGCCGAAGTATCGGCGACAGCGGATCCTGAAAGGCCCGCGAACAGGATCGAGCTGAGGACGTTCACATGCGCAAGGCCGCCCCGCAGGTGGCCCATCAGGGCCTGGCTGAACTCCACAAGTCGGATGGTAATGCCGCCCCGGTTCATCAGTTCTCCGGCCAGCATGAAGAAAGGGATCGCCATCAGCGGGAAGCTATCCATACCGTTATAGACATTGCGATAGAGCAGCGTAATGTCGTTGGTCTGACCGCTAAGCCATAGCAGAATGCCGGGCGCTGCCAGCAGTGCGAAAAAGACCGGCAGGCCGATCAGCAGGAAAATCAGGAAGGTGGGCAGGAACCAAATCAGCATTTATTCAGCCCCCACCGCAGCTTCGGGAATTTCAGGCAAAAGATGTGCTCCGCCCAACATGGTTACTATCGACCGCAAGATCAGTTCGATATTGACCGAGATCAGCAAGATGATCCCAACCAGCAGCGAGGCCATCATCCAACTGCGCGGAATACGGTACCATTCATCGAACCCGAAAGAGGTAGGCAGGTACAACGCCGCAGTGGCGAACCGGCCACCAAAGCCCGTAACCTCAGACCAGCCGATATTGACCGCAACAAGCAGCACGGCCAGCGAGATCAGCAGCAGGAACAAATTGAGCGATTGACCAAGCACGCGCGGCAGGAAGCGCGCAAGCATATCGATGGCGACGAACCCTCCGCGACGGAAAGCTGTGGGGGCCATCAGGCCCGTCATCCAGAGCATGCAGAACCGGGCAGCCTCATCCGGCCATGGCAGGGCGTTGCCCAAGACATATCGGAAGAACACCTGAATCAGGATCGCGATAACCATAACTGCAATCGCAACAACACCGACCGCGCGGCCCAGACGCAGCACGGTTTCGTTCACGAATGCAATCGGCGTCAACGCCGATGCCAGTCCGCCCATGCGGATCCTCCCACTGTCAGCTGCGGGTTTGACCCGCAGTCGTCATATCGCGCTTAGCTCTGCGCGAATTGGCCGAGTTTTCCGGCAAAGAACGTCAGCGCGTCTCCATCCGCCATGCTGACTTTCAGAACTTTGCCCACCACGATCACATGATCGCCTGCATCGTGATAAGCGTGCTGCTCGCATTCGAACCGGGCAAGACTGCCCGGCAACAACGGGGTGCCGTTTTCACAACGGTCATGTTCGATATCACGCAGCGCATGGGCGTCTTTTGAACAGCCAAAGCACAGCTCGGCCTGTTCAGCAGACAGAACATGCACACTGAAGTGACGCGCCGCGTGAAAATAGCGGAACCGGCGCGAATTGCGGTCGCCCGCCCACATCACCAGCGGCGGATCCAGCGACAGGGACGAAAAGCTGTTGGCGGTAATGCAGATTGGCCCATCCTCACTGTCGCAGGTCACGACAGTAACTCCGGTGGCAAAACGGCCAAAAGCATCGCGCAGGGTTCGCGTGTCGTCCTTATGCGGGACGAATGTATGGTTCATATCGCGCGAGATTGCGTTCATCATGGCACCTCATGTCCCAGCGCCGCCTCATACAGGCGGTACCAGCTTTCACGATCCAGCTTGACCTTCAACGCATCCGAGGCGCGTTTGATACGGCCCAGATTATTTGTGCCCAAAACCGGCAGGATGTTCGCCGGATGCGCGAGCAGGAAGGCAACCGCAACGGCGGCGCGGTCCACCCCGAAATCCTCGGCTATCTCATCCGCGACAACACCAACCGGAGGGTTCCCCGCCATCAAAAGGCCCCCGCCAAGCGGGGACCACGCCATCAGCGGATGACCATGCTGTTGATGGAACGCCAGATCACCGTTGGTGAACGGGCTGATCTCGCCCAGAGATATCTCGATCTGATTGGTGACCAACTGGGTTTTCATCGCCGACTGCAGCAAAGACCAGTCCCAAGGGCGGAAGTTGGACACACCAACCGCGCCGACCTTGCCACTGGCAACCACCTCATCCAGCGCCGCACCGGTTTCATGGTGATCCATCATTGGATCCGGGCGGTGGATCAGAAGCAAGTCGATGTGGTCGATCGCCATTTCCGACAGAGATGTATCGACCGATTTCAGAATATGCGCACGCGACGTGTCGTAATATTTGACCTTGGCCTCGGCATAACGCCCCATCGGCGCGACGATGTCACATTTGGTGACGATCTCCATTTTCTGGCGCAGGCTGGGATTGGTGCGCAAGGCATTGCCCAGAACGGCTTCGGCCGCGTATCCGCCATAAATGTCGGCCTGATCGAAGGTGGTGATGCCCTGATCCAGACAGGCCTGAATCTTGGCCTCAACATGCGCAGTCGAGGTGTCACTGTCATCACCCAAGCGCCACATGCCATAGACAAGACGGCTCATTTCCAGCGTGTCAGATAGTTTCACACGTTGCATCAGCGACGAACTCCGTTGCCCAGCGGGGTTGCCGGGGTGGTTGCTGGCACGCGCCCGTAAGCTTCGGGAAGCGAGCAGGTTTTCAGGTTGGGCATCACACGGGCGCCAAAATGCTTGGCCTCGTCCATGTGCGGGTAGCCCGAGAAGATGAAGGCGCGGATGCCCATCTTCTGATACTCTTCGATTTTAGACATAACTTGATCGGTCGAACCGACCAGCGCAGCACCACAGCCCGACCGTGCGCGTCCGACGCCGGTCCACAGTCCAGGTTCGACATAGCCATATTCGTCGGCCAGATCGCGGTTCTTGGATTGATGCGCCACGCCCAAGGATGTCGCGTCCAGTGCCCGCTCGCGGATCGCACGACCATATTCGTCATCCAGTTTCGAGACGATGTAGTCGGCGTATTCCTGTGCCTCAGCCTCGGTATCGCGAACAATCATGTGGACGCGCAGACCGTAGTCCAGAGTACGATTGTAATTCTCGGCAACCGCATGAACGGCTTTCATCCGCTCGGCCAACTGATCCTTTGTTTCCGGCCACATCAGGTAGACATCGCAATGTTCACCGCACAGGTCCAAAGCAGACGGCGAGTAGCCGCCGAAATACAGCAGTGGGCCACCGGTCTGGTAAGGCCGAGCCGGGTCGGTGGTCAGGCCTGAAAAGTTATAGACCTCGCCCGCATGGTTGATTTCGTCCTGCGTCCAGGCCTGTTTCAGGATCTCGACCGCTTCGCGCGAACGCTGATAGCGGTACGCACTGTCGGCTTTCTCGCCCGGGAAATCGGACGAGATGATGTTAACCGTCAGCCGCCCCTTAAGCATGTGGTCCAGCGTCGCGATGGTGCGGGCCAGCATGATGGGCTGCATTTCACCACAGCGCACGGCGGCCAGCAGGTTGATCTTTTCAGTGATCGGGGCGCAGCCTGCAACAAAGCTCAACGTATCCTGACCGACCTGATACGATGACGGACACAGGATGTTGCGAAACCCTTGCGCCTCGGCCTCTTTCACGATGCCCGAACAATGCTCCCAGCTGGATCGCAGTTCACCATCGGGCACACCCAGAAACTGGTAGTCATCCGAGCAAAGCGCTGCAAACCACGAAACCTCGGCCGCATCCAGGTCGGGGGATGTGATGGGGACGATGGTCATTTGATTCACGCTCCGTACATCTTTGACTTTCCTCTTGCGTAGCAAGCGCATTGATGTAGATCAATAGTGTATCAATTTTTCCTGCGACCGAGTGAAGCGCCCTCAATGTCCGCCAACAGCCGCAATCCAAATGCCCTGCCGATCTATGTCCAGATCTCAGAGCTTCTGATCCGCGATATAGCTGCGGGCCGTCTGATTGATGGTGAGCGTCTTCCACCTGAACGGGACATGGCTTCGAACCTAAATGTCTCGGTCGGGACCTTGCGAAAATCGCTCGCCGAGCTTGAGAAAAAAGGCATGTTGGAGCGTATTCAGGGCTCGGGCAACTACATCCGCGAGACCGGAACGCAGAACAGCGTCTATGCCATGTTCCGGCTGGAACTGCCCGAGGGCGGCGGGTTACCGCGTGCCGATATTCTGTCAGTTGATCATCTTAAGAAGCCTGCGAAGCTGCCGGAATTCGGCCTGTCTGATAGCGGTTCGCGTGTACGTCGGATGCGTTATCTGAATGACACAATCATCGCGGTCGAAGAAATCTGGCTGGACGAATCAGCCGGGACCATCGACCAGAACCTGCTGTCCGACTCGCTTTATCGCTATTACCAGCAACAACTTGGCTTCTGGATCACACGGGCAGAGGATCGCGTTTCTGTCAGTGCCCTGCCCGACTGGACACCTGAAGGCTTCACCAAACCTGCGGGCCAAGCCGCAGGGTATATCGAACGGTTCAGTTGGTCTGAGAAAGCTGAACCTATCGAGTTTTCAAAAACATGGTTTGATCCAGATCGAGCCACATACGTTCAACGCCTGAAATAAAAGGAACTGCGCATGACCCGGACCACCAATTACGGGCTGATCGGATGCGGCATGATGGGGCAGGAACACCTGCACAACATTGCTCTGCTTGAGGGCACACGAGTCGCCGCAATCTTCGAACCCGACCCGGAGATGGCGCATAAGGCGCAGGCGATTGCACCCGACGCGCAGATGGTGTCTTCCCTTCAGGACCTTCTGACGGTCAATGATCTGGACTGTCTGGTCATCGCCAGCCCCAACCACCTGCATGTTGATCAACTGGCCGAGATTGCGGAAACCCGCCCACTGCCACTGTTAATCGAGAAACCGTTGTTCACTGATCCCGCCGATCTTGCACGGCTTGAAGAGTTAGAGCGCAATTTTCCGCACCCGATCTGGGTCGCGATGGAATATCGCTATATGCCCCCGATCACGGCGCTGATCGATGAAGCCGCGACCGCAGGTGGTGAGATCAAGATGCTCACGATCCGCGAACACCGCTTTCCGTTTCTCGAAAAGGTCGGCAATTGGAACCGGTTCAACCGTAACACTGGCGGTACATTCGTCGAAAAATGTTGCCACTTCTTCGACCTCATGCGCCTGATCCTGCAATCAGACCCGGTTCGCGTTTCCGCAAGCGGTGGCCAAGCCGTCAATCATTTGGACGAAGTTTATGACGGCGATACTCCAGATATTCTGGACCACGGCTATGTCATTGTCGATTTTGCTTCGGGCACACGCGCGATGCTCGAGCTTTGCATGTTTGCCGAGGGTTCGCGGTATCAAGAAGAAATCTCGGCCATTGGGCGCGATGCCAAGATTGAAGCGCTTGTGCCCGGCCCGGGCCGCTTCTGGCCCGAACATTTGGGCGACGCGCCTGTACCACAGCTGATCATCAGCCCTCGTGCACCGAAAGGCCCAATCCAGCGCGACATCCCCGTTGATCCCGAGTTGCTGGCGGCTGGCGACCACAATGGCTCGACTTATTACCAGCACAAAGGCTTTCTGGAGCTGGTCAGGGGCGAGCGCGCCAAACCCGAGGTCTCACTGCGTGATGGGATTTGGGCCGTGCGTATCGGCCTTGCCGCACAACAGGCGTCAGAGCAGGGCCAAACGATCAGCCTAGCTGGGTGATTAACAGGGTCAGAAAATCACATTCAGCATCAACAGTGAGACGATCAAGAAAATGATCGTCATGATCCCGCCCGAACGGACGAAATCGGTCACTTTGTACCCAGCTGGCCCCATGATCAGCGCATTCACCTGATGGGTCGGGATAATGAAACTGTTCGAGGTCGAAATCGCGACGGTTAATGCAAAGACCGCCGGGTTGGCGCCCGCCGCAACCGCAATTGAAACCGCAAGGGGCACCAACAGAACCGTCGCGCCGACGTTTGACATGACCAGAGAAAATGCCGTTGCCAGAATGGCGACGCCCGCCTGTAGCGCCCAATTCGGCCATCCATCCAAGATGATCATGATCTGTTGCGCAATCCATGCCGCAGTCCCGGTATTCTGCACCGCCTGACCCAACGGGATCAGACACGCCAGCAGAAAGACCGTGTTCCATCCAACTGCTCGATACGCCTCGTCAACACTGAGCACCCGGGTCAACATCATTCCTGCGGCTCCGGTCAGCAAGCAGAGCGACAACCGCACATCCGTGAACAGGATCAGCGACAATGAGATCAAGAAGAACAAGAGCGCCCAGCCTACCTTTTGCGGGCGCAATTCATCCTGCGGGAAGTCCGAGGTGACCACAACAAAATCCGGATCACGCTTTATCCGCATCAGGTTGTCCCAGCGGGTATGAGCAACCAACATGTCGCCAGCCTTGAACTTCTCAAGCCCGATCTGGGTGGATTCATGCGTCTCAGTCTCGACATGACTCAGCGTCTCTTCACCCCTGTGGATGGCGAGCAAAGACATTCCGTAGGTTTTGCGGAATAGCAATTCGCGAGGGCATTTGCCGATCAGTTTGCTGTCAGGCGTCACGACCACCTCTGCGACCCCAGCATTCGTGGGTGCGAACTCTTCGACAAACACATCCAGATCAGGCAGCACCGTCAGCCCGTACTTTTCGGCAAACTCTTCGACAACCCAGCGCCGACCCACAATCGCTAATCGACAGGGTGCGGCAATCTCGGCTGT
Source organism: Ruegeria sp. AF2 (assembly GCF_056542025.1). Lineage (NCBI taxonomy): Bacteria > Pseudomonadati > Pseudomonadota > Alphaproteobacteria > Rhodobacterales > Roseobacteraceae > Ruegeria > Ruegeria sp. AF2. The sequence goes on along the minus strand of NZ_JBQFZC010000006.1, from coordinate 95,691 downwards.
TAACACCTGAACCATCGAGGTCTTGCCACGATAAAAGGTCGAGATGATATAGAGGTGATTTTCAAAGTTGATATCTGCCAGAATCTGCCCAACCAGCGGGCTGTCGGCCGGAACCACAACCTCGAACACATCGGCCTTCAGCCCGTAGACCCGCTGAAGATATTCCTGAGTCCCGCGCCCGGTACCCGTACTCTCCGACCCTGAATCACCCGGCAGCACCCAACGTCCCAGCAGCAGGAAATATGCGATCCCCGTTAAGATCAGCACCGCACCGATGGGGGTAACGGAAAACAATCCAAAGGGTTCCATCTTCTGAGCTTCGGGCAGTCCTTCGTTTGCAGTTTGGATCAGGTCATTCAACAGAATAAGGGGCGAGGACCCGACCATCGTCATTGTCCCCCCCAGAATGGCACAAAACCCCATGGGCATAAGCAAACGTGACAACGGAATACCCGATCGCGATGAGATACGGCTAACCACCGGTAGGAACAACGCCGCCGCCCCGACATTTTGCATGAATGATGAGATAACACCGACTGTGCCCGAAACGATCGGCAGCACTCGGTTTTCAGACTTACCACCATATTTCAAAATGACGGACGCGACCTTGTTCATTAGGCCCGTTTTATCCAAACCCGCCCCTACGATCATGACCGCAATGATCGAAATCACGGCATTGGACGCAAACCCGTCAAACAGATGAGGAACATTTGCCAGATTTTCGAGACCCGGTGCATAACTCAGCAGACCCACAATGACCAACACCAGGATGGCCGAAAGATCGATCCTTACAATCTCGGACACAAACAAGAACACCGTGAAGGCCAAAAGCGCCGAGACCACACCCATTTCGTATGTAAACGCCAATTGCTCCACTGGGATCACCTGGTTCCAAAAGCAAATCTAATAGGCATTTCTAGGCAATCAGCGCGGGCCTGTCATGGACTTTGTCTGTTTGGTCGAAATCCACCGTGACAAATCTATCGGCGCCGTAAGAAGCCGTCCGGTGCCACCGAAATTTGCAGCTTGTGATCGATACTCTTGTCGATCTCGAAATCAGGATTGACTTTCAACCAATCATGAACTGCAGTCTTTGGGTTGTCTCCAGGTCCCCATGGACGATCAGTGAACTTAGTGGGAGGCATATCCTCAACGATTGTATCGAAAACAATGCAATAGCTACCCGAAGAAACAAGCGGGGCATACGCATTTAACTCGGCAAGCACATGATCGTGTGTATGATTGCTGTCGAGACAAACAAGTACCTTTAGGTAAACTTCAGTAGCTGTTCGAACCTGGTCCACAATGTCTTCGTCGATAGATAAGCCTTGAATCATCTCGATTCTGGAGGCCATCGGATGCCCTTCTATGGCTGCACGATTGTGGGCGAGAGTACCAATGTCAACGCCAAGAACCCTGCATTTGGGACGGGCGAGATCAAGCGTCGTGCTCGCATAAGCGGCGTGAACATGTCATGGACTTGGACCACACCCCGCCGCGTGTGGTCAGGAAGACAGGCTGGAACCACTGCCTGAACTGTACGAAACCGTTATGGAGCTTGGTTGCAATAGGGATTCGCATCCGCGATAGCTCCAAGACGCCGACCCGATTGCAAAGTCATTCACGATAGCCGTTGCCGCAGGAGATGGCAGAGTAACGGCAAGCTGTTTCGCCAGCCGCGCAAGGCATTGGAGACCGTCCCTCGTAAATCCAACAGAGCAAACCTCGGCAGTGTCTCCTTGCTGCCTGCATCGGTGAAGCGCCTCGGGGGCATGAGTTCCGGGGCGCTTTTACTGAGCGAGTCACCACAGCAAGCCGCATTGCTTGTATTGTACTGGTTTGGGCAAACACACCACCCCGCAGGGCGGGCACCACCTACTCTAAGCTTTTGTATTTGCTTGACTTAAGTGGTGAGCCGTGCAGGATTCGAACCTGCGACCCACTGATTAAAAGTCAGTTGCTCTACCAACTGAGCTAACGGCCCACTCTTTTTAGGATCTCTTCGATCCGCAGCACTCTGTAAGGTAAATACCCGACCGGGTTCAAGACCTTATTTCGTACTTCAGTTCGCCGTCATTCGTATGAGTTCGGCGCCCCGATAGGCGGCCTAATTAGGCAGGTGGAACTGGGGGGTCAACCCCTTTTTTCAGGAATCTACGCGACAGGGTGGATTCATGTCCGGACCGGCGTTATACGCCCGCCATGCAACAGATACTCGACACCGGTTTGGCCTTTATGAAGATGCACGGGTTGGGCAACGACTTTGTCGTTGTCGATGCGCGCGCGCATGCCGTGCCGGTCACCCCGGCCCTTGCCAGGGGAATCGGGCACCGGCAGTTCGGCGTGGGATTCGATCAGTTGGCGGTTATCGAACGCGGTGAAGCGGATGCGCATCTGGTGTTCTACAATGCCGACGGGTCGACTTCGGCTGCGTGCGGCAACGCCACTCGCTGTATCGCCCGGTTTTTGATGAACGAAACAGGCAAATCCGAACTCACGCTCACAACTGAACGCGGCACACTGCAGGCCCGCGACGCTGGCGATGGACTGACGTCGGTGAATATGGGGCACCCCCAACTTCTTTGGAACGAGATTCCCCTGGCGGAAGAGATGGACACGCTGGAACTGCCGATAGAAGGTGGTCCAACAGCGACCGGCATGGGCAACCCGCACTGCACTTTCTTTGTCGACAACGCCGAGGCCATTCCGATGGAAGAGTTCGGCGCGCGTTACGAATACCATCCACTCTATCCCGAACGCACCAATGTTCAGGTCGCACAAATAGTCGCCCCCGACCACATCCGCATGCGGGTGTGGGAGCGAGGAGTGGGGATCACTCTGGCCTCGGGGTCATCATCTTGCGCCACCGCTGTTGCTGCCTCACGTCGAGGCCTCACTGGGCGTAAGGTGCAAGTGGATCTGGACGGCGGCACGATCTGGGTCGACTGGCGCGAGGATGGGGTCTGGATGACGGGGCCCACAGCCCATGTGTTTTCGGGCACGCTGACGCCTGAATACCTGAGGTCACTGGAATGAACCCGCCTAAGTTCAGCACTCTGGGCTGCCGCCTGAACGCCTATGAGACCGAAGCGATGAAAGAACTGTCGCAGCAGGCTGGCCTAACGGATGCTGTGATCGTCAACACCTGCGCGGTGACCGCCGAGGCCGTCCGCAAGGCGCGGCAGGAGATTCGCAAGCTGCGCCGCGAAAATCCCTCGGCACGTCTGATCGTCACCGGGTGCGCGGCGCAAACCGAGCCGCAGACCTTTGCTGAAATGGACGAAGTAGACGCAGTCATCGGCAACACCGAAAAGATGCAACCGGATACTTGGAAAGGCATGGCCGCCGATTTCATCGGTCAGACCGAGGCGGTTCAGGTCGACGACATCATGTCTGTCACGGAAACCGCCGGGCATCTGATTGATGGCTTCGGAACCCGCTCACGCGCCTATGTACAGGTTCAGAATGGCTGCGATCATCGCTGCACCTTCTGTATTATCCCTTACGGCCGGGGCAATTCTCGCAGCGTCCCTGCGGGCGTAGTGGTGGATCAGATCAAACGATTGGTCGATAGGGGCTACAACGAAGTTGTCCTGACCGGGGTCGATCTGACCTCATGGGGCGCGGATCTGCCCGCTCAGCCGAAACTGGGCGATCTGGTGATGCGCATCCTCAAACTGGTGCCAGACCTGTCGCGCCTGCGCATCAGCTCAATCGACTCGATCGAAGTCGACGAGAACCTGATGCATGCCATCGCGACCGAGCCGCGCCTGATGCCCCATTTACATCTGTCCTTGCAGCATGGCGACGATCTGATCCTGAAGCGCATGAAACGCCGCCACCTGCGCGAAGATGCGATTCGTTTCACTGAAGACGCCATCAAACTACGACCCGACATGACTTTTGGCGCGGACATCATCGCTGGCTTCCCGACCGAGTCCGAGACTCATTTCGAGAATTCCCTCAAGCTCGTCACCGAGTGCAACCTGACCTGGCTGCATGTATTCCCCTATTCCAAACGCGAAGGCACTCCGGCAGCCCGCATACCGCAACAGATCAACGGCAATGTCATCAAACAACGCGCCGCGCGCCTACGCGCCGCCGGCGATGCACAAGTCATCAAGCATCTGACGGCACAGATCGGCAAAACCCACAATATCCTGATGGAAAATCCCACAATGGGCCGCACCGAACAATTCACCGAAGTAACCTTCGGCAACGCCCAACCCGAAGGCGAGATCGTGATCGCGACGATCCGGGGGCACAGCAAAGCTCAATTACAAGTGTGATCCGTTCTTCATCTGGCCAAAAATACCTCGGGGATGAATTGGCCGCAGGCCAAGAAGGGGCTGGCCCCTTCCACACCATCGCAACAAAAAAACCCCCGTCACCGTGATGGCGCGGGGGTTTAGTTTTCAGTTATACGTCGACCTTAGTCCAGACGTTTGCCCTTTATCGGTGCCCACAAGCGCTTGTTCACAAGGTACAGCAGGACAGACAGAACTGTTAGGAACAGAACCCCGACGAAACCGGCATTTTTGCGCTCCATCATTTTCGGCTCGGCGCTCCACATCAAGAAGGCTGCTATGTCTTCGGACATTGCCTCAACGGTTGCAGGATGTCCGTCGGCAAATTCAACCTGATCTTCTGCCAGCGGCGGAGCCATGGAAATCCAACCACCGGGGAAGGCCTTGTTCTCATAGAGAACAGTACCGGCTTCTTCCTTTTCTTCACCGGTATAACCATCCAGAAGCGAGGCAATATATTCCGCGCCCCCCATGCCTTTGACCAGCTGGTTGATGCCCAGACCGTAAGGACCATGGAAACCGGCACGGGCCTTCGCCATCAGGCTCAGGTCAGGCGCGCCGACACCGTTGTTGGCCGGGAAATGGTCGGTCGGGATTGCCGGGCGGAAATCGTCCAGCTCGGGATCGAACACCTCGAAGTTGTCGGCCGCGTAGGTGATGACTTGCTCTTCCGAATACCCCAAATCTTCAAGGGTCCGAAGAGGTACATATTGCAGACCATGGCAGGCTGCGCAGACCTCGGTATAGATCTGTAGGCCGCGCTGAAGCTGGTTCTGATCCCAGGTTCCAAACGGTCCCTCGAACGAGAAGTCGAAATCTTCGATGTGCTGCTCACCGCCACCTGCCGCAAAAGTCGAGGCGGGCGCAAGGGCCAAAGCGAACGCGGCACCGATTGCAAGTTTCTTGAACATGTTTCCGGTCCCTCTTCTTACTCGGCCGGCGTGGCGTCGGCGTTTGCCTTGCCATAATGCGCGTTGAAGTCTTCTTCGATGGTTTCCGGCTGCGCCTCGGGTTTTTCGATGACACCCAGGATCGGCAGGATCACGAAGAAATAGGCGAACCAGTAAGCCGAAGCGATCAGCGAGAAGGTCGCGTAGGGCTCTTCCGCGGGCATCGCACCCAGCCACATCAAAGCAAAGAAGTCGATGATCAAAAGGTAGAACCACCATTTGAACATCGGACGATACTTGCCCGAACGCACGGTCGAGGTGTCCAGCCAAGGGGCTAGGGCCATGGCCAGGATCGCACCAAACATCGCAATCACACCAAAGAACTTGGCGTCGATGATGCCGCCGGTGATGAAGCTGGCGAACTGAACGACCCAGACTTCGCCAGTGAACGCACGCAGGATCGCGTAGAATGGCAGGAAGTACCATTCAGGGACGATGTGCGCAGGAGTAACCAGCGGGTTGGCTTCGATGTAGTTATCCGGGTGACCCAAGTAGTTCGGCATGTAGCCCACGATGGCCCAGAACACGACCAGAATGACCGCCAGCGCGAACAGGTCCTTGATCACGAAATAGGGCCAGAACGGCAGCGTGTCTTTCTCGGCCTCGGCTTTCGAGCCACGGCGCACTTCAACACCTGTGGGGTTGTTGTTGCCAGTGGTGTGGAAGGCCCAGATATGCACGATCACCAGTGCCGCTATCACAAACGGCAGCAGATAGTGCAGCGAGAAGAAGCGGTTCAGAGTGGCGTTGTCCACCGCAGGTCCGCCCAGCAACCAGGTCTGGATCGCATCACCAACAAACGGGATCGCGCCGAACAGGCCGGTGATCACGGTCGCACCCCAGAAGGACATCTGACCCCAGGGCAGAACGTAGCCCATGAACGCAGTGCCCATCATCATCAGGTAAATGAGCATCCCGATGATCCACGTAATCTCACGCGGGGCTTTGTACGAGCCGTAGAACAGGCCGCGGAAGATGTGGATGTAGACTGCTACAAAGAACAGCGATGCGCCGTTCATGTGCAGATAGCGCAGCATATAGCCGCCGTTCACGTTGCGCATGATGTGTTCGATGCTAGCAAAGGCCAGATCAACATGCGGGGTGTAGTGCATCACCAGAACGATACCGGTGACGATCTGCAACGCCAGGCAGAATGCCAGGACGATGCCCCAGATCCACCACCAGTTCAGGTTCTTGGGGGTTGGGATCATCAGGGTGTCATAAAGCAGGCCGACGATGGGCAGACGGCTGTTCAGCCACTTCTCGCCATTTGTCTTCGGCTCGTAATGATCGTGGGGAATTCCGGACATAAGTTAGGTCTCCCTTAGCCGAGCTTGATGGTGGTGGCGTCTACCCATTCAACGGGCGGAATGGGCAGGTTTTCAGGCGCGGGGCCTTTGCGGATACGACCGGCAAGATCGTAGTGCGAGCCGTGGCAGGGGCAGAACCAACCGCCAAAATCGCCAGCATCGCCAAGCGGCACACAACCCAAGTGTGTACAAACACCCATCTGAACGATCCACGCCCCTTCTCCTTCGCCTTCGGGCGAAGGCATGACGCGATTGGCATCGGTCGCTGGTGCGTCGGCGTTCAAATTGAAGTTGCGAGCCAGCGGGTCAGGCAGCGCGTCGACACCTTCAGCGTCCTGCTCCTGAGCTTCCTGAATCTCGGCACCTGTGCGGTGACGGATGAAAACAGGCTTACCCAACCACTTTGCAGTCAGCTGCGTACCCGGCTCTACCCCGCTTACATCCACACGGATCGAGGACAGCGCCTGGACGTCTGCCGATGGGTTCATTTGATTTACCAGGGGCCAAACGGCAGCCCCGGTGGCAACGACACCTGCGCCGCCAGCGACGTAGTAGAGGAAATCTCTGCGGGTGCCTTCGTGGTCTTCAGCTTGGGACACGAGGTTATCTCCGATTATCTGGCGCCCGCGAACGGGCATAAAGCTCGCGCACCGCACAAGTGCGGCGTCTTAAACGGGGTATCTATCGGGGAGAATAGAGTTCGTCCAGCGCTCTTAAACGCGCAATACGCCGCATCTAAGCATTCATGTCACGGTGAAAGGGCAAAATTTCAATCTCAAATGCAGATTTTAACCCTCAGAGCGGCGAATTGGCGCCAGGCAGGTAGGACGTGATTCGGCATCGACCCGCGCTAGTAGATCCCTGAACAGAAATCTTCTCACCCTATGGGAACGCCGCCGATTTCACGTGCATCTCTACCTTAGGAACACTGTATTCCTTCTATTTAAGCGCGATACGATTTCTCTTAAATTATTAATATAAAATAGATATTTCAAACACGTGATTATCTACCAGAATTTTATTGCACTCTATACGGGAATACGTGAAAGGCCACAGGCGCAATATTCCCAGCCGGAGATGTTCAATGCTCAAAATAGCAGCAACCGTAGTTTTTGTTTCGTTTCTGACTTCAGTACAGGCGATCGCAGCCGGCGATCCGGCGAAAGGCGAACAGCTCTATAACAGATGCTCTTCGTGCCATGCGATCATCAAAAATGGCGAGGTTCTGGTCAAAGGCGGCATCACCGGGCCGAATCTCTTTGGCGTAGTTGGCCGCACCGCTGGAACTGAGAACGATTATCTTTATGGAAGTGAACGTTTGCCCATCGGGATGTTCACCGACGACATGATCCGCGCCGGGCAAGAAGGGCTTGTGTGGACTGAAGAAAACATCGCCGCCTATTCTCGGGATCCGATCGGGTTCATCAAGGAATATCTGGATGATGACACCGCCCGCCCGAACATGAGCGTCAAGCTGAAAAAAGGCGCAGATGACATCGCTGCTTATCTCGCCACATTCAGCGCTCAATGAATGGAAGGCGAGAACGCGTGCCTCAGGCCTTGCGCATCAACGAGGCCAAGCGCGCCACCTCGCTGCCAAGTCCTGCTGAGTGCACGTGATCAGCCGCGCGATGTCGCGCCTCATCGGGCTTGTTCTGATTCAGCTTCCAAGTGCCGTCGATATCCGAGATCATGAGTCGGCAGGGAACGATCATGCGCATCATTCTATCCAGCGCGTCTGGTGTCATCTTGGACGCCAACCATGGCGGCTTTGGCAGCAGGCGATTTTCAAAGTCTGCCGCCTGCCGGTCGAGCAAATTTCGCAGGTCGTCCGTTGGCCGCATCTCAAGCACACCAGTCAGATGCACCGCTACATAGTTCCAGGTCGGCACTTGATCATCGACTTCGTACCAGTCAGGCGAGATATACCCATCCGGCCCTAACACAGCGATCTTCGCAGGTTGCGGCTGTTTCAGCGCCCTAACAATCGGATTTGACCGGACCAGATGCAGGTCAGCCGATGAAGCATCCTCGTTCAGAAGAAAGGGAACGTGGCTTAACAACGGTGCATCCGATGTCGACACTGCCAGAACACCAAAGGCGCGGTCACGCGCAAACTCGATGTGACGCTCGCGCGTCTCGGCGCGAAAGGTGGGATTGGGATGCATATTCGTCCTCCTGCCAATTTCTCTTGCAGAAGCGATATCTCCTTGGCAAGGTCCCACTCGTTCTCAGGGCGGGGCGAAATTCCCCACCGGCGGTATGCGGGCATGACCCGTAAGCCCGCGAGCGGCCCCGGTCTCCGGGGTGTCAGCAGATCTGGTGAGAAGCCAGAGCCGACGGTTACAGTCCGGATGAAAGAGAACGTGCAGCACGCCGGTAATGCTGGTGTGCCTGCTCGTGATCGCCTTGGGTGACGTGTCTGTTACGAAAGGAGATCATGATGACACACACCCGCTATGCTTTTGTCAAAGCCAACTGGCATTCAGATATTGTGGATCGCGCGCTGGATGGGTTTCTCGAACTAATTCCAGCTGATCAGGTTGATGTCTTCGACGTTCCGGGCGCTTTCGAGATGCCCCTGCTGGCCCGTGACCTGGCGCAAACGGGGCGCTACGCCGCCGTAGCCTGCGCTGCCTTTGTAGTGGATGGCGGCATCTACCGACATGACTTCGTCGCACAAACGGTTGTCGATGGCTTGATGCGGGCCGGGCTCGATTCAGGTGTTCCGGTCCTGTCGGTCTCGCTGACACCGCATCAGTATCAGGAAACGGATCACCACAACGCCATCTATCGCGCGCATTTCATCGAGAAAGGGCGCGAGGCAGCTCATGCAGCGCTCAAGATCAACGCAACCCGCGCCGCGGTGGCTCAAGCCGCCTGATTTATTCCAATCGCGCCGCCCACAGGGCGGCGCTTGCTTCTCTGCAAATGCAAATCCGCTTGAGGACCAAGGCACTCCCCGCTAATCACATCGCTCAAAGGAGCATGCCCCATGTCGATGAACAGTTTTGGCCACCTCTTCCGCGTTACCACCTGGGGTGAAAGCCACGGACCCGCTTTGGGTGCGACCATAGATGGCTGCCCTCCGGGCGTCACGATCGATGAAGGCATGATCCAGCATTGGCTGGACAAGCGCAAACCAGGTCAGAACAAATTCACCACACAGCGGCGCGAACCCGATCAGGTCAAAATCCTGTCTGGTGTTTTCGAAGGCCAGACCACAGGCACACCGGTGCAGTTGATGATCGAGAACACCGATCAGCGCTCGAAAGACTACGGCGACATCATGGACAAGTTTCGTCCGGGACACGCCGACATCACATACTGGCAGAAGTACGGGATCCGTGACTATCGCGGCGGCGGGCGCAGTTCGGCGAGGGAAACGGCATCACGTGTGGCGGCCGGAGGACTCGCGCGTGAGGCTATCAAACAGATTGCTCCGAATGTTCAAATCACCGGTTATATGACCCAGATCGGTCCGCACAAGATCGACCGTGCCAATTTCGACTGGTCGCAGATCGAACAGAATCCATTCTGGACGCCCGACGCCAAAGCAGCCGAAGATTGGGCCGCTTATCTGGACGACCTGCGCAAATCCGGCAACTCGGTCGGCGCAGTGGTCGAAGTGGTCGCGCGCGGCGTTCCGGCGGGGCTCGGCGCGCCGGTTTATGCCAAGTTAGACACTGATCTGGCTGCAGCCATGATGTCGATAAACGCCGTTAAAGGGGTCGAAATCGGTGAAGGCATGGCCGCCGCCGAACTGACCGGCGAGGCCAATGCCGACGAGATTTTCATGGGGCAGGACGGCCCTCAATACAGCTCGAACCACGCAGGCGGTATTCTGGGCGGCATTTCGACCGGCCAGGATGTTGTGGTGCGCTTTGCGGTCAAGCCAACCTCGTCCATTCTGACCACCCGCAAGACCATCACCAAATCCGGCGAAGAGACCGAGATCATTACCAAAGGCCGCCACGACCCCTGCGTCGGCATCCGCGCCGTTCCGGTAGGTGAGGCAATGATGGCTTGCGTGATCCTCGATCACCTGCTCCTGCATCGTGGTCAAATCGGCGAGAACCGTGGACGGATTGGCTGATCTGCGCGCTTCGCTGCGCGCTGTCGTCAGGCAACGGATGCAGACGGATCCGGCGCATGATCTGGCGCACCTGGATCGGGTTTGGGTTAATGCGCAGGCGATTGCGGATGATGAAGCCAACCCGCGTGTCTTGCTGGCGGCGTGTTATCTGCATGATCTGATCAACCTGTCAAAAGATGACCCGGATCGGCATCTGGCCTCGATGCGATCCGCCGCTGAATCAGAGCCTATTCTTGAAGAATTCGGCTATTCCACCGCTGAAATTGGAGCCGTGCAGCACGCGATTGCCGCCCATAGCTTTTCGGCCAACATCCCGCCCGAAACACCCGAGGCGAGAATACTACGGGATGCCGATCGTCTGGATGCGTTGGGTGCTATCGGTATCGCCCGCAACTTTTCAGTATCGGGCGCCCTGGGACGCACCCTTTATGACCCGTCAGATCCGTTTGCCGAAAACCGTTTGCCGAATGACCTGATTTTTTCAATCGATCACTGGCAAATAAAACTGCTGCGCTTACCCAATGATATGCTGACCGAAAAAGGCAGGGCCATCGCGCAGGACCGAGCCGCGCGGATGATGAGGTTTCTAAAGGACCTGTCAGAGGAAATTGGAGCTCAGCTTCCACTAGACTGGTCCAATCTCTGATACGGCAACTTTGGCCAGTTGATCTTTCCGCCTCAAAGGCGCAGGTTCGCGACCATGGCGAAATCCTTAACATCGCATCGTCCGGCATTGGCCGTGGCGCTCAAGCTCAGTGCGCTCGTGCTGTTCACGACGATGTCTGCATTGGTCAAGGCTTTGTCAGATGATTTCCCGCCGGGAGAGATGGTGTTTTTCCGCTCGCTTTTCGCGATTCCGGTTATCATCGCCTGGCTGGTCTGGCGAGGAGAGCTGGTGCATGGCTTTGTTGTCAAGAAGCCGATGGGCCATTTCTGGCGCGGGGTTCTGGGAACCTCGGCCATGGGACTGACCTTTACTGGTCTTAGCCTGTTGCCGCTGCCCGAGGTAACCGCCATCGGATATGCAACCCCGATCTTCACGCTGATTCTGGCTGCAATCATGTTGGGCGAGCGGATACGAATGATTCGTATCGGGGCCGTCGCGCTTGGCCTTGTCGGCGTTCTGATCATGATCTGGCCCCGGCTGGGTTCAGGCACTGCCGAAACCGCCGCAACAATAGGTGCGCTTTGCGTGCTGGCTGCAACCGTTGCCCGTGCCTTTGTGCAGATACATATTCGACAACTGGTACAGGTGGATCATCCCGCCGCAATCGTGTTCTATTTCTCTCTCACAGCGACCTTGCTTTCGGGTCTCACAGTGTTTTGGGGCTGGGTTATCCCGACATGGGAGCAAGCCGCATTGCTGGTGACAATCGGCCTGATCGGCGGAGTGGCGCAGATTCTGGTGACCTCGTCCTACAAGTTTGGACAAGCGTCAATGCTGGCACCTTATGACTACACCACAATGCTGTTCGCCATTGTCATTGGTTATTTCTGGTTCGATGAGTTGCCAACCCTGGTGATGCTGGGCGGCGCGGCGTTGGTGATTGCAGGCAACGTCGTGGTGATCCTGCGTGAACGACAACTTGGCCTTGATCGGACCAAAGCGCGATCAGCAACGGATCCCAAAGCCTGACTTTACCTTTCGCAATCTTTCCCTAGGTTGGGTCGCGATATACCTATGAGGTTTCCCGATGAGCGACGCACAGAACCACAAAGAAAAGATGCAAGAGGTGCAAGCCAAGCACCGCAAGAAAGTCTCGGAAGCGGTCGATCCCGGCCGGGGACTGGTGCTGATCAATACAGGTAAGGGCAAGGGAAAATCCTCGGCTGCGTTTGGCGTGGTGATCCGGGCATTGGGCTGGTGCCAGAAAGTGGCTGTGGTTCAGTTCATCAAGGGCAAGTGGAAAACCGGTGAGCGCAGGTTCTTTGAGGGACGCGATCTGGTCACCTGGCACACGATGGGCGAAGGGTTTACCTGGGATACACAAGACCTCGAGCGCGACATCGCGGCTGCGACTTCGGCCTTCAACAAGGCCTGTGATCTGATGAAAAGCGGCGACTACGATCTGGTTGTTCTCGACGAGATCAATATCGCCCTGCGCTACGAATACCTTTCAGTAGACACTGTTATTGAGGGGCTTCAGACCCGATCAGACAAAACCAGCGTGTTCCTGACTGGCCGGGATGCCCCGCAAGCCCTCAGGGACTATGCGGATCTGGTAACCGAGATGACCGAAGAAAAACACCCGTTCCAAGCCGGCATCAAAGCCCAACGTGGTGTGGATTTCTAGGCCCGCGCACCACCCTCATTCAGCGCGCGCATCGAATCGCGCCTGACTGCGTACATCGTTGCGGCTGAGTGTTCTTCGAGCGCCCGGCAGCGCTCGGCGTTGCAGGTCTTGTGATCGAGATAGGCCGCGACTTCTGAGGTTAGCGCGTCGCAATCACACAATGCACAGCAGGGATCGGCCATCAGTTCTTCAAATCGATCACGCAATCGCGGGCTCCTTTGGTCGTTCCCGGGGCGATGGCGGGCTTTCACATCTGCTTTTGCTGAGCCCACAGATCGCCCCGGAACCAGTTGCTTGATGGTGTCATCTGGCGTTGCGTTATATCTGATGGTTTTTGTCGGAAAATTCAAGCCTGAAAATCTGATGCAACAGGGGCGGCCCATTGGGCAAATTTGGCCTTATTAGTGTCTAAAACAAAAAAGGCCATCCGGATGCCCGCATGGCCCAGCTGATCGCTACGGTTCTGACTCCCTTCAAGCAATAGCGCTCTGTTCGGGCGCGCTGAGCGAGATCACCACAACGACTGCGGCCCCGTTCACCCAGTAGAACAACGCATCAAGCCCAGAAAACCCAAACAGGCTGGGTGCCAAAAGGAACGTGACGCCGACTAGCAGATCAACAGCCAAGTGAAACTTGTATGGCAGAACCCGCCAAATCCCAAGGTGATGGTCTGTCAGAACGGTCAGTACGAATGCTGCAAAGCCGGTCACAACGGACAGCCAGAGTGCCAGCGGGTTGGACTGGCCCAGCCCCAGTACAAAAGGCAAAACCATCAGCGCAATCGCAACCGGGTAGTCAAGATAGGCATGGACAGAGCGGGTGACAAAACGCAGGGACATGTGAACTTCCTTTCTTCAATCAGTGATGATCAAAGATTAGGGGCGCGCGATTGAACGCGACATCTCAGTTCGTTTTGCATTTATTGCAGATCGTTCAATTTGTCAGTACGATTAGTGCATCGCACGGTACGCGGCGGGCGACAGTCCGACCTGCTTCTTGAACACGCGTGAAAACGCAGCCTCGGACGCGTATCCCACTTCTGCTGCGGCATCCGCAACGTTCCAGCGATTTTCGGTCAACCCATGGCACGCGATCTGCATCCGCCAGTCCGTCAGGTACTGCATCGGGGTAGTCCCCATCTTTTGCGAGAAAAGCTGCGCAAATGCAGTGCGTGACATTGCTGCTTCTCGCGCGAGCATCGCAACGCTCCACTCCTGCGCCGGAGACTGGTGAAATGCAGTCAGCGCCCGCGAGATGCGCGGATCGGCAAATCCGGCAAGCGCGGCATCATGAGGACTTTGATGTTCAAGGTATGCTCGGATCGCTTGCGCAAACAGCACTTCGGACAGTTTCAGCGCGATCAGGTCACCGCCGATACGAGCACCGGACACTTCAGATCCGATCATGCGCAATGTCGCCTCGATCCAGGCACCCGCTTCTTCACCGTAATTCTCGATCAGTATGAAAGGTGGCAACCGGTCGATCAGCATATGACCGGTTCCGTTTCGCCCGGCTGGCCCGGTGAATGAGAAATGTCCGCAAATCAGTTGCGTATCGCGCTCGTCTTCCTCACCGCCATAAACCAGGACACCATCGCCTTTGTAGCCTGACAGCTCTAACACCCGCTCAAGGGGCAAGGCATCATAGGGTTTGACTTCATTACACAGCAGCGCATGCGGCGCACCGTGGGGAATAAGAATCAGATCACCCTGCCGCAACCGCAAGGTCTCGCCGGTTGTTGGCAGGTGCACCTTCAATTCACCGCGTTGCACAAAGTGAAACCGGGCCACGTTCTCGAAGCCCGGCACCTGTATCCCAAACGGCGGAGTAAAGGATGTGCGGAAATAAAATGTGCCACGCAGAGACAGGCGTGTAAGGATATCGCTGAGAAGATCTAACATGAGCCAACGATACGGCTTGGCCCGGCGGCGTCCATACCTTCGAACGATCTGCATGCATATTTGCATGATCTGCAATCAAAACCCCCGCCTGAGCGGGGGTTCAATACGGTGTTAACTTACGCGCGGACCAATTTCTCGTAATCTTCGGCGATTTCGCGGGTCAGATCGCCGACCTCGAAGGTATAATCGCCGATCTGCCCTACAGGTGTAACCTCGGCTGCAGTGCCAGTCAGCCAGCATTGCTCGAAATCGGCCATCTCCTCGGGACGGATCCGACGTTCATGAACAGTGATGCCCTTGTCTTTCAGCATCTGGATCACCGTCTGACGAGTGATGCCGTTGAGGAAGCAATCGGCCAGCGGGGTGTGCACTTCGCCATCCTTAACGAAGAAGACATTTGCCCCCGTCGCCTCGGCGACGTTGCCATTATAATCCATGAACAAAGCGTCCGAGCAGCCTTTGGCCTCAGCTTTGTGTTTGGAAATGGTGCAGATCATGTAAAGACCTGCTGCCTTGGCATGGACTGGAATGGTTTCCGGGCTGGGTCGTTTCCACTCGGCGATGTCCAACTTGGCGCCTTGCATCTTAGCGTCACCGTAATAGGCACCCCAAGGCCAAACAGCGATGGCCATCCGAACCGGGTTCTTGGCGGACGCCACACCCATATCCTCGCCCGAGCCACGCCAGACCAGCGCACGTACATACGCATCTTGAAGACCACTGGCTTTGAGCGCTTCTTCCTTGGCGGCCTCGATCTCATCGACCGAGTATGGCATCGGCATATCCAGCGCCTCTGCCGACGCGATCAGGCGTTCGGAATGTTCGCGGCTTTTGAAGATCTTGCCGTTGTAAGCGCGCTCACCCTCGAACACCGAAGACGCATAATGCATCGCGTGGGACAGGATGTGCACATTGGCCTCACGCCAGGGCACCAATTCGCCATCCATCCAGATGACACCGTCGCGATCGTCATATCCAGCCATGCGAAACCTCCTGAACCGGTCGATATTTCCGAATGTTGCGCCGTTTAGGTCCGTATCGGACACAATGTTGCGCAAAAACTGCGATTCGATACCTGTGCGCTCTTGGAATGTCAATAAGGCTGACATAAAGTCAGATTATATTGCGAATGAGGCCCAACATGACCGACATCCGTCCCGCCCCGGTCTTTGGCGGAGAAAGCCTGTTGTTTCTGACAGATGAACAACTGAGGCAGGGCATCGAGGCCATGTTTTTTGCCTATCGCGGCTTTACCGCTGATCCGGACCGTATCCTGACTGAATTGGCCTATGGCCGTGCTCATCATCGGGCCATCCACTTCATCAACCGTGCGCCGGGTACAACCGTCAACAATTTACTGGCCATATTGGGTGTCACGAAACAATCGCTGAATCGCGTCTTGCGCAGCCTGATTGAAGATGGGTTGGTCGAAAGCCGGGTCGGAACAGTGGACAAACGCGAACGCCACCTATTTCTGACGGATAAAGGAAAGGCACTCGAGGCCAAACTATCTGACGCCCAGCGCGCCCGGATGCGTGCGGCCTACAAAGATGCGGGCCCCGAAGCGGTGGCCGGGTTTCGCAAAGTGCTTGAAGCGATGATGGATGCTGATATGCGTCGTGCATATACGAAACTGCGGGATACGACTTCATGAGCGAAATGGACGCCCATCTTCTGATCGTCGACGATGACGAGCGTATTCGTGATTTGCTCAAGAAATTCCTGATGCGCAGCGGTTTTCTTGTAACCGCGGCGCGGGATGCAGCGCACGCACGGCGGGTTTTGTCGGGGCTCGATTTCGACTTGATTGTACTGGATGTGATGATGCCCGGCGAAGACGGCGTTAGCCTGACCCGATCCCTGCGCGACACCCATTCCACCCCGATCCTGCTTTTGACGGCCAAGGGCGAGACCGAGCATCGGATTGCCGGGCTTGAGGCGGGTGCGGATGACTATCTGGCCAAGCCATTCGAGCCGAAAGAGTTGCTGCTGAGGATCAACGCCATTCTGCGTCGGATGCCAGAGACACCTGCACAGGACACGGCGGCGAAGATTCTACATCTTGGACCCATTCGCTATGATATCGAACGCGGTGAGATGTGGCAGGGCGAAGACCCGGTGCGCCTAACCGCGACCGAAAGCCAGTTGATGAAAATATTCTCGGCTCAACCCGGCGAACCGATCAGCCGAGCCAAGCTGGTCGAAGATCTGGGGCGTGACAAAGGTCAGGCACAGGAGCGCGCTGTGGACGTACAGATCACCCGCTTGCGTCGGAAGCTTGAGCAAGATCCGAAGCAACCCCGGTATCTGCAGACCGTACGGGGTGCAGGGTATATGTTGGCACCGGATTGATTTTACCGCTGCGCGGCGATTTTAAGCCTTCGGCGAAGGTATTATTAGCCAGATGAAGATGGGATCCTGATGAAAACCGCCCTATTGACCCATGCAGATTGTTTGCACCATGTGACACCTGAGGGACATCCGGAACGGGTGGCGCGGTTGGAGCATATCCTGCATGCGCTTGAGAGGCTGGATCTTCAGCGTGTGACGGCGCCGTTGGCGGCGGATGATGATCTGCTAAGGGTGCATCCGCAGAACCATATCAGCGATATTCTCGACCATAGGCCCCCGGATGGGTTCAAGCAGATTGATGGGGATACGTTCATGTCTCCGGGATCTGTTGATGCGGCCTATCGTGCGGCGGGCGCGGTGGTGCGGGCAGTTGATTTGGTACTGACCGGCGAAGCGCCGAACGCGTTTTGCGCTATTCGGCCTCCGGGGCATCATGCCGAGACCGAGACGGCCATGGGGTTCTGCCTGTTTGGGAATGCCGCGCTGGCTGCAAAGCACGCGTTGGATCATCACGGGTTGAATCGCGTGGCAGTGGTGGATTTCGACGTGCATCATGGCAATGGCACGCAAGACCTGCTGTGGGATGAGAAACGCGCTTTGGTGATTACCAGCCAGCAGATGCCCTTGTGGCCGGGCTCGGGCCGCCCGGATGAGACCGGTGCTTATGAGACCGTTTTGAACATACCATTGGCTCCGGGCACGGGTGGGGCCGAGATGCGGGGAGCCTATGAGGCGCAAGCCTTTCCGCGTCTGCGGGCGTTCAGGCCGGAACTGATCATTATATCCGCTGGGTTTGATGCGCATCAGGATGATCCGTTGGCCAATCTCAATTGGTCCACGGGCGATTTCGCCTGGATCACGGCGGAGCTGTGCAAGATTGCTGATGAAGTGTGTGATGGCCGTATCGTCTCGACTCTGGAAGGCGGTTATGATCTGAACGCATTGGCCGAGGCGACACGCGCCCATGTGGAAGAACTGATAAAGGCAGCACGATGACCGATACCCCAGTTGAACAGATGACGTTCGAACAAGCGATGAAAGAGCTTGAGGCCGTGGTTGGCCAGTTGGAACGTGGTGATGTGGCGCTGGATCAATCGATTGCGCTGTACGAACGTGGCGCCGCATTGAAGAAGCGCTGCGAGGATGAGTTGAAGCGTGCTGAGGAAAAAGTGGCCGCGATCACTCTGGACGCAGATGGCCAGCCAACCGGGACGACGCCTGTCGAAGGTCAGTAAATGTTTCGTGAAAAGCTGGCACAGGATGCCGCGCTGATTCAGAGCCATTTCGATCTGGTTCTGAGCGCGCTGGATGATCTGGATGTGACACGGGCCATGGCCTATGCCACCGAGGGCGGCAAGCGTCTGCGAGGGTTTCTGGTATTGGAAAGCGCGCGGTTGCTTGGCGTCGATACAGCTCGGGCAATCTGGCCAGCGACAGGTATCGAAGCGCTGCATGCATACTCTCTGGTCCATGACGACCTGCCTTGCATGGATGATGACGACCTGAGGCGTGGACGCCCGACGGTGCACGTGAAATGGGATGAGGGCACCGCCGTTCTGGCCGGGGATGCGCTGCAGACACTTGCGTTTGAGCTTTGCGCTCGACCAGAGGTTGGAAACGCTGAAATACGCGCTGAACTGGCTCTAACGCTGGCAAAAGCGAGCGGCGCACAGGGTATGGTTCTGGGTCAGGCGCTGGATATCGCCGCTGAGACGGCGGCGGAGCCGCTGACACTGGATGAGATTACACATCTGCAAGCGGGCAAGACCGGTGCGTTGATCGAATGGTCCGCCTGCGCGGGTGCGCGATTGGCGCAGGCCGATCCCACCCCCTTGCGCCAATATGCCCAGGCGCTTGGGCTTGCCTTTCAGATCGCGGATGACATTTTGGATGTCGAAGGAGATGCCGAAAAGGCCGGAAAGCGGCTGCAGAAAGACGCCGAGGCGGGCAAAGCGACCTTTGTCTCGCTACTGGGTCTGGACGCCGCCAGATCCCGTGCAATTGAGCTTGTGGATCAGGCTTGTGCTGCGCTGGACGAACATGGCTCCGCTGCAGAAACCTTGAAGCAGGCTGCCCGCTTCGTTATTGCCCGGGACAGCTAAGCCAGGAACGCCAAATGTCTGACCGCCCGAATACGCCCTTGTTGGACCTTGTGAGCCGCCCAGCGGATCTGAAGCAGTTTTCAGATGCGCAGTTGCATCAGGTCGCACATGAGTTGCGGGCCGAGACGATTTCAGCAGTTTCGGTGACCGGAGGGCATCTGGGCGCGGGTCTGGGTGTCGTCGAGCTGACCACGGCGCTGCACGCGGTATTCGACACGCCACGAGACAAGATCATCTGGGACGTAGGTCACCAGTGTTATCCGCACAAGATTCTGACAGAACGCCGGGACCGAATTCGCACCCTGCGCACAAAAGACGGCCTAAGCGGATTCACCAAGCGCAGTGAAAGCGCCTATGATCCATTTGGCGCTGCACATTCCAGTACCTCGATCAGTGCCGCGCTAGGCTTTGCTGTCGCGCGTGATCTGGGCGGCGTTACGCCTGAAGGGCTGGGCGATGCGATCGCTGTGATCGGCGATGGCTCTATGTCCGCCGGCATGGCCTTTGAGGCGATGAATAATGCAGGCCATCTGAAGAAACGCTTGATCGTAATTCTCAATGACAATGAGATGAGCATTGCACCGCCGGTGGGTGCCCTATCGAATTATCTATCGCGCATTTATGCCGAAGAACCGTTTCACGATCTGAAAGCTGCTGCCAAAGGTGCGGTGTCGTTGCTGCCGGAACCCTTCCGCGAAGGGGCAAAGCGCGCCAAGGATATGCTGAAGGGCATGGCCATGGGCGGGACGCTATTTGAAGAGCTCGGCTTTTCCTATCTCGGCCCCATCGACGGGCATGATCTGGACCAGTTGCTGCCGGTTCTGCGTGCGGTCAAGGCGAAGGCAAGCGGACCGATCCTGATCCATGTGCTGACCAAGAAAGGCAAGGGGTATGCCCCCGCCGAACAGGCCCGCGACAAGGGCCACGCGACCGCCAAGTTCGACGTGGTGACGGGCGAGCAGAAAAAGGCGCCCTCCAACGCGCCTTCCTATACCTCGGTCTTTGGCAAGACACTGGTCGATGAAGCAGCGCGGGATGACAAGATCGTCGCGGTTACAGCCGCGATGCCGGACGGGACCGGGCTGAACCTGTTTGCCGAGCGCTATCCGTCGCGCTGTTTCGACGTAGCGATTGCCGAACAGCATGGCGTGACCTTCTCGGCTGCGTTGGCCGCCGGGGGGATGAAGCCTTTCTGTGCGATGTATTCAACCTTCCTGCAGCGTGGTTACGATCAGGTTGTGCATGATGTGGCGATCCAACGCCTGCCGGTGCGATTTGCCATCGACCGTGCGGGTCTGGTTGGGGCAGACGGTGCGACCCATGCGGGGTCGTTTGATATTGCTTACATGGCCAACCTTCCGGGTATGGTTGTCATGGCGGCCGCAGATGAGGCCGAATTGATGCACATGGTCGCCACTGCGGTGGCACATGACGATGGCCCGATCGCTTTCCGGTATCCTCGCGGCGAAGGAGCGGGCGTTGATCTGCCCGAGCGCGGAGAAGTATTGGAGATCGGCAAGGGCCGGTTGATCCAGAAAGGTGCCCGGGTGGCGCTGCTGTCATTCGGTACGCGGCTGGCCGAAGTGCAGAAAGCAGCAGAGGCGCTATCGGCGCGCGGGATCAAGCCCACCATCGCCGATGCACGCTTTGCCAAACCGCTGGATCGGGACCTGATCCTTGATCTGGCTGCCAATCACGAGGCACTGATCACCATCGAGGAAGGTGCCATCGGCGGCTTTGGCAGCCATGTTGCGCAATTGCTTGCGGATGAGGGCGTGTTTGACGAAGGGTTGAAGTATCGCTCGATGGTGCTGCCGGATATCTTCATCGATCAGGCGAGCCCGGCGGATATGTACGCCGTCGCAGGAATGAACGCAGAACAGATCGAGGCAAAGGTGCTTTCGGTTCTTGGCGTTGCTACAATCGGTGAGAAACGCGCCTGATATTCGGGTGTTGCCGCCCCTGGATGCTGAAAAAATAAGCAGTTCAAAAATGATCTAGGTCAATTCCTTACACGCTGTGCTACGCTAACACCCGAGTCAGGCAGGCCAACCCCTGTCGATCACTCAAAGGTCGCGAGCGAATGAACAAGCTAGCCAGCCGACGCGCATTCCTGAAAGGGAAAGTGCTGCGCGAGGATACATCAGCCATCCACCCACCGGGTGCGGTGACCGAGTTTCTTGAGCTTTGCACTCAATGCGACGAATGCCGCGAGGCCTGCCCTGAAGATATCATCCGTTTCGACGCGCAAGGCTGGCCTGCTGTGCAATTGGACGCAGGCCCCTGCACTTTTTGCGGTGATTGCGCCAACGCTTGCCCGACCGGGGCGCTGAATCCTGAACACGTGGCTGATTGGCCTTGGCGCGCTGCGGTGTCGGCCTCTTGCCTGTCGATGAATGGTGTCAGCTGTCGGGTTTGTCAGGATGTGTGCGACCAAAACGCGATCCGCTTTCGGCTGCAAACCGGTGGTCGTGCTGAACCCCAACTCGACACCGATATTTGTACCGGCTGTGGCGCTTGTGCCAGCGCCTGTCCTGCCGGTTCTGTCAGCTTCGAACGCCACACCCCGCCCGCTCAGGAGGTAGCCTTATGAATATCTGCGGATGCCTCGTCCATGTAACACCCGAAACCACGCAGAGTGCACAGGCCGCGATTGCAAGTACAAACGGGGCAGAAGTTCACGCGGCATCCGAGGATGGCCGCATTGTTGTTGTGGTCGAGGATACGCCGGAAAAAATGGCGTCCGAGACGATCATGGATCTGCATCAGATCCCGGGTGTGATCTCTCTGACCCTGACCTACCACCATTTCGAAGACCTCGCGGAGACCCGTCCGCACCTTAATGCTTCTCGCCAGATCTAAAGCCGGAGACCCATGTCATGACCATCTCTGAATCCCGCCGGACCTTCTTGAAATCAACCGCCGCTGCTGCGACAGCATCAGCCGCAGGGCTTCCCCTTGCGACCGGACAAGCCAGCGCTCAGGTCGGCAACCCTGATATCCGTTGGGACAAAGCCGCCTGCCGGTTCTGCGGCACCGGATGCTCGGTTCTGGTTGGCACCAAAGACGGGCGCGTGGTCGCCACGCAAGGCGACCCGGATGCGCCGGTGAACCGCGGTCTGAACTGTATCAAGGGCTATTTCCTGTCCAAGATCATGTACGGCAAAGACCGCCTGACCACGCCGATGCTGCGCAAAACCAACGGCGAATATGACAAGAACGGTGAATTCGAACCCGTCAGCTGGGACGAAGCCTTCGACGTCATGGCTGCCAAGTGGAAAGAGGCCCTTGCCAAGAAAGGCCCGACCAGCGTTGGCATGTTCGGTTCGGGCCAGTGGACCGTTTGGGAGGGCTACGCTGCTGCCAAGATGATGAAAGCCGGTTTCCGATCCAACAACATCGACCCCAACGCGCGCCACTGTATGGCCTCGGCGGTTGTCGGCTTCATGCGCACCTTCGGCATTGATGAACCAATGGGCTGCTATGACGATTTCGAGCACGCAGACACATTCGTGCTCTGGGGCTCGAACATGGCCGAGATGCACCCGATTCTGTGGTCACGCCTGACCGACACGCGTCTGACCAAACCGGGATCCGAAGTGCACGTACTGTCGACCTATGAACACCGCTCGTTCGAGTTGGCCGACAATGGAATGGTCTTTGCGCCGCAGACCGATCTGGCGATCCTGAACTATATCGCCAACTACATTATCCAGAACGGCGCGGTGAACGAAGAGTTCGTCAACAAACACGTCAACATCACCAAGACCGCCACCGATATTGGCTATGGACTGCGCGATAACAACCCGCTGCAGGAAGAGGCAGAGAATCCAAACTCTGGCAAGATGGAGCCGATCAGCTTCGAAGAATATGCCGAAGCGGTATCGGAATACACGCTGGAATACACATCGGAACTCTCCGGTGTTCCTGCCGCTCAGCTTGAGCGTCTGGCCCAGCAATATGCCGACCCCAACCGCAAAGTGATGAGCCTGTGGACCATGGGCTTCAATCAGCATACTCGCGGATCGTGGGTGAACTCGCTGATGTACAATGTGCACCTGCTGGTGGGTAAGATTTCCGAACCCGGAAACTCGCCCTTCTCGCTCACCGGTCAACCTTCGGCCTGTGGTACGGCACGTGAGGTCGGAACCTTCGCTCACCGTCTGCCGGCTGATATGGTTGTGGCAAACGATAAACACCGCGAGATTTGCGAGACCGCGTGGAAAATTCCTGCGGGCACCATCCCACCCAAACCCGGATTCCACGCCGTTTTGCAGCACCGCAAGCTGAAGGACGGCGATCTGAATGCCTATTGGGTGCAGTGCACCAACAACATGCAGGCCGCGCCCAATATCAACGAAGAAGGCTATCCCGGCTATCGCAACCCGGAGAACTTCATTGCCGTCTCCGATCCCTATCCTACTGTAACAGCCCTGTCGGCTGACCTGATCTTGCCTACCGCCATGTGGGTCGAGAAGGAAGGCGCCTATGGCAACGCCGAGCGTCGCACCCAATTCTGGCGGCAACAGGTCAAAGCTCCGGGCGAAGCGAAATCCGATCTGTGGCAGTTGATGGAGTTCTCCAAACGCTTCACCGTTGAAGAGGTTTGGGGCGAGGAACTGCTGGCGACCATGCCAGAACATCGTGGTAAGACCATGTATGACGTGCTGTTCGCCAATGGCACGATCGACAAGTTCCCGCTGTCAGAGACCGCAGAAGGATTCGACAACGACGAGTCCGAGCACTTTGGCTACTACGTGCAAAAGGGCCTGTTCGAGGAATATGCCGAGTTTGGGCGCGGCCACGCGCACGATCTGGCCCCATTCGAAACCTACCACCAGGCGCGTGGCCTGCGCTGGCCAGTCGTGGATGGTAAGGAAACACTGTACCGCTTCCGAGAAGGCTATGATCCGTATGTGCCTGAAGGCGAAGACGTGAAATTCTATGGCCATAAGGACGGCAAGGCCAAGATCATCTTCGCGCCATACGAACCCGCCCCCGAGGTACCGGATGAGGAATTCAACCTGTGGCTCTGCACCGGGCGTGTGCTGGAACATTGGCATTCAGGTTCGATGACCCGCCGCGTGCCCGAACTGCACCGCTCCTATCCCGCCGCCGTTGTCTACATGCACCCGGATGATGCGCGCGACCGCGGTCTGCGCCGCGGGCAGGAGATCGTTCTTTCCACCCGCCGCGGCGAAGTTAACAGCCGGGTCGAAACCCGAGGCCGGAACAAAGTGCCGCGTGGCCTGGTGTTCATGCCATGGTTCGACGAAGGCCAGTTGACAAACAAGCTGACTTTGGACGCGACCTGCCCGCTCTCGAAAGAGACCGACTTCAAGAAATGCGCCTGTAAGGTCGAGCGCGCGTAAAAGGCTGGCAAGGCAAAGGTCGTCCCCATGTCTCGTGTTGGCACACCCCTTTCGCCGCAGCGGCGCCGGTTCCTGCAGGACTCAGCGCGCGCAGCGGGTGGCTGCGTAGCAGCCGGGTCCTTGCTGGCCTGGCTGGCGCGGGACGCACGGGCGTTGCCGGCCGAGGCATTGCGCCCCCCCGGTGCCTTGCCGGAAAAAGACTTTCTGTCAGCCTGCATCCGCTGTGGTCTGTGCGTGCGAGAGTGTCCCTATGACACGCTGAAACTGGCCGAGCTGGGTGTCGATGCGGTGGCCACCGGCACGCCGTATTTCACCGCCCGCGATATCCCTTGCGAAATGTGTGACGACATCCCCTGCGTCGCTGCCTGCCCGACCGGGGCGCTGGACCCGGGACTGGACAATATCGACGACGCCAAGATGGGTGTCGCCGTTCTGGTCGATCAGGAAAACTGCCTAAACTTCTTCGGCCTGCGCTGCGATGTCTGTTACCGCGTCTGCCCCGTCATCGACGAGGCCATTACGCTGGAGACCGAACACAACGCCCGCTCGGGCAGTCATGCAATCTTCATTCCAACCGTTCACGCCGATCATTGCACCGGCTGCGGCGTTTGCGAGAAAAGCTGCGTTCTGCCCGAAGCGGCGATCAAGGTGCTGCCCGCCCGATTGGCTCGGGGCAGCAGCGCCGATCACTACCGCAAGGGCTGGGAAGAGAAAGAAGCCAAAGGCGCGCCCGTCGTCGAAGGTATCATCGATTTGCCTGATCGCCTGCCGGGACCGGGCACCGATAACCTTGTCGCACCGGGCGGGTTTGAGCCCAGCTTCAAATTGCCGGAGGTCACTCAATGACCGTCCGCACAAACATGCCGCTGGGGCATGAAGCTATCGCCGCCAAAGGTTGGCTGAGTGCCCATAAATACCTGCTGCTGCGCCGCGCCAGCCAGGTGTTCTTCCTGGTACTGTTCCTGTTGGGCCCGTGGTTCGGCCTCTGGATCGTGCAGGGCACTCTGGCCGGGTCGCTGACCCTAGGCGTACTGCCCCTGACCGATCCGTTTGTCTTTCTGCAAAGTCTGATCGCAGGGCACTGGCCCGAGCTGACCGCCGCCATTGGTGCCGTCATCGTTCTGGTTACCTACGCGCTGGTCGGAGGCCGCGTCTATTGCTCGTGGGTCTGCCCGATCAACCCTGTAACCGACGGCGCGCACTGGCTGCACCGCAAGCTGGGCCTGCAAAAAGGCTGGCAGCCCAAACGCGGAACGCGGCTGTGGATCATGGCCACCGTGCTGGTCGTGTCCGGCCTGTCCGGCGCAATTGCATGGGAACTGGTCAACCCGATCACCATGCTGCATCGCGGACTGATCTTTGGCATGGGCTTCGTCTGGGCGATGGTCGCCGCGATCTTCCTGTTTGACTTGCTTGTCTCGCGCCATGGATGGTGCGGCCATGTCTGCCCCGTAGGCGCATTCTACGGACTGGTGGGCAGCAAGGCGATGCTGCGGGTCAGCGCCGCCAATCGCAACGCCTGTGACGATTGCATGGACTGCTACGCGGTTTGCCCGGAAAACCATGTGATCTCTCCGGCGCTGAAAGGCAAAGACAACCCGCTGATCCTGTCGCCCGACTGCACCAATTGCGGTCGCTGCATCGATGTCTGCGCTGAACACGTTTTCAAATTCACCCATCGGTTCGACGCCCTGACCGTCGCGCCACCGGAATCAACCGCCGCGCCCCAGCCGCGCGCCTCAAGACCTTTTTGAAGGAGTGAGAAGATGAAAAAGCCGATCCTAGTGGGCCTTGCCCTGATCCCGCCGCTGCTCCTCGGTGGCCTGGCCCTCGCGCAGTCTGCCGGAGTTAACAGCCTACGCGGTGCCGAAGTCGATGAGCCCGCCGTCCTGGATCAGGTGCATCGGACAGTCGAAGGCCGTATGCAGCGCAATTATCGCCAGCAGCCGCCGCTGATCCCACATTCGATCGAACAGTACCAGATCGACCTGCGTACCAATCAGTGCCTCTCCTGCCATGACTGGACCAAGGCTGGTGAACGCAACGCTCCGACGTTGTCGATGACTCACTATCTGGACCGCGAAGGGCGAGAGTTGGATCAGATCGCCGGCACACGGTATTTCTGCAATCAGTGCCACGTACCACAGGCCGATGCGCTGCCTCTGGTCGATAACACTTTTGAACCTTCCTCCGGAAACTGAACACAGGTCGAAAAGGAGAGCGCGACATGTCCGACTCCCAAGAAAAACAAGGACTCATCCGGCGCCTCTGGACCTGGTTCTGGAGCCCGATCGCCGTCCTCAGTGTCGGCTTTACACTACTGGCCGGGTTTCTGGCAGGCATCCTGTTCTGGGGTGGGTTCCACTGGGCACTGGAATTGACCAACACGGAAGAGTTCTGCGTATCCTGCCACACGATGGAAACCAATCTGGGCGAATATCGGGAAACGGTCCATTACAATAACGATTCCGGCGTGCGGGCCATCTGTTCCGATTGCCACGTCCCGGACGAGTGGAACCACAAGATCAAGGCCAAGATCATGGCCGTGAAGGACGTCTACCACGAACTGGCAGGCACCATCAGCACGAAAGAGAAGTATGAGGACCATCGTCTTTCCATGGCGTCGGCCGTATGGAAGAAGATGAAGGAATCCGACAGCCGCGAATGCCGCAACTGCCACAACTTTGACTATATGGACTTCACCCTTCAGGAAACCCGCGCAGCCAGCGAACACCAGCGCGCAATCGACACCGGCATGACCTGCATCGATTGCCACCAGGGCATCGCACACAGTCTCCCACCCAATTATTTGGAAACGTATGAGAAGATTGCGAAAGAGGTAGATGGTGAGGTTCTGCAGGAACACGCTGCAGCATCAGGGGACGACATCCGCGCGTTCCTGAACAAAAGCTCGGAACAAGGTGGGGACTGAGATGTTAGAGATACTTGGAACCATCGGCGGTAACGTACTGGGTCTGCCCGGCATTCTGGGTCTGGCACTGGGAATGATGACGCGCCAATACTGGTTGGGCGCACTGATGGGTGGATTGGTTGGCCTGATCGCGCCTCTGCTCTTTGCCGGTTGGCAGATTTCCCACGTTGGAACGATAGCGCTGCTGATCGCAATTATCGTTGGTCTCTGCGCCGGAAGTCTGGGCACCGCCATTCGCCGCAAGGGCGCAACCGTCTGAAGTGGCTGGTCGGGCCCGGCGGCAATTCCGGGGTCACCGCCCCCAGTTTTCCGCCGGATCGCTTTCCGCATAGTCCCGCAAAAGCGCGATATCCGAGATTTCGGCGTGGTTGCGGTTGATCTTCACACCCACCGCCTTGAGCCGCGAAAACGCCCGGCTCAGGCTTTCCGGCTTCATCCCCAGACGGCCTGCGATGAGCATCTTGTCGTAGGGCAGCAAAACCTCGCATCCGCCTTTGTCGCTGTCGCAGAGATTCAACAAAAACTCGGCCACGCGTTGCGCTCCGGTCTGAGCCTTGAGTTGCTCTAGCTGCGCCACCAACGAGTGAAGATGGGTAAAGGTCGCGGCCAGAATAGAAATACCGATCTCAGGGTCCTCTCTCATCAAAGAGATCAGGATCGGACTGGGGATATGCATGACATCACAGGCCGATACGGCCTCGGCGGATACAGGATAGGGAACGTTACGCAGAGCTACGGCCTCACCAAAGCTGTCACCACGTTTGAAGACGCTCACGACGGCTTCGGCCCCGGTGGGGGTCATGCGGAACAGCTTGACCCAACCCTCAAGCACGACGTGGATGGCCTGCGCTTTTTCCTCCTGCAGGAATATTGTCTCACCACGGTCATACTGACGCCAGATCGCGTGGCTCAGCAGTGTTTCCACATGCTGTTCCGGTAAACTGCGCAGCAGCAGCGACTGACGTGCGATCGCTTTTTGTGCTTCGTGAGACAAGAGAATACCCCTGTTATTTCCTGCTGGCGCATGGGCGCGGTCGGTCCATCCCTGTTCCACGCTATGCCAGAGCCGGCAGTTGTGCACCATAGTTTTATGTTGCCTAAACTTGACTATTGTCATGTTGCGGCTTGGTTCGCTGCCCTATTCTCGGCTCAAAGCCAGTATTCCGGGGAGCACGTAACATGGACTACGAGCGTTATTTCAGTCAAAGCCTCAGTGACCTTCGGGATGAAGGGAACTATCGTGTTTTCATAGACTTGCAACGTCGCTGTGGTTCTTTCCCGAACGCGCGTCAGACGGATGGATCTGTCCAGCGAAATGTGCGGATCTGGTGTTCGAATGACTATCTCGGCATGGGTCAGCACCCATCTGTTATCGATGCAATGCATGACGCATTGGATCGCTGCGGCGCGGGGGCCGGGGGCACGCGAAACATATCAGGCACCACTCACGACCACGTGCTGCTTGAGGCCGAACTGGCCGATCTGCATGGAAAGGAAGCCGCGCTTCTGTTTACTTCCGGGTATGTTTCGAATTGGGCAGCCCTTGGCACTCTCGCCGCGAAAATCCCCGGCCTGATCGTATTCTCTGATGCACTGAACCATGCCTCGATGATCGAAGGCATCCGCCACTCGCGGGCGCAGAAGGTGATCTGGAAACACAACGATCTGGATGACCTTGAAACCAAACTGGCCGCAGCTGATCCCGATGCGCCAAAGATGATCGCGTTCGAGTCGGTCTATTCGATGGATGGTGACATCGCCCCCATCAAAGAGATTTGCGATCTCGCCGACAAATACGGCGCGATGACCTATCTGGATGAGGTTCATGCCGTTGGCCTCTATGGGCCACGCGGCGGTGGTATCGCTGAACGAGAAGGCCTCATGGATCGCCTGACGGTGATCGAAGGCACGCTTGGTAAAGCGTTCGGTGTGGTGGGCGGGTATATTGCTGCCTCGGCTGCGCTGTGCGATTTCGTGCGCAGCTTCGCCAGCGGGTTTATTTTTACCACCGCCCTGCCACCATCGATCGCGGCCGGGGCCGCGGCCTCGATCCGGCATTTGAAACAATCGAATGCTGAACGCGACCTGCAGAAAGCCCGTGTATCGCAGGTTCGGGCTCGTTTGGATGCGGAAGGTATTCCTCATATTCCTAACCCCAGCCACATCATCCCGGTGATGGTTGGCGATCCGGTGAAGTGCAAGTTCATCTCGGACACGCTGCTGGAAGAGTTCGGCATCTACATTCAGCCGATCAATTATCCCACCGTACCAAAAGGGACCGAGCGTCTGCGGATCACGCCGTCTCCGGTACATACGGATGAGGATATCGAGCATCTGGTTGGCGCGCTGTCCACACTCTGGCAACGCTGTCAGATTGCGCGCATGCCGATGGCAGCCCAGTAACCAAGAAGCGCCCCCTAGCGTAAAACTTCGCCGTCTCCCCGGAGGCGGCGTTTTTTTGAGTCAGATCAGGTAGAGGGCAAAGACAATGATGGCAAAGCCCGTCAGCACCATGGTGAAACCTCGCAGCCAGGCCGGGCTGTTTACGAGATCAAGATAACAAGCCAGGATAACGCGACATTTCGCCAGTGCGAGGACCAGAATACACCCCGCCAGAACGGCTGGCGGGATGGGCAGCACAGTCAGCAGTGCAGATGCAACGCTGAGCGCCAGAAGGCTGAGCCATGCGCGCGTGAGCGTATTCGGGAGCCTCCGGCGGGAGTATTTGGGAAAAGATGAAGCTGCGGGCATCCGTATTATCCCAACAGGTAGATCACGGGGAAAAGCAGGATCCAGACCAGATCGACCATGTGCCAGAACTGCGCACCTGCCTCAATGTTGCGTGGATCGTCACGCCAGGCGACCAGCAGCAGGATACCGACCCCTGCCAACACATGTGCGGCGTGAAACCCGGTCAGCAGATAATAGAACAGGAAAAATGGGTGGGTCTCATAGGTGATCCCCTGTGCGGCTTTGCCCGCGTATTCCGCACCTTTGATGATCAGGAACACGACACCCAGCACGGCGGCAGTGATCAAGGCCATTCGAGCCACGCCCCGGCGCGCGATTTTTTGCCACTGCAGCGCCTGCGCCGCCAGATAGCCCGAAGTGACCAGCACCACCGTGTTTAGCGCTGCCCCTGTCCGGTAAAGGTGCGATTGAGCCTCGGCAAATCCTGTCGGGTCGGTCAGGCGCACGCCCATAAAGGCAATCAGGCCCGCGCCGAAAACCAGCAATTCCGAGATGATCAGAACCCACATCAGCAGCTCGCCCGGAAGCTCATCGATCAAAGAGGCGTCGCTCATGCTCCAACCAGTTGGCGGTAGATCTGAGGCAGGGCCATGATCAGCCGGTGCGGGTCGGGGATGACGGCGAAGCCGCCTTGACCGAACATGCGCGGGAACCAGCTTTTGCCGGTTTTGTCGATGGTAACGCCAAAGACCGATTGCCCTGCCCTACGCGCCTCGCGCACGGCCATGCAGGTGTCTTCGATACCGTGGCGACCCTCGTAATGGTCCAGGTCGTTGGGTTTGCCGTCAGTGATGATCAATAGCAACCGGCGTTTGCGCGATTGGCTGGCCAGATCGGCGGAACAATGGCGTATTGCGGCGCCGAGGCGGGTATAGTGGCCGGGGCGCAGCGAGGCGATGCGCTGTTCCACCAAACTACCCATCGGCTCATCGAAGCGTTTACAGCGCTGCACATAAACCCGCTGGCGTTTCAGCGAGCTGAAGGCGTGGATGGCGAAATCGTCGCCGCAGGCGTTCAGACCCCAGGCGAGTGCCGCAAGAGCCTCGCGTTCAATGTCGATTACGGCGCGGCCTGTGACGGCGCTTTCGGTCGAGCGGCTGACATCCAGCAGGATAGACACCGCCAAATCGCGCGCCTCGGGGCGCGATTGCATCCAAATACGTTCGGTGCCTTCGCCATTGGCACAACGGTCTACCTGCGCCCGAACGGCTGCCTCGATATCCAATTGATCACCATCCAGATGACCGCGTGTCATCACGCGGCCCGGGCGCAGCGCCTCGAACTGGCGTTTCACGGCGCGGATGCGGCGGGCAGTGGCGGGGTCTTTGCCGAACTCGGCGGCATCTTCGCGAATCTCGGCATCCGAGGTCAGAACGTTGACATGATCGGGCAAGTATTGGCCGGTGCGTACGTCCCATTCGGGATACAGAACCCGTCCCGACAGGCGTTCGCGGTTCACGTCCTCCGGAGCGAGGTCCAGATGAAGTTTCAGTTTGGTCGGCGGCGCCTTCGAGATCTGACCCAAGCCAATCTCTTCCTGATCATCGGCGGCTTTCTTGGCGTTATCCGGATCGTCATCGTCAATGCGCCGGTTGATGTTCAGGAACTCGGCCCAACTGAGGATCGCTTCGAACTTGTGCAGGATGAAACTGTCGCTGCGGTTGGCCTGATCCGATTTGCGGCGGCGGGCACGGTGGGTTTTTTCGCCGGATTCCTCAGGCGGTCCTTCGGTTTCGGGGTTCTCCACTTCGTTATGTTCGGAGAACCCGACCGGGCGCAACTCGGGCCACAGCGGGACAGGCCGGAAATGCTGATAGGCGCGCGGGGCGGTGAGGTCGTCATCCAACGCTAGAAGATGTTCAGCCTTTGGCGACAAAGGCGCGGGGTCACCAAGCATGTGGCGGACCAGTTCTTCAACCGCTGCCTCGACGGGTGGCAGCCCGGAAATGTCGCGTTGATACAGCACGCCCTTGCACAGCTCGGTATAAAGCGGGCGCAGGCCAGGGGCGTTGTGCAACGCCGCCTCGACCATCTGTCGGGCGCCGACAAGCGCATGCAGGTCGGCGCGCAACGGGTCGTCTTCGTCGCTACGAGTTCCGGCATGTGCAGCGGCGGCGGCCAGCCAGACATAAAGCGCACCGTTGGCTTCACGCGCGGGAAACACCGCTAGCCGATCCGGCAAACGCAGAACTTCGCCATCGAACGACGCACGCGGCATTAGCTCGGCCTCGGTTGCCAGACGACGACGCCACCCCAGACGGTGGCGCGAAATCTCGGGCGAGACCGGGCGCAATTCTACGCCCGGACTACCCCCAAGTCCTCGAAAGAGGACTGCCAGCCGCCCTGCGACCTCTGAGAGGTCGACCGCGGCTCCATCATGCACTTCAGGTGCATCAAGGCGACTGGCAAGGGTGTGCCACAGTTTCCCGATCGTTTCCTCGGGTTCCCATGGCTCAAAATCGATCCTGACCATCGGCCGGCCTCACCCAAAGACAGCCGTGACAAGATCGAGGAGCCCGCGTTTGATATCCTCATCATCAGTCAGAGGTTCGATCATTGCGGCGAGGATGGCGCGGTCGGTGGACATGCCCTGTGCGATCAGCGTCGCGGCATAAACGACCAGCCGGGTGGACACGCCTTCCTCAAGGTCCTGACCCTTAAGCCCGCGCAACTTACCTGCAAGGCGTACCAGCGGTTTACAGCGTTCAAGCGGCAGACCGCTTTCTTGCGCGACGACTTCGGCCTCCATCTCGGGCGAAGGAAAGTCGAATTCCAGCGAGATGAACCGCTGCCTGGTCGAGGGTTTCAGGGTTTTCAGGATATTCTGGTATCCGGGGTTGTACGAGGCCACCAGCATGAAGCCGGGCGCGGCCTCAAGCTCTTCGCCGGTGCGGTCGATCGGCAGGATGCGCCGGTCATCGGTCAGCGGGTGCAGCACAACGGTGACGTCCTTGCGGGCTTCGACCACCTCATCAAGGTAGCAGATCGCGCCTTCGCGCACCGCACGAGTCAGAGGGCCGTCAACCCAGACGGTTTCGCCGCCCTTCAACAGGTAGCGACCGATCAGGTCGGCGGCGGCGAGGTCATCGTGGCAGGCTACGGTGTAAAGCGGGCGGCCAAGCTTGGCGGCCATGTGGGCCACAAAGCGGGTCTTGCCGCAACCTGTTGGGCCTTTCAGCAAGACCGGCAGGTCGTTGTTGTAGGCGGCGGTGAACACATCGCATTCATCGCTTTGGGCGAGGTAGAAGGGGGCGTTCGCCGCCCCCTCATTCAGTTTCATGGAGCCATCCATATCCATTACTCCGCAGGGGTTTCAGAGGCACCGGGTTCAATCACCTCTTTCCGGGGCACCCAGATCGAGTAGATGAACAGCAGCGCACCAAGGACCACGACCACACCAGAGCCAAGACGCATCCAGTAGAAGATCGCGATCTGGTCCTGCACGTCCATGAAGTAGTCACCGACCACACGTTGCATGTGAGTCTGCACGGTACCACCGAAGGTCAGGACGAAGGTCATGAAGACCATGCCGCTGGTCATAAACCAGAACGAGCCCATGTTCAGAACCTGATTGTAGGGATCACGGTTCTTCAGGATCGGCATCGCATAGCTGAAGATCGCCAGGTTGAGGCAGACATAAGCACCGTAGAAGGCCAGGTGACCGTGGGCTGCGGTGATCTGCGTGCCATGGGTATAGTAGTTCACCCCGTGCAGCGTGTGCAGGAAGCCCCAGACACCGGCACCGAAGAAGGCAAGCGTTGCACAGCCCAGTGACCACAGCAGAGCA
Organism: Ruegeria sp. AF2; assembly: GCF_056542025.1. Taxonomy (NCBI): domain Bacteria; kingdom Pseudomonadati; phylum Pseudomonadota; class Alphaproteobacteria; order Rhodobacterales; family Roseobacteraceae; genus Ruegeria; species Ruegeria sp. AF2. The sequence goes on along the minus strand of NZ_JBQFZC010000006.1, from coordinate 61,537 downwards.
GCCTTGTTAGGGTGGTCACGACGGCCCTTCCAGACCATGACGAAGGCAAAGGCCATCATCGCGAAGAACGGGATCACCTCGAGGCTTGAGAAGATCGAACCGATCCACTGCCAATAGCCGGGTGTACCGATCCAATAGTAGTGGTGACCTGTCCCAAGGATGCCCGAGAACAGCGCGGCGGCGACGATGACATAGAGCCATTTCTCGACCACCTCACGGTCAACGCCCGTAAGCTTCAGCATCAGGTAGGCCAGGATCGAGGCCATGATCAGCTCCCATACGCCTTCGACCCATAGGTGGACGACATACCACCAGTATTGCTTGTCGAGCGACAGGTTGCCCGGGTTGTAGAAAGCAAACAGGAACAGAAGCGCCAGACCCCAGAGGCCCAGAACAAGGATGCTCGAAATCGCCGTCTTCTTGCCCTTCAGAACGGTCAGTGACACGTTGTAAAGGAACATCAGCGCGGCCACGACGATGCCCGCCTTGACCCATTTGGGTTGTTCAAGGAACTCGCGCCCCTCTTTGCCCAGCAGCCAGTTGCCTTCGAACAGGTTGAAGACATAGGTCACGACCACGCCCAGCGTACCAACCACAAGAATAATCAACTGCAGATAGGCCAGCTTGGTCGAATGGATCTCGCGCTCGGTCTCTTCGGGGATCAGGAAGTAGGCCGCACCGAAGAAGCCCAGCAGCAGCCAGACGATCAGAGAGTTGGTGTGCAGCATCCGTACGATATTGAACGGCAGAAGCTCACTCAGGAAGTTCGGGAATACATAGATGAAACCGGCCAGCAGGCCGCCGATTACCTGTACCGCGAACAGGGCCATCGCTACTGCGAAGTAGGCGTAGGCGATTTTTTGGGATTCGTATTTCATTGCTCCGTTCCCTTTCTCAGCCTGCCTCGTTGGGCGGCCAGCCCTGCGCATCGATGTTGTCCGTCCAGATCAAGAAGTTGGTCAGATCGCGGATCTCTTCGTCGCTGAGGTTGAAATTGGGCATCTGCCGACGACCGGGAATGCCGGTCGGCTGCGCCTCCATCCAGCCCTTGAGCGCTTCAAAGGCCGATTCCGGGTCGTCCAGCACACCCCAGCGGGTCATCACATTCCCGACTTCCGGCGCGTAGTAGGCGCCCTCGCCCAGGATCGTGTGACAGTTGATGCAGGCATGTTTTTCCCAGACATGTTTGCCCCGAACCACACTGTCATCAAGCTTCGCCGAATTCTCGGAGTTGACGATGTACCAGTGCGAGTGGGCCGACAGGGCCAGGAAGATGAGGATGAAGAACAGTGACCCGCCATAGAATATGTTGCGAGCCATGCTCTTTGTCATGACTTCTCGCATTGCGCTCTCCTTTGCGCAGATTAGCTAGTCTGATGACAATGGCGGGTGGGTCGCAGGGCTGCCTTAACGAAAGTCAAGCATGCCAAAGTAAGCGCGGAATTGGACACCTGTGGTCATAATTGCGTCAGTATCACTAAAATGCCCTCAGATTGCCTTGAAAAATAGTACTTAGAACAGCATGTTTCCGGACGTTCGAACAGTTGAAGCGAGCGTTCTCGATATATTGGTGAATAGAGGTGCGTAGATGGCACCTGAAGCGTGGTGGTTAAAGAATGGCGAACTACTCATACATCGGATACGCACCCGGCGTCATTACGGTGAATACAATTGGGCCTGATACGATCACCCTGGACGCAAGCTATGACCCCGCGACGGACCGAAGGGTATTCAATGTTGAGGACGAGGCCGGTGGTTTCATTCGAAATGGGTTTGGCCCGCCAGTTCCCGATACCGGGGATGTTTTCAACGGCGACAGATTCAACAACGAAAATGGCGACGACGATACACAGATCGGAACGGTAACAAACCTTGATGGTTCGACAACGTTTCTGAGCGGCGACATCTATCTGGAAGAATCCTACATTCTGACGAATCCCGGCGGTGGGACAATCACTGTGTACCTTGTCGAGGTTGAAGGAACCAACGCTGGCTACATAACCTCTGAGCCCCTAGATCCCGGGGTGACGTATTCGATGAGCGTCGTCAACGTTACACCGAGCAACGCACCGGACACGACTGACCCCGGTTCCATCGTTGATGTTCCTTGTTTCTCAGCCGGAACGCTTATCGCGACACCTGATGGTGATGTCGCGATAGAAACGCTTTCCGCTGGTGACATGGTTGTCACCTTGGATCATGGGCCACAACCAATTCGCTGGATCGGCGCGCGCGCTCTGGATAGGTCTGAATTTGCGCTCAATCCCAAGCTGCGCCCGATCCGAATCACAGCGGGCAGCCTGGGAAGCAACCTGCCGCGACGTGATCTGTTGGTCTCACCGCAGCATCGCATGTTGATCCGTTCGAGTATCGCCGTTCGCATGTTCGACAGCGAAGAGGTTCTGGTCCCAGCCCATAAGCTGGTCGGCATACCCGGCATAACCGTCGACGAGACAGCTCAGGGCGTGGTGTATTTCCATATTCTGTTCGACCGGCATGAGATCGTGCTGGCGGAAGGCGCGCCGTCAGAAAGCCTATTCACAGGCAAGCAAGCCTTGAAAGGAATACAGCCCGAGGCGCTGGCCGAAATTGTTGCGCTCTTCCCAGAGTTAGCTTTGCCAGACCATCAACCAATCGCAGCCCGCCAGATTCCAAAACGCGGAAGACAAATCCATACTTTGCTGCAACGACATATTAAGAATGACAGGGCGTTGCTCCGACCTTCTTGATCTAAAAACCGTTGCTCAGGCCGCTAGACGTGGCCCGGTCAACGCGGGCCACATCGCAACCAGATACAAGACGATGGCGCAGATCCACAGCCCATCTGAGGCCAGCATCGCAACCAGATATCCCTGGTCAAACGCCGACCCGACCCAGCGCAAAACTGCGGCTGCCGCCATCAAACCGTAAGCGATCGCCATGGGCGGCGGGGCCACGAGGGCGCGGCCACTATGGCCAAGGGCGGCCCGACTCATCACGGCAAGGGTCATGCCGCCGACGCAGCCAATGCCCAGAACATGCAGCGCCCCGATCTCGCTGCCGAACCCCTGCACTGCCAGCCCCCACAGGATCAGGCCCAGCGCCAGCATGCCCAGCCCCAGATGCAACGCGATCAGGATCGGCTGCCGCAGTGCCCAGCGTGCGCGCCAACGTGCCATGCGCAGGATCTGAGCAACGCCAAGCATCAGCGCGATAGCGCCTGATACAGGTCCGATTCCAAAGACGAGCACGCTCAGCGGCAGTGAAAGTGCAAGCCCCATAGCGGCTTTATCAAACGTTCCTACCGAAATAGGCCAGTTGGATTCGGGCTCTCCCGCGCGTTTCATCGCATTTCGGGTGAAAGCTGGCGTAATGCGCCCGCCAAGTATCGCGATTAGGCTACAGAGCGTCAGCAACCCCGCCCGCAATCCGATGTCCAGCGTATCGCTGGTCACACCGATCCACTCTAAATGGGTTAACAAGTTGGCAATCCAGATCGCACTGAGCAGCAAAAGGAATACCATGTTCTGCGGTTTGGGGCGTCGGATCAGCTGAGTAGCAATCTTTGCCGCCAGAATTGGAACAAAGACCAGATCGAACACAGCGACCAGAACCGGCGGCAGCGCACCGGAGAACCACATCGCTACCCGCCCGGCCAACCAGAGACCTGCGGCCAGCATGATGAACCTGGCGCGCGCCTCTGGGGTCCCGGTCCAGTTGGGAACAGCCGTCAGAAAGAACCCGCCCAGAGCTGCTGTGGCGTAGCCAAAGATCATCTCATGCGCGTGCCACATTGGGGGACTCATGGAATAGGTTGGGTCTTCGTATCCGACCAACCCGGTCTGCGTCATCAACCAAAAACCCCACGCGCCTCCCGCGAACAGACCAAAAAGTCCGGCGGACAGGAAAAAGATGCGAAACCCCTCGCCCAATACGCGCGCGATCACTGCCGACATGCCTGTTCTCCTCGGCCTCAATGGCTGTTGGAACAGGTTTAGCAAGGCCGACCAGTGATGGACTTAACCGAAATCAAGCATCCGAAAAACATGTCCCTGAAACTCAGGTTTTCCCTTTGTTTTATGGCTCATTATAGCCCGTCAATTTCCAATTTGCGCGCGCTCCGTTGACTTTCGTCAAGGATGACAAACGCGTGATGTTTCACCCTAGGACCTGCCTCACCAGCAAATGGAGAGTGATCATGTCACTTGGAATCAGCTACAACAGAACTGGCCGCGCCTTAGGGGTCGGTTTGGCAATGTTGCTGGGCAGCGTCGCTGCGCCAGTCTTTGCCGAAGAGCCAACCCTGAGCAAGGAAGCCTTTGAATCATCAAAACAACTTTACTTTGAACGCTGCGCCGGTTGTCACGGTGTGTTGCGCAAAGGGGCAACCGGCAAAAGCCTTGAGCCGCTGGTTGAAACGAAGAATGACGATGGTACCGTAACCGAGTCGGGCACCCTGAAACTGGGGCAGGAGCGGCTGGAAAAAATCATCGCATGGGGCACCGAAGGCGGGATGAACAACTTCTCGGACGTGATGTCCGAAGAAGAAATCCGCGATATGGCGACCTACATCCAGATGGAGCCACCCCAACCGCCAGAAATGTCGCTTGAGCAGATGATGGCGACCCGCAAGGTCTATGTCGAACCCGAAGACTACCCGACCGAACCTCTGCATGGCCGCAACTGGGAAAACTTCTTTGTCGTCATCGAACGTGACGTGGGCAAGGTGGCCGTGATTGATGGTGACACCAAGGAAGTGCTGGCGCATATCCCAACCGGTTATGCGGTGCACGTTCTGAAAGCCTCGGAACACCACAAATTGGAAGAACCGGAAAACCCGGGCCGCTTCTGGTACACCATGGGCCGCGACGGGAAGATGACCAAGATCGACCTGTGGCAGAACCCCGAGAACATGCTGGTTGCCGAGGTTACCATTGGTTATGACGCTCGCGACGTGGCGGTATCGGGTGACGGTAAATACGTCATCGGTGGCGCCTATTGGCCCCCTCATTTCGCCATCGTCGACGCCGAAACCATGGAGCCGAAAAAGGTTGTCTCGACCCGTGGCTACAACGTGGACGGGGATTATGTGGAAGAGGCCCGCGTGGCCGCCATCTACACCACCCCGAACGAGCCCACGTGGATCGTGGCCGTCAAGGAACTCGGTCAGCTGTGGCAGGTGGACTACTCCGATCTGGACAACCTGCGTATCGACAAGATCGACAGCGCAAAGTTCCTGCATGACGGGTTCTTTGATCCGACCGGCCGTTATTTCCAGATCGCCGCAAACGCGTCGAACAAGATGGTCGTGGTCGATACCGAGACTCACAAGCTGGAAGCTATGATCGATACCGCGCCGCTGCCGCACCCCGGCCCGGGCGCCAACTGGGATGACCCGAATTGCGGTCCTGTTGCCGGTACGACCCACTTGGGCGAAGGCACGGTTACCGTTTGGGGCAACGACCCCGAAGGCCGCCCGGACGATGCCTGGAAGGTCTGCTATGAGGTGGAAACCGACGGACCCGGTCTGTTCATCCGGACCCATCCGAACTCGGACTACATCTGGGCCGACCAGACCAAGCACCCCGAGCCTGAGATCCAGCAATCGGTGCAGGTCATCGACAAGGCAACCGGTGAGATCGTGAAAACGATCCAGATCACAGAAGAGGAAGGCAACGTCGCCGTCCACTTCGAGTTCAACCAAGACGGATCCGAGGTCTGGGTGTCCAAGTGGAACCGCTCGACCTCGAAAGAGCCAAATGGCGAGATCGTGATCTTCGACGCCAAGACGCTGGAAGAGATCGGCCGCGTGAAGGGACTGTTTGCACCCACCGGCAAGTTCAACGTCTACAACCGTTCGAACCACGTCACCTGACGGGTTTTGTACTCAGCACCGGAAAGGGCGGGCCCCTCGCCCGCCCTTTCCTCGTTTGACTCATCAGCCAAATCCACAGGCCTGACATCCAGGGCCAGAAAAAGAAGCCAAAACGGAGACCGGATATGACCTCCGAACCGGAAAAGAAAAAACCAATCTGGCGCCGGTATTTCCTGTGGGGAATGCCCGTGGCCGGGATCGCTGCGGCCTTTGCCGCCGGCATCATCTTCTGGGGCGGGTTCAACACCGCTATGGAAGCTACCAACACCAAGGAATTCTGCGTCTCGTGCCACGAGATGCGAGATTTCGTTTACGAAGAATACACCGGCACAATCCACGACGTGAACCGTTCGGGCGTAGGCGCGGTCTGTTCCGACTGTCACGTGCCCAAGGATTGGACTCACAAGATCATCCGCAAGATCAAGGCGTCCAAAGAACTGTATGGCAAGGTGGTCGGCACCATCAACACCCGCGAAAAGTTTGAAGCCAAGCGCGTACATCTGGCTATGAACGAATGGGAGCGGATGAAATCCACGGACTCGCGCGAGTGCCGCAACTGCCATGACTTCGAGTCGATGATGCCCGAGTTCCAGAAACCCCGCGCCCGTCAGCAGCACCTGAACGCGATGACCGTCGGACAGACCTGTATTGACTGCCACAAGGGGATTGCGCACTCGGACGCCCGCGACCGGGCCGACGAAGAGTATCTGGAAAAGCTTGAAGCGCCGAACCCAGATTTCATTCGCGAAATCCCCGCCGAATATCTGGCCAGTCTCGAGCGGATCGAAGCCAAAGAAGCCGCCGATGCCGAGGCTGAGAAAGCCGCGCGTGTAGCCCAGCAAGAGGCTGTTCAGGCCCAGATCGCAGCAGCGGTTGACGCAGCCGTCGCGGAAGAGCGTGCCAAAGCTTCTGGCGAAGATGCCGCAGCCCCGGCAGGTGGCGGCAGCGATGTTGGCACAAATATCGATTGGGCCGCTGTCCCCGGTGCAGATATGAAACTGTTCTATCCCGGTCAGGCCTCGTTTGAATGGGTTCAGAACGGCAGATCCCACGGCGGAGCACGTCCTTTGACCAAGGGCGGAGACAAGTGCACCACCTGTCACGCTGCCGAACTGGACGCGATCGGCAACAAGATCGTGGCCGGTGGGGATCTGGAACCAACCCCGATCCCGGGCAAACGCGGCGTTATAGACGCCACCGTTCAAGCCGCGCATGATGATGAGACCCTGTATATCCGTCTGCAATGGCCGGATGCGGGCCACAACCCCGCCCCCTTTGTCGATGGCGGCAAGATGGACCCGGACAACCAGATCAAGGTGGCCATGATGATCACCGGCACTGGGATTGAGCTGGGCGATCAGGTCGGCTGCTGGGCCTCGTGCCATGCAGACAACAGCTACATGCCCTTTGACCCGGGTGCCGAGGCGATTGCCGCAAATGGCGATGTCTCGGGTCGGCTGAGCACGCAGGACACTGTGACCAAATACATCAGCGAAAGCCGCACCGAGGTCGAGATCAAAGGCCGCCGCGGTAAGGCGCTGGGTGGCTGGGACAAGCTGCAGGCCGCCGATCAGATCGAGCAGTATCTGGCCGAAGGCACCTATCTGGATCTGATGCGCGTCTACGCGGACGGCAGCGCCACCAACGGCTATCTGCTAGAACAGCGCGTGGTCAATGACGGTGAGATCGCCGCCTCGGCCAGCCTTGATGCAGGTATGTGGACCGTGGTCTTCACGCGCCCATTGAACTCGGGCGCAGCTGGTGACGTGCCGCTGGAGGCCGGTCAGACCTATACGGTGGGCTTTGCCATCCACGATGACTTTGCCGCCGCACGGTTCCACCACGTGACGCTGGATACCAGCCTGGCATTGGACGACGACAACGCCTTTATCAACGTCGTCAAACAATAAGGAAGAGGGGCCGGGCGATCCGGCCCCTTCCGCTTAAAAGAGGAGACTTGGACAATGAAACCCAAACACCTTCTCCCTGCGCTGCTGCTTCTGGCCGCGCCCGCATGGGCAGAGGACACCGCCGCGCTGTGTGCCGAAGCCGAAGAGCGCTATGTCGAGCTGTTCGGTCAGCCCTCCTCCGCCGTTGAGGATGCCGATGTGGTGCTGATGTACAAATACACGTTCTGCCCAGCCGAGCTAACCGTGAAACCGGGCACAACCGTGCGCTGGGTGAATGTCGATAAGCGCACCAGTCACTCGGTCCTACTGAAAGACGGCAGCGAGCCCGAAAGCGACCGTCTGTTTCCTGAGGAGACGGTTGACCTGACCTTCCTCACCCCGGGTCCGCAGGACTATCTGTGTGGCCCGCATTGGGAGACACAGAACATGATCGGCATGATCACCGTCGAACCCTGAGCCGAGGCAATCATACAGGCAAGCCGAAAGGAGCGCGGGGCAATTCCCGCGCTCCTTAACTTTAGTCAAGGAGGTTCCTTTCCGATTACGCCAGTCTGCCCGCATGACACGCCCGGCTCACCCAGCAACGTCCCCTGATCGCGCAGGAATTCCGGGCTCCGAAGACATTCAGACCAAGCGAGTTTGCACATGAGCGGTAAGGTTTTTCTGATTGGCGCAGGCCCCGGTGACCCCGAACTTATGACCCTGCGCGCGCTGCGGATGCTGCAAGAGGCGGACGTGGTGGTCTATGACCGTCTGGTCTCGGCCGATATCCTCAATCTGCACGCTGATGGCGCACGGCTGATCCCGGTTGGGAAGGCCCCCAAGTGTCATACCGTGCCGCAGGATCGCATCAACGAAATCCTCGTCGAGGAAGCCAGCGCCGGTCACACCGTTGCTCGCCTCAAGGGGGGTGACCCGATGATCTTCGGACGCGGCTCGGAAGAGGCCGCGCACCTGATGGCAAACGGCATCCCAGTCGAATACGCGCCGGGCATTACCGCAGCGCAGGGGGCATCCTGTTCGACAGGCGTGCCGCTGACCCATCGCGGGTTGGCGACATCAGTGCAATATGTCACCGGGCACCGACAGGCCGACAAGGTGCTGGATCTGGATTGGAAACGTCTGGCCGACCCGGACTCGACCTTAGTCGTCTATATGGGCGTCGCCAATATCGGCCAGATCGCCATGGGACTGATGACCGAGAACCTGCCCGACTCAACTCCGGTTTTGGCGGTAGGCAAAGCGACCACACCTGATGAGCGCCGGATGGTATCCCGGCTGGATCGGCTGGCCGCTGATGTGCGCAAGGCCGGGCTAAAGGCGCCCACGCTGTTCATCATCGGCAAGGTAGTTTCACTTTATGCAGAACGGCCTGTGGCCGACCTTTTGGAGCAGGCGCATGGCTAAGTTCGGTTCCGGAAGGCCGGCACAGCAACCGGCTGTGAGAGGACGCAAAGGATGGGCAGCACGTGCTGTCCTCACTTCCGCAGTGCTTGTTGCCACCACGGCCTTCGCTGCTGACACGCTTGACCCCAACGCACTGAAACGCCTTGTCCATCAGGACTGCGGCTCTTGCCACGGGCTGTCGCTGAAAGGTGGTCTCGGCCCTGATCTGAGATCCGAGACTCTGGAGCACTACGACGCGGACGTTCTGACCGGCGTGATCCTCGACGGCATCCCCGACACCGCGATGCCCCCATGGCGGCCTCTGATCAGCGAAGAAGAGGCCGAATGGATCGCCCGTTACCTGCTGGCACAGGAGGCACAATGAAACAGCTCATCCTTACCCTCGCCGCCACCCTTATGATGACCACCGCCCAGGCTGAACCCACGGCGACCGGCGACCTAGGACTTGTGATCGAACGCGCCAAGGGCTCGGTTCTTCTGGTGGACCAATCCGACCGCGCAGCGCTGGCGCGGATCGAAGGTCTGGGCGATCTGTCCCATGCCTCGCTGGTCTATTCACCCGATGAACGCTTTGCCTATGTATTTGGACGAGACGGCGGCCTGACTAAGGTGGATATCGTCACCCGCCAGATCGTGAACCGGGTCGTGCAGGCGGGCAACGCCATTGGCGGTGCCATTTCGGATGACGGCGAGCTGGTCGCTGTATCGAATTATGAACCTGGCGGTGTGCGCGTCTTCGATGCGGACACGCTAGAGATGGTCGCGGACATTCCTACCGACAGCAAAACCATCGGATTGGTCGATGCACCCGGCCGCCGGTTTGTTTTTACCATGTGGGACACGGGCGAGACCTGGATTGCTGATTTCTCCAACGGCGCACCCGCGATCACCAAGATCCCCGACATGGGCAAGAATCCTTACGACGCGCTGATCACCGCAAATGGCCGCACCTATATCACCGGCTTGTTTGGCGAGGATGGCCTGACCGCGCTGGACCTTTGGGCCGAGACGCCCGAACCCATCCGCGTGCTGCCCAACTATGGGCGCGGGCAAGAGGAGATACCGGTCTACAAGATGCCTCACCTCGAAGGCTGGGCGCTGACGGGGCGCGAATTTGTGCTGCCTGCCGTCGGCCATCACGAGGTTCTGTGGATCGACGCCGACACTCTGACCGAGACCGGACGTACGCAGACCCATGGTCAGCCGGTCTTTGCCATGGCCCGTCCTGACGGGCGGCAGGTTTGGGTAAACTTTGCCCACCCTTTGAACGACACCATTCAGGTTATTGATTCTGTGACCAAGGAGATCATTCACGAATTCAAACCCGGCCCTGCCGTACTGCATATGGAGTTCACTCCGCGAGGGCATGAGGTCTGGATCAGCGTGCGCGACGCCAACAAGGTTATGGTCTACGACACGCAAACGTTTGAAAAACTGCGCGAGATTGAGGCCGACAGCCCATCCGGCATTTTCTTCACCGCCCGTGCGCACAGAATGGGGCTTTGACATGCAACACATCACCGATCCCATCGACCGCCGTTTGCTGGACGAGTTTCAGCGCGACTTTCCGATAACAGAGCGTCCGTTTCTGGTGTTGGCTTCTTTGCTAGGGCTGGACGAAGCCGAGGTGATTGATCGCCTAACTCGCATGCAGGCCACCGGGCGGATTACACGCGTGGGTGCCACCATCGCTCCGGGCGCGGTTTCGGCCAGCACCTTGGCCGCTGTTGCGGCCCCCGAACATCGGTTGGAAGAGATTGCAGCCCTGATCGACGCCGAACCGGGCGTGAACCACAACTACCAGCGGGAGGATGACTGGAACCTCTGGTTCGTCGCAACCGGCCCGGATCGCACCCATGTCGATGACACCCTTGCACGGATATCGCAGCGTTCCGGACTGCGGGTTCTGGACCTGCGCCTCGTACGTCCATTCAACGTCGATTTGGGCTTTCGTATGTCGGGAAAAACACGCAATGTTCCTGGCCTTCGTAAGGTGGATCGCTCAGCCATGCAGCCCGGAGATCGCGAGTTGCTGCAGGCGCTCAGCTCGGGCCTGACCCTGACAGAGATTCCTTATGCCGCATTGGCACAAACGCTGGGCAGAGATGATTCCAACGTAATGGGACGTATCGAAGCGCTGCAAACAGCAGGCATAATCTCTCGTCTCGGGGTTATCGTGCGCCACCGGGCGCTCGGCTGGTCAGCCAATGCGATGGTTGTTTGGGACATGCCGCCCGAACAGGTGGACACGGCTGGACCGGCGCTGGCGGCCTATCCCGGCGTGACGCTGTGCTATGAGCGCAACCCGGTCAAGGATGTCTGGCCCTATCGCCTCTATTCCATGATCCATGCACGCTCGCGCCCCGAAGCGATGGAGGTTCTGGCCGCAGCCGCCGCTCTGCCCGAACTGGCAGGCGCACGGAACAAAGTGCTGTTCTCGACCCGTTGTTTCAAACAGACCGGCGCGTTGATCCAACCGAAAGAGGCAGCAGCATGACTATGGACGCAACCGACCGCGTAATCCTGAACCGGATGCAGGATGACCTGCCGCTGACCGCGCATCCCTTTGCCAGTGTAGCCCAGGAACTTGGGATTCCCGAAGACGAACTCCTAACCCGTCTCGCACGAATGAAAGAGCAGCGGATCATCACACGTTTCGGCCCGTTTTTCGACGCCGCTGCAATGGGTGGAGCGTTCTGCCTGTGCGCCATGGCCGTGCCAGAGGATGCATTCGAAACCGTCCTGACCAAAGTCAATGCGCACGCCGAGGTTGCCCATAATTATGAGCGTACGCACCGGCTGAACATGTGGTTCGTGCTGGCCACCGAAACGCCTGAGGGGATCGAGGCCGCCGCTGATGCGATCGAACGGGAAACGGGGATCGAAGTTCTCCGTTTCCCCAAACTACAGGAATTTTTCATCGGCTTCCGGGTGGCAGCATGATCGACGTTCAGGACAGAGAGATTATCGAAGCGCTGCAAAGCGGTCTGCCGCTTGTGCCTGCGCCTTATGCAGCCGTTGCCGAAACACTTGGGTTGGACGAGGATGCCCTTTTGTATCGTCTGGCAGAGCTGAAATCCCATGGTGTTATCCGCCGCATCGCCGCCGCTCCGAACCACTACAAGCTGGGGATGACGGCAAACGGGATGACTGTTTGGGATGTAGACGACAGCCAGATTGCGGATTTGGGCACACAGATCGGGGCGCTGCCCTTTGTCACCCACTGTTACGAACGTCCCCGCGCCCTGCCCGATTGGCCCTACAACCTGTTCGCCATGGTCCACGGTTCTGACCGGGACGAAGTCGAGAAAAAACGCGCCGAGATCACCGCCATTCTGGGCGAGGCCTGCCGGGCCAAGGACATCCTCTATTCCACGCGCATCCTGAAGAAGACAGGGCTGCGGTTGAAAAAGAAAGGCTGAGACATGTTCCGCCTGACCGAATACATGCAGCAGCTCGTCAAACCGACACCGGTGCGCAGACGCCGTCCCGGCCCGGTGAAGCCGGTAGTGATCTGGAACCTGACGCGGCGCTGCAATCTGAAATGCCGCCACTGTTACACCGTTTCAGCAGATGTCGCGTTCCCCGGTGAGCTCAGTCACGAGCAAGCCATGGTAACCCTTGAGGATCTGGGCCAATTCCGCGTCCCGGCCCTGATCCTCTCGGGTGGGGAACCGCTGGACCGGTTCGATTTCTTCGACATCGCCAAACGCGCTCGCGATCTGGTGCCGATGCTGGCACTGTCGACCAACGGTACGCGGATTTACGACGAAACCGCCGACATGATCGCCGACGTGGGCTTCAACTATGTCGGCATTTCGCTGGACGGGATCGGGGCCACGAATGACTGGTTCCGGGGCGTCGAAGGCGCCTTTGCCGATGCTCTGCGCGGCGTACGCGAATGTAAGAAACGCGGTATCAAGGTGGGCCTGCGGTTCTGCCTGACCGAAGGTACGCAACATCACCTGCCTGACCTGCTGCAACTGTGCGACGATGAGGGTGTCGACAAGTTCTACCTGTCTCACCTCGTCTATGCCGGGCGCGGTGACAAGAACCGAGGCGAGGATGCCGAGCATTTGCGCACCCGTAAAGGTTTGGATTTGTTGTTGGAACGCGCGTGGGAAGCCGTCTCAGGCGGTCGTCCGCTGGATATCGTGACTGGCAATAACGATGCCGATGCCGGGTATTTCCTGAACTGGGTTCGGTCGCATTTCGGCCATGACAAAGCTGCCAATGTGCGGGAACATCTTGCGGCGTGGGGTGGCAACTCTAGCGGTTTGGGCGTGGCCAATATCGACAACCTCGGCCGCGTGCATCCCGATACCTATTGGTCCGATTACACTGTTGGCAATGTGAAGACCAAATCGTTTTCGGAACTCTGGACCAGCGATGACCCGATGCTCGCCATGCTGCGTACCCGTCCGCGTCCTTTGAAGGGGCGTTGCGGGGCCTGTCAATTAAAGGATGTCTGCGGTGGCAACACCCGCATCCGTGCCTTGCAACTGACCGGCGACCCGTGGGCCGAGGACCCGGCCTGCTATCTATCAAACGAAGAAATCGGCGTGCAGGGCGCAGGCGAGCGTCTGCAGGTCACGCCGTTCCGAGGGAAAAGCCATGATCCGGCGCATCAATTCTTTTGACACCTTGAAAATCGGCACATTCTGCTCGCTGCTGCTGACCGGCGCAGCTTGGGCTGATGCACCTTTGGATTATGCCGAATTCTGTGCCTCATGCCATGGTGAAAACCGTCTGGGTGGGGTCGGTCCGGCGCTGATCCCCGATACGTTGAAACGGATGCGTGGGCCACGCGTGGCGGCGGTGATTGCCGAAGGGCGTACGGCCACCCAGATGCCTGCGTTTTCGCACGAGTTGGACGCGTTGCAGATCGAGGAACTGGCGGGATGGTTGAAATCTCCGCTGGAGACCGATCCCGAATGGGGCGAGGCCGATATCATGGCCAGCCGGACTCTGGATGATGAGTACGTATCGGTTGACGCGCCTGTCTGGGACAGCGACCCGATGAACATCACGCTGGTGGTGGAAACAGGCGATCATCATGTCAGTGTGCTGGACGGCGATACGTTCGAGGTTCTGGATCGGTTCGAAACCCCGTTCGCCGTGCATGGTGGGCCGAAGTTCAGCCCCGATGGGCGCTATGTCTTCATCATGTCGCGCGATGGCTGGGTGCAGAAATATGATATCTGGGCGCTGAAACAGGTGGGCCGCGTGCGCGCGGGGTTAAACAGCCGCAACATCGCCATGTCGGGTGACGGCAAATGGGTGGCAGTAGCGAACTATTTACCGAACTCACTGACCCTGCTGTCGACAGAGGACTTGTCGGTCGCGAAAGTCATTGAAGTCAAAAGCAAAAAGGGCGTTCCCAGCCGTGTTTCCGCCGTTTATCAGGCACCGCCGCGCGAAAGCTTTGTTCTGGCGCTGAAGGATGTCCCCGAGATTTGGGAGGTGTTCTACGGGGCCAACCCGCCGCAATCCGGTATAGGCCACGATTTCCGCATCGAGGGGCAGTTCAAGAACCCCGACCCGTTCCCCGTGCGCAAGATCACCACGCCTGATTATCTGGACGATTTCTTTTTCGATCAAAGTTATGAATACGTTATGGGCGCCTCGCGTGATGGCAAGGGCGGGCAGGTGATTGATCTGGTGATCGGTCATAAGATCGCAGATCTGGACCTGCCGGGGATGCCTCACTTAGGTTCGGGGATCACCTGGCAGCAGGGCGACACCACCGTGATCGCGACGCCGCATCTGACCGATGGCACGGTCTCGGTGATCGACATGGGAACATGGGAAACCGTCAAGCGGATCAAAACCGAAGGGCCAGGATTTTTCATGCGCAGCCATGAGAACTCGCCTTACGTCTGGGCCGATGTGTTCTTTGGCCCGAACAAGGATGCCATGCACGTGATCGACAAGCAAAGCCTTGAAATCGTGAGAACTTTGCGCCCCGCGCCGGGTAAGACCGTGGCGCATGTAGAATTCACCAAGGATGGCAGTCACGCGCTGGTTTCGATCTGGGAAGATGACGGCGCGGTGATCGTCTATGACGCGCAAACGCTGGAAGAGGTCCGCCGCCTGCCGATGCGCAAACCGTCTGGGAAGTACAATGTCTGGAACAAAATCACCTTCTCGGAAGGCACCAGCCACTGAAGGCAAATGGCCGGTCTGGAAGCTGGCCATCCTGCTTTATCCGGCCACGGCTCTGACCGTGGCCATCAACCTGTTTCTGGCTGGGCTGATCCTGCACAGCGCGGGGTTTGGTGCGATTGAACCAGTACCTGCGATCTTATGGTCCATCCCCTTGGGCGTGCCCGCCTCATGGCTGGCAGGGCGCTGGGTGCGTGGCCTGATGGATGAGGCAGACGATTGATTTGAAAAGAAAATCAGAAATTTGCTTCACCTAACCTAAGTCAAGTCGCGACTCGGTAGAATCCAATACCCCAAAGGCATAGCTTTCCGAGTCGGAGACTCCATGCCTGCCCTGATCCCTCTGCACAATCTCCCTGTACGCGCAACTCGCGCGGCATGTGGGTTGGCAGGCATATTCCTTCTGTTGTTGCAGGCCTTTGGACCGGTGCTGGCGAGTCCCGGTGAAAGTGTCTGGATGGAGATCTGCTCGGAAGGCGGCGCGGTCTGGGTTGAAGTTGATCTTGAGGAGGACACCGAAGACCCGACCGCGTACTGCCCAAAATGCGCCGATTGCGCGCTGTGCGCTGTCACCAGTGCAGCGCCCGCACCCGAGCTGGTGCAGATACCGCAAATCGGAAACTTCCGTGTTGTACAGCTTCAGAACAGCAAATCTTCCATGTTGTACAAGTCGCATAAGCTGTGGCCCGAAACCCGGGGACCTCCGCGCCCGACCCAAGAAACTGCTGAACGCGCCCTGCGCGCGACCATGGTGTCCACCCTAAGTATCGGAGGTGCGCCGTGGTCGTAAGTCGCGCAATCCATATAATGCTGGCCCTTGCCCTGTCCTGCCTGATGGCGATCAGTGCCCATGCCGACAGCCTTGCCAGCTTCCTGCCCGAGATTGAACCCGCCGATCTGGCCCCCGGTGCTGATGCCATTGGGCCGGTCCGCGATGACGTTCCGGTTGCACCCGTTCTGAAGGCCGGCGAGACCGTTGCCTGGGCCTTCCTAACCTCTGACTTCGTTGGCACCACCGGCTATTCCGGCAAACCGATCCATGTGGTCGCCGCCATCGATGATCAAGCGGTGCTGACCGGTGTGCAACTGGTCAAACACTCGGAGCCCATCGTTCTGATTGGCATCCCCAACGCGCGCATGGTTGAGCTGACCGAAGGCTATGCCGGTCTGGACTTGAAGGTTGAGGCTGAAACCGGCGGTGAGGGGCATGACCTCGATATCATCTCGGGGGCCACCGTCACGATCATGGTGATTGATGACAGTCTTGTGCGCGGCGGCATCAAGGTGGCGCGGGCGCTGGGGTTGGGCGGTTTGTCTCCGCTGCAGGCCGATGGGCCGAAACGCGAAGTCGATCTGGCGCAGGATGCGGTATACGACTGGACCACCCTGTCCGGCGACGGCTCGGTCCGGCGACTAACGCTGGATATCGGGCAGGTCAACGCTGCGTTCGAAGCCACCGGAGATCAGCGCGCCATCAAACGCCCTGAACCCGGCGAACCAGATGACACCTATATTGATATGCATATGGCGTTGGTATCCGTGCCGTCGATCGGCAAGTCGCTGCTGGGTGAGGCCGAATATCAAAACATGGTCGACTGGCTGGACGAAGGCGAGCAGGCCATTCTGGTGCTGGGGCGTGGGGCCTACAGCTTCAAGGGCTCGGGCTATGTCCGGGGCGGGATTTTCGACCGGATTCAGTTGATCCAAGGCGACAATTCGGTGCGATTCTTCGACAAGCAGCAGCGCCGGTTGGGCAAGGTTGCGGCACCCGATGCCCCAAGCTTCACGGAATTGGACATCTTCAAGATCCCCGCTGAGGCCGAGTTTGATCCGGCCGAGCCCTTCCGCCTGCAACTGTTGGCGCAGCGGGCTGTGGGCGCGGTTGAGAAGACCTTTCTGACCTTCGATCTGGGCTACAAACTGCCCGAGCAGTATCTGCTGCCCGTTACGGCCCCTGTAGTCGTCGATGACGCCACCGGCGAGGCAGCAGCCAAGGCCGCGCTTTGGAAACGCATCTGGAAGGATCGCACGGTTGAGATCGGGGTGCTGGGCGTCATGCTTTTGGTGCTGACAGCGACATTCTTCTTCCAGTTCCACGCCACCATGAACGCCCGCGTCTTCGATTGGTTCCGCATCGGATACCTGACCATGACGCTGTTCTTCATCGGCTGGTACGCCAATGCGCAGCTGAGCGTGGTGAACTTGATGGCGCTGGCAGGCAGTCTGCGCACCGGCTTCTCTTGGGATGCCTTCTTGCTGGACCCGTTGGTCTTCATCCAATGGTTCGCTGTCGCTGCCGCGCTGCTGTTCTGGGGTCGGGGTGCTTATTGCGGCTGGCTGTGCCCGTTTGGCGCGCTGCAGGAACTGACCAACAAGATCGCGCGGGCCTTCAAGGTGCCGCAATGGACACTGCCCTGGGGCCTGAATGAGCGGCTCTGGCCCGCGAAATACATGATCTTCCTCGTGCTGTTCGGGATCAGTTTTGTCTCGATCCCGCTGGCTGAAACCTATGCCGAGGTCGAGCCGTTCAAGACCGCGATCATTCTGAAATTCATGCGCGACTGGCCCTTCGTGGTCTTTGCGCTGACCCTGCTGGGGATCGGGCTGTTCATCGAACGGTTCTATTGCCGCTATCTCTGCCCCTTGGGTGGTGCGCTGGCGATCCCTGCCCGTATCCGCATGTTCGACTGGCTGCGCCGCTACAAGGATTGCGGCACCCCCTGTCAGACCTGCGCCAACGAATGCCCCGTTCAGGCGATCCACCCCACCGGTGAGATCAATCCGAACGAGTGCGTCACCTGCCTGCATTGTCAGGTGCTCTACCAGTCCGAGGACAAATGTCCCGTCGTTATCCGCCAGTTGAAACGGCGGGCCAAGACAGGGTCGGTTCAACCGAAAACCCCCCTCGGACAACCACCGGCGAACCATCCGAACGCCAAACCGCAAACCGTTTCCTAAAAAGGAGGAACGATCATGTCGGAACACGATAAGAAACTGAACGTCACACGCCGCGGACTGCTGGGTGCATCTGCAACCGGCGCCGTGTTGGCCGGAACCGGTCTGGGCAGCACCCTGATGACCGCGAAAGAGGCCAGCGCCGCCGCCAATGCCGCGCTGGAGCCCGGCGAGTTGGACGAATATTACGGCTTCTGGTCCTCGGGTCAGACCGGCGAGGTGCGTATCCTCGGCGTGCCGTCGATGCGCGAGTTGATGCGCATTCCGGTATTCAACCGCTGCTCGGCCACCGGCTGGGGCCAGACCAACGAGTCGCTGAAGATCCTGACCGAAGGGCTGCTGCCCGAGACCAAGCAGTACCTGGCCGCCAATGGCAAAGTCACCTATGACAATGGCGACCTGCACCACCCGCACATGTCCTTCACCGATGGCACCTATGATGGCCGCTATTTGTTCATGAATGACAAGGCCAACACACGCGTCGCGCGCATCCGCTGCGACGTGATGAAATGCGACAAGATCATCGAAATCCCGAACGCGCATGACATCCACGGTCTGCGTCCGCAGAAATACCCGCGCACCGGCTATATCTTCGCCAATGGCGAACACGAGGCACCGCTGGTCAATGATGGCGAAATCCTCGACGATCCGTCGCAATACGTGAACATCTTCACCGCCATCGACGGTGATACTATGGAGATCGCATGGCAGGTGATGGTGTCGGGCAACCTCGACAACACCGACTGCGACTATCAGGGCAAATACGCGTTCTCGACCTCGTACAACTCGGAAATGGGGATGAACCTTGCCGAGATGACCGAGAATGAGCTGGACCATGTGGTCGTGTTCAACCTCAAGGGTATCGAAGACGCTGTTGCCGCCGGGAACTATCAGGAACTGAACGGCGTCAAGGTCGTGGACGGGCGCAAAGCGGCCGGTGGCAACCTGACGCGGTATATTCCGATCCCGAATTCGCCGCATGGTGTGAACGCAGCACCCGACAAGAAACACATCATGATCAACGGTAAGCTGTCTCCGACCGTGTCGGTAATCGATGTGGAAAAGGTCGATGCGCTGTTTGCCGACAATGCCGATCCACGCTCGGCCATCGTGGCGGAACCGCAGCTGGGTCTGGGCCCGCTTCACACCGCGTTTGACGGCAAGGGCAACGCCTACACCACCCTGTTCCTGGACAGCCAGGTGGTGAAGTGGGACATCGCCAAGGCCATCGAAGCCTACGGTGGTGCGGATGTTGATCCGATCCTAGACAAAGTGGATGTGCATTATCAGCCGGGCCACAATTCGACCTCGATGGGCGAAACGGCTGAGGCTGATGGCAAGTGGCTGATTTCGATGAACAAGTTCTCGAAAGACCGCTTCCTGAACGTCGGACCACTGAAGCCGGAAAACGAGCAGTTGATCGATATCTCGGGCGATAAGATGAAGGTGGTCCATGACGGCCCGACCTTCGCGGAACCGCATGACTCGATCCTCGTGCACCGGTCCAAGGTGAACCCGGTCAATGTCTGGGACCGCAACGACCCGATGTGGGAAGAAGCGCGCCAGCAGGCTGCCGCCGATGGTGTGGACCTTGAAGAGGGCGCCGAGGAGCCAATCCGCGATGGCAACAAGGTGCGGGTCTACATGACCTCGACCGCGCCGGTGTTCAGCCTTGAGAAGTTCACCGTCAAACAGGGTGACGAGGTAACGTTGTATGTCACCAACCTGGATGACGTGGATGACGTGACCCACGGGTTGTGTCTGTCGAACTTCGGCATCGCGATGGAGGTTGCGCCGCAGGCCACCGCCTCGGTCACCTTCATTGCCGACCGTCCGGGCGTGCACTGGTTCTATTGCCAGTGGTTCTGCCACGCGCTGCACATGGAGATGCGCGGCCGGATGTTCGTTGAGCCGCGGAGCGCGTAACCATGCGTTGGCCCCTGCTCATACCGCTCCTGCTCGGCTCGCCTCTTTGGGCGGCGGATTGGGATGTGCCCAACCGGGCAGGGGCCATCAACGAGATACTGGCGCAGGCGGCGGATGGGGACACCCTCCGCCTGAGCCCCGGCGTTTACACAGAAACGCTGGTTCTGGACCGGCCCGTCACGATTGACGGGCTGGGACAGGCCACCATCGACGGACAAGGCGAAGGCAGCGTCATCACCGTGACCGGGCCGGGTGTGACCGTGCGCGGGCTGACGGTGATCGGATCGGGCTCGGACCATGACGGGATCGACAGCGGCATCCAGTTGACCAAGACGGCCCATGCGCCGGTGGTCGAAGACAATGTGCTGCTAGGCAATCTCTATGGCATCGACATCCATGGGGCCAAGGACAGTATCGTCCGGCGAAACCGGATTGAAGGGCGGCAAGACCAGCGCATGAACGAGCGTGGCAATGGCGTCTATGTCTGGAACGCGCCGGGTGCGGTGGTTGAGGACAACGATATCCGCTATGGCCGCGACGGAATCTTTGTGAACTCGTCGAAGAAGAACACCTTCACCAACAACCTGTTCCGCGACCTGCGCTTTGCCGTGCATTACATGTATGCCGACAATTCGGTGGTCAGCGACAATGTCTCGATCGGCAACGATCTAGGCTATGCGGTGATGTTCACAACCAATGTGACAGTCGCCAACAACGTCTCGATCGGCGACCGCGAACATGGCGTCATGCTGAACTATGCCAACAAAAGCACCATCACCGGAAACGTTGTGAAAGGTGCGAAAGAGAAATGCACCTTCCTCTATAACTCGAACAAGAACGAGTTCACTGATAACTGGTTTGAGGGGTGCGGCATCGGCATCCACTTTACCGCTGGCAGCGAGCGCAACCGCATCGTTGGCAATTCATTCATCGGGAACCGGACGCAGGTGAAATACGTCTCGACCAAATGGGTCGAGTGGTCCGAAGACGGGCGCGGCAACTACTGGTCCGATTTCGCCGCTTATGATGTGGATGGCAACGGCATTGCCGATGCCCCCTATCGCCCCAATGACAGTATGGACCATGTGCTGTGGACCCAACCCTCAGCAAAATTGTTGCTCGGCTCCCCTGCCGTGCAGCTGGTGCGCTGGTCTCAATCGGCCTTCCCGGCGCTGTTGCCGGGGGGTGTGATGGACAGCAACCCATTGATGCAAGCCCCTGAACCCCCAGCTATGAAAAAGGTGCCTCATGACGGATAAGGCCCTGTCAATCGACCATGTTCTCAAGGACCGTGGAAAAAACCGCGTTCTTGACGATATCACCCTGTCTCTTGCCCCCGGTCAGCGCGTTGCGCTGTTGGGCCATAACGGTGCGGGCAAGTCGACGCTGATCAAATCCATCCTCGGCCTGACGCCGATCCATGGTGGCGCCATTCGGATCGGAGACGCCACCCCCGGCAGCGCGCAGGCGCGTCGCGAGACGGCCTATCTGCCTGAAGCGGTGTCGTTTCATCCCGCGCTGACCGGGCGTGAGCAGTTGACCCTGTTTGCGCAGCTTTCAGGTGCAAAGGCCGACGTGCTTGGCCTGTTGGAGCGCGTTGGTCTCAGCGACGCATTGGACCGCCGGATCGGTACCTATTCCAAAGGCATGCGGCAACGTCTGGGTCTGGCGCAGGTGCTGCTGGGCCAACCGAAAGTGGCCTTGCTGGATGAGCCGACAAGCGGGTTGGACCCGATTTCTCGGCAGGACCTGTACGCCATCATCGACGAACTGGCTGCCCAAGGCACCGCCGTTCTGATCGCATCCCACGCGCTGACCGAGGTCGAGGCGCGTACTGATCGCATCGCCATCTTGCGCAAGGGCCGGATGGTCGCTGATGACACCCTGAACAATCTGTCGGCTCTGGCCGGTCTGCCGATCCGCCTGAAGGTGCGCGCCAGTGCCAATCCTGATGTGCTGGCCGCCGAACTGGGTGGCAACCGGATCAATGGGGCATCCGTTGAATTGCTCTGCGCACCCGAAGACAAGATGGAGGCGCTGCGCCGGATCGCCGGGTTGGGCGATGCGGTGGCGGATGTGGAAATGACCCCGCCCAAGCTGGAAGACCTCTATCGCCACTACGCACAGGAGGATTTGCAATGACCCGCTTCCTCGCCATCACCCGCACCGAAATGCTGATCCTGCGCCGCAACCGCTGGCTGTTGGTCGCCACGTTGATCATGGTTCTGTTCGCGCTGGCGCTGACCTTTGCAGGCAGCGCGCCAACCGGCACGCTGGGGGTCGACATGTTGACCGTTTCGGTGGCCTCGATGACCACGCTGTCGGTCTATCTTGCGCCGCTTCTGGCGCTGATGATCGCCTTTGACGCCATCGCGGGCGACGTGGATCGCGGCAGCCTGTCACTGCTGCTGTCTTACCCGGCAGGACGCGGAGAAATCCTGTTGGGCAAGTTCACCGCCCATCTGGCCGCGCTGGCCTTTGCCATGACCATCGGTTTCGGCACCGCTGGCGCAGTGGCCGCCTTCTTTGGCGGCGCGGGTCCGGAAAGCCTGATGGCTCTGGTCCGCCTGATCCTCACATCTATCCTGCTGGGCGCTGTCTTTCTGGCGCTTGGATACTTGCTGTCCGCCCTGGCAAAGGGGGCCACGGCGGCGGCAGGTTTGTCGGCCGGGCTCTGGCTGGTTTTTGTCGTCCTCTATGATCTGGGCCTGTTGGGGGCCGTCGTCATGGACAAGGGCGGCACCTTCACCCAATCCGTCTTTCCATGGGTGATGGTGGCCAACCCGGCCGACGCATTCCGTTTGTGGAACATCGCCGCAACCGAGGGCGTTGCCATGGCCTCCGGCATGACCGGGGCGGCGCAGGCCCTGCCGGTCTGGGCCGCGCCCGCCTCGCTGCTGATCTGGCCGGTGCTGGGCTTTGCCCTTGCGCGTCTCGCATTTCGGAGAGTTGAGCCATGAGATACCTAGCCCTGATCGCTCTGGTCGCGTTGACGGCCTGCAAAGAAGAGGTGGCCGAGGCCCCCGACCCGGTTGATCTCACCCCGGATGCGCTGAGTTATTTCTGCCAGATGAACATCGCGGAACATGGCGGGCCCAAAGGGCAGATCCATCTGGAAGGCTATCCCGCGCCTTTGTTCTTTGCGCAGGTGCGCGACATGCTGGCCTATCTGAAAAGCCCCGAACGCGATGCGAAGATTACCGCTGTTTATGTCAGTGACATGAGCGTCGCGCCCAGCTGGCGGCAACCGGGGATTTCCAACTGGATCGCCGCCGATGGTGCGACCTTTGTCGTCGGCGCCGATGTGGCCGGCGGCATGGGTGCGCGCGAAATCGTGCCCTTTGGCGACCCCGCCGCGGCAGAGGCGTTCATTGCCGAATATGGCGGCGTCGCCCTGCCACTGTCTGATATTCCCGATGCCGAAGTGCTGGGCCCCGTCGATTTGAACCTCGCGCTGGAGACGCCCGCATGACCATTCTGACCCGCCGCCGTTTCCTGGCCATCTCAGCCGCCTGCGCCGCCGTACCCGCTGCTGCTGGCAACGTCGCCCAATGGCGCGGTATCGCGCTGGGCGCACCCGCCAGCCTGAGGCTGGAAGGCTCGACGGGCGCACAGGCCGCGCCGATCTTTGCTGCGGTCGAGGCAGAGCTGAATCGGCTGGAGGATATATTCAGCCTCTACCGGACGCACTCGCAGATCAGTCAGCTTAACCGGATCGGCCACCTGGTCACCCCGGCGCCTGAGCTGCTGGAGGTGCTGAGCCTGTGCTCCACGCTTCACGACGCTTCGGGCGGGGTGTTTGATCCGACGATCCAGCCTCTGTGGCTAGCGCTCGCCAGTGGCGCGGCGGGGTCGCAAGTGGAACATGCACGCCAGGCGATTGGTTGGGACAAGGTTCACGTAAGCGCCGGTGAGATCCGCCTGCCGCATCCCGGACGCTCGGCGATTACCCTGAACGGGATTGCTCAAGGTGCGATCACTGACCGGATTGCCGCTTTGATGCGATCCTTCGATCTGCGCGATGTGCTGGTGGATATGGGCGAAGTCGCCGCCCTTGGCCAGCGGAGCAATGGCGAGCCGTGGCGCGTCGGGCTGGCCAAGCCCGACGGTGCTGTCGCCAAACGGATCACACTGCAGGACCGCGCCGTCGCAACCTCGGCCCCCGAAGGCACCATGCTGCAGGGCGATCAGGGGCATGTCCTGAACCCGAAAGGGTTGGGTGCGCCCTATCAGGCTGTATCAATCTCAGCCTCGCAGGCAGCATTGGCAGACGGGCTCTCAACCGCCCTATGCGTAACCCCGCGTGCCAAAACAAACGCGCTGATATCGCGTTTTCCGGGCGCGCGTATCGAGATGAGTATCTGAGCGCGGGTAAGACTTGTCGTAAGAGGATGGTGCCTCAAGAGGGACTCGAACCCCCGACCTTGTCCTTACGAAGGACCTGCTCTACCAGCTGAGCTATTGAGGCGATGCGGAAGCTCGTTTAACGGCAGCGCGCGGGTCATGCAAGCGTGGATTGCCGGGCCGGTGCGCGGTTGACCACTACGCATTCATCCCGCATCCTGACGCCAACATGATCCGCCCGGCGGGTTACGGTGGTTTATCAGATATTTGGCAAGGTCATTTGGATGTCCGGGAATTCGCAGAAGTCTTATGTGCTAGACACCCACCGGCTGCGCGACCCGGAAGAGACCCTGGCCATCGTCAAACCGTTTCTCAAGCAGATGGGCATAACCCGGATCGCCAACCTGACGGGGCTGGACCGGGTTGGATTGCCGACAGTGATGGTGACGCGGCCAAACTCGCGCTCGGTCGCGGTGTCGCTGGGCAAGGGGCTGTCGCTGAGCGCAGCCCGGGCTTCGGGCGTGATGGAAGCGATTGAATCCTGGCACGCAGAGCGGATCGAACTGCCGCTACGGCTGTCCAGCTTTGCTGATCTGGCGGTGGAGTATGTGATCGATGCCGACCGTCTGCCCAGCGTCACCGGCGGGCAGTTCGACCCTCATCAGGCGATACTGTGGGTGCTGGGGCGCGATCTGCCCTCGGGCCAGCCCTGCTGGGTGCCGTATGAGATGGTGGACACCGATTATACCACCTCGCCCGTGGCTGGGCAGCGGGCGTTTCCGCGAACGACAAACGGGCTGGCGTCCGGTAACAACGTGACCGAAGCCAGTTGCCACGCGATCTGCGAGTTGATCGAGCGTGACGCCACAACGCTGTGGCACCACCGGGGCGCAACCCCGCGTGTTGATCCCCGTACAGTGGACGACCCGCGTTGCCTTGAGGCGATGGAACAGATTACTGCGGCGGGGCTGGATTTGGGAATCTGGGAAACGACCTCGGACATCGGCATCGCCAGCTTTCGCTGCGCGATCTGTGAGGGCGGAAGCACGACGGGCCATATCGGCATCGGCGACGGCTGCCACCCGGATCGCGCCATTGCCCTGCTGCGGGCGCTGACCGAGGCGGCGCAAACACGGTTGACCTATATCTCGGGCGCGCGGGATGATCTGGACCCGGAAGAGTTCTCGGACACTGCCCGGAACTGGCGCAGCGGATACATCCGCGAACTGATCGATGGCTCGGCGCCTATCGGTGATTTCACCGAATGCCCAACCTACGTGACCGGATCTTTCACGGATGACCTGTCTTTGTTGCTGGCGCGCCTGTCCGAGGCAGGCATTGATCAGGTGGTCACTGTTGATCTGTCGCGACCCGAAATTGACATCGCAGTGGTGCGCGCGGTGATACCGGGCTTGGAAGCGCCCCATGACGATCCCGACTTTGTCGCAGGCCCCCGTGCGCGAGCGGTGATGTCATGAGTGTGGTTGTTTTTGTCGGGCCGACGCTACGGGTCGAAGCCGTACGCGAACATCTGAACGCCACTATTCTACCCCCGGTTCAGCAGGGCGATGTGTATCGGGCAGTGCGGGAAAAGCCGCGTGCGATCGGGATTATAGACGGGTATTTCGACGGGGTGCCCTCGGTCTGGCACAAGGAAATCCTGTGGGCCTTGGAGCAAGGTATACCGGTCTTTGGCAGTGCCAGCATGGGTGCGCTGCGCGCGGCAGAGCTGGCGGATTTCGGGATGATCGGGATCGGCCAGATTTTTGAGGGTTACCTGAATGGTGCCATCGAAGATGATGACGAGGTGGCGGTGCTGCACGGCCCTGCCGAGCTTGGCTTTCCACCGCTGAGCGAGCCTATGGTCTCGATCCGCGCCACCATTGCGCAAGCCAAGACAGCGGGTGTGTTGTCGTCAGAGACGGGCGACGCGTTGCAGCAAAAGGCGAAAGACCTGCACTACCGTGACCGGGTTTGGGATCGCATCCTTGAGGGCACTTCGGACCCGCAACCCTTTCTACGATGGTTACCCGAGGGGCAGGTGGATGCGAAAGGGGACGACGCCCGCACGATGCTGGCTGAGATGGCCCGCTTTCTGGATGCTGGAACGAATGTGTCAGACGCACATCGCACCGAACGGACGCTGGTCTGGCGTGACCTCTGCGCTCGTGTGGATGGGGAAGCCGCACAACAGGATAGCGAGGCGCGGGCGCTAGTGGATGAGCTGCGGCTTGATCCGGTTCTCTACGCGCATCTGCGTGATCGCGCGGCGTTAGGCTTGCTGTCCAAAGACGAAACCCGCCGGCAGGGTTTGGAGCCGGATAAAAACGCCGTGGTCAAGCAAATGACAGAGCATCGGCTGGAGGCCAGACTGCCCCGCCACGCGGATTTGCTTGAATGGCTGGAAGAAAATGACCTGACCCTTACGCAGTACGAGGCGATGCTGGCCGACAAATCCCGTGTCGATATCGCAATCCAAACGCTGGCCGAGACAATGGATGCCGCTTTGCTAGCCGAGCTTCGACGCTCGGGCGACTACAGCGCGTTGCGCGACCGGGCGCAGCGCAAAGCGGCGTTGCCGCCGGACCAAAGCAACGCTGCAACCCGGACGCGCGCCTTGATCTGGTATTTTGAAACACGTCTTGACCAGAGGGTGCCGGATGATCTTGACTCCTACGCGGTCGGGCTTGGCCTTGAGGGGCGCGATGCCTTGGTTGATTTGGTTGCCGCCGAGTTCATGTTTTGCCAAGCTGGTGGCGATCTGGTTGACCAAGAGCCCGGATTGGCAGCCGGTCTGCACGCCGGCGGATAACGGGAGGGAAAATTGGCAATCTGGCCCGACTATTCAGAGAATGACCCCCCCGGCACGCGGTTCTTACTATATCCGCAATCGCCCTTTTTAGAGCCGAATTCCAAGCCCGAACTGGTCGAAATATCGGCCCCGCAAGGGACCATAGGCCCAGGCCCATCGGGCCCCCGCATGTATGCGATGTACCCGGTCGACAAAACGACCCCCTATGGCGCGATGATCGAGGGTGAAGACGGCCCCGAGATGTATCTGCCCGCATGGGACGGCTATATCCTGCCGCCGCCCGAGCCCGATGAGTTTGGCAATTTCATCCATATCGATCCCGAGGACCCGGCCTTTGAAGCCGCCCATCTGTTCGGAGCGGCCCATTTCACCATGGATGTGTGGGAGGGCTATTTTAATCGCCCGATCCCCTGGCATTTCGCGCGTGATTTCGAGCGGCTTGAGCTATCGTTGCTGCCAAGTCTAGATAACGCGCATATCGGTTGGGGATTTCTGGAAACCGGTGGCACTCGCGATATCGGTGACGAATACCGCCCCTACAGCCTGAACTTCGATGTGGTCGCGCATGAGATCGGCCATGCCATCATCTACAGCGTGGTCGGCATGCCATCCGAAGAGGATGCGACCGGCGAGTATTATGGGTTCCATGAATCGGCGGCCGATATGGTGGCGCTGTTGGCGTCGCTGCATTTCGGCTCGGTCGTGGATGAATTGCTGAAAAACACGCGCGGCAACCTTTATACCTATAACCGGCTGAGCCGCTTTGCCGAGCTGTCGCAGAACTCGCAAATTCGGATCGCCGCCAATGACCGGACGCTTTCTGAATTCTCGCATGGATGGTCCAGCGAACACGCCCTTTCGGAACCACTGACCGGGGCGATGTTCGATATTCTGGTCGATATCTACCACGAACGACTGGTAGCACATGACGTGATCGACCCGGAGATGGAGGAGCTCTCGGACGAGTTGGAAGGAACCGACGAATACAATGCGATCATGCAGGACCTGTTCGACGAACATTACGCAGCCGACCCCGAAGGCTTTCGGGTCGCCCTGATCGAAGCGCGGGACCTGCTGGGGTCCTACCTTGCAGATGCGTGGGAGAAACTGGACCCCGATATGCTGAGCTACTTCGGCGTTGAACGCGCCTTGGTCATGGTCGATCACGAGGTCACCGGCGGCGCATTCCGGCAGATTATCGAAGGCAATTTCCGCATGCGCCACATCGGATTGACAGCGCCCGGCCCCCGTTTGACCAAGCCCGACGGCACGAGCCATGCCGCGTCGGTTCGTACGCTGTCACCCGAGGTGAATGAACCTTAAAGTCTTTGTTTTTCCCCCGCTATTGTGGCAGGTTACGCGCACGGGGTGATAATAGTGACATTCAACGCGCACTGAATGCGCAAACCGGGACAGGCGAGGCAATCGGCAGCGTCGACCCCCGATAGGGAGAAAGTGATATGTCTGAGTCCTTACTCAGTTTTTCCGAGGTATTACTGTTTGGGCGAGAGTTAAGTGATTTAAAACTGAAACAACGCTCGGTCCGGTTGGCCGAAGAGGTTGAGGAAGACTACGACTTCAGTAAGAAATTCACCAAAATCGACGGCGTACATGTCCGGGAAGACGATCGTGTTCTGGTCCAGGTCGGGGATGCGGCAAACGAAAAGTCCGGAATCTACAAGGTCATCAAGGACGGCGACAAGTTCAAGTTCGACAAGCGGAAGAAGGTTCCGCACGACTCGTTTGTCTATATACGCCGTGGACGTCAGTTCAAGCATACCCACTGGCAGCAGATCGCGAACCGGCACTCGGAACAGCTGTTCATCGAACAGGATGGCCGCCGGAGGGGTCGCGGCGTCAATAATTTCATCGGGGACCAGTTCGGAGGCGATGCACGACTGGCCCGGATTTACGGCTTCGCCTATGACGGCACCTATTACGAGATGCCGGAGCCCACGATCTTTCTGGTGCATGGCGAAGGCGAGAGCGCGACGGGTGGCAACCTGCCCCATGGCTTCAAGCTGCAGACCAGCAATGACGCTAACGCGCCGGACACCACACAACAGGCCGCACGCGCGCCGATGAACCCCTCGGTTTCGGGCGTCGCGGCAGCGGATTACCAGATGGCCAATGATATTCGCGTCTGGAACTACGATCAGGCCGATTACACCATCCGCATGGATATCGCAGCCGGTCAGATCGAAGACGTGCTGCTGGACGTCTATTTTGAGTATGACGCACCGATGATGTCCGGAGCCAAGGTCTCGGGCGCCAAGGTGAGCGGGGCCAAGGTCTCGGGCGCCAAGGTCAGCGGGGCCAAGGTGTCCGGTGCTAAGGTGTCAGGTGCCAAAGTCAGCGGCGCAAAGGCACGTGGTGAATAGGACGGCTGAAATGATCCTGACCTATTGACGTTTGGTTTTATTCCGACGTCTGCTTTGGGTAGGCGGGCCATTTATGCCTGACCCGCCATACCTTTCGAAGATCAGAACTTGCCGTTTTCGTGCGCCATTTCGGCTGGCGTAGGCGAAACTACGTCCCAATGTTCAACGATCTTTCCATCTTCGACTCGCCATAGGTCGAAGAAGGCCCAAGGGTTCCCGCTGACGGTGGCATCTGAGGCGACAAAGACAAAGTTGCCTTCGGCCACCACAATCTGCGGCTCGAATTTGGTGATCACATTCCCCTGCTCTGCCCAGGCTTTGGTGCCCTCGATCAGGCCATCGATCCCATCGGCAAGCATTGGATTGTGCTGCATATAGACCTCGGAATACATCGGAGCTTTCTCGGGCGCGGCACCGCCCAGAACGTCACGCACAAACCCCAGAACCAGCGCCTTGTTTTCTTCTGTTTTCTCAAGATCGGTGATCTCGGTCGGCCCATCTGTCATGCCACGGCCCGACACTGTTGTTTCAGGAACGGGCTGCAAATTGTCCCAATGTTCAGCAACTTTGCCATTCTCGACGCGGAATATGTCAAAGGCGGCGAGGGTCGGTGCACCAAAAGCGTCCGCGTTGTCGAACGTGCTGTGCAATACAACCATATCGCCCTCGGTGATGACCCGGTGGGTAGTTGCAGTCATCCCGGATTGTTCGACCAAAGGGATCAGGCCGGCCAGGCCTTCGGCTCCGGTCGGGACTTGCGGGTTGTGCTGAACATAGTCCGGGGTAACGAGCTGTAGCGCTGCCTCCGGATCATGTTCAGCAAAGGCAGCCGTAAAAAGTGCGATTACAAGTTCTTTGGGGGACATGTTGATTTCCTGTGATTCGTATCTACTGGATACGTGGTAGCAAATCCATACTACATTTCAATTACGTACTTTAAAATGACCTGGTATGCTTGAGGCTACTGCCTGAATTTTCAGGGAGTTGTACCGAAGCTAAGGTGACGCTATTGTGCGATTAAGTTTCGAAACAATACCAGAGACTGAGATGCTACCAATTGGTGTTGCCAACAAGGCAGAAGCTTCCAACTGCTCAATCCGTTCCGTACTGTCCAATGTGACGGGCAAATGGCGGATGATCATCATTCTTGCGCTGGAAGATGAGCCGAAACGCTTTGGCGATCTCAAGCGCTGTATCGGAGACATCACACAAAGTGTGTTGACCGAAAACCTGCGCGGGTTGCAACGTGATGGTTATTTGACCCGCACCGTCGATCCCGGACCGCCAGTGGCAGTGTCTTACGAATTGACACCTTTGGGCAGAAGCTTGCTTGAAATGCTGAAACCGCTCGTCTTCTGGTCGCATGAACAAATGGATGAAGTCAGGCGGTTACGCATGCAGTTCGACCGCGAACAGGCGAGTTGATTTTTATAGGCGAGATCGGGCAGCAGCTCAGAACCCGGCCTTTTTGAGCCCCTCGACAAAATGCTGCGTGTCGTCGGACAGGCGGTCTGGCTGAACCTTGGCCCAGCGCGACAATGAGAAATTGGGATGCGCTGCGCGGTGTTTGTCGGCGATCTGGCGGGCCATTTCCAGCTCGCCCTTATGGGCATAGCTGGCGGCCAGCACGCGCTGCCCCTCGGTCGGGTTGTTCATCTTGTTCACGCATGAGATCACGTCGTCATAGCGTTTGAGATTGTAATAGGCCCCGCCCAGATGCCACAGGTACTGATCGGGGAAATAGGGGTTCAGGCGCATCGCCTGCTGCAGATGTTTGATGGCGGTTTCGTTGTCGCCCCAATGGGCCAGCGCATCGGCGTAGTCCGAATGCATGTCCGCATCGTTGGGGTTAAGCTGCAGGGCGCGTTTGTAGGATTCGATCGCCGAGTCATGCTCTTTACGATAAAGCTGCACATAGCCCAGCTCTCCAAACCCGCGCGCGTCTGTGGGGTCAAGCTCCACCGCGCGCTGAGCCAGCGACAGGGCCTTGTCCAGCGCGCTGTTTGGGTCTTCGGTCCATGAATAGCGCCAATCGATGTTGAGCGTGCGTGACAGCGCCGCCGCGGCCCGTGCATACCCGCCGTCGCGCTCAAGCGCGGATTCATAGCAATGCTGCGCCTTGCGGTTGTCGTTGCGGGTATATTTGAAAATATGGTGCTGCCCCTGCAGAACCGAACCATAAGCCCGCAGATCTGACGGGATTGCCTGCACCATGCGCAGCTTTTCATGCGACTCGATCATGACTGCAGTGGCGGCAACGATGCACTCGGTCACCTCATCCAGAA
The DNA here is from genome assembly GCF_056542025.1 of Ruegeria sp. AF2. Taxonomy (NCBI): domain Bacteria; kingdom Pseudomonadati; phylum Pseudomonadota; class Alphaproteobacteria; order Rhodobacterales; family Roseobacteraceae; genus Ruegeria; species Ruegeria sp. AF2. The sequence continues at coordinate 29,498 of NZ_JBQFZC010000006.1, read as the reverse complement.
TATCGAAGATATCGTCGAGCTTACGGTCGAACCGTTCACCCCAGATGGTGCGCTCGGTGTTGGCGTCAATCAGCTCGGCCGTGATCCGGATACGACTGGACGAGCGGCGCACACTGCCGCGCGCGATATAGCGCACGTTCAGGCGCCGAGCGGCCTCTTGCGGCGACATCGACTGGGTCTTGAAGAAGAACGAGGAATTCCGGGCAATGATGAACAGGTTCCGGAACTTGGACAGGTTCATGATGATGTCGTCGGTCAGCCCTTCGGCAACCCAGCTATCATCTTCATCCCCGCCTTGGCTAGTAAAGGGCAGCACCGCAACCGACGGGTTATCGGGCCTTTCAAGCACTTCCAGCTGCATCTCAGGACGTAGGGTTGCGGCCATTGTTGCACCCTCGACCTCGGTTCGGACACAGTAGGTCGCGACCGGAGACATGATGTTCTTGAGCTGCTTGGGACCGAGGAATTCATAGCCATAGCGCAGGCGGTTACGGATCTGTTCATAGACGGCTGCGCTGACATAAACCCGTTCTGGCTCGGCAATCTCCTGCAGGCGGGCAGCGATATTGACGTTGTCACCATGGATGCCGCGTTCGTCCATCAGAACTTCGCCCATGTGAACGCCAGCGCGAAATTTGATGTTGTGCTCGTCATCCCGCGCCTGATTATGTTCCGCAGCGATCCGATGCAGTTCGATGCTGAACTCTACCGCACTGGTCGCCGTGTCGAATAAGGCAAGAATGCCGTCACCGCGCACTTCGATGATTTTGCCCTGATACTTTGAGCAAGCCGATTCAAGCTGCGAAAGCAAAGACTTCAACGCGTTATACGTATCCATCTCGTTCTCGCTCATCAGGCGGGAATAGCCGACAACGTCGGCAAAAAGCACCGCGCCTAGTTTCTGTTTTATTGATGCGTCCGAACCGGTCGTGTTCACTGGCAATACTCAATTGTGTTGTCATGTCGAATCCGACAGGACTGTTTTAGCAAAAAATGACTCAGAATACGTAACATTTTAGGTATCTGCACCGGAATCGGGGGGCCAAGACCACCCAGAGGCATCAAAACTGACCACTGTTTGGGTGCCTAACTCCTGCGCGAGCACCTCTCGACGCGCGATCCAGTCCTGCTGCAACATGCCGACGACAACCATGTCATGGAACTGCCCATCCGCGAACCAGGCTTGACGCATCGTGCCCTCGATCTCGCAGCCGATTCGCTGGATCAGATCACGGCTGCTGTGATTGTCGGCCCGGTAATACGAGGTGATACGGTTCAGCCCCAATTGCCGGAATGCGAAATCCAGCATCAGCGCAACCGAACGCACCGCCACGCCATGTCGACGGATGGATTTGTCGACAAAAACCGGAACCACCGCATCCCTGTTGACGCTGGAAATTGCTTCAAGCCCGGTCATCCCCACCAGATCACCACTGTCAGATTCGATTGCGAACCAGCATTTGCAGCAGTCCTTTGAGGCGTTTATCGCGTCTTCCCAATATTGCTCGGTCTGTACCAGGTTCTGCGGAATGCGCGACGTTCGGTCGAACAGTGCCAGGTCATGGATATCCTGAAACCAGCGCGCAACTGTTCCCAGATCCGCCTTTTCCAGAGGGCGCAATCTGAACAACCGGGGTGAGCTATCGGGCAAGAGAAAATATCCTCCGAGTACAATTCTGAAAATCTATTCGCGGGATACTAGCACGAAAATTTCAGAAACAATAAGAGGTTGTTCACACAACGCAGCCGTAGGCCGCTACCCGCTGAACGGGTGCAGCCGACAAACTTGTAATGGGTGGCAGGTCGTAAAGAAGCGTTACGATCAATCAGCGGTTTTCAGCGCGAATAAGGAAGATGTTGCGCAGGTAGATGGACAGGCCCATCGACTGACCCAGAATAAAGACCGGGTCACGGCGATAGATCGCATAGCTCAGCAGGATAAGCCCGCCGCCGATCGAAAGGTACCAGAACGCCATCGGGATGACGGATTTCTTGGCGCGCTCGGACGTGATCCATTGCACGATAAACCGGGCGCTGAACATCAGCTGACCGGCCAGACCGATAAAGACCCAGAGCGCCTCGGTCGGGCTGTCGACGTGCAGGATTTCCAGAATGGTTTCTTTCATGACCGGGACGCCTCGGTTGCGGAAACGGATTTGGCGCGGCGGGTCAGCCAGACGACGCCGAACAGATCCCAGATGCCGACCATGGCCCGCCCGAAATTGGTGTATTTGGATTCGCCCGACAAACGCTGCTGATGCGCCACATCCACCAGCGCGATATTCCAGCCATAGGCCTTAAACAGGGCGGGCAGATAACGGTGCATATGATTGAAAAAGGGCAGATCGAGGAAAGCCTGCCGTCGGAACGCCTTGAAACCGCAGCCGGTGTCGCGGGTGCCGTCTTTCAGCATCCAGCCCCGCAGTGCATTGGCAAAGCGCGAGGCAAGCTTCTTTGACGCAGTGTCTTGTCGGCCAACCCGTTGCCCCGCCACCAGGCCAATCGAGGCATCACCACCCGACACCAGCGGCGCCCAAATCTTTGGCAGCTCTTCCGGCGGGTTCTGTCCGTCGCCATCCAGCGTGCAGCAGATATCCGCGCGTGCCTCCTTGACGCCGGAATGCACGGCAGCACTTTGGCCACCGGCCGTTTTGTGCTGCAGGATGCGCAGTTGCGGACAGTCTTTCTGCATCTGTTGCAGCGCCGCAAAAGTGCCATCGGTCGATCCATCATCAACCGCGACAATCTCGAACGCGGGCAATTCGGTCGCAGCAGTGCAGATGCCCTGGATAAGACCAGGAACAGCCCCCTGTTCGTTATGCATGGGAATCACGATCGACACAGTGGGTCGATTGTCAGCGTTGGCATCATGATCAGCATGCATAGTGGATAGCTTTACTTGTTTCAGTCTCAGGGCTTTTGCGGGATCAACGGCGAAAATTCAAGTGGCCACCGCATCGCAGGCCAACATCTGCGCAACTTGTTGGGGCATTGTTCAGCGATGGGGCGGATTGAACCGTGTCTCCTATTCAGGGGCGGGCGTGACACCGGTTGCTGACCAATAGACCAAACCGTCAACCGCAGTTGGCTGCGTCTCGAGCCCGATCAGGTCAGGTGCCAGCTCAGACAACTCACCCTCCGAACAGAGCCCTCGCAGCGGGCCGGTGGTATAGCCGAACCTGTCGAGGTATTTGTGCAGCTCCAGCCGTCTGAGATAGACAAAGCGCCTACCGTTGGAAGCAAAGACCGATGCGGCCCCGGGCGGTACGCGCAACTTGCGGTCATAGGCGCAGAGCAGCAGGGTTTCATCCGGTTGCAGCATTGCACCCAAAGGGGTCAGAATCTCGGCCTCGGGCACGCCCAAACGCACGCGACCCTTGCCCAGATCGGTGGCATCGCGGTCATAGAACAGGCCGCCTGCAACAAAGACCAGACCCAGCGCGGCCACCATCCCGGCCCAGCGCAGGCGCTTGACCGAAAACAACAAACCGGTTGCCGCGACCATCAGCATCGGCAGGATCAGCAGGGTGTAGCGTGCATAAACCTTGCCGGCTGCGGCCCACATCATGATAACGAAGAACGCTGCTATCCCTGTTGCAGCAAGAAGTCTGGGCCGCTTTTGCAGAAATGGCAGAGCGCAGATGCCGACAAAACCCAGCAGCCGCAACCACGGCTCGCCCGCGATGATCAGATCATAGAGCTTCCCGAAGCCGCGATCGCTGAGCGATGGGCGAAAACGATCCAGCATCTCGCCTTTGATGTTGCCATCCAGCGAGTCGCCAAAGAGGAACCGAAGCTCTTGCAGGATCGGCCAGGCGAAGGCCAGCGGGATCGCAATCTTGAGCGTCCGGCGAAACGTTCTGTTCTGCCAGATCTCGCTAAACGGTTCCGTCTGCCATCTGTTGGTCAACTTCAGCGTCACTAGTGCCAGCGCTAGAAAGGCCAGCGGGGTTGGGCTTTTCTGCAAGGCGGCCAACACCAGAGTTGCGCCGAAATAAGGCCAGTATTTCGGCTTTTCCAACGCTGCCAGCAGGGCTGCAATTCCAAGGGTCGAAAAGAAAACCGCACCGGTATCAAGCATCGCGGATGTGGCGTGTTGCCAGAACTGAAGCGACGTGGCCACCAGCAGGACCGAAGGCAGCATGGCCCAGGGGCTGTCCGGGATCATCACCCGCGCCAGTACGGCCGTTGCCATCAGCGCGCCCAGCGCAAAGATCATCGACGGCAGGCGCAAGGCCAGAATATCAGATACGCCAAACTCCATCAGCAGCGCAGACATCCAATACTGCATGGGCGGTTTTTTCAGGCTAGGTTCGTTGTTGGAATAAACCGCCAGCCAGTCCCCATTGCGCGCAAAGCCTGTACTGCGGTCATAAGTGTAGAATTCATCGTAGTGATAGATGTTCCCAACACCCAGATCAGTCAGATACCAGGACCAGACCAGGACCATCACCAATGCGGTGACGAAGTAAGGAAGCAATCTTAGCCAATTTGGGGAGGTACCGGTCATGCTTTCCGTGGTCCTATCGCGTCATAGAAATATGTGGTGTTGATCCCGCCGGGCCTTGTTTGAAACTGCCGCGCGTCGCGCTCCCATTATTGCGTCGCCCGTCCAAGAGCAAGAAGTTTAGAAAGGCGACCGCGCTTGTCAGACTGCAGGCTTGGCCTCGTCGGGCAACATCAGGCTCAGCTCACCCTCTTTGAAGCCATCGAAGGACAAGTCCCAGCTGGCACCGGGCCAAAGCAGTTGCAACTGCTTCTTCGCAGGCCGATAGACCGCAGTATAGAGCGTGCCGAAACCTGATCTGAAAGCCGTTGAATAAAGCGGCGGACGCAGGAACGCATCGATAAACCGCTTCTCGCTTTCCGGGTGCTGGTTGAGACGGTTGAGCAAGAACCTTTCGCGTTCCACGGTGGCCGTAAAGCGCGCATGGGTGGACCATTCGACATGGCCCTGATGGTTGGTCGCCACTGGTTGGTCCGAGATTTGCGGGTGCCGGTCCGGGGCAAGGTACACCGTGCTGTGATTGTGTTTCGCATCCAGAACGGTGACGTTATAGCTCATATGACAAGGGATGCGACACAGGCAGTCAACCGCTTGCGCAGTGGTCTCGCAGGTTTGAAGGACATAGCGCAGGATCAGCGGCACGCCAAAGCCGTCGCCGACCTCGCGCCGCCCGCCAAAGGTGAGCGAGACCGTCAGACCGGCATCGTTGATGCCATCAAGCAGACCCAGAACGCCGTCGCTCATCCCGATGACCCCGCGCCCGCCCCATTGGGTTTTCAGCAGAGCGGCGTCAAAGGTTTTTGGATGGTAGTCGTAATTGCGCACCAGAAACGGTGTTTTGCCACGCCAAATCGCCTGGCTGCAGCCCGAAAGATATTTCGGCGGGCAGTAAAAGCTGAGAAACCGCGCCTGGCTGTCGCTGCCGCCGACCAATTCGACGATCTCTTCGTACAGCGGCAAAATCTCGGGCATGTGTTTTTGCAGGGCGCGCAGGCATTCGCGATAGGTGGGGCGGGCCGAATATCCCTCTTGCGCCCACCATTTGCGGTAGGCGGGCCAGTATTCGGCAAACAGCCCGGCCAGCTTGGGACCGGGCTGTTCCTCGTCGATTGAGCGAAAAACAAGCGCCATGGGGCTTTCTACATGATTTTGAAGGCGGGGTCTTCCATCGGTTGTGCGGCGGGCAGCGGTTCAGCCGTATAAGCCGAAGTGATCCCATGAATCCACTTCTTCGATTTGTCTGTCAGTTTGAAGCCCTTGGTCATCGACCGCCCGCGAGTCACGAGGATACCCAGATCAGCGCCCTCATAGCGGTAATCACCGACATTCGAGATACGCAGGAAGAACGCTTCGTTCTCGCCCACCGCGCGGCGGTGATAGTCGAAGCGGTCGAACACGACGCGGCCATCTTCCAGCATCTTGTAGATGCCCGACTGTGGGGCCTGCGTGATCCGGTCGACACTGTCATCGGTGTGTTTGATTACCATTTGCGACCAGCTGTCGATCATGTCCGGATCCGCCCAGCGGGCATTCAGTTCCTCGACATCCAGCTCGAAGGGCTTCTTTGAAAACTCCAGCAGATGGAACAGAAACAGCGGCGCATCGGCGTGTGCAAAGGCCGCGTGGTTGGTCATCGAACTGGCGCCAGTGATGCGGGGGTTCAGTTCACCCAGCCACAGCTCATCGGTTTTCTTGTCGATCAGGAAGTCGAGTTCGAAATAGCCGCGATAGCCGGATTTCCGCAGTTCTTCACCGAACTGGAACGTCAGCTGCCGGGCCTGTTCGCGGGCCTTAGGTGGGAAAGCGGTCGAGAAAATCTCATTCCCGCACCAGCCGCCGCGATAAGGCGTGAGTTCCTTGAAGCCCACAAGCTCAGTCATCAGCGGGCCAACGATGGTACCCTCCGAGGTCGCACAGGCCTCGATCGCCGCCCCGCGACAATCGATCCGCTTCATTATCTTGATCTCGCCTTCGCCGATGATCTCGTCTTTGTGCTTGTTGAAATCGGCCTCGGACTTGATGAAAAACGTCGTATGGCCACTGTCGCCGAAGGCGGATTGTAGCACCAGATCATTCCCCAATCCGGCCTTTTCGCAGATCTTTTTCAGGTGATCATAGCTTTTGACAACGCTCAACGTGTTGGGCACCGAAGGCACACCCGCCTTATTGCCGATACGGACAGTTTCGATCTTGTTGTCACATTTGGTGCGCAGCCTGGCTTTGGGGAACCACAGCTGACCGCCAAGCTCCTTGACGAGCTTCTCGGTCGTCTCGTCGAACATCAGGAAGACAAACTTGGGCTTGCCGCCGCGCCGCTTGACCAGGTCGATGACCTCTTTGTGCTGCAGCAGATAATTGTTGATGTCTTCGATGGACTGAAACTCATCATGCGGCATTTCCGAAGGCACAAACACGTTCGGATGTCGCCCGTCAAAGCAATCCATGTAGCAGATATAGGTGAAGTTCATCACCCATTCATCCAGCCCCAACAGGTTGAAATTGGTTGCCGATACGAAATAGATCGGGTCCTTGTTGGTATGGAAATACCGGCGGATTTCCGAGATGTTTTTCAGCACCTTCTTTGGCATGATTGTTGTCCTCCCTGACCCCTTAGGGGTTCTTTACTGACTTCAAAGCGTCTTCGGTAAAAATGCGCAGGCCCAGATCGGCACGGAATCCATGGATTTCCGAGACGTCCAGTTCCTGCATGAATTTGAGGATTTCGGGGCTGATCACCTGCCCCGGTACCAAAATGGGAAAGCCCGGCGGATAGGGAATCACGAAGGTGGCCGAGACCATCTCTTCCCCGGCTTCGAGCCGTTCCAACATCTCCTTGTCGGGTTCGACATAGTCGCAATTGTCTTCGTCATAGGACAGGAAAAACGCCGTACGGATGTCACCGGCTTCGGTACCTGCTTCACAGCGGAACGCATCGTGGAACCGACTAAAATCGGGCAGAGGTGGGACGTGTTCGCTCAGATTCCTGACGCGCTTTTCAAAGGCCCGTTTTTCCATCTTCGAGGCATCGTCCATCAGATCGTCCAACTCCTTGGCGATCTCGACCAGAACCTCGATCAGATAAGCGACCGAGCTGCGCGTGGTGCCGATATTAGTCATAAACAGCACGGTATTACGTGAGGTCTTGTTGATCTGAATGCCGTATTTATCCATCAGGATCTTGGTCTTGAACGTATCGCCGTCCCAGCCCGTGGCGCCCACATGCAGCGTGATGCGGGTGGCATCCAGAACAAACTCGTCCTTGGCCCAGCAATCCCAAACATCGGCCCATCCCTGATCGGGATCGAAATAGCTGGTCATGCCGCTTTCGCGATATTGCTCGGGGATCATGTCGCCCGCCGTGACCAGCCTGAAATACTTTCTGAGCAGCGGATGGGTCGTCACGGCCCGGCGAATTGCCATCGCGCTTTCGACCTGCCGCTGGACGAATTCGTATCCTTCGATCTCAACCTGTCTGCGCCCAACATCCAATGAGGCGATGATCTGATAGTTGGGCGAGGTCGAGGTGTGGGTCATATAGGCCTCGTGAAACGCCTCTTCGACCGCACCTTTGAACTGCTGGTCATTGACGTGGATCATCGAACCCTGCCGCAGCGCAGTCAGCGTTTTATGCGTTGATTGTGTGGCATAGACCCTAACGCGTGCATCGGGCGGTGCGATTAGGCGGGTGTTCAGAAGGGTTTCATCATCCGCGCCCCTCAGTTCCTCCTGCTGGTTGGCATAAGCCTCGGCATGTTCTGGGGTGCGGAATTGTTCGCGCAGGATATTGGCTGATCGCATCGCAGTACGTACGCGCGAATTTGGGGCAAAGCGCGCGTAACCGAACCACGCCTCATCCCACAGGAACACAAGGTCCTTTTTGATCGCCAGGCATTCCTGCATCACCCGCTGCACGTTGTAGACGATGCCATCGAATGTGCAGTTGGTCAGCAGCACCATACGAACCTGATCCAGCTTGCCTTCGGCCTTCAGGGTCAAAAGCTTGTGCTTGATCTCTCGGATCGGTACCGCGCCATACATCGAGTAATCATGCAGCGGATAGCTGTCCATATAGACCACGCTCGCTCCCGCCAGCACCATGCCGTAGTGGTGCGATTTGTGGCAGTCGCGGTCGATCAGCACGATGTCTCCGGGCCGGACCAGAGCTTGCACCACGATCTTGTTGCAGGTCGAGGTGCCATTCGTGGCAAAAAACGTCTGTTTAGAGCCGAATGCGCGGGCGGCAGCCTCCTGCGCCTCTTTTATCGGACCTTTGGGTTCCAGCAGCGAATCCAGCCCGCCAGACGTGGCCGAAGTTTCCGCCATGAAGATATTTGATCCGTAGAACGCCCCCATGTCCTGAATCCAGTGGCTTCGACTGATCGATTTACCCCGGCTGATCGGCATTGCGTGGAACACGCCCGTGGGCTGTTTTGAGTATTCCTTGAGCGCCGTGAAGAACGGCGTCTTATAGCGCCGCTGCACTCCGCGCAGGATGTTCAGGTGCAATTCCAGAAAGTCTTCCTGATTGTAGAACACCCGCCGGCACAGGCCCAGATCGAGACCGGCAATATCTTCCGCCGAACGGTCGGTGATTAGATAAGCGTCCAGCTCGGGGCGCAGCATGCCGATCCTGCGGCAGGTTTCAGGGCCGTATTCCGAGGGGGACAGCGCATCAAGATCGGCGCCCTCGCCATAGAGGCTGATATAGCGGCCCAAAACATTGGTTTCGTTCTTGGACTTCAGGCTAAGGCCCGGGCGAACAATGACCGCCTGTACATTCTGGTTGAACAGAACCCCGATCAGCGCATCCTCGACACTGGGAACGACAACGGTTTCATAAATAAACGGATCTTCACTGCGGCGCATCCGTTGCAGGCTGGTTTGCAGGAACCGTTCCTGATGTTCGTTGACCTTGTCAACGATCATCACCTCGAAATATGGGCGGCCCAGCGCGCGGGCTTCATGGCTTTGAGTGGACTCGTCCTCGAACTCATCAACCTCGGTCTCATCCGCGATCAGCGGGATCGAGCGGCGACGATAGGCCCCTGAGGTCAGCGCCCGCGACACCCGGCGCACGGCGGTTGAAAAATCGCCAAAGTTTCCATGGTCCAGCAAACGACGCAGATAGTCGAACGCCGATCCGCCCGGAAAAGCGAAATACACCTCGATCGGGGCCAGCGCCTGCAGCAACTGCCGTGCCCGGTCCCGATCTTTTTCGTTACCGCCCTGATCCAGGGACTCGGCCGTTTCCCGCAACGCGCTCCATCGGTCTGCCCTCAATTGCGAGGCGCTGTAGTAGTCCGAGATGGTGTGGAGCTTTTCGCTATCGGAAATGCCGTGCATGAAATTTTTCCTTTCTGCCGATACCGAAAAGCTGGGCCGGTATCAGTCTGTGCCAGAGCGCCCTTTGTAGAGATACAGATTGTCGGGCTTGGTCGCGGCGTCTTCAGTATATCCCAGCGCCGTTCTGGGGTCGGATGCAGCGACGCCCGCAACGTCGCCTTTCTGCGGAATGCGCAGCGGGCCGAGCGTGTGCAGATAGGCATCCGCCCCGCTGGTACGGTCATAGACCGGGAACTCCGCCTCGCGGTCGCGGAAGCTTTTGAGAACCTGCCCCAGACCTTTCAGTCCGACCTCGCGTTGGCGGCGGACCTGATCAAGATCGATCTCGATAGGGAAGATATCCTCCTGTCCCGCAGACTGGTGCAGCACGGTGGCCGAGGGATCAACGACCAGTGAGCGGCCCACGCCCCCGGCGGCCAGCCCGTTCACGTCAAACACATAGCATTGGAACTGCGCAGCGGTCGCCTTGGCGATCGACAGCTCGGCCTCGCGGTCGGTTGTGCCGGTCAAAACCGGGTGCAGCAGAACCTCGACCCCTTGGCTAGTCAAGTGGCGGGTGGTTTCGGGGAACCAGATATCGTAGCAGATCGACAGGCCAAACCGGCCCACATCCGGCACATCAAAGATGCAGAATTCGGTACCCGATGCTATGTTCTGTTCATAAGGCTTGAACGGGAACATCTTGGAGTATTTTGAGACGATCTCACCTTCGGGGTTGATCACCACCGAGGTGTTGAAAATCCGTCCATCTTCGTGCTTTTCGAACATCGAACCGGGGATCAGCCAGATCCCATAACGCCGAGCGGCATCCTGAAAGCGCGACAGGTCGTCATTGGGAAAGGGCTGGGCAAACCGGTCGAGCGGACCATGAGGCGCCAGTTCGCTGAACAGGGCCATCTGGGTCCAGGGGAACCGTGCCATCATAATGTCGATCCGGTGCAGCATCGCGTCGACATTCGACTGCAACGCACCGACATGCATCTGGATTCCGGTTATCGCAAAAGGGGTCATTTTTCGTTTCTTCTCATTTTCTTGCCGATTGCGACCGCCGATTTGATCCGGCGTTCTTCATCGGAACATAAAACCGTGTGGTCACGCAAGCCTGCTGTCCTCAGGCTATGGTTTTCCGAGGCGACTGCCTTCATACTGCGGCTTCCTCGGCGGTATCTTCTGCCTGCGGTTCCACAAAATCGATGTCGTTGCGAACCCAGAAGAACCGGAATCCGCAACTGCGCAGCCATTTCTCGAGCCGATCAAGGCTGGACCACTCCCGCCGCAGCCCGCGCGTGGATTCGACCAGCGCCCATTGGCCATCGACCAGAAAGTACACAGTCCAGGTATTGGGATGCGCCGAGTGGTTGGCAAAGCCACCGCTGATCACCTCACGCGCCGTGCGAACGGCGACCGGATAGTCGCCGATGCGACCCTCAGCCGCGAGAATGGCCAGATCGTTTTGACGGATCGTGAATGTGGGAAGGGGGGCGTCGTTCATGCAGCCTCGATCTGCGCCGCGTCTAGAAGCGCTTTGCGCCGTTCACTGATATCCGCTGGCTTCAGGTTTTCGACGCGGGTCGCCAACGTCCAGACATGACCGAACGGATCGGCAATCGTGGCGCAGCGTTCGCCCCAATAGGTGTCCGCCGCCTCAGCGATCAGGCTGGCACCGCTTTCCAACGCGGCTGCAAGGGCAGTGTCCACATCTTCGACATACATATGATGTCCAATCGGTGTGACTGTGCCCGGAACGGCGGGGCCGTGCGCACCCCATCCGGCGGTGACAAACAGCATCGAGTTGCCGATCTTGATCGAGGCAAAGCCGGGGGCCTCATCTGCGTCATAGGCCTGTATCTTCGCATCAAAGGCGCTTTCGTAGAAAGTTAGCGCGGCATCGACGTCGGCGACGGCAAGCGATGCGGTGCAGGTGCGATAGCCACGTGGCAGAGTGGCAGGTTTCTTTTTCATTCCGGTACTCTCTGAATTGGGCGGCGGACACCCTGAATTATCTGCAGGAATTTCCCGCACTATGCATCATACTGTGGATCAAACCAGGAGATACTGCAACACTATGATGCATAGTGCTGAAATTTCTGCCGTGATGCTTAGAATGTAGGCGGAGTGCAGGCGCTGATGACCCGGCAAACTTCGGGGCCGACCTGCCTGAACCGGTGCGGGGTGCGACTGTCGAAATAATAAGCATCGCCTGGTCCCAGTACCTTGCGCTTATCGCCCACGGTCACCTCCACCCGACCCGAGATGACAATACCGCCCTCTTCCGCCTCATGCCCGTACATCACGCGACCGGTGTCAGCCCCTAACTCGTAAGTTTCCTGCAAGATCATCATCGCGCGACCATGCAGGTTTGATCCTACCTGCCGCAGAGACAGCCCACCCTTTCCGATCTCAGTAAGTTCTTCTGAGGCATAAAACACGGTCTGCTCAGGTTCGATTTCGAAGGAAAAGAAATCGGACATGCCAATCGGTATGCCTTGCAGAATACGCCGTAACGCACCAACCGATGGATTCATCTTGCCCGACTCGATCAGCGAGATGGTTGAGTTCGGCACATCCGACTTCTTGGCCAGCGCCCGCTGAGATAAGCCTGCACGCTCTCGCAAGGTTCGCAGGCGCAATCCGAGGGTCAAATCCTCTTGGCTGGTGTTCTTCATGTTCAGTATCCGCAACACTTGATCCTGCCGGGACGGTAAATCAATGGCTTATGAATCACAAGAAACAGGCTTTCGCTTGCAGGCGCAGATACTACAGTCGCGCAGTCAAACTTACGGGCACCGCGCCCGGAAACGGGAAAGGACGCAAGATGCTGAACGCTCAGATTGCTGAACGCCGGAATACCTCGATCGCGCAGGGCGTGGGAATGCAGACACAAGTCTATGTGGACCGTGCCGTGAATTCCGAGGTCTGGGATGTCGAAGGCAAACGCTATATTGATTTCGCCGCAGGCATCGCCGTTGTGAACACCGGGCATTGCCACCCCAAGGTGATGGAGGCTGTTCAGAAACAGGCCGCGAACTTCACCCATACCTGCCATCAGGTTCTGCCTTATGAGAACTACATCCGCCTGGCCGAGCGCCTGAACGAGAAGGTGCCCGGCGACTTCACCAAGAAAACCGTCTTTGTCACTACAGGTGCCGAGGCGGTCGAGAATGCCGTCAAGATCGCGCGTGCTGCCACTGGCCGCCCGGCTGTAGTGGCCTTTGGCGGCGCTTTTCACGGCCGCACCTTCATGGGCATGTCGCTGACCGGCAAGGTTCAGCCCTATAAAGCAGGCTTCGGCGCGATGATGCCCGATACCTATCACGTCCCGTTCCCGATCGATCTGCATGGCACCTCGACCGAAGATTCGCTGGGTGCTTTGACTAAACTGTTCAAGGCCGATCTTGATCCGGGCCGGGTGGCCGCGATCATCATCGAACCGGTTCAGGGCGAAGGTGGCTTCTACCCCGCTCCGGCTGAGTTGATGCGTGGTCTGCGCGCGCTTTGCGACGAACATGGCATCGTTCTGATTGCCGATGAGGTACAGACCGGCTTTGCGCGCACTGGCAACCTGTTCGCGATGGACGCTTATGACGTCTCTGCTGATATCACCACCATGGCCAAAGGTCTGGCCGGTGGTCTGCCGCTGGCCGCCGTCACCGGTCGTGCCGAGCTGATGGACGCCGCGCACCCGGGTGGTTTGGGCGGAACCTATGGCGGCAACCCGCTGGGGATCGCCGCCGCCCATGCTGTGATGGATGTGATCGAGGAAGAAGACCTGTGCACGCGCGCCAATGAGCTGGGCTCGCGCTTGAAACAGCGTCTGGAATCGATCCGTTCCCGCACGCCCGAGATCGTAGATATTCGTGGTCCGGGCCTTATGGTTGCGGCCGAGTTCAACACGACCGACGGCAGCGCCCCAAATCCCGATATGGCAAACGCCATACGGGTCGAGGCATTGAAGCGTGGATTGATCCTGCTGACATGTGGCGTATATGGGAACGTAATTCGTTTCCTCGCGCCGTTGACGGTGCAGGACGAAATCTTCGCCGAGGCCATGGATATCCTCGAAGCCTCGATCGACGCTGCCAAAGGAGCCTGAACATGCTGGATACCAAAGTGACCAAGCTGGAGCTGAAAGATCCCAGCCTTCTGGAACCCCGCGCCTATATCAACGGTGAATGGGTCGAAGGTGAGGCAACGTTCCCTGTCTACAACCCTGCAACCGGTGATCTGATCGCCAATGTGACAGATGTCAGCATCGAAGGCACAACACAGACCATCGATGCAGCTTACGCTGCGAAGAAGGAATGGGCTGCTCAGACTGGCAAGGAACGCGCCGCCATTCTGCGCAAATGGTTCGACCTGATGGTCGAAAACGCAGACGATCTGGCAACCATCCTGACCGCCGAGATGGGTAAACCCTGGCCCGAGGCGCGCGGTGAAATCCTATATGGCGCGTCCTTTATCGAGTGGTTCTCGGAAGAGGCCAAGCGTGTTTACGGCGACGTCATCCCCGGCCACCAGCGCGACAAGCGCATCGTGGTGCTGAAGCAGCCCGTGGGCGTAGTGGGATCAATCACGCCTTGGAATTTCCCCAACGCGATGATCGCGCGCAAAGTTGGCCCGGCGCTGGCCGTGGGCTGTACTTTTGTGGCGCGCCCAGCGACGTTGACGCCGCTGTCGGCGACGGCGATGGCGGTTTTGGGTGAACGTGCGGGTATACCAGCGGGCGTGTTCAACGTGATCCCGGGCACAGACAGCTCGGGCGTTGGTAATGAGCTTTGCACCAATGACAAGGTCGCCAAGATCACCTTCACCGGCTCGACCCGTGTAGGACAGATCCTGATGCGTCAGGCGGCGGGCACCATCAAGAAGATGTCGCTGGAACTGGGCGGTAACGCACCATTCATCGTCTTTGACGATGCCGACGTGGATGCCGCCGTGGATGGCGCGATGATCGCGAAGTTCCGCAACAATGGCCAGACCTGCGTCTGTGCCAACCGCATCTATGTGCAGGCGGGCGTCTATGACGAGTTTGCTGCCAAGCTGGCCGAGAAGACAAAATCTTTGAATGTCGGCGACGGCTTTGGCGACGGCATCACCACAGGTCCCCTGATCAATCAGGCGGCGGTCGACAAAGTTGAAGAACATATCTCGGACGCGGTTTCCAAAGGGGCGACTGTAACGCTGGGTGGCAAACGCTCGGATCTGGGTGGAACATTCTTTGAACCCACCGTTCTGACTGGCGTAACCCGCGACATGGTTGTGGCAAAGGACGAAACCTTCGGCCCCGTCGCTCCGCTGTTCAAATTCGAGGAAGAAGACGACGTCGTCAGCATGGCCAATGACAGCGAGTTCGGCCTGGCCTCGTATTTCTACAGCCGCGATCTGGCGCGCGTCTGGCGTGTGGCCGAGGCGCTGGAATCGGGCATGGTGGGCATCAACACTGGCCTGATCTCGACCGAAGTCGCCCCGTTCGGCGGTGTCAAACAATCCGGTCTGGGCCGTGAGGGTTCGAAATACGGGATCGAGGATTTCCTTGAGATGAAGTATCTCTGCATGGGTGAAATTCAGTAAGCGCCTCGTGCCTTGAAAATTCAACGCACTCGCAGTCCGCTGCGGGTGCGTTTTTCGTTTCAGACCGATGCGTGCCCGCGCAGACGGAACACCAACGGCATCATCACCAAGACCAGAGCCGCCGAGAAAAAGAACGGTGCGCCGGGCAGATAAGTGCCTTCGCCATCGACCGACGCCTGAAAGATGCCGGTCATCACCAAAGGCGACAGAACCGCAGCGACAGAAGACAGTGACGCGATGACTCCCTGCACCACGCCCTGCCGGTCTTCGTCCGCCTGGTTCGAGGCCATAGCCGTGATCAAGGCAGGCACGAGGTCGGACAGCGCGGCAAGCAGAATAAAGATGACAAGGGCCGTAACCGTTACGGTAAACCCAAAGCCGATCATTCCGACCAATGCCGATACCATCCCCAGCAGCAGGGTTCGGTAATCGCCGATCCAGCGAATGAAGACCGGCATCAGTCCGGCTTGGACGAAGGCCAACAGCACGCCGTATGCGGCCAGCGACAGGCCGATATACAGCGTGGACCAGCCAAACACCTCTCGTATCCAGAAGGCCCAGAGGGTGGGGTAGACCATGTTGGCAAATTCAAAGATGAAAATGCACAGCAGCGGCACTGCCAGCCCCGGAAAGCGGAAGGAGTCAAAGATCGATTTGAACGGGTTCAGGTCGCGCTTGCCAAAGGGGCGGCGTTTTTCTGGTTTCAGGCTCTCGGGCAGGACGAAGACTCCGAACAGGGCGTTGGCGGCGGACAAGACCGCAGCAATCCAGAACGGCGCAGTAATGCTGATCCCGGCAGCGATGCCGCCGATGGCCGGGCCAAGCACAAACCCAATCCCGAAGGCCGCCCCGATCAGACCGAAATTCGCCGCCTTCTCGGTCGGTGATGATATGTCAGCAATGTAAGCCGTTGCGGTGATATAGGTCGCCCCCGCAAGCCCCGCGAGCGTTCGCCCCAGGAGAAGCAGCCAGAATGTTTCGGCCAGCGCCATGATCACATAATCCAGCGCCAACATGGTCAGCGCTGCGATCAGGATCGGCCTGCGGCCAACCGCATCCGAAATGCTGCCGACAATGGGTCCGCACAGGAACAGCGCCCCGGCATAGGCGGCCATCAGCAGCCCACCCCAAAAAGCTCCTTGTCCGGTGTTGCCCGCACCGACGCGATCCATCAGGTCGGGCATGATCGGGAACACGATGCCGATACCGATGGCATCAATCATCAGTGTGATCAGAATGAAGGTTATTGCGCGGCTTTTGAACATACCGCCCTATCGGACGAGTACGCTGTTAAAGCAAGAGAAAAGGGCTGTGTGGTACAATTGTCCAGCAGCCCTTTTCCAGTTCATGTTTATTGGCCCAATGCCACGCCTTCGCGACGAGGATCAGCAGCGCCGATCAACTGCCCGTCCTTGATCAGGATGGCATGCAACCCGCTGTTGAGATCGACTTCTTTCACCTCATGCCCCTTGGCTGTCAGAGCATCAGCGAATTCAGCAGCGGATGTTCCCTGCTCCAGATCCATCGCAGACCCGTTGCGATGCACGAAATGCCCGGTTTCGATGGCATCCTGCGGGTCCATTTCCCAATCCAGGATCGCAATGATCGTTTTGGCCACATAGTTGATGATGCGGCTACCACCGGGTGAGCCGATCAGCAGATAGGGCTCACCATCCTTCATCACGATGGTTGGTGACATCGAGCTGCGCGGGCGTTTGCCACCCTCAACGCGGTTGGCCACCAGACGGTCGCCATCCTTTGGTGCGCGGTCGAAATCGGTGAGTTCGTTGTTCAGCAGGAAACCCCGCACAAAAACCCGGCTGCCAAAGGCGGTCTCAATAGTGGTCGTCATCGACAGCGCGTTGCCGTACTGATCTCGGATCACGATATGGCTGGTGCCGGGACGACCCGGGTTTTGCGAGGGCGCAAACAGGGCGGTGTGATCACGTGGCGGCTCACCTGCCTGACGCTTCTCGCTGGCTGCAGCAGGGTCGATCATCTCCGAGCGCAGCTTTAGATAGTCCGCGTCCAGCAGACCCTTGACCGGTACATCGATAAAATCGCCGTCGGCCATGTAAAGCGCGCGGTCGGCATAGGCCAGCTTGGCGGCCTCGGCATAGAGATGCGCCATCTCGGCGTTCCAACCGGTGCCTTCGAGGTCGAAGTTGCTGAGGATCCCCAGAATCTGGCCCACGGTCAGGCCGCCGGAGGTTGGCGGACCCATTCCGCAGACATCGTAGCCGCGATAATCGGCGCAGACGGCGGGGCGGATTTTGACGCGGTAGTCGGCCAGATCTTCAAGCGTGATGTTGTTTTCCACCTTGGATGTGGCATCCACTGCCGCCACGATATCTTCGGCGATGGGGCCGCTATAGAAGGCGCCTGCACCCTGATCGGCCAGAATGCGCAGGGTTTCGGCAAACTCGGGGTTCCGTAGTAAGGTTCCAGCCTGCAGCGGCGTGTCATCTTCGTTGAAGAAATACGCTTTGCCCGCCGGGAACACACCGACTGAGCGCTCACGTTCAATCGTGCTTTGGATCGAGTTTGCCATGCGGGGCGAAACCTCAAACCCCTGCTCGGCCTGATCGATGGTAGACTGGAACAGCGAGGCCCAGTCTTTCTTGCCATAGAGGTTATGGGTCACTTCCATCAGGCGCAGAATGCCCGGAACGCCAACAGATTGTCCGCCTACAACAGCTTCGGGCCACGGCATCTTTTCACCGTCCGGTAACAGAAACCGTTCAGGCGTGGCTTTCGCAGGGGCTTTTTCACGCGCATCAAAGGTGGTCAGAGTTTTAGCCGACGCATCCCAATACAGCATGAACGCACCACCGCCGATGCCCGATGATTGCGGTTCAACCAGATTGAGCATCAGCTGCACGGCAATCATCGCATCTGCGGCTGTGCCACCTGCGGCCAGCACATCATATCCGGCTTTGGCAGCAATGGGATTGGCGGCCGAGACCATGAACTCGGTGCCAGTCACCGAGTTTTTGTCCTCCCAACCATAGCCATATTCCGGCGCAGGGTCCTGCGCATTGGCCGCGCAAGCGACAACACCCAACGCCAGAACGGCGCCGGTTTTCATGAATGTCTTCATCATAGAAATCTCCCGGTAAGGATCTGCGAGATTGGCTACTGAGTAACAAACTTCAAATGGCAGATTCTCAGCTTAAATCCGATCGATTTACCGCACAACATATACTGACGTGTGCGAATGCCTCACGACCCGCGCCGCATTCGGACCAAGCAAATAGTCTTTCAAGTCAGGCTTATGCGCGCCGATCACGATCAAGTCCGAGCCCGCGCCTTCCGCGGTTTTGAGGATCTCCTGATAGGCGCTGCCAGTTGCCACCACATGACGGACTTTGGCGTTGCGCTCTTCCCCCAGCGTGGCGGCGCAGAGGGCGACCAGCTTTTCATGAGCCTCTTCAATCACCTTTTCGTGGTGGTGGGGCTCAAAAAAACTGCTGACGAAACCTTCGCCATAGTCGGGTGTCACGGTCACGACATCCAGCCGCGCGCCATCCATTTCGGCCAGCGCTGCGGCGCGTTCTAGGACAGCAACATCAAGATCGCCATTGCTGATATCCACGGCGCACAGAATAGCTTTGGTCATGCGGGTTCTCCCTGTTTTGCGGCACGGCCGCGCTGGAGGAAGGCGACAAGACCCAACAGGATCAGCGCCGGGATAAAGATCAGCTCTTTCGCGGGCTGGCTTTGCGGGGCCTGAATGCTGGTGATGCGAACGGCATCGTCAGCATAATAGTCGAACATGTCCAGCTCATCCGCGACCGGCGTACCGAACATCGGCTCGTCGAGCTTGACCAGGCCATCCTCTTCCAGCGTCATCAGCCCTAGGGCGTCGACACGCGCTGTGCCGTCGGCCCCTTCCGGAATGTCCAGAACCACAGTGGTTTCGGTCATATTGCCGGTGTCAAAGTCAGGACCTGCAACCTCGATCCGCATGGTGCTGCCCGGTGCGGCCTCACCCACGGCCTGCGTCAGCTGTGCCGGTTCGATCTGCGCAAAGGGCGGTGCGATGCGGTTCATGAAGAAATCCGGACGGAACAGCGCAAAGGCGATCAGAATCAGCGCCACGCTTTCATAGATGCGGTTCTTGGTCAGGAACCAGCCCATGGTGCCGGCAGTGAAGATCAGGATCGCGATGGTCGCAGAGACGGCCACCAAGATTCCCTGTACCCAGCCCACATCGATCAGCAACAGGTCAGTGTTGAAGATGAACACGAAAGGCAGTGCCACGGTGCGCAAGCTGTAGAAGAAGGCGGTAAAGCCCGTCTTGATCGCGTCCCCGCCCGAAACGGCGGCGGCGGCAAAGCTCGCCAGACCAACCGGCGGTGTCACATCAGCCATGATACCGAAGTAGAACACGAACAGGTGCACCGCGATCAGCGGCACGATCAGCCCATCCTGCGCGCCCAATTCCACGACCACACCCGCCATCAGCGAGCTGACCACGATATAGTTCGCCGTGGTCGGCAATCCCATCCCGAGGATCAGGCTGAGCAGACCCACCAACGCCAGCATGGCGATCAGGTTACCGCCTGACAGGAACTCGACCAGATCGGCCATCACTTGGCCCACGCCGGTCAGCGTCACGGTGCCCACGATCACACCCGCAGTGGCGGTGGCCAGCGCGATACCAATCATGTTGCGCGCGCCGTCGATCAGCCCGTTCCACAGGTCGACGACACCGGCCTTGAAGGCATTCGCTGTGTCACTTTCACCCCGGAAGATCGACTTGAGCGGTTTCTGCGTCAGCAGGATCACGAACAACAGCGAAGTCGCCCAGAAGGCTGATAGGCCCGGTGATTTCTGTTCGATCATCAGGAAATAGACCAACACGATGATCGGTAGCAGGTAATGCAGACCGGCCTTGTAGATTTCGGCAATTACCGGCAGTTCAACCTCTTTGGCATTAGGATCGTCAGGCACCAAGTCCTCTACTCCGGAAGCCAGCCAAAGCAGGATCAGATAGGCCAAAACGATCAGCGCCGACAGGACCAGACCCGACGCATCGGGCATGAGCGCGACAATCGCTTTGATCGGGTACTGGATGCCATAGCACAGCCCGGCAAAGCCCACGAAGAACAGCGCCATTCCACCGATTGTGCGCCCCATCGAAACGACGCGGTCGCCCAGCGTCGGCATGTTCCGCTTCACCGCTTCAAGATGCACAATGTAGACCAGCGCGATGTAGGAAATCGCAGCAGGCAGGAAGGCGTGGGTGATCACCTCAACGTATGAGATGCCCACATATTCCACCATCAGGAAGGCAGCAGCGCCCATCACCGGTGGCATGATCTGGCCGTTCACGGATGAGGCGACCTCAACCGAGCCCGCTTGTTCGCTGGAAAAGCCCACACGCTTCATCAGTGGGATAGTGAAGGTGCCGGTCGTGACAACGTTCGCAATGGACGAGCCCGAGATCAGGCCGGTCGCCGCAGAACCAACAACAGCCGCTTTGGCCGGGCCACCGCGCAGGTGCCCCAGCGCGCCAAAGGCCATCTTGATGAAGTAATTGCCCGCGCCCGCCTTATCCAAAAGCGCGCCGAACAGCACGAAGAGGAAGACGAACTTGGTTGAAACGCCCAGCGCGATGCCAAAGACGCCTTCGGACGTGATCCACATATGGCTCATCGCCTTTTGCAGGCTGGCACCTTTCCAGCGGATCACCTCGGGCACCCACTCGGAGGAACCAAAGAAGACGTAGGCCAGAAAGATCGTGGCGATGATCGCCATTGCCGGGCCAAGCGCGCGACGCGCGGCCTCGAACAACAGCAGCAGGCCAACAAGGGCAAACCACTTGTCCGTATCGTCTGCGAGACCGCCCGCATCGACGATCTTTTGGTAGAAGAAATAACCATAGAGGGCCAGAAATGCGCCCACGATCCCCATGATCCAATCCTGAATCGGGATGTAGTTCCGCGGGCTGGATTTCAGCGCCGGATAGGCCGAAAAGGCCAGGAACATCGCAAAGGCCAGATGAATCTGGCGTGAGTTGTTCACTACACTGCCCGGCAGCAGATAATTCGATAGGGGAGAGGCCAGAACGACCTGAAACACCGACCACAAGACCGCAACGATCGCCAGAAACAGCCCGACATTACCCGCCGGATCACGCGCGCCTGCGTCTGATGAGGCAACCAGTTCCTGAAGCTCTTCTTCGGAAAGAGGGCGATTGCCCTGTGTGTCGGAACTCATGTTGGTATCTCCCTGTCCTTCGGCCTTGGTTTTTGCGGCCGTCTTGTCTCCGGTTTAGCCCGGATATGAATCGGGGCGCCCCGAAAGGCGCCCCGTGTCAGGTCTGGTTACTGAATCCAGCCTTTTTCTTTGTAGTACTTCTCAGCGCCCGGATGCAGCGGTGCCGACAGGCCGTCCGCAATCATCTCTTCTGGTTTCAGGTTGGCAAATGCCGGGTGCAGCTTTTTGAAGTCATCGAAGTTCTCGAAGACCGAGCTGACAACCGCATAAACCGCGTCTTCCGACACGTCAGCCGAAGTCACGAAGGTTGCACCAACACCAAATGTCGAGGTGTCACCATCCGAACCGCGGTACATGCCACCTGGGATGGTTGCGGTACGGTAGAAGGAGTTGTCACCAACCAGCTTGTCAACCGCGTCGCCGCTGACGTTCACCAGAACCGAGTCACAGGCGGTGGTTGCTTCCTGGATCGAACCCGAAGGGTGACCCACGGTGTAAACCATCGCATCGATCTGGTTGTCACACAGAGCAGCGGATTGTTCAGCCGCTTTCAGCTCGGTCGCCAGTTCGAAATCATCGGTGGTCCAACCCATTTCGCCCAGCAGCACTTCCATGGTGCCGCGCTGACCGGAACCGGGGTTGCCGATGTTGACGCGCTTACCCTTCAGGTCTTCGAAATTCGAGATACCCGCGTCGGCACGCGCCACAACCGTGAACGGCTCTGGGTGTACCGAGAACACGGCACGCAGGTTCTCAAACGGGCCGGCTTCTTCGAATTTCGAGCTGCCGTTGAATGCGTGGTACTGCCAGTCCGACTGTGCCACCCCAAACTCAAGCTCGCCTTCGCGAATGGTGTTGATGTTGTAAACCGACCCCCCAGTCGACTCCACCGAACACCGGACCCCGTGCTCTTTCCGGCCCTTGTTGACCAGACGGCAGATCGCGCCACCCGTCGGGTAATAGACACCCGTAACGCCGCCAGTTCCGATCGTGATAAATTCTTCAGCATATGCCGCTGGTGCCATCAGGGCCGCCGCGGCAAATGCGGTGATTGAGGTTTTCTTGAACACTTTGACACTCCTGTTGTCAGTCTTTTTTGATCTGTGGGGTGCCTGAAACCTTTCAGAACACAACAGAAAAAATCGCACTGGAATCAGGCCCCCCGATGATAAAGAGGAAAGCGAAACCAAACAGCAGGTGTCTATACGGTAGATTACGTATAGGCTTGGATTCAGATATAGGGGAAAGAGGGTAACTGATCACATTCTGTGACTGTGATACCGACCCGTGCAGAAGGTCGTTTGGACAAGAATTGAACTACGCAGGGCAACAAGAAATACGCCAGGACCACACTGAGCCAGCCCGCAGGCGAAGATCGCTGCGCGCCACGCTTGCGCTGTGTTTGGGTGGGCTGCAGTTCATCGCCATCCTTTCGGTAATCCTGTCGACCTTTGTCAGCTCGGAGAACGCGCTGTTGCGGCAATCCCGAACATCACTGAACGAAGTCAGTGTCAATGTCATCGGCCAAGTCAAAAGTTTTCTGAACCCCGCCCGGCAGGCCTTGGATGCAACTCGGCGACTTGCTGAAAATGACGTACTGGATATCAGCGATCCTGGCGTATTGGAAAGCCATTTTTTTCAGCAGCTACAGGTCGCGCCTCAACTCGCAGGGATGTATCTGGCCGATGCGACGGGCAGGTTTGTCTACGTCATGCGCGCGGAAGAGCCCGGACGTTATCGCACCAAGTTCGTTCCGCCATTCCTGCCCGGCACCGCGGAACATCCCGCCGATTTCCAATGGCGCAACGATCAGTTCACATTGCTGGAAACGGCCACTACCCAGACTGACACCTATGAGGCGCGCACCCGGCCTTGGTTCAGAATGGTGACCGAAGCCAAAGCACCGATCTGGACAGAGCCTTATATCTTCTTCACCACGCGCCAGCCGGGGATCACTTATAGTGTCCCCATATTGGACGATACCGGAGCTATCCGTGCCATTTTGGGTGTCGATATCCAGATCGACGCCCTGTCGGGATTCCTGCTGGACATCTGGTCGGAACGACGCGGTGCCGCGCTGGTTCTGAACGAAAATGGCGCGGTGCTGGCGCATCCAACGCTGGTGCTGATCCGGCAGGAAGCACATATGGAAGCGCCCGAGCTGACGCGTGTGGACCAAATCGCAGACCCCATCGCACAAAAGGCGTTCGGAGATGTCGTGCAAACCGGTCTGAGCGACACGGAAGGACCGGTTCATACCGATTTCCAGCTGAACGGTCAGGACTATGTGGCGATGCTGATCGAGGTGTCCGAGCCGGGGCTGCGTTGGTTGATCGGGCTTTATGCGGCCGAGGACAACTTTATTGGCGAGATCAAGAAGAACCGGACGCAAGGCGTCTGGATCGCGCTTGCCATTGCCATTCTGACCGGCGCAATTGGTTTGGCCATGGCCGACCGGATCTATGCCCCTGTGCGCACCTTTGCCAGCCAGAGCCAGCAATTGCGCAGCGGAGAGATCACCACCGAAGAAGGCCTGCACAGCCCCTATCGCGAGCTGGAAGATACCGGCGCGGCTCTGACACAGGAAGTTCGACAACGGCAACGGTTCGAAACCGCCTATGGCCGCACCTTCGATCTGGCCTCGCGCGGGATGGCGCAGATCTCACCCGAAACGGGGCGTTTTCTGCGGACCAACGAACAGCTGTGCGATATCATGGGATATCAGCCGGATGAATTGGAGAAGATGACGCTGGCCGACATCCTGCCGGAAGATGAACAGCAGATCGCAGTCAAGTTTCGCGAAACCCTGCTGCAGGATTCCGAGTTCATCGCCGAAAACCAGTTTATCCGAAAAGACGGATCCCCCATCTGGTTGCGGGTCAATGCCATCCTCATCCGCGATGAAAGCGGTACCCCTGATCATGCGGTTGCCATTATCGACAACGTCAGCGATCGAAAGCAGGCCGAGGATGAAGTAAGCCGCCTCAGCCGCGATCTGTCCCATGTGGCACGGGTCAACCTGATGGGCGAGATGGCCTCGGGGCTGGCGCATGAGCTGAACCAACCGCTAAGCGCGATTTCCTATAATGTCGACGCCGCGAAGATCACGCTGGATGAAATCGGCGATCCCGATCCTGAGGTTATAGAAATCCTTTCGGATATCGACCGCCAGTCGCGCCGTGCGGGCGACATCATCCGCGCCCTGCGTGATGTGGTGCGTAAGGATCGCGGACGTCAGACTCCGTTTGAACTGAACGGGCTGATCCGGCAAACCGTCAGCCTGATGGACGCCGAGGCGAAGTTACACGAGATCAAGCTGCTTTATGAAGAAACCGACCTTCCTCTTGTCGTCGGAAACCGGACACAGATCGCGCAGGTACTGGTTAACCTGTTGCGCAACGCAATCGATGCACTGGCCCTCGATCCGGATGGCAAGGGTAAAATCACCATCACTACAAAGACCAGCGATGAACTGGTCGAGGTGCGGGTTGAGGATAACGGGCCCGGGATTAGCGATGGTGTCACCTTGTTCAACTCGTTTGACACCCAGAAGACCGACGGGATGGGGCTGGGCCTGTCCATTTGTCGGACCATCGTCAAAGCCAATGACGGAGCCATTTGGTACGAGCCTACTGAGACGTCCGGGGCGCGCTTCTGTTTCACCCTGCAGCGCCGCGATCAGCCCAAGGAGGATCACGCATGACCTTTGAGCCGCTGGTCGTCTATATCGTCGATGACGATGAAGATGTGCGCGTCGCCTTATCACGCTCGCTCAGCAAACGCGGACTAAGGGTCGAGCATTTTGCCGATGCGCAGACATTTCTGAATCAGGTGCATGAGGACGCAAAAGGTTGCCTGATCCTGGACTATGGCATGCCCGGGATGGACGGGCTGGAATTGCAGGAACATCTGAACCGGCGCGAGTCGACCATACCGGTCATTTTCATCTCGGGTCATGGCGGCATTCCGGAATCCGTGCGGGCCACCAAGGCGGGTGCAATTGATTTTCTGGAAAAACCCTTTGACCTGCAGGTGCTGATCGAACGGATACAGGCCGCGTTTGAAATAGGCGACCGGCTGCGCGCCGAGAAATCGCGACGTCAGATGCTTGCGGATAAGCGCAGACTTTTGACCGACCGCGAGGAGCAGGTCTTGCAACATATTCTGACCCACCCCGCGCGCACGTCGAGCAAAGAGATCGCAACCGCCTTGGGTATCAGCCCCCGCACGGTAGAAATTCATCGCGGGCGCATACAGCAAAAGGTCGGCGTGAAAACCACGATAGAGCTGTATGAACTGTTCGGGCAGATGCAATGATCGCAAGCCTGATGATGTATGCCCGCCCTCAGCTTGATGAGGCACATCTGCGATACTGGAACCTCATCCGTGACAATCTGAACCGCGCCGGGATCGAGAGCCCTGAGCATCTGTCGCAGGACGTCGAGGAATTCTCGGTCTGGCAGCACCCGGAACTGGTGCTGAGCCAGACTTGCGGCATGCCGTACCGGACATGGCTACACGATAAGGTCGCGTTGGTTGGCACGCCAGACTATGGTCTAGACGGGTGCCCGCCCGGCTATTACCGCAGTGCTCTGGTCGTGCGCGCCGATGATCCACGCACAAATCTGATGGCGTTTCGGGAAGCGGTGTTCGCTTACAACCAGACATTTTCGCAATCTGGCTACGCCGCGCCTTATTGGCATCTTGAGCCGCATGGCTTCTGGTTCAAACACCGTGTGCAAACCGAAGGTCACCTGAAGTCGGCGCAGTCCGTTGCGGAAGGTCACGCAGATATCGCCGCCCTTGATGCGGTTTCTTGGCGATTGATGGCTGAGTATGAAGAGTTTGCCGCATCTCTGCGGGTGTTAGAGTGGACGGACCCGACGCCTAGCCTGCCATTGATCACTGCGGAGGGTAACGATCAGCAAGCGATTTTTACAGCGGTTGAACGGGCAATTGCGCAGTTGGATGATGCGGATCGTACTGCCTTGGGGATCAAAGGTCTCGTGAGGATTCCGGCCGAACGTTATCTGGACGTGCAAAACCCGCCGGGATCGGTTTAGTCGTCTTGTGTGCCGGTGTCGCCGACGACAGCCGATAGCACATAATGGCTTTGGTCGCCCTTGATCAAAATCGGTGGGCCGGGCTGTTTAAGCTACGGAACGACGCTTTCAACGCCGAGACCGCGCGTTAGGTCTGTCGCGCGACTTCCTCCGTGACCGGCTCGACCTTTCCCTCGATCATGTCCTCTTCGACCGGCTCTTCAAGTGACTCTTCAGCACTTTCTTCAGGTTCCTCTGCCTCTTCAGCCTCTGATTGATCCTCAAGCGCGCCAACGATCAGAGGCAGCATGTGCACACCCGTCACACTAGCAATCTCGGGCGTCTGAGGCGTCTGCCAACTGAGCGTATCGAAGCTGCCGCAGTTCTGGCACACCGGTCCCCATTCAGGCTGAATGTCGTGGCAATTGGTGCAGACCCATTGCGGCCCGCGCGGTGCGTTCAACGCCTTGGCCAGCCAACCCTGAACCACCGCGTCCGAGGCGCCCTCGCCCCGTTCAATCGCAGCCATCAGCGTGTAGGCCCGTGCATCCCCCTGCTTTTCGACAACATCACCCAGCGCGCGTCGCGCTTCGGGGAAGTCTTCGGCTACGATGTTCAGCTCGGCCAAAATCAGGCGTGTTTCCATATTATCTGAATGAATGCGGGTCAAAGCGGTGAACCGCTTGATCCGCTGTTCAGGTGTTTCGTCTGGCACAATCTCGGCAAAGGCATGGGCCAGATCGGGGTGAGGCTGTACTTCCCACGCCTTTTTCAGAATCTTGGTGGCTGCACGCGGTTTGCCCTTTTCGATATAGGCGCGCGCGGCCATGGCGGCTGCTGGGACAAGATCGGGTGAAAGGCGGTTTGCCTCAATCGCGTGTTCCTGTTGTTCGACCGTCGCCGTGTTATCCAGCAGCACCTTGGCCTCGGACAAGGCCAGGACCGCATCACGCCGTTTGAACACATCGCGCGGCAAATATCCGGCCTTGAGCTTTGACGTCAGCGTGGACCGCGCACCGGCCCAATCCTGCGCCTTGGTCTGCAGGTTCAGCAGCACATCCTGTGTCTCTTCGTGCCGGGGTTTCAGAGCCAACGCCTTCTCAGCCAGTTTGCGTGCGGTTTCATCGTCGCCCTCGGCCAGCTTTTGTTTCATGATCCCGCGCACGCCAACAAAACGCGTGGCATTGTTGGTGACCAGCTTCTTGTAGGTCTCGGACGCTTTCTTGGTATCACCGGTCATCTCGGCCGCTTGTGCCACCAGCAAATTGGTAAGCTCGGGCTTGTTCAGCAGCTTTTCGGCCTTGCTGGCCTTGGTCATGGCAACGCGCCCTTCACCCGAGGCAAGCGCCATCAACCCGTCGGCCAGCGCCTGATATCCGCGCTGTTCACGGCTGCGATCAAAGTAGCGCGACAAGGCGGTCTCATCACCGTTGAGGAATTTCAGCGTCGCAATCAGCAGCGTCAGAAGTTTGAAGAACAGCCAGACCGCAAACACCAACACGCCCAGCGCGATCACCGATTGCAGCGGCCCCAGCGTGTATTCGGTGCCGGCGACGGTGATCTGTACGCCGCCTGATGATTCCATAAGAAACCCGGCGCCCATGGCCAGCAGGCCGATAATCGCAACAAAAACAAGGATCTTTAACAATGACCACAGCATGGCAGGTCCTTCAGTTCGAGTTCAGGCTTGAAGCAAGCGTGTTTGCGGCCTCGACGGTAGAGACCCGCGTCTGCGCCGCCTGCTCCCAATCCGCCAATGCAGTCTGCGCCGCCTCTGGTAATGCTTTCAGTTCGGTCAACGCCTTTGCGACGTCTCCATCCGCCAAGGCCGCCTGCGCGCGCGACAGGATCGCATCGGGGTCATCCCCCTCTTGCGGCGTCACCGACCGCGCGCCCGTCTGACGCTGCAGGAAGGCCATCAACCCGGTGCCTTTGTCGGCATCACGCGCATCCGCCAGCGCCGTGCGTGCTGCGGGGGCAAATGCGCTGCGCAGGGCTGAAAGCGTCTCGACCCCGTCCTTCGCGGAGGAGGCCAGGGTATCCGGCACGTCGACCCCACCGGCCTTCAGTTCCGAGACCAGATCTTCATAAGGCTGACCGGCGTCCAACTGGCCATGCAGACGAGACAGGATGGCCGCGTTGGTTGCAGCGCGGGCCTCGGCCGAGGCTTTGGCTTCAAGCGCCTGCGCATCGGAAACCATCTTTTCCACTTCGCTACGCTGTGCGGCCAGAGAATCCTGCAGTTTCTTCAACTCGGCCTCAAAGGCTGCCGTCGCCTCGGGCGAGACATTTGCCTCAAGCGGTTGCTTCTCAAGCGCGCTCAGGCGTTCCTCCAACGGGTCGACCTTCCCGGTCAGACCATCAACGCTGGTCTTTACGGAGCTCAGATCGCTTTCGACCGGCGATAGCTTGTCTGACAAAGCCTTGATCTGATCCGAAAGGCCCGAGACATCGGGGCCATCAGCAAGAGATTTTGTCAGTTGGGCAATCTGATCGGATTGTTCCGACAGCTTCTTTTCAAGCGCGGCAATTGCGTCCGAGCTTTCTGCCCCACTGGACAAATACCCGCCGCTGCCCACGGCAAACCCAATTCCAGCCGCAACAACGCCGCCCAGCAGCGCCGGAACAAACCCGCCGCGCTTTTCAACGGTGCGTTCGATCACCTTCTCTTCGGTCGGCTCGGCCCTGTTCAGGGCTTCGGCTTCGGCTTCGGCTTCGGCTTCGGCTTCGGCTTCGGCTTCGGCTTCGGCTTCGGCTTCGGCTTCGGCTTCGGCTTCGGCTTCGGCTTCGGCTTCGGCTTCGGCTTCGGC
>NZ_JBQFZC010000005.1:0-227938 GCF_056542025.1 Ruegeria sp. AF2 | reverse complement strand
AGCCGAAGCCTACATCCTGACCAAGGAAGAAGGCGGTCGTCACACCCCGTTCTTTGCGAACTACCGTCCGCAGTTCTACTTCCGTACAACTGACGTGACCGGCACCGTGACCCTGGCGGCTGGCACCGAGATGGTTATGCCCGGCGACAACGTCGGCTTCACCGTAGAGCTGATCGCGCCCATCGCGATGGAAGACGGCCTGCGTTTCGCCATCCGCGAAGGCGGCCGCACCGTCGGCGCCGGCGTCGTCTCGAAAATCATCGAGTAATTCGCGTAAGCGAATATACAAAGAAAGGGCGTCCCTCGGGGTGCCCTTTTTCGTTTTTGCCTAAGCCAACAGTAATGCTAACTTCTTTCGTATTGAGACATTGCAATTAGAAAGAGGTCATAAGATGCACTTTTGGGCGCGTTCAGTTTGTCTTGTCGCAGCGGTTGCTTTCTCATCTACCTCTGCGTCCTCACAACAGATTGCGGATCGGATCTATTTGGGCGGACCAATTGTAACGATGAACGATACGGCTCCGTCCGCCGAAGCTGTCGCAGTCAAAGACGGGCGCATTCTTGCGGTTGGGTCGCTATCTGACTTGTCGGTGCATCAGGGTGAGGAAACCGAAACCTATGATCTGGAAGGGCGCGCGATGCTTCCGGGTTTCGTTGATAGCCACGGACATGTCGTCATGGGCGGCCTGCAAGCCCTGTCCGCTAACCTTCTTGCGCCACCGGACGGGGATGTCATTGATATCGCCAGTCTGCAATCCACACTGAC
This sequence comes from Ruegeria sp. AF2, assembly GCF_056542025.1. Taxonomy (NCBI): domain Bacteria; kingdom Pseudomonadati; phylum Pseudomonadota; class Alphaproteobacteria; order Rhodobacterales; family Roseobacteraceae; genus Ruegeria; species Ruegeria sp. AF2. Next base: position 227,172 of record NZ_JBQFZC010000005.1, on the reverse strand, counting down.
TGACTGGGCCGAGGAGAATGCGCAAGCCGTTGAGCAGGTCAAAATGATCATCGGCTTTGGTTACGACAATGCTCAATTAAAGGAACTCCGTCACCCAACACGACAAGAGCTGGACATTGTGTCTGAGGACTTGCCTGTCGTCATTATTCATCAGTCTGGGCATATAGGTGTCGCAAACTCGAAAGCTTTGGAATTGGCTGGTATAACGGCGGCTTCCGAAGCACCTCCGGGCGGGGTGATCCAACGCGATGAGGCCGGAGAGCCAAACGGTGTTCTGGAGGAGTACGCGTTCTTTTCTGTTCTCGTTCCCTTGCTGGGAAATCTGGGTGAAGGGGGTCTGGCAGCATTTGCCCGAGCTGGAACCGACCTTTGGGCAAAGTTTGGATATACGACCGGGCAGGAAGGCCGATCATCAGGTCAGATTGTCGAGGTTCTCAGGAAAGTTGCTGCGGAAGAAGCTCTTCCAATCGATGTAGTAGCCTTCCCGGATGTTCTTGAGTCGAAAGAGTTTATTGGTGCGAACACTTCGAAAAGCTACGAAAACAGGGTTCGGGTCGGGGGCTGTAAACTTACAATTGATGGCTCGCCGCAAGGTTTTACCGCTTTAAGGGATCGACCCTATTATGATCCGGTTGGGAACTATGCCGCCGGCTACGCAGGATACGCAGCCATCACGATGGAGCAACTCCAGGACGCGGTGAATTGGTGTTACGACAACGATTTCCAAATCCTCGTGCATTCCAACGGTGAAGGGGCATCTGACATGCTGATTGCTGCACTCGAAGAGGCACAGATCAAGTATGGCGATCCCGGCAACCGCCCAGTTCTGATTCACGGTCAGTTTCTTCGCGAGGATCAAGTCGCAAGCCTTAAGCGCCTTGGTGTGTTTCCGTCGCTCTTTCCGATGCATACGTTCTATTGGGGCGATTGGCACCGGGATCATACGGTCGGGCCGATAAACGCAGAAAATATTTCGCCTACAGGATGGCTGCACGAGCGTGGCATGAAGTTCGGCACGCATCACGATGCGCCGGTGGCCTTTCCAGATAGCATGCGTGTACTTGCGGCTACGGTCACGCGTCGCACGCGGTCAGGTGACATTCTGGGGCCGCATCAGAGGGTCGATGTCATGACGGCATTGAAGGCAATGACGATCTGGCCTGCATGGCAGCATTTTGAGGAAGATGAGAAGGGCTCGATTGAGGTCGGCAAAGTGGCGGATTTTGTGATCCTGTCGGATGATCCCACGGCAGTCGATCCGGAGACTCTGGCTGAACTTGAGGTGCTGGTGACTGTCAAAGGGGATGAGGTTGTCTATGAAGCTGAGGAGGGCGTCAGAGAGGGCAATTTGCAATTCTCGCCATTTTCAAATGACCCTGTGATTGCTCATCTTTTCCTGCACGCGGTTTATCAAGGCATGAAGGTAGAAGATCCTTGGTTAGCGAGGAATTAGGTTAAGTTTTGATTGAAACAGACCGAAAATGGAGCCGAGGTGGACATGCATATGGTTCGGCGTTGAGCTAATGGCACCGATCGCGATGGAAAACGGTCTGCGCTTCGCGATCCGCGAAGGCGGCGGCACCGTCGGCGCCGGTGTGGTATCGAAAATCATCGAGAAAGGCGCGCTTGTCGCACCTGGTTGCGGCAGGCGATTTTCCATGGAAAAATCTGCCGAGAGCAACTCAGTGAGGAAATCAAGAAGGCCGTCCCTCGGGGCGGCCTTTTTCTTGTAATCAGCTTCTGAAGTTGAAATAGACTTTTGTATGGCGAGTAGAGATCAGCTTTATGCAAAGTTCGGAATTACTGCGGAAACGGCACAGCTATTCGAGACTGCGCTCGGAACTGTTGTGTTGGCGAGCAAGGGACATAACAACAATTGGTACAGCGAACAGGACCCAAATGCGGCCGCAAGGGCTCTAGAAGTTATTGAATGCAGCACGTTGGGCAGAGTCCTGGAAATGCTAAAACAAGAATTGCGGTTTGAAGACGATCTAATCATCAAACAGTTCAAACGAGGCTTGGTCGCAAGAAACAAACTTTTTCACGGGTTTTTTGAGCGTCATAACTATAAGATTCAGTCCGAAGTGGGGCGGGATGATATGGTCGCTGACTTAGAAGAGTTGCATGAAGAGCTTTTTCAGTGCTGGAGGGTGGCTGATAGTCTCGCGAGTGCGCTTGCGGAAGAACTCATCACTGAAGAGCAGATTAAGAAGCACACTTCAGGTGAAAGTCCAATCAAATAGGCCTTGCCAAATCCCACCAACCCCACTAATACGCGCGAGTTCTCATCAAGAACATCAAGGCGGGATGATTCCCGCCTTTTGGGTTCGAAGAGGGTTGGCGATGCGCGTCTGTCCTCCTCTCAACCTCAACGCCTAAAAAAGGCTGTTAATATGCAAAGCCAAAACATCCGTATTCGGCTGAAGGCATTTGACTATCGCGTTCTGGATGCCAGCACGCAAGAGATCGTCAACACTGCCAAGCGGACCGGCGCGAACGTGCGCGGCCCGATCCCGCTGCCGAACAAGATTGAGAAGTTCACGGTTCTCCGTGGCCCTCACGTTGACAAGAAATCCCGCGACCAGTTCGAGATCCGTACGCACAAGCGTCTCTTGGACATCGTTGATCCGACCCCCCAGACCGTTGACGCGCTGATGAAGCTCGACCTCGCTGCTGGTGTGGACGTCGAGATCAAGCTGCAGTCGTAAGATCGGAGGGTATAGATTATGCGCTCTGGTATTATCGCAAAAAAAGTTGGCATGACCCGCCTGTTCATGGAAGACGGCAAGCAGATCCCTGTGACCGTTCTCCACCTGGACAACCTGCAGGTCGTTGCACAGCGCACCGCTGACAAAGACGGCTACACTGCCGTTCAGCTGGGTGCCGGTGCCGCCAAGGCAAAACGCACCTCGAAGGCCATGCGCGGTCACTACGCCGCTGCAAAGGTCGAGCCCAAGCGTAAGCTGGCCGAGTTCCGCGTCTCCGAAGATGGCCTGATTGATGTGGGCGCCGAGATTTCGGCAGAACACTTCCTGGAAGGTCAGAAAGTTGACGTTTCGGGTACTTCGATCGGTAAAGGCTTTGCCGGTGCGATGAAGCGTTGGAACTTCGGTGGTCTGCGCGCCTCGCACGGTGTTTCGATCAGCCACCGTTCGCACGGTTCGACCGGTCAGTGTCAGGATCCGGGCAAGGTGTTCAAAGGCAAGAAGATGGCCGGTCACATGGGTGCTGCCCGTGTTACCACTCAGAACCTGGAGGTTGTCAAAACCGACGCCGACCGTGGTCTGGTCTTCATCAAAGGCGCCGTTCCCGGACCGAAATCGGGCTGGGTCACTGTCAAGGACGCCGTCAAGAAGAAAGCACCGGAAGGCCTGCCTTTCCCGGCTGCTGTGAAATCGGCTGCAACCGAAGCACCTGCGGAAGAAGCTCCCGCGGAAGGTGGTGAAGCATGAAACTTGATGTAATCAAACTGGACGGCGGCAAGGCCGGCAACATCGAGCTGGATGCAGACCTGTTCGGTCTCGAGCCGCGCGCGGACATCCTGCACCGTGTGGTCCGTTGGCAGCGCAACAACGCGCAAGCTGGCACCCACAAGGTCAAGACCCGCTCGGAAACCAGCTACTCGACCAAGAAGATCTATCGCCAGAAGGGCACCGGTGGCGCACGCCATGGTGACCGTAACGCGCCGATCTTCCGTGGTGGTGGCATCTACAAAGGCCCCGTCGTGCGTTCGCACGGCCACGACCTGCCTAAGAAGTTCCGCAAGCTTGGCCTGCGCCACGCTCTGTCGGCAAAAGCCAAGGCAGGTGAGCTGGTTGTGATCGAGAGTGCCGAAGCCGAAGGCAAGACCGCCGCTCTGGCCAAACAGGTTGCAAACCTGGGCTGGAAACGTGCTCTGGTCATCGACGGCGCGACCGTGAACGAAGGGTTCCTGAAAGCGTCCAAGAACATCGAAGGTCTGGATATCCTGCCGTCGATGGGCGCAAACGTCTATGACATCCTCAAGCGTGACACTCTGGTGCTCACCAAAGCGGCTGTCGAAGCACTGGAGGCTCGTCTGAAATGAGCGCGAAGGCAGAACACTACGACGTGATCCGCAAGCCGGTCATCACCGAAAAGTCGACCATGGCGTCCGAAAACGGCGCGGTTGTCTTTGAAGTGGCGATCGATAGCAACAAGCCGCAAATCAAAGAGGCCGTTGAGGCTCTGTTTGGTGTGAAGGTCAAAGCGGTGAACACCACCGTGACCAAAGGCAAGGTCAAGCGGTTCCGCGGCCAGCTGGGCCGTCGCAAAGACGTCAAAAAAGCATATGTGACCCTGGAAGAGGGGAACACCATCGACGTGAGCACCGGTCTTTGATCCGACGCTTACTGCGACTATTCACGGCCCCGGCGGTTCAACCCGCCGGGGCCGATTTCGTTTCAGACCCTGAAACTGCGCGTGCGCAGGTGTTGGAGAAGATGCGGGCTTTCAGCGCCGAGCCCTATTTTCAGATCGCCGATGAAAAGCTGGGGCTTTTGTCGGTTTTCGACGATCTGAAATACGACCGGGCGGATGTGGACATGATCTCTCCGGCGATGCGCAATCATGTGGTCGATAAGCTTGGTCCGCTGGGGTTTCGCCAGACCTCGGGTACGGTGCTGGAACACGTCGAGGCCGAGATGCGTGTGCACATCCCCAAGTTCCACGCCCTCGGTGCGTCGCCCTTCGACATCACGCGCTATACTGAGAAACGCCCGCAGGATTACTGTCTCCTTACGCCCACACAGGTGGCCTGCCAGTACGTGGATCACTACGTGCTGGACGAAGCGGTGCAGCGGATCGAGGCGTTAATTACGAAGCACCCGATCAACCTACTCAAACTGGCGGATTATCTGGAAGGGAAACCCAAGCACCGCGCATTTCGCGAGGTTTTGGGTCATATCAAACTCAAGCAACGTATCGCGGTAGAGTCTGAGCCGCTCTGCAGAAGGCGGTCGTTGGGGTAAGAGTTGCGTTGACTCATCAGAAACGCGTCATAAGCACGTGCAACCCTGGAAGAGAGACCACACATCGATATATCCGGCGGTCCGTGATTGGACGCGTCTTTGGGGAGAGGTAAGTGGCGTGCTCATGGGGGTTGTTCTTACGCGGCGACACAAAAATTTGAGCACTAAACTCTCATATTTTGCACAATTCGCTTGCTATGTCGCGCGGGTAGTCTATCCGGCTTCCAACAAGCAAAAGACATGGCAGGCGCATGACCGAAACCTCTCTCTCGACCCGGGAAAACCCGGATAGAACTGCCGCGCGGGATTGGGTTTCGACGCTTGCCAAATACCGCGAACCTAATCAATGGCGCAGTTCCTTTGAGCTGGGTGTCAGCATTATCCCATTCTTTGTGCTTTGGGCGCTGTCCTTGATGGCATTATCCATCAGCTACTGGCTGGCATTTGCCATTGCGGTCCTGAATGCGGCCTTCCTGCTGCGCCTGTTTGCGATCCAACACGATTGCGGGCACGGGGCGTTCTTCAAGAACCGGACAGTCAGCGACTGGGTTGGACGGGTGATCGGGGTGCTGACCCTTACACCCTATGATGTCTGGCGCCGCACTCATTCTTACCATCACAACAGTTCGGGTAACTTGGACAAGCGGGGAATGGGGGATATCCACACGCTGACAGTGGCTGAGTACCAATCCAAGTCTCCCATGAACCGGTTCTGGTATCGCGTTTACCGCAATCCGGTCACACTGTTCGTACTTGGTCCCGGCTATTTGTTCCTGCTCCAAAACCGTCTGCCCTTGGGTTTAACTGGTAGCGCTCGGTTCTGGGTCAGCGCGATGTGTACCAATATAGCTATTCTGACCGTACTTTTTGCTGTCTACTACTATGGCGGCTTGATGCCGGTCCTACTGATTTTTCTGCCTTCAACCCTGATTGCGGCAACTGCAGGAGTATGGCTGTTTTATGTTCAGCACCAATTCGAAGAAACGCATTGGGATTCGGACAAGGATTGGCAGTTGCACGAGGCGGCCCTGCACGGAAGCTCGCATTATGTTCTGCCGCCGGTGCTACAGTGGTTCAGTGCCAATATCGGCATCCACCACGTGCACCATCTGTACAGCCGCATTCCGTTCTACCGCCTGACCGAAGTGCTGCGCGATCACGACGAGTTGGCAAACAGCAACAAGATGACCATTCGTGAGAGCCTTGCCAACGCGCGGTTGCACCTGTGGGACGAAGAACACCGCCGCCTGTTGTCCTTCGCCGAGGTTCGCTCATTGTATCAGTGAGTGGCAAGTTACCTGAGTTCTTCCGGCCGAATAAGTAATACTCACTGATCGCGCGACTTGCGAAATTGAAACCTGGGGCAAATGTTGCGGTGACTTTTTCTTTGGTCTCCATAAGAATCTTGGGCCGCACCCTATAGACACCCATCCCCAACACTGCTACACGCTCCCAATCTTGCGGCCTCGGATTCGTTCCGGGGCCTCTGATATTTGTAACCGGGGACCTTCGGGGCCCTATACCCTTGGCACCTACGGGGGCCTATCACATAGCGGGGAAATCCCTGCACTTGCTAAACGGAAGACAGAAAGCATGGCACTCAAGTCGTACAAGCCGACGACGCCGGGCCAGCGCGGGCTGGTGCTGATCGACCGTTCGGAGCTTTGGAAAGGACGTCCGGTCAAGTCTCTCACAGAGGGTTTGACCAAATCGGGCGGCCGGAACAACACCGGACGGATCACTTCACGCCGCCGCGGCGGTGGCGCAAAGCGTCTCTACCGGATCGTTGACTTCAAACGGAACAAATTTGATGTCGCGGCAACCGTCGAGCGGATCGAATATGACCCGAACCGGACCGCATTCATCGCACTGGTAAAATACGAAGACGGCGAGCAGGCATACATCCTGGCTCCGCAGCGTCTGGCTGTTGGTGACAAAGTCGTGGCATCCGCCAAGGCCGACATCAAGCCGGGCAACGCAATGCCGTTCTCGGGTATGCCCATTGGTACCATCGTCCACAACATCGAGATGAAGCCTGGCAAAGGCGGTCAGATCGCACGTGCGGCCGGTACTTACGCTCAGTTCGTTGGTCGCGATGGCGGCTACGCTCAGATCCGTCTGAGCTCGGGCGAGCTTCGCATGGTCCGTCAGGAATGCATGGCCACCGTCGGTGCCGTGTCCAACCCCGACAACTCGAACCAGAACCTCGGTAAAGCCGGCCGTATGCGCCACAAGGGCGTTCGTCCGTCGGTTCGTGGTGTTGCAATGAACCCGATCGATCACCCGCACGGTGGTGGTGAAGGTCGTACCTCGGGTGGCCGTACACCGGTTACACCGTGGGGTAAGGACACCAAGGGTAAGCGTACCCGCAACAAGAACAAAGCGTCCCAGAAGCTGATCATCCGCTCGCGGCACGCCAAGAAGAAGGGACGTTAATCTATGTCTCGCTCTGTTTGGAAGGGTCCTTTCGTCGATGCTTACGTGCTGAAAAAAGCCGAAGCAGCGCGCGAGTCGGGCCGCAACGAAGTCATCAAGATTTGGTCGCGTCGTTCCACCATTCTGCCCCAGTTCGTGGGTCTGACCTTTGGTGTGTACAACGGCCATAAGCATATCCCCGTCAACGTCTCGGAAGACATGATCGGTCAGAAGTTCGGTGAATACTCGCCGACTCGTACCTATTACGGTCACGCCGCTGACAAAAAAGCGAAGCGGAAGTAAGTCATGGGCAAGGAAAAGAACCCCCGCCGCGTGGCTGAAAACGAAGCAATGGCGAAAACCCGCATGCTTCGCACCAGCCCGCAGAAACTGAACCTGGTTGCGCAGATGATCCGCGGCAAGAAAGTTGAGAAGGCTCTGACCGACCTGACTTTCAGCAACAAGCGTGTCGCGCAGGACGTCAAGAAGTGCCTGCAGTCCGCAATCGCGAATGCCGAAAACAACCACAACCTGGACGTTGACGAACTGATCGTCGCCGAAGCATGGGTTGGCAAGAACCTGGTCATGAAGCGCGGTCGTCCGCGTGCCCGTGGCCGTTTCGGCAAGATCATGAAGCCGTTCTCGGAGATCACCATCAAGGTGCGTCAAGTTGAGGAGCAAGCCTAATGGGACATAAAGTCAATCCGATCGGCATGCGCCTTCAGGTCAACCGCACCTGGGACAGCCGCTGGTACGCCGACACCAAGGACTACGGTGATCTTCTGCTGGAAGACCTCAAGATCCGTGAGTTCATCAACAAAGAGTGCAAGCAGGCCGGTGTTGCCCGTGTGATCATCGAACGTCCGCACAAGAAGTGCCGCGTTACGATCCACACCGCACGTCCCGGTGTCATCATCGGCAAGAAAGGTGCAGACATCGAAGTTCTGCGCAAAAAGCTTGCTCGTATGACCGACAGCGAACTGCACCTGAACATCGTCGAAGTGCGCAAGCCCGAGCTTGACGCGCAGCTGGTTGCCGAGTCGATCGCTCAGCAGCTGGAACGTCGTGTTTCGTTCCGTCGCGCAATGAAGCGCTCGGTTCAGAATGCCATGCGCATGGGCGCCCTGGGTATCCGGGTAAACGTCGCTGGTCGTCTGGGCGGCGCCGAAATCGCGCGGACCGAGTGGTACCGCGAAGGCCGCGTGCCTCTGCACACCCTGCGTGCCGACATCGATTACGCACATGCCGAAGCGATGACTCCCTACGGGATCATCGGGATCAAGGTCTGGATCTTCAAAGGTGAGATCATGGAGCACGATCCGCAGGCACGTGACCGTAAAGCACAGGAACTCCAGGACGGCCCTGCACCTCGTGGTGCTGGTGGCGGTCGTCGCTAAGGAGGGAAAGATATGCTTCAACCAAAGCGTACTAAATTCCGCAAGATGCACAAAGGCCGGATCAAGGGGCTCGCCAAAGGCGGTTCCGATCTGAACTTTGGCACCTACGGTCTGAAAGCACTGCAGCCCGAGCGCGTCACCGCGCGTCAGATCGAAGCTGCACGTCGTGCCATGACCCGTCACATGAAACGTCAAGGCCGCGTCTGGATCCGGATCTTCCCGGATACCCCCGTGACCTCGAAGCCAACCGAAGTCCGTATGGGTAAAGGTAAAGGCTCCGTTGACTTCTGGGCAGCGAAAGTAAAGCCCGGTCGTGTGATGTTCGAAATTGACGGCGTCAATGACGACATCGCCCGCGAGGCCCTGCGCCTGGCTGCGATGAAGCTGCCGATCAAGACCCGCGTTGTGGTCCGCGAAGACTGGTAAGCGATTGGGGCTTTGACCCCACTCGTTACAAGAATGACCCTCGTCGGGAAACCGGCGGGGGTTTTCTTTTGGTTCGGCAGCCCGTGTATCGTGGATCGTGAAAAACGTCGACCTCCCTCCGCCGCACCCCTAGGCTAGCTTGCAGGAATGGGAGGGTCCTATGGTTCAGCTACGCAAAAAGATGCTCATTAAGGAAGTCATAACCACCGACCAATTGGGCCAACCTTGTGATCCGATCAGTCGAGTCGCAGCGATGGTGGTGATGCAGAATCCTTTGGCCGGGCACTTCTCGGACGATCTTTCAGAGTTGTTCGAGATCGGCGCCATTCTGGGTTCGGAACTCGCCGCTGAGGCAGTTTCTCAGCTTGATGGGCCGCCGGTTTCGTACGGCAAAGCCGCGATTGTCGGCATGAACGGCGATCTTGAGCAGGGCGGGGCGGTGATCCACCCCAAACTCGGTGCGCCCATGCGCGCTGCGGTGGGCGGAGGTGAGGCGGTGATACCGTCCAACGCCAAGCTGGGCGCGCCAGGTTGCGCGATTGATCTTCCGCTGGGGCACAAGGACAATCCGTGGTCGTTCGATCATTTCGACACTATGACGCTGAATATCCCAGATGCGCCGAAACCGGATGAGATCGTGCTGTGCCTCGCCTATGCCGACGGAGGTCGCCCGATACCGCGCTGTGGCAAAGGGCCCATCAAGACCTAAGCGGCTGGTCTTGCTGAGAGGGCTGGGGTATGCCCGGCCCATGGCACAGATTGAATCACTCTTCGTCACCCGTCTCTATCGCGCAAACTTGTCCGAATTCGATCCCAGGATCGACGCGGAGGAATTAGAAAGTTCATGCTTCGTCATTGCAGAAGATGATGAGGCCGGGCAGGACTGGTGTGAAGCGAACGCATATCCCGGCTACACCAGTTATGCTTCGCTGACCGATTTGCCTTGGCGATTTCCGATATTTGCCGATCTTGTCAAAGTGCTGGATCAGCACGTCGCTGCTTTTGCCAAGGATTTGGAGTTTGATCTGGACGACCGCGCGTTGAAGCTTGAGGATCTGTGGATCAATATCCTGCCCGAGGGCGGAATGCATGCCAGTCACCTGCACCCTCACAGTGTCATTTCGGGCACGACCTATGTGTCCATGCCGGAAGGGGCCAGTGCACTGAAACTGGAAGACCCACGTTCGGGCCGTATGATGGCCGCCCCGACGAGGCTGAAAGGCGGGCGTCGGGAATTGCAGCCTTTCATCTATATGAAGCCGCAGGTGGGCGACGTCCTGCTGTGGGAAAGCTGGCTGCGCCACGAGGTGCCGATGAATATGGCCGAGGACGAGCGGATTTCTGTTAGCTTCAACTATAAATGGGAGTGAAGCGTCTTAAAGCGTCAAGGTGAAAGCGCTCCAGTTACTTCGTCGGAGGATACTATGACCAAAACAGCTCTCGTCACAGGCGCATCATCCGGAATTGGCCGGGAATTGGCACGTTATCATGCGTCGCGAGGCGGTAATCTGATCATCAGTGCGCGACGCGGAGATGCGTTAGATGCCCTCAGATCAGAGCTTGAGGCAGCCCACAATGTTACTGTCACTGCCATTCCGCTTGATCTGGGTGCTGTTGGAGGCGCGGAAAAACTTTATGAGGCCGTCAAGTGCAAAGACCTGACGGTCGACTACCTGATCAACAATGCTGGATTCGGAGGGCATGGGGCTTTTTTGGATCGCCGCCTTTCGGACGATCTGGATATGATCCGGCTGAACGTCGAAGCCCTTGTATCTTTGTGCCATCTGTTCGGCACGGATATGATCAGTGGCGGCGGCGGAAAGATACTGAATGTCAGTTCGACTGCGGCGCATATGCCGGGTCCATTGCAGGCGACCTATTTTGCCACCAAGGCCTATGTTTCGAGTTTCAGTCAGGCGCTCGCGGAGGAGCTGAAAGGTAAGGGCGTCACTGTGACGGCGCTGGAGCCGGGCTATGTCGTGACCGAATTTGCTGCTGCGGCAAATCTTGAGGGCACGAAGCTTGTTGCTCAAAAAGGGGCGACCGCTGAGGCCGTGGCCAAAGTCGGCTATGACGCCATGATCGATGGGAAGCTCACGGTGATCAACGATAAGTCGCTCGCGTTTGTGCTGGGTTGGGTCATGCCGTTGCTGCCGCGACGCGCGCGCCTGAAAATGGTTCGAAAAATGCAGGAGAAAGGTGCCTGAGCACTTGGCCGCGTTTGTTGGGATCGAGAAAGGTCGCGGTAGTGATCTGCTGCCCGGTTTCAGAAGGCGGCGGTAATTTGGAATCAGGTAGTTTCATCTGCCCGAAAACGGTTTGAAACTTTCCCTTGCCACCCACCCTCTAAACCCTTATACGGCGGCATCCTGCGATCTCCCGGCGTTGCCGGGCGATTCGCATTTCTATCATTAATCCACCAGGTCAAAGGTGACCCTGTAAGGGGGCCTTCTGGTGTTTTGAGCAAAGGATAAAGGCGATGAACGCCCAAGAACTGCGTGACAAGACCCCGGACCAGCTCCGCGAGGAACTGGCCAACCTGAAGAAAGAAAGCTTTAACCTGCGCTTTCAACAGGCAACCGGTCAGCTGGAAAACACAGCCGGCATCAAAGCGGCCCGCCGCAACGCTGCCCGTGTCAAAACCATTCTGAACGAAAAGGCCGCTGCTGCGGCATCCGAGGAGTAATCAGATGCCCAAGCGTATCCTGCAAGGCACCGTGACCAGCGACGCCAACGAACAGACCGTAACCGTATCCGTCGAGCGCCGCTTTACGCATCCGGTTCTGAAGAAAACCATCCGTAAGTCCAAGAAATACCGGGCTCACGATGAAAAGAACGCCTTCAAGGTCGGTGACACCGTACGCATCATCGAATGCGCGCCGAAATCGAAGACGAAACGTTGGGAGGTTCTGGAGGCGTAAGCCCCCAGGACTTTTCATTTGTCGAAACCCTGGGGGATTTAACGAGACCAGCCCCCACAGGTCGGGAGAAACCACATGATCCAGATGCAGACCAATCTGGATGTCGCTGACAACTCCGGCGCACGCCGAGTTCAGTGCATCAAGGTCCTGGGTGGTTCCAAGCGTAAATACGCCTCCGTGGGCGACATCATTGTCGTCTCGGTGAAGGAAGCCATCCCGCGCGGCCGCGTGAAGAAAGGTGACGTCCGCAAGGCCGTCGTCGTACGCACCGCCAAGGAAGTCCGTCGTGAAGACGGCACCGCGATCCGTTTCGATCGCAACGCCGCCGTCATCCTGAACAACAACAACGAGCCCGTAGGTACCCGTATCTTTGGCCCCGTTGTTCGTGAACTGCGCGGCAAGAACTTCATGAAAATCATCTCGCTGGCTCCGGAGGTGCTGTAATCATGGCTGCTAAACTCCGCAAAGGCGACAAGGTCGTCGTGCTGGCCGGCAAGGACAAGGGCAAAGAGGGAACTATCACCTCGGTTGACCCGAAAGCCGGTAAAGCTGTTGTCGACGGCATCAACATCGCCATCCGCCACACCCGCCAGACCCAGAGCTCGCAAGGTGGTCGCCTGCCTCAGGCAAACCCGATCGATTTGTCGAACCTGGCACTGCTGGACAAAAACGGCAAAGCAACCCGCGTTGGCTTCCGCATGGAAGGCGACAAGAAAGTGCGCTTCGCCAAGACCACGGGGGACGTGATCGATGCTTGATACCGCAAACTACACCCCGCGTCTGAAAGCTCAGTACGCTGAAACCATCCGTGCCGCTCTGAAAGAAGAGTTCGGCTACAAGAACGACATGCAGCTGCCCAAGCTGGAAAAAATCGTTCTGAACATCGGTTGTGGTGCTGAGGCCGTCAAAGACTCGAAAAAAGCGAAAGCTGCTGTCGAGGATCTGACTGCGATTGCTGGCCAGAAGGCCGTTGCAACCAAGGCGAAGAAGTCGATCGCGGGTTTCCGCGTCCGTGAAGACATGCCGCTGGGTGCGAAAGTGACCCTGCGCGGCGACCGGATGTACGAATTCCTGGATCGTCTGATCACCATCGCGATGCCTCGCGTTCGTGACTTCCGCGGTGTGAAGCCGTCTTTCGATGGTCGTGGCAACTTTGCCATGGGCATGAAAGAGCACATCGTGTTCCCGGAAATCGACTTCGACAAGGTCGACGAGGTCTGGGGCCTGGATATCGTAATTGCCACCACAGCGAAAACCGACGCTGAAGCAAAGGCATTGTTGAAAGCGTTCAACATGCCGTTCAACGCGTAAGCGCCGGGAGGATTGAGACATGGCTAAAAAAGCAATGATCGAACGCGAGAAGAAGCGCGAACGCCTGGTGGCCAAATATGCCGCAAAGCGTGCCGAGCTGAAAGAAATCGCGAATGACGAGAGCAAGCCGATGGAAGAGCGTTTCAAAGCGCGTCTGAAACTGGCGAAACTGCCGCGCAACAGCTCGGCTACCCGTCTGCACAACCGTTGTCAGCTGACCGGTCGTCCCCACGCTTACTACCGTAAGCTGAAGGTCAGCCGTATCGCGCTGCGCGAGCTGGGTTCTGCTGGTCAGATCCCCGGCATGGTGAAATCGAGCTGGTAAGGGAGACATAGATATGAATGATCCTATCGGCGATATGCTCACCCGTATCCGCAACGCGCAAATGCGCGGCAAGTCCACCGTTTCCACCCCGGCTTCCAAGCTGCGCGGTTGGGTTCTGGACGTGCTGGCGGACGAAGGTTACATCCGTGGCTACGAAGCGACGACCGGTGAAAACGGTCATCCGGCCATCGAAATCAGCCTGAAATACTACGAAGGCACCCCTGTTATTCGCGAACTGAAGCGGGTCTCGAAACCCGGTCGCCGCGTATACATGGGCGTCAATGACATCCCGCAGGTCCGTCAGGGTCTGGGCGTGTCGATTGTCAGCACTCCGAAAGGTGTGATGTCGGACGCAAACGCTCGCTCCAACAATGTTGGCGGCGAAGTGCTCTGCACCGTCTTCTAAGGAGGTCTGTCAATGTCTCGTATTGGTAAAAAACCGGTCGAGCTGCCCAGCGGCGTTTCCGCCTCTGTGTCGGGTCAGACCATCGAAGTGAAAGGTCCGAAAGGCACCCGCAGCTTCACCGCCACCGACGACGTCACGCTGTCGGTTGAAGGTAACGTGGTCAAGATCGACCCCCGTGGCATGTCCAAGCGTGCGCGCCAGCAGTGGGGCATGAGCCGCACCATGGTTGCCAATCTTGTTGAAGGCGTAACAAACGGCTTCAAAAAAGAGCTGGAGATCCAGGGTGTTGGTTACCGGGCTCAGATGCAGGGCAACACCCTGAAGCTGAACCTGGGCTACAGCCACGATGTTGATTTCACTGCTCCGGAAGGTGTCACCATCACCGCGCCGAAGCAGACCGAGATCGTTGTGGAAGGTATCGACCAGCAGCAGGTGGGCGAAGTCGCGGCCAAGATCCGTGAATGGCGCCGTCCCGAGCCGTACAAAGGCAAGGGCATCCGCTACAAGGGTGAGTTCATCTTCCGCAAAGAAGGCAAGAAGAAGTAAGGACGCAAACAATGGCAAACAGCAAAAGAACCCTGTTTCTGAAGCGCCGCCTGCGCGTTCGGAACAAACTTCGCAAGGTCAACGCGGGTCGTCCGCGTCTGTCCGTACACCGTTCGAACAAGAACATCTCTGTTCAGCTGATCGACGACGTACGTGGCGTGACCCTGGCCGCAGCATCGACCCTGGAAAAGGATTTGGGTGTTGTGGGCAAGAACAACGTCGAAGCGGCCACCAAAGTGGGCGCGGCCATCGCCGAGCGTGCCAAGAAGGCAGGCGTCGAAGAGGCCTATTTCGATCGTGGCGGCTTCCTGTTCCACGGCAAAGTGAAGGCTCTGGCCGACGCTGCGCGTGAAGGTGGTCTGAAGATCTAAGACTTGCGGGCGGGTTTCGATCCGCCCCGATGATCCGGGGGCCTCGGCAGCAGTCGGGGCTCACTTGGATTGAACAAACGGCGCCGAGAAGCGCCACATGAGGAAAGGGATGCCAAATGGCAGAACGTGAAAACCGCCGGGGCCGTGGTCGTGACCGCGACGAAGCACCGGAATTCGCAGATCGTCTGGTTGCGATCAACCGTGTGTCGAAAACCGTAAAAGGTGGTAAGCGCTTTGGCTTCGCCGCTCTGGTGGTTGTCGGCGATCAGAAAGGCCGCGTCGGCTTTGGCAAGGGTAAGGCGAAAGAAGTACCTGAGGCCATCCGTAAGGCAACTGAGCAAGCCAAGCGTCAGATGATCCGCGTGCAACTGCGTGAAGGTCGTACTCTGCACCACGACATCGAAGGCCGTCACGGCGCCGGTAAAGTGGTTATGCGCACCGCACCTGAAGGTACCGGTATCATCGCCGGTGGTCCGATGCGTGCTGTGTTCGAAATGCTGGGCGTTAAGGACGTTGTTTCCAAGTCGCTGGGCTCGCAGAACCCGTACAACATGATCCGTGCCACCATCAACGGCCTGCAAAAAGAGCAGAGCCCGCGTTCGGTTGCCGCACGTCGTGGCAAAAAGGTTGCTGACATCCTGCCCAAGCGGGACGAAGCACCGGCTGCTGCTGAAGCAGAAGCATAAGGAGAGCGACCCATGGCAAAAACCATCGTCGTCAAGCAGATCGGCTCCCCGATCCGCCGCCCCGCCGAACAGCGCGCAACCCTGATCGGCCTGGGCCTGAACAAGATGAACCGCACCCGCGAGCTGGAGGACACTCCTTCGGTCCGCGGCATGGTCAACAAGATCCCGCATCTGGTTGAGATCATCGAAGAGCGCGGCTAAGCGCAGTCTCTTTCGCGAATTGAAAGGCCCCCGAAGATTCGGGGGCTTTTTTCGTGTTTGCGATTGTGTTTGTCCGCTTTGAGCCCATAGCGTACCAACCTCCGCATTGGTAATAGGGGTAAACTTATTCGGGATGATACCGCTTTGAATTTTCGAACCCTATTGGTGGCTCTAGGAACAACGTGCTCCACCATGCCCGCGTTTGCGGAATGCTTTGATACGCCAACATGGCATGACGAACCTCTTACACAGTCATTTTTGGACGGTTTGGGCGATGGCACGGAGCAAGACGTTAGGCGGGCCAGCTTGAATATGTTGCTTATGTCTAAAGAACCCGCCCACGAACAGCGGGATGAGTTACAGCGTCTTTTGATGCGTACGGCTTTATTGCAGTTCGATGGCGATAAAGGGGCACTAAGAAAGAAACTACAAGACGGGTCGCTTTACGATGTCATTCAACTCATTGATTTTTCCCGCTCAAACCCCAGAGACCAAAGCAGGATCATCGCAGCTTACTGGCTGAACGGGTGCGTCGAGAAAGCGCTGGAATTACTTGCCGCAACACCTAACTCACTAATAAGCCAATACTATATGCCGATTGCAGTCGGAGATTCCGAACTACTTCACACCTTCGCACAACGTCTTGAGCCGGACGGATACCAACAAAGAAGACTGCTTACTTTTGCAAAGCTGCTTGAGAGCCCAGAATCCAAAGAGGAAACACTTCAAGAGTTTTTGGAATATCTGATTTCGGAAACGAAAGATGGTGATATCAACGATACGATTGATGGCGTTGGGCTACAGCTTGCTCTGGACGTCGCCCAAGGCCAACCGCCGAACTTGGAATTGTTTCCGATTGAAACGAGCTATGAACCTGACGAGATACAACTCAATGGAATGCGGTTCGCTGCCTTTGTTGCATGGATGAATGCACCCGGGTTTTGCGATGCGACTTGGAAGACGGCTTTTGTCCTCTTAGGCACATCTGCCGAAAGTATGCCGTTGAATCGCGAACTACTTGAAGCCTCAGTGATTAGGTGCCTAAAAAATCAAGACGTGTGAAATCCGACGGAGTCAAGGTCGGTTTTGTCCGCAAAGTGGACATACGTTGCATTCAGAGTAGCCTGCGTACTCCCGCTTGCCATTCCCCCACCGCATATCGGCTAGACCAAAACGCGCGTTGTTAGCGATATCGAACACTCCTATCTGAGCCTTGTCCACAAAGGAACAAATGGAAACGCCCGGGGAATACGCCTCGGAACAGAAAGGAAATTAGATATGGCACATACAGCAACACTGACACATGGCGGATTCAACCTGAGCGCTCGTATTGCGAGCTTTGTTGAGCGCGTAAAAGAAAACCGCGCTCGGGCTGCAGAATACAGCCGCACCTATCGCGAACTGCAAAGCCTGAGCAATCGCGAGCTGGACGATATCGGCGTTCGCCGTTGTGATATCGCAGATATTGCACGCGACCACGCATATTGCGTGTAACACCCCAACCACTCACCGTTGAAGAGGCGCCATTTCGGCGCCTCTTTTGGTTTTTGTCGCCAAGACACAACAAACCTTGCAACCAAAGCCGCAACGCTGTAGAGCGCTCCGGTGGATTTCCGTCCACGAGAATCAAAATCAAGAAATGCCGTGTTTGGCCCATCACGCTTCGGGGGTCACATCCGGCTTAGGAGAAGCGAAATGAAACTGAACGAATTGCGCGACAATCCTGGCGCCGCACCTAAACGCACCCGCGTTGGCCGTGGTCCCGGTTCTGGCAAAGGTAAAATGGGTGGCCGTGGTATCAAAGGCCAGAAATCCCGTTCGGGTGTGGCCATCAATGGCTACGAAGGCGGCCAGATGCCGCTGTACCAGCGCCTGCCCAAGCGTGGCTTCAACAAGCCGAACCGCAAGGCATTCGCCGTTATCAATCTGGGCCTGATCCAGAAATTCGTCGACGCTGGCAAGCTGGACGCCAAGGCTGCGATCACCGAGGACGCTCTGGTTGCGTCGGGTCTGGTCCGCCGCAAGCTGGACGGTGTCCGCGTTCTGGCCAAAGGTGAAATCACGGCCAAAGTGAACCTGGAAGTCACCGGTGCTTCGAAATCTGCTGTTGAAGCGGTTGAGAAAGCGGGCGGCTCACTGACGGTCACAAAAGCTGCTGCGGCAGAGTAAGCGCTTGTGAGCGGGCCAAGACCCGCTTACATAGACCTCAGAGTTTTCCAAGACGCCGCCCGAGCCGGAAAACGGTTCCGGGCGGTGTTTTCATAAGAGAGACCGATTTATGGTATCAGCAGCAGAACAAATGGCAGCCAACACAAGCTGGGCTGCTTTGGGCAAAGCCACCGATCTGCGCAACCGCATCCTGTTCACGCTGGGTTTGTTGATCGTCTATCGTCTGGGCACCTTCATTCCGGTCCCAGGTATCGACGGGCAAGCCCTGCGTGAGTTCATGGAGCAAGCGGGGCAGGGCATCGGCGGCATGGTTTCGATGTTCACCGGCGGGGCGCTGGGGCGGATGGGTATCTTTGCCCTCGGCATCATGCCCTATATCTCGGCCTCGATCATCGTGCAGCTGCTGACATCGATGGTTCCCGCGCTCGAACAGCTCAAGAAAGAGGGCGAGCAAGGGCGCAAGAAGATCAACCAATACACCCGTTTCGGAACTGTGGCTCTGGCCACCGTTCAGGCTTATGGTCTGGCGGTTTCGTTGGAATCGGGCGATCTTGCGACCGATCCGGGCATGTTCTTCCGTATGTCGACCATGATCACTTTGGTCGGCGGCACCATGTTCCTGATGTGGCTGGGCGAGCAGATCACCGCACGCGGCATCGGCAATGGTATCTCTCTGATCATCTTCGTTGGCATTATCGCCGAGGTTCCCGCCGCTCTGGCGCAGTTCTTCGCTTCGGGCCGCAGCGGTGCAATCAGCCCCGCCGTGATCGTGGGTGTGATCATCATGGTCATCGCCGTGATCACCTTTGTGGTTTTCATGGAGCGGGCCCTGCGCAAGATCCATATCCAATACCCGCGCCGTCAGGCTGGTATGAAAGTCTACGAAGGCGGCTCCAGCCACCTGCCGGTCAAAGTGAACCCGGCGGGTGTGATCCCTGCGATCTTTGCAAGCTCGCTGCTGTTGCTGCCGGTAACGATCTCAACCTTCTCGTCGGGCGCCACAAATGGCCCGGTGATGTCGTGGCTGCTGGCCAACTTCGGCCCCGGACAGCCGCTTTATCTGCTGTTCTTCGCTTCGATGATCGTGTTCTTCGCCTATTTCTACACGTTCAACGTGTCGTTCAAGCCGGACGATGTGGCGGACAACCTGAAAAAGCAGAACGGTTTTGTACCGGGTATCCGTCCGGGCAAGAAAACCGCCGAGTATCTGGAATACGTGGTCAACCGCGTGCTGGTTCTGGGTTCGGCCTATCTGGCGGCCGTTTGTCTGCTGCCTGAAATCCTGCGGGGCCAGTTTGCTATCCCGTTCTATTTCGGTGGTACCTCGGTTCTGATTATCGTCTCTGTGACCATGGACACGATCCAACAGGTCCAGAGCCACCTGCTGGCGCATCAATACGAAGGGCTGATTGAAAAGTCCCAGCTGCGCGGCAAAGGCAAGAAACGCGGCAGAAAGGGAGCTGCTCGTCGATGAACATCATTCTTCTCGGCCCCCCGGGGGCAGGCAAAGGAACGCAGGCGCGTCACCTGGTTGAAACCCGCGGTATGGTGCAACTCAGCACCGGAGACATGCTGCGCGAGGCGAAAACCTCGGGCACGGAAATGGGCCAGAAGGTTGCTGCGATCATGGACGCGGGCAAGCTGGTCACCGATGAGATCGTGATCGGCTTGATCGAAGAGAAACTGACCACCGAAAAAGGTGCCGGTTTCATCTTTGACGGCTTCCCCCGGACGCTGGCGCAGGCCGACGCGTTGTCGGCTCTGCTGACCAAGCTGGGCCAGTCGCTGCATACGGTGATCGAGATGCGAGTGGACGATGACGCGCTGGTGGACCGGATCACGGCGCGGTCAACCTGCGGCGGATGTGGTGAGGTCTACAACGACAACACAAAGCCGATTCCTGCGGATGGCAAATGCACCAATTGTGGCAAGGAAAATGACTTCGTCCGTCGCGCCGACGATAACGAAGACAGCCTTCGTACGCGCCTGATGGAATACTACAAGAAGACCTCGCCGCTGATTGGCTATTACTACGCCAAAGGCGATCTGCGTCCGGTGAACGGGCTGGCGGATATCAAGGAAGTCACCGCGTCGATCGAGGCGGTTCTAGGCTGATATCAATATGGGCTTGACGGCACCGCCAAAAGCCCATATCGACCCCCATCCCTATAGGGAATCAAGATCGCATGCGGGATTCGTCCCAATTGCCCCGACCACCTAGAATAATACTGGACCCTCTGGCGTCACTGCCACGGTCAAGTGTTGTGAAAAAAGGTTCCGGAGTTACGGAACCGCAACAAAAAGGAAAGTGACACGTGGCACGTATTGCCGGCGTAAACATCCCGACTGCAAAGCGGGTACCAATCGCCCTCACATATATCACCGGTATCGGAAACACCTCGGCCAAAGCGATCTGCGAAGCCGTAGGCATTGAAGCGCACCGTCGCGTCAATGAACTGTCCGACGCCGAAGTTCTGGCCATCCGCGAGCACATCGATGCAAACTTCACCGTCGAAGGTGACCTGCGTCGTGAAGTTCAGATGAACGTCAAGCGCCTGATGGACCTTGGCTGCTATCGCGGTCTGCGTCACCGCCGCAACCTGCCGGTTCGCGGTCAGCGTACCCACACCAATGCTCGTACCCGCAAAGGCCCCGCAAAGGCCATTGCCGGTAAGAAGAAATAAGGGAGGGTCTGACCGATGGCACGTGATAAGACTCGCGTTAAGCGCAAAGAGCGTAAGAACATCGCATCGGGCGTTGCCCATGTGAACTCGACCTTCAACAACACCAAGATCCTGATATCGGACGTACAGGGCAACGCCATTTCGTGGTCGTCTGCCGGTACCATGGGCTTCAAAGGATCGCGGAAATCGACACCCTACGCCGCACAGATGGCTGCAGAAGATGCAGGCAAGAAGGCGCAGGAACATGGCGTCAAGACGCTGGAAGTCGAAGTTCAGGGCCCCGGTTCGGGTCGTGAATCGGCTCTGCGTGCGCTGGCTGCAGTGGGCTTCAACATCACGTCGATCCGCGACGTGACCCCGATTGCTCACAACGGCTGCCGTCCGCCGAAGCGTCGTCGCGTCTAAGCGATTTTGAATTAGGCTGGGGCTGTGTTTTTGCACGGCCCCAGCACGTCATTTTGAACCTCGGGCGTCTGCACCTTGTTGGTCATGGGGCGCGGACAGGAATGGAGGGATTACATGATCCATAAGAATTGGGCAGAATTGATCAAGCCGACCCAGCTTGACGGCAAGCCGGGCAACGATCCCGCACGTCAGGCAACCCTGGTTGCAGAACCGCTGGAACGTGGCTTTGGTCTGACCCTGGGCAACGCGCTGCGCCGCGTTCTGATGAGCTCGCTGCAAGGCGCGGCCATCACCAGCGTTCAGATCGATAACGTCCTGCACGAGTTCTCCTCGGTCGCGGGCGTACGTGAAGACGTCACCGACATCATCCTGAACCTCAAAGGCGTTTCACTGCGCATGGAAGTCGAAGGGCCCAAGCGCCTGTCGATCAATGCCAAAGGCCCCGCAGTTGTCACCGCTGGCGACATCAGCGAAAGCGCTGGCATCGAGGTTCTGAACCGCGATCACGTCATCTGCCACCTGGATGATGGCGCTGACCTGTTCATGGAACTGACCGTCAACACCGGCAAAGGTTACGTTTCGGCTGAGAAGAACAAGCCCGAAGACGCACCCATCGGCCTGATCCCGATCGACGCGATCTATTCGCCGGTCAAAAAGGTTGCCTATGACGTTCAGCCGACCCGTGAAGGTCAGGTTCTGGACTATGACAAGCTGACCCTGAAGATCGACACCGACGGTTCGATCACGCCGGAAGACGCGCTGGCATTTGCCGCACGCATCCTGCAGGATCAGCTGTCAATCTTCGTCAATTTCGACGAGCCGGAATCGGCTGGCCGCCAGGACGAAGACGATGGTCTGGAGTTCAACCCGCTGCTGCTGAAGAAAGTGGACGAGCTGGAACTGTCGGTCCGTTCGGCAAACTGCCTGAAGAACGACAACATCGTTTACATCGGCGATCTGATTCAGAAGACCGAAGCCGAGATGCTGCGCACTCCGAACTTCGGCCGCAAGTCGCTGAACGAGATCAAGGAAGTGCTGTCCGGCATGGGTCTGCACCTCGGCATGGATGTCGAGGACTGGCCGCCTGACAACATCGAAGATCTGGCCAAGAAATTCGAAGACGCGTTCTAAGCGCGTCTTCACAAATGCCCGGGCTGCCGGGGACCATATGGGCACTTCCGCCCCAAGGAGAGCCGGTGACACGCATCGCCGGCCAGACAAAGCAAAACGCGAAAGAAGGAACTAGAAAATGCGTCACGCACGTGGTTATCGCCGCCTGAACCGTACTCATGAGCACCGCAAAGCTCTGTTTGCGAACATGGCTGGCTCGCTCATCGAGCATGAGCAAATCAAAACAACTCTGCCCAAGGCAAAAGAACTGCGCCCGATCGTTGAAAAACTGATCACTCTGGGCAAGCGCGGCGACCTGCACGCCCGCCGTCAGGCCGCAGCACAGCTGAAAGAAGACAAAGACGTCGCCAAGCTGTTCGAAGTTCTGGGCCCTCGTTACGCCGAGCGTCAGGGCGGTTATGTCCGTATCCTAAAAGCTGGCTTCCGCTATGGCGACATGGCACCGATGGCGATCATCGAATTCGTTGACCGCGACATCGACGCCAAAGGCGCAGCTGACAAAGCTCGTGTTGCCGCTGAAGAGGCCGCAGACGAAGAATAAGCCTTGGCTATATCTGAGTTTCAGCCCCCGCGTCGCAGACGCGGGGGTTTTCTTTTGCTCCGTGTGACAATCCAAGGCGGTCTAAATTTAATTGCTTTCGGCTTTCAAAATACCATCCGCCGACGCTCCCGCGGACAAATTGGCGTCAGAGAAATCCTCTGTCTCTGGCAGTTCCAGATGAAGAGACGACGTGTGATCGATTTCGATCTTTCCCCGGGTCAATGTGTAATCAAGTACGTGCCCACCGGTGGTCCGGTCGTCAGAGATGAAATGCAAGTGGTAACCCGGTACGCCGATCCCGACTGCGTAGTCAGGGCAGCGGAACCCGAGAATAGTTCCCTCCACGTTTTCCAATTCAAACTCGGCCTGCGTTTTGACCACTTCCAGCAAAGGTTTGTATGGCCGTTCCTGTTTCAACACGTTTCGATACCTAATGTGTTTGATCAATCCGGTGAAACGAACCGCATAAAACAGGTTCTTTGCATCGGCCATGTCATCCAAACCCTCCTCGAAACCGGATTTGTTAATCGGAGAATCCAACGCGAGCGAAATCGTTGGTTCAAAGTCAATGACGGCTGCGTATGGTGTCAGCGCGCCGTTATCCGCAATTGTCGCTTTGCCTTCCCCATCCAGGCGATAAGCGACACCATCCAGCACCACCATTTCTCCGTCCAGGGCGTTGAAGGTACCGAGACCGAAATCTCCGTGTTCCAGCAGCTGACCGATGGAAACAGTCCCGTCATAGACTCCCTGCATGACTGCACTCAGTAGTGAGGCCTGGTAATACTCGTGGGCGTGCTCTTCCCGCACAAAGCTCTTATTTTGATGATGAGAGGCAAGGGCCGTTGCAAAGGTCAATTCCCGGTCTTTGTGCATGGTCGTTCCCTCTGATTGGATTCAGCGCCAAGTCCAACACATAGCACAATTCCCTGTGAAACTTTTGCAACGCTTTGCGAAGCCATAATGCTGAAGCTGTGTATTTGTGCGAATAGCGCAAAAGAAAGCACTAGGTCCTCAGCATTGTCGAAGGCAGCGGGTTATGTCGCTTGCAATCTTTGCATCGGCCCCGCATATCCGGTTGGCGATATTGCCGGAGGCCGATGATGCTAAGACTATTGTGTTCCCTAGTATTGCTGATGGGCGCAATACCGGCAGCCGCAGAGACGCAGGTACCAAAAAGCCAGACCGAAATCGGCCTCGGGTTCGCCCCTGTCGTAAAGCAGGCTGCCCCGGCGGTTGTGAACATCTACGCCAAGATTGTGCGCGAAGGGCGGGCAAATCCGCTGTTTTCTGACCCGTTCTTTCAGGACTTCTTTGGCGGTGGATTTGGGACGCCACGCCCCCGTGTGCAGAATTCGCTGGGCTCTGGCGTGATCCTCACTGGTGATGGGTATGTGGTGTCAAACTACCACGTTGTGGGGATGGCATCGGAAATTCAGGTCGTGACTACCGACCGTCGTGAATTCACTGCCGAAGTCGTTCTGGGTGACAAAGAAAGCGACATTGCAATCTTGCGGCTGAATGAGGCAAGCGATCTGCCGTTCCTGCAGATGCGCGATTCCGATCAGGTTGAAGTAGGAGAGCTGACGCTGGCGATTGGCAACCCCTTCGGCGTTGGCCAAACTGTTTCGTCAGGTATTATTTCAGGGCTGGCGCGCACAGGAACCGCAACCGGAAACGCAAGAGGGTACTTCATTCAAACCGATGCGGCGATCAACCCGGGCAATTCCGGTGGCGCACTGATCGACGTAAATGGTGATCTGATTGGTATCAATACTTCAATCCTGACCCGCTCAGGCGGGTCGAACGGTATCGGCTTTGCCATTCCGGCCAATTTGGTGGCCGAATTCCTGCGGCAGGCGCAGTCTGGCAACGAAAGCTTCGTAAGTCCTTGGGCAGGAATGGCCGGTCAACACATGAGCGCGGATATAGCCGAGTCTCTGGGTATGGCCATCCCTCTCGGTGTGGTGATTTCTGACTTACATGAACTGAGTCCGCTGGCAGAAGCGGGTCTGCGGGTCGGGGACGTTGTCACTCATGTCGACGGAGACGAGGTGAATTCTCCGGCCGAGATGAAATTTCGCATGGCTGTTGCCGGGGTAGGTGGAAAGTCGGTCCTGACTCGGCTGCGGGGCGGAGACCGCTCGGATATTGAAGTGGCGCTGATCAAACCGCCTGAAACGCCTGCGGCGGATGAGACTACGCTGGACGAGGATACGGTCATGCCAGGTCTGATCGTTTCGGGCGTAAATCCGGCGGTGATCGTAAAGCTTGGCTTGTCGCTGTCTCAGACCGGCGTCGTGGTGGTTGATCCGAGCCGCTATGGCGGCCGCGCAGGATTGCGTGTGGGCGATGTCGTAAAAGGTATCAACGGAACCAGAACCGAGACACCGGAGGATATCGTTCAGGCCCTGACCGATCCAGGTCGCCGGGTACAGATGGAGATTGAGCGGGGAAGCCGGTTAATCTCATTGCGGTTTCGGTTGTGATCCGTGAGTGATTTGTTCGATACCGGTTCTGCGGAACCAACCGCGTCGCCGCACCGGCCGCTTGCGGATCGCTTGCGCCCACAATCCCTGTCTGAGGTGATCGGGCAAGAGCAGGTGTTGGGGCCGGATGCGCCGCTGGGGGTCATGCTGGCCTCGGGTAGCTTGTCCAGCCTGATCTTCTGGGGCCCGCCTGGCGTAGGAAAGACAACCATTGCCCGGTTGCTGGCGCAGGAAACCGATCTGCATTTCGTACAGATCAGCGCGATCTTCACCGGTATCCCGGATCTGAAGAAGGTGTTCGAGGCTGCTAAAATCCGGCGACAAAACGGACAGGGCACTTTGCTGTTCGTTGACGAGATCCACCGCTTCAACAAGGCGCAGCAGGACGGGTTCTTGCCGCATATGGAGGACGGTACGATCCTGCTGGTTGGCGCAACCACAGAAAACCCCTCATTCGAACTGAATGCTGCTGTTCTCAGCCGGTCTCAGGTGCTGGTACTGGAGCGCCTTAGCCTCGCCGATCTTGAGCGACTGACACAACGCGCCGAGAAAGAGCTGGACCGGGCTCTGCCCCTGACGCCTGCTGCCCGAGAAGCGTTGCAGGAGATGGCGGATGGTGACGGCCGGGCGCTGCTGAACCTGGTCGAGCAGGTTGCCGCCTGGAAAGTGGATACCGCTTTGGACCCGGATGCATTGTCGACGCGCCTGATGCGCCGGGCTGCGAAATACGACAAATCGGGGGATGAGCATTACAATCTGATCTCGGCCCTGCACAAATCGGTGCGCGGATCGGATCCCGACGCGGCGCTCTATTGGTTTGCGCGGATGCTGACCGGCGGCGAAGACCCGCGCTATCTGGCGCGCAGGATCACGCGGATGGCGGTCGAGGATATCGGTTTGGCCGATCCTCAGGCACAGTCGATCTGTCTGCACAGTTGGGAGACCTACGAACGGCTGGGCTCGCCCGAGGGCGAGTTGGCGCTGGCACAGGCGGTGGTCTACCTCGCGCTCGCTCCGAAATCGAACGGGGCTTATGTGGGCTATAAAGCGGCGATGCGTCTGGCCAAGCAATCAGGCAGCGAACCGCCACCCAAACATATCCTGAACGCGCCGACATCACTGATGAAAGATCAGGGGTATGGCGCAGGTTACGCCTATGACCACGATGCCGAGGATGGGTTTTCGGGTCAGAACTATTTCCCCGATGATATGAAGCGCCCGGTTCTCTATCAGCCGGTCGAGCGTGGGTTCGAGCGCGAGCTGAAAAAACGGCTGGAGTATTTTGCCAAGCTGAGGACGCAGCGCAATCCGGGGTAGGCTTGACTCTGCACCTTATGCGCGCGACAGACGCGCATGATTTCTAAGGCACTGAAACAAGCACAATCCGGGCGGATCGGCCGTGCGGAACAAGGGGCAATGGCATGAGCGGCGTACAGATGATCACCGTAGCAGAGGGCGATGGCGACCAGCGGCTGGATCGTTGGCTGCGCCGCCTGTTTCCTCATGTCAGCCAGGGCCGGATCGAGAAGATGTGCCGCAAGGGTGAACTGCGCGTAGATGGCAGTCGGGTCAAAGCTTCGACGCGGCTAGAGGCCGGGCAGTCTGTGCGCGTGCCGCCGCTGCCAGACGCCGACCATAAGCCCGCTGTCGTAAAGCATCGTGTTTCGGACGCTGACGCAAAGATGATCCAGTCTTGCGTGATTTATAAAGACGATCACGTGCTCGCGCTGCACAAGCCGCATGGCTTGCCAGTTCAGGGTGGCAGCGGTCAAACCCGCCATGTGGACAGCCTGTCCGAAGCGTTGCGCTTTGGGTATGACGAGAACCCGCGCCTTGTGCATCGTTTGGATAAGGACACATCTGGCGTTCTGCTGATGGCCCGTACGCGCGAGGCCGCCAAAGGGCTGACGGCAGCCTTCCGGCACCGAAACACCCAAAAGATCTATTGGGCGCTGGTAGCTGGTGTTCCAACTCCGTACCTGGGCGAAATCAAGACCGGGCTGGTCAAGGCACCGGGGCATGGTAAGCATGGCGAAGGCGAGAAGATGATCGCTGTTCATCCGAGCGAGGTGAACGATACGCCCGGCGCAAAACGCGCGCATACGCTCTATGCAACGCTCTATCGCGTTGCAGGGCGAGCCGCCTGGGTTGCGATGGAGCCGGTGACTGGGCGAACTCATCAGCTGCGTGCGCATATGGCTGCGATCGGCCATCCGATAATAGGCGATGGAAAATACGGTGGCTCGGGTCAGGAAAACCTCGGCGATGGCTGGGGCGCGCAGTTGGGAGGTATCATCAGCAAAAAGCTGCACCTCCACGCCCGCAGCCTGTCCTTTGAACACCCGATGACCCGCAAACCCATCTCGCTTACGGCGCCTTTACCGGATCATATGAAACACAGCTGGGATACGCTGGGCTGGACCGAAGACCTCGCTGCAGATGATCCGTTTGAGGAGTTGCGATGAACGCCCCATTGCGGCTGGTCCTGTTTGATGTGGATGGCACTCTGGTCGATAGTCAGGGTGCCATTGTTTCGGCAATGACCGCCTGTTTTCAGGCGCAGTCACTGCCGGTCCCGGATCGTGACGCGATCCTGTCCATCGTCGGTTTATCTCTGCCCCATGCAATGGCGCGTCTGGCAGCAGATCAGTCCGAACGGATACAAGACGCATTGGTTGACGGTTATAAGCAGGCCTATCACGCGCAAAGGTTGGAGCAGGGCGCCGCAAGCTCGCCGCTTTATCCCGGTGCGCGCCAAGTGATTGACGCTCTTCACGCTCAGCCCGAGGTACTTTTGGGAGTGGCCACAGGCAAGTCTCAGCGTGGGCTTGATGCGCTGCTTGAAGGGCATGGGTTGCAGCAGCATTTTATTACTCGTCAGGTTGCAGATCACCACCCGTCCAAGCCGCACCCGTCGATGATAGAAACAGCTTTGGCTGAAACGGGCGTGCCGGCTGCGCAAGCCGTCATGGTGGGCGACACCAGCTTTGACATGGATATGGCCGCAGCCGCGCGGGTTGCCGGGATCGGTGTCAGCTGGGGTTATCACGATCGTCGGGTACTGACGGCTGCGACACATGTGATCGAAACATTCGAAGAATTGCCAGGCGCACTGGCCAAGATCTGGGGCTAAAGAGATGAGCGACTGGAAACCCAAACGCTTCTGGACGACAAGCACGGTCGTTGAGACCGACGTGGGCTATACGGTTGAACTGGATGGTCGGCGGGTCAAAACGCCCGCCAAGGCTGCGCTGGACCTGCCCACGCGTGCCATGGCCGAGGCCGTTGCACGGGAATGGGATGCGCAGGAAAAGAAAATCGATCCGACCACGATGCCATTCACCCGTTCGGCCAATGCGGCGATCGACAAGGTGCGGCACCAGCATGGTGAGGTTGCCGATATGCTGGCCGATTACGGCGACTCGGATCTGCTGTGTTATCGGGCGACCCATCCCGAAACGTTGCAGCAGCGGCAGTCCGAGGCCTGGGATCCTGCATTGGATTGGGCTGCGGACGCGCTGGGCGCACGGTTGATCCCGCGTGCAGGGGTGGTGCATCAACCGCAAGCTGCCGAGGTGCTGCAAGGCCTGCGTGACCGGGTGCATGGACTGAATGCGTTCCAACTGGCAGCGTTTCATGACCTCGTCAGTCTGTCGGGATCATTGATTCTTGGTTTTGCGGCAGCCCAGAATTGGCGCAAACCGGACGAGATCTGGCGCATTTCTCGGCTGGACGAGCTTTGGCAGATCGAACAATGGGGCCACGACGATGAGGCACATGCTGCCGCCGAAGTGAAACGGGCCGCCTTTCTGCACGCAAAGCAGTTCTTTAACCTCTCGTTCTGAGACGGATTCTCGTCAAATCGTGAATTTGTGTCCGATTCTGGCAGAAAAGACCTATCGTTTTCCCTGATCCAGCCCTTGACGTTTGTTGATGAATACGCCCAAACTCGGGCCACTAAAGGGGAGACACCTTTTGGGTAACCTTTCTGGCGCCTATGCGCCGGATCGAACCGTTCCATTCAGGGATGGAAAATCAGGAAGAGGTAAAAATGAAAAAATCCGTAATTTTGGGCGTGGCAACCATTGCCGGCCTGGCTGCTGGCGCAGCTGCAGCGGGTACCGTTGACGACGTGAAAGCCCGCGGCAAGCTGAACTGCGGCGTTGCAACCGGCGTACCCGGCTTTGCCAGCCCCGATGCCAATGGTGAGTGGCAGGGTTTTGACGTGGCCGTATGCCGCGCGGTAGCCGCTGCCGTTCTGGACGACCCAAGCGCCGTTGAGTTCATCCCGACCACCGGTAAAACACGTTTCACCGCGCTGGCTTCGGGCGAGATTGACATGCTGGCCCGTAACACTACGTGGACCTTCAGCCGCGACGTCGACCTGAAGTTCGAATTCGTCGGCATCAACTACTACGATGGTCAGGGCTTCATGGTTCCCAAGGCACTGGGCGTCAGCTCGGCCAAGGAACTGGACGGTGCAACCGTTTGCATCCAGACCGGCACCACAACTGAGCTTAACCTGGCGGATTTCTTCCGCATCAACAACATGAGCTACGAGCCGGTTCCGATCGAAACCAACGCCGAAGCGCAGCAGCAGTATCTGGCTGGTGCCTGTGACGTTTACACCACCGACGCATCGGGTCTGGCTGCTACGCGCGCCACCTTTGAAAACGCAGGCGACCACGTGATCCTGCCCGAAATCATCTCGAAAGAGCCGCTGGGCCCGCTGGTCCGTCATGGCGATCACGAGTGGGGCGATGTGGTCCGCTGGACCCTGAACGCACTGATCGCAGCGGAAGAGCTGGGTGTAACCTCGGCGAACATCGACGAGATGTCCAGCGGTGCCACCGACAACCCAGAGGTAAACCGCCTGTTGGGTACCGAAGGTACGCTGGGTGAGATGCTGGGTCTGGACGCGAACTGGGCACAGCGCGCGATCAAAGTCGGCGGTAACTACGGCGAAGTGTTTGCCAAGAACATCGGCGAGGAAACCCCGATCGGTCTGGCACGCGGCCTGAACGCACAGTGGACCGATGGTGGCCTGCTGTACGCACCGCCTTTCCGCTAAGATCCACGGAAAAGGGCGCGGGGGAACCCGCGCCCTTTTTCCTTCCATAAGAAACACGCCCGGAACGATCTGAGCAGAGGCAAACTCTGCCAACATCCGGGATGCACGGGGATATACATAGGTCATGACGACACTCACTGACCCGCCGAAGGAGCACTTCCGGCTGTCCATGCTCCTTTATGATACGCGGTACCGATCTGCGACCATTCAGGTCATAGCGATGATCGGTTTCATGCTTCTGGCAGCCTGGATTATCAACAACACCATTCAGAACCTTGAAACGCTGGGCAGAACAGTCGGGTTCGACTTTTTTGCCGAACCGGCCAGCTATGACATCAACCAACGCCTGCTGGAATACGACTCGCGCGATACACATCTGCGCGCGGCGTTTATAGGCCTGCTAAACACTCTGGTTGTTGCAGTTCTGGGCTGTATCACAGCAACGATCATCGGTGTCATGGTCGGTGTTTTGCGCCTGTCGAATAACTGGCTGATCGCGCGGATCATGACAGTCTATGTCGAGATGTTCCGTAACGTTCCAGTGCTGCTTTGGATCGTGTTCGCCATGGCGATCCTGATTGAAAGCCTGCCAGCACCGCGCGCCTTCCGAGGTGAAAACCCAGAAGCCACGATGGATCTTTTTGGCACGGTCGCGGTCACAAATCGCGGTGTCTATATCCCCGAGTTTCTGTTCTCGCGCGGATTGGGCGATATCCACCTTTTCGGTACATCAAGCCTGCGCTTTGATGTTTCGCTTGACCTGATCGCCTTCCTGATCGTGTTTGGCGGCAGCATCTTTGCGATGCGCAAGGTTTCGGCCTGGGCCAATTCAACGCAAGAAAAGACTGGCGATCGCCCGACCATCTGGCACATCCAACTGGGCCTTTTGTTCGTGCCATCAGCCATCCTGCTGGGCGTTCTGGGTTTTCACCTGGGCTACCCTGAGCTGAAAGGCTTCAACTTCAGCGGCGGTACCCACCTTCGTAACTCGCTGATTGCCTTGTGGCTGGCCCTGTCGCTGTACACTGCGGCATTCATCGCCGAGATCGTGCGCGCCGGTATTCTGGCCATTTCCAAGGGTCAGACCGAGGCCGCATCCGCACTGGGCCTGCGCCCGGGCCGGACCATGCGTCTGGTGATCTTGCCGCAGGCGTTGCGAGTGATCATCCCGCCAATGATCTCGAACTATCTGAACCTGACCAAGAACTCGTCGCTGGCGATCGCGGTCGGATATATGGACATCACGGGTACGCTGGGTGGCATCACCATGAACCAGACCGGTCGCGAGCTGGAATGCGTTCTGCTGCTGATGCTGGTCTACCTGTCCATCTCGCTGAGCATTTCGGCGGTGATGAACTGGTACAACAACCGTGTCAAACTGGTGGAGCGGTAATATGAGTGATGTTTCATTTGTCCGCACGGAAATGTTGCCGGAACAGGCACCACCCGCCTCCGAGGTCGGTGTACTTGGCTGGATCAAGCATAACCTGTTTTCAAGCTGGCTGAACGCCATCCTGACGATCGTCTCGCTGGTGTTCATCTACTATGTGCTCTCCAACATCCTGTCCTGGACGTTCGAATCCGTTTGGAACGCCAATTCGCTGTCGGAATGTCGTGAGATCATGATGGCGACCTGGGGCGATACGCATGGTCATGCCTGCTGGGGCGTGATCAAGGACCGGTGGCTACAGCTGCTCTATGGGTTCTATCCGCCGTATCCGGCCCATCCGGACGCGACGTGGTCTAACCCGCCCGAAACTGGCGGCTGGCCGGCCTATTTCCGTCCGAACCTGACCTTCATCCTGTTGTTGGTTGCTATTGCGCCGGTGTTGTTCACCAAGGTGCCGCGTAAGCTGTTGATCGTAACGGCGGCTTATCCGTTCCTGCTGCCTTGGCTGATGTGGGGTGGCTCGATCTGGGGGCCGCTCATGGTCGCCGCCGGGTTTGCCATCGGGTATTTCGCGTACAAGTTTGCGCTTCCGGTTGCCGGATCTCTTGCCGCGATTATCCTTGCGATTGCGCTGCCCATACTATGGTGGCTGTTTGCTGCCGGTTCCGTGGCTGACGCAATCAATGCAATCATTCCGGTCGGTATCGCGCCGGTGGAAAGCCGCGACTTTGGTGGCTTTATGCTAGCGATCCTGTTGGGTGTTGTGGCCATTGGTGTTTCGCTGCCTATCGGTATCGTGCTGGCGCTGGGTCGTCAGTCCGATCTGATGATCGTCAAATACCTGTGCGTGGGCTTTATCGAGTTCATTCGGGGCGTGCCGCTGATTACCCTGCTGTTTGTGGCATCGCTGTTGCTGAACCTGTTCCTGCCGCCGGGCACTAATTTTGACATCATCCTGCGGGTGATGATCATGATGACCCTGTTCTCGGCCGCCTATATGGCCGAGGTGATCCGGGGTGGTCTGGCCGCCCTGCCGCGTGGTCAGTACGAAGGCGCAGACAGCCTGGGCCTGAACTACTGGCAGGCGCAGCGGCTGATCATCATGCCACAGGCGTTGAAAATCTCGATCCCGGGCATCGTGAGCACGTTCATCGGTATCTTCAAGGATACGACTTTGGTCTCGATCATCGGTCTGTTCGACGTGATTGGCCTGACCAACGGCATCCGCGCCGATACCGCCTGGAACGGCGTCTACTGGGAACTGTTTGCCTTTATCGGCGTTCTGTTCTTCGTGGTTTGCTTCTCCATGTCCCGTTATTCCATGTACCTGGAGCGCAAGCTTCAGACTGGCCACCGTTAAGGAGTTCAACACATGTCTGAACTTGCAATTGAACGCGAAATCGACCGCTCCAAAATGCAGGTGAGCGACGAAATCGCCATCGAAATCACCAACATGAACAAGTGGTACGGGGCCTTCCACGTGCTGCGCGATATCAATCTGACCGTCAATCAGGGCGAGCGGATCGTGATCGCGGGGCCGTCGGGGTCGGGCAAGTCTACCCTGATCCGCTGCCTGAACGCGCTGGAGGAACACCAGCAGGGCACGATCATTGTGGATGGGACCGAGCTGTCGAATGACCTGAAAAACATCGACAAAATCCGGTCCGAGGTTGGCATGGTGTTCCAGCACTTCAACCTGTTCCCGCACCTGACCATTCTGGAAAACTGCACGCTGGCCCCGATCTGGGTGCGCAAGACGCCCAAGAAAGAGGCCGAAGAGCGCGCGATGCATTTCCTGGAAAAGGTGAAGATCCCTGAGCAGGCCGACAAGTATCCCGGTCAGCTATCGGGTGGTCAGCAGCAGCGTGTGGCGATTGCCCGCTCGCTGTGCATGATGCCGCGGATCATGTTGTTCGATGAACCTACATCGGCGCTGGACCCTGAGATGATCAAAGAGGTGCTCGACACCATGATCGAACTGGCCGAGGAAGGCATGACCATGCTGTGTGTGACCCACGAGATGGGCTTTGCCCGCCAGGTCGCCAACCGCGTGATCTTTATGGATGCCGGTCAGATTGTGGAGCAGAACGAACCGGAAGAGTTCTTCAACAACCCGCAGAGCGAACGGACCAAGTTGTTCCTCAGCCAGATTCTGGGACACTAAATTCGGATCAGAAAACCAAGAAGGCGGGGTGTCGACCTCGCCTTTTTCTATTCCAGCAGCTCGCGTGGGATCGTGAAGCCCAGAACCTCACCCTGATGCCATTCGAGCGCATTCCAGTCGGGGATATCGAACCGGATTACAGTCGTTGCACAAGTCGGATAGTCGTAGAATCTCGAATGATCGGGCTGGTTGCGTACCAGCCGATTTGCAAATGCAGCGATGCCGGGATTATGCCCCAGCATTAGTACGGTATTGCCGGTGGCTGTGGCCAATTCGGCGAACATCTCATCGGGGCCTGTCAGATACAAGGCGGGGGTAAAGCGGATTTCCGGGGTGCTCAGCCCCAGCCTGTCCCACGTTTCCCGGGTGCGCTTGGCGCTTGAGCAGATAACGTCATCCGGCAGCCAGCTATTGCTTTGCAGCCACGCCCCAATCGCGGGGGCCGATTTGCGTCCTCGATTGTTCAACGGGCGGTCGTGATCTTCGGCAAAGGGATCGCTCCAACTGGACTTGGCATGGCGCATTAGGATCAGTGTGCGGGTCATGATCGGTGAAATGCTTTCATGTGATACGCAGATTGCTCTGGCTGGCGCTCTGCGCCGGCGCTGAGAGGGCAGGCGAGCCGGGCGAGGCAGCCTTTGTTCACGCAGCTGTGTCCCGCTTTGGTATCGAGATGATCATGACAGGCTGCCACGTCATAGAAGCTGTGGGTGTTCAATGCCCCAACCGGACAGGTTGTTGCACAAGGCGCGGGGCATTCTGTGCAGGGTGACGATTGAGAAACGGATGGAATTGAGAACTCATCCGCAAAATGCAACGCACCACGGAATGACATCATCATCCCTACCGTATCGTGCACCAGAGCCCCGACCGGACTGCTGAAGGTGCGACCGGACTTAAGTGCCCAGTCAATGAAGGGTGCGTATGGTGGGCCGCCGAACGGATAGTAGGCGGTGCCCCTCAAGTCCTGCGCAAGCTGGCCGATCACCCGTCTGGACCAGCGATCAACCGGGTCGGGTTGGCGATCCTGCCACTCAGCCGAGGCCTTCAGAGCAGGCCAGAATGCCCCCGCAGCCCCCAGAAGGATTAGGGTTCCGTCATCAAGTTGCTTTGCTTCACTGGGCCTTGGATGAAGTGCACCCATAACTATCAGCCCAACCTGAGTGGCTGCTCGTTCGACATTGGCGTAGGTCATCAACGGCGGAAGGGCAGAGCCAGGCTCCAGCCCAGTTTTGTTGGTCGATCGTCCTGCCATTCCAATCCCACGCTCATTTGTTCGTGCCCGTCCCGAGGTTGTGCAATGTAAGTCCCCAGCATTCGGTCCCAGATAGACAGTGCAAAGCCATAATTGCTGTCATGCTCTGTTCGGAATACCGAATGATGTACGCGATGCATATCGGGTGTCACAAGAATCCTACGTACCACAGCGTCAACGGCAAGGGGGAGCTTCAAGTTTGAATGATTGAACAACGCTGTGCCATTAAGAAGGATCTCGAACAGGATCACAGCCAGGGCGCTGGCGCCGAGCAGATAGATTAGCCCGATTTTCAGGATCATGGACAACGCGATTTCAACAGGGTGAAAGCGGACTGCAGTAGTGACGTCCATGTCTCGGTCGGCGTGATGCACACGATGTAGCCGCCAAAGGATTGGCACCTTGTGGGTAATCAGATGCTGTAGCCAGATTGCAAAGTCCAGAATCAGCACACATAGAATAAGCTCAACCCACCCTGGCCAGGCGAGCCAATTAAAAACGCCCAATCCATTTTTCCCGGCATCAATGGCAGCGCCAACTGCCAATAAGGGCAACCCAATCGCCATAGTCCTGAGCATCAGTGTGTTCAAAACAGTGATTGATAGATTGGTTAGCCACCGATTTTTTCGCGGACAGGTTCGTAAGCGTTTTGGCGCAATTGTCTCTGCCGCCGCAAACACAACAAACAGGATCAAAAACACGCTTAGGCGAAATAGGGGCTCGTTCTCCATACATTCACAATCGAGCATGTTAATGCCCGGTGCAAGATGTTGAAGATCACTATGGCGTTAATCAGGACGGATCAAGGATCCGGCACCGTGTTCCGTAAACAGTTCGAGCAACACCGCATTTGGCGCGCGCCCGTCCAGAATAACGACCGCCCGAACGCCATTATGCAGCGCGTCCAGCGCAGTTTCGGTTTTTGGAATCATCCCACCCGCAATAGTGCCTTCACGCGTCATCTCACGAATCTGGCCGGCTTTGAGCTCGGTCACGACATCGCCCGCTGCGTTCTTGACGCCCGCTACATCGGTCAGCAGCAGCAGGCGGTCTGCCTTAAGAGCTGAGGCGATCGCCCCGGCTGCAGTGTCGCCATTCACATTGAAGGTTTCGCCATTCCGACCTGCGCCCAGCGGCGCGATCACAGGGATAACATCATGCGCAAACAGGTCATGCAGGATTTTGGGGTTCATCTCGGACGGTGTGCCGACAAACCCGAGCGAGGCGTCGGTCTGTTCGCACATCATCAAATGGGCATCCTTGCCCGACAGACCCACAGCCATGCCACCCTGCGCATTGATCGCCTGCACGATCCGCTTGTTCACAAGGCCCGACAGGACCATTTCGACCACTTCGACTGTGGCTTTGTCCGTCACGCGTTTACCACCCACAAACTCGGACTGGATATCCAGTTTGTCGAGCATCGCATTGATCATTGGGCCACCGCCGTGCACGACGACCGGGTTTACGCCAACCTGACGCATAAGCACCACATCGCGCGCAAAGCTTTCCATGGCTTCGTCGCTGCCCATGGCGTGGCCACCTAGCTTGATGACGACAATCGCACCGTCGTATCGCTGCAGATAGGGCAGGGCGCTGTTCAATGTGGCGGCGGTGGCGATCCAATCCCGGTTCATATCTCGTGTCTTCATGGCTGATTGTCCCTCTGGGACCCTGTGTTAGGGCGTTTGGAGGATGGTGCCAAGACCGGATCGCGGAAACAGCCAATCTGAACGGGCCGTACCCGATGGGCGCGACCCGGCTTCCTTAGCTCATGACTTGTATATTGCTGAACAGCGTCACTCCAGATGCGCAATGATCGAACGCAGGGTCGGAATGCCGTCGCCCTTCTCGGATGAGGTCAACACGATCTCCGGGAATGCCGCAGGATGTTTTGAAAGCGCGGCGCGTACCTGGTCCAGCACCTTTTCCCGGTCTTTTGCTTTGACCTTGTCGGCCTTTGTCAGAACGCATTGAAAGGTCACTGCGCTGGTATCCAGCAGCTTCATGATCTCGGCGTCCACAGGTTTCACCCCGTGGCGCGAGTCGATCAGGACGAAGGCACGGCGCAGGGTCTGACGTCCACTCAGATACTGTTTCAGCAGACGTTGCCATTTTTCCACGACCTTCACCGGCGCGTTCGCATAGCCGTACCCTGGCAGGTCGACCAAATAGAGTTCAGGCCCTTGCGTGAAAAAGTTGATCTCTTGTGTACGCCCCGGCGTGTTCGAGGCACGTGCTAACCCCTTGGTGCCCGTTAGCGCGTTGATCAAGCTGGATTTACCGACATTCGAACGCCCGGCGAAACATACCTCCAGCCGATCGGGGGCAGGCAGGCCATCCATGGCAACGACGCCTTTGACGAATTCGGATGGCCCGGCAAACAGCTTTCGACCGGTTTCCGTTGCGAATTCATCTGGAGTTTCAGCTAGTGGAAAGGGAAGTGTGGTCATAGAACCTGAACCTCGTCACCGGTGTGAATGGTGCCGCCTTCCAGAACTTCGGCATAAACGCCAAAATCCTGATGATCCCAGCTGCTCAGCGCACCCAGTGTGTCGGCATCCCGCTCACCCGTTTCAGGGTTGGCGGTTGTCGCCAAACACCGCGTGATGCGTTCGCGCACATGAAAAACGGCCTCGCCGATCCGGATGTCGCGGCCAATCCAGTCGAACTCATTCCACAGCGGCAGGCCATCGAACCAGATATTTCCGCGCCAGCGAGCGATAGAAAGATCCCTGCCTAGCTTCTGCTCGACCGCCCGATGCGACGACATATTGCACAAACTGATCGAAGGAAAATCGCTGTCCGTCATGCCGCGATTAGCGGCGCGGATAATGCGGGCAGACGCAGCGCGATCTGCAGGCATCAGCGGTTTGACCCAGTCCAGAAAGGTATCCTGATGCGTGTCGGGCTCAAAGCTTAGATCGGGGCGATTGGGATGTCTCAGCGTGACCGAGTCGCCTTGCAGCTGCGCCGAGATTGCCATCAACTGAGGGGCCTTCGCGCCTCGGCTGAAATTGGCGCAGGGTGCCCATTCCGATCCATCCGCTTTCGACGCCTCATGTGCAACCGCCCAAACACGATCCCCGGGCATGGTATGCCCGGGGATCATGGTAATGCGATCAAGGCGTTCACGCCCGTGACTTTTGATCGGGTGCCGCCAAATGCTGGTGACCGAACCGCTCATTTGTCGTCCGTCTTTGGCGTGCGTTTGAAGCCTGATTTGATGTTGCCAAATACATCGGGCGTATAGCCCTGGCTCCGCATGATCAGGTATTGCTGGGTAAATGTGATCGTGTTGTTCGCGATCCAGTAGACCACCAAACCGCTGGCAAATCCGCCCAGCATGAACATGAACACCCATGGCATCCAGGCAAAGATCATCGCCTGTGTTGCATCGGTCGGTGCCGGGTTCAGTTTCTGCTGCAGCCACATCGAGATACCCAGCAGCAGTGGCAGGATACCGATAAAGATCAGCGCCATGAAGCTTTCAGGCTGCGGTGCCGCCCAAGGCAGCCAACCAAAGAAGTTGAAGATTGAGGTAGGATCCGGAGCGCTGAGGTCCTGGAACGGGCCAAACCATGGGGCTTGACGCAGTTCGATGGTGACAAAAATCACCTTGTACAGCGAGAAGAAGATGGGGATCTGCATCAGGATCGGCAAACAGCCTGCGGCCGGGTTAACCTTTTCCTTCTTGTACAGCTCCATCATGCCTTGCTGCATCTTCTGGCGGTCATCCCCTGCGGCCTCTTTCAAGGCTTCCATCTGGGGCTGCAGTTCCTTCATCTTGGCCATCGAGACGTAGGATTTGAAAGCCAGCGGGAACAGAATCGCCTTGATGATCAGGGTCAGGCCGATGATCGACCAGCCCATATTGCCGATCAGCAGATTGATGTTGTGCAGCAGCCAGAAGATCGGCTTGGTCAGGAAGAAGAACCAGCCCCAGTCGATGCTGTCGATGAATTTCTGTACGCCTTCCGCCTGGTATTCCCGAATGGCTTCCCATTCCTTGGCACCAGCGAACAGGCGTGTGGTCACTTCGGCAGTCCCACCCGGCGCTACAGTCAGCGTCGGCAGCACCGTTTCGGTTTGATAGATTTTGCGGCGCGAGTCATATTTTGCGGCTGCTTTGAAGGTCGAGCCCGGCTCTGGGATCAGCGTGGTCATCCAGTAGTGATCCGTGAAGCCGATCCAGCCATCTTCCTTGACCTGATAGACCTCGGCCTGCGCCCGTTCGTTCGGGTCGATGTCAAAATCGCGGACATCACCATAGTCAACTTCGGACAGCGTGCCGTCCGCCATGCCGATCACACCCTCATGCAGGATGAAGAAGTTTTTCAGGCCCGGTAGGTCGCCATCTTCACCAATACCGTGGCGCGCAAGAATGCCATAGGGTGCCATGCCCACCTCGGTTTGGGTCGCGTTTTCAACCGATTGGGTAACTGTGAACATGTAGTCCTGATCGACCGCGATGGTGCGGCGGAAAGTCAGGCCATTGCCATTGTCCCAGGCCAGCGTGATGGGGTTGTCTACGCCAAGCGTCTCACCCTCTTCCAATGTCCAGAGCGTGTTGGGGCCCGGGACATCCGCACCTGCAACTCCTGTACTCGGTGCCCAGCCGTAAAGGGCATAATAAGCCGATTCCGAACCAACCGGAGACAGCAGCTCAACAATAGGCGCGCCTTCTTCGATCGAGACTTTATAATCTTTCAGAAACAGCTCATCGATCCGCCCGCCGGACAGGGACAGGCTGCCTTTCAGACGGGGGGTGTCGATGTTGACGCGAGGGGCTTGTTCCTCTGGCAGTGTTTCCTCGGCGGTCGCTGTGGCTTCACCCACGGTGCTGGTCGCGCTGGGTGTTTGCACCTCGTCGCCTTCCAGAGCTGCAATTTCTGCAGCGTCCTGCGTCGTGGTTGATTCCGGCGGTGGGAACAGCACGAACCAGACAAGGATCACCAGAAAGCTGAGCGCGGTTGCAAGGATGAGATTTTTGTTCTGATCGTCCATCGGGGACAGCCACCTTGAGCAGTGAAACACACCCGGTGGGTTCAACAGAGTGCAGCCCCAAAGGTCAAGCGGAATCGCCCATCAAATCGCTCCGGCGCTGGATTTGGCGCACCGTAATTGCAGATTTCATCCCATTTTGCGACCGATCTTGGATGCACCCCTGATCTTGGCACGATGCGCCGCGATCCAATCCAGGGTCTGCTCAAATGGCATTGGCTTTGCAATTCCGAACCCCTGAACGTGGTTACTGCCCAATTGCGCCATCAACGCGTGCTCGCCGGGCGTTTCCACGCCTTCGGCGAGCGTCTCGAGGTTCAGGCGTTCAGCCATGGTCAGAATGGCGCTGACCAGTTGCTGCTGGCTGGGATCCTGATCGGATTTGGTGACAAACGTCCGATCAATTTTAATCCGCGAGACGTCAAACCGCTTGATAGAGGCGATTGAAGCATGTCCGGTGCCAAAGTCATCCAGGTCGATACAGCATCCAAGCGCAGCCATGCCGGTTACATTCCGCGTGATCACGTCATCCGGCCTGCGCGAGAACACGGTTTCCAGAATCTCAACCGCCAGCCGATCCGGTGTCAGATCAAACTGATCCAACTCCCATTTCAGGCGGTCGATCAGACCCGGATTGCGCAACTCATCGGATGAGAAATTGATACCGATCCGGGGCACAACGCATGCTGCACGATCCCAAGCTTGCATCGCTTTAAAAGCATGGTGACGCATGATTTGGCCTAGCCGCTCCATCAGTTCGGCTTGCTCGGCGAAGGGCAGGAATACCTGCGGGCTGAGAACACCTTTTATTGGATGCTCCCACCTTGCCAAAGCCTCGAACCCTGTGATGTTCCCATTATCCGTTGAAACCTGAGGCTGAAACCAGGGCCGAAACTCTCCATTGTCCAATGCCGCCTCGAACTCTTTTCTCAAATTGGCTCGGACCAGGGATCGCCGACGGGTCGCGGTTGAATAGGCGCGTATGGTGGAGGGACCGCTTCTTTGCGCCTCGGACAGTGCAGCGGTGGCGGCGCCAATCCACTCATCAGCCTCGACCTGTCGCAGGTCTGAATGCAGGCAGAACCCGATCGAGCAGGATTGGTAAACTCCTGTGCCATTCAACAAAAGCGGCTCTTCGACTGCGCTTTGGATGCGGCCAGACATTTGAATGCAGGCTTCCAGATCAAGATGTGGGGAGGGATGCAGGCCAATGAGAAACCGGTTCTGATCGATCTGCGAAAAGATGTCCTGATTTCGGATGATCGACAAGATACGATCACTGAATTGCTGCTTTACATGAGTGGCGGCAGCCTGACCGTGCAGATCCTGAAGATCGGCATAGCCGTCCAAAGCAATTGCGATACAGGCGGCATTCTCACCTGATTTGCTGACCGATTCACTCAACGCCTCCAACTCTGATTGGAATACGTCATATGGAACCAGGCCGCTGGGGCGCATACCTGAACTGCGGGCTGTATAAGAACGGCTTCCCCAATTTCCGATGACGGCAAAAGCAAGGGGCAAACCCAAAGCCGTGGTAACAAGCGCACGTTCACCGCCCAACCAGAAGGCGGCTAAACATGCCGCGGGAATAAATGCCAGAACCTGCGGTCCGGTGAGAAATATCCGCAGCGTTTCGGAACAACGGTCGACAAAGAGGAATTTCCGCATAGGTTTTACGGCCTTCAGCTTGGGCTAGGATCGCGCAAGCCAACCGTAGGAAGTCAATCTGAGTCAGGCGTTAACGTAACTGGGGAATATCGTCTGAATTTTCGTCTTTTTGAATCGGATCGATCGAAAGATTTGCGAAATCAAACAGTTTTGGGTCCAGAAGATGCGAAGGCCGCGCATTGGTCAATGCCCGAAACATCACTTGCCGCCGACCGGGGCTGTTCTTTTCCCACTGATCGAGGATCTGCTTGACCTGCTGACGCTGCAGCCCGTCCTGACTGCCACACAGATCGCAGGGTATGATGGGATAGTTCATCGCCTTGGCGAATTTCTCGCAATCCGCCTCGGCCACATGGGCCAGCGGGCGATAGACGAACAGATCACCTTCTTCATTCACCAGTTTTGGTGGCATGGTTGCAAGACGACCGCCATGGAACAGGTTCATGAAAAAGGTTTCAAGGATGTCATCGCGGTGATGGCCAAGCACAACTGCGGAACAACCTTCCTCGCGCGCGATACGATAGAGGTTGCCCCGACGCAGGCGTGAACACAGCGCACAATAGGTGCGGCCCTGCGGAACTTTGTCCATCACAACGGAATAGGTGTCCTGATACTCAATCCGATGTGGCACCCCCATACGGTCTAGGAATTCTGGCAGGACTGTTGCCGGGAACCCCGGTTGCCCCTGATCCAGATTGCAGGCCAGAAGATCCACGGGCAGCAGACCGCGCCATTTCAGTTCGTAGAGCACCGCCAGAAGGGTATAGCTGTCCTTGCCGCCCGATAGGCAGACCAACCAGCGGGGTGTTTCACCTTCGGCGGTGCGGTCCACCATGCCGTACTGCTCAATGGCCTCGCGCGTCTGGCGCACGATGCGCTTGCGCAGCTTCTTGAACTCGGTGGTTGAAGGCGCACCGGCAAAAAGCGGATGGATATCGTCGGCTTCATCAAACATGGGCGGGGCCTATCGCAGTTGGGTGAACCGGGCAAGGGTCAGGGTCGTTCGTCGTCGGGCACAGGGTCATAGCCATCGCCACCCCACGGATGGCAGCGCCCGATCCGGCGCGCCGCCAGCCATGCGCCCTTGATGGCGCCGTGTTTATCAAGCGCTTCCAGTGCATAGGCGGAACAAGTCGGCTGATAGCGGCAGTTAAATCCAACCCAGGGGCTGAAGATCAACCGGTAGGCCCGGACGGGCAGGGCGAGGAGATGGGCAAAGAGGGTCATTTGCCACCCCCGTGTATTTTGCGCAGCGCATAGCGCAAATCGTCTTTCAGCGCATCAAAGGGCCGTGCAGCGGTAACCTCGGCGCGGCCGATCAACACGTAGTCCCAGCCCGCATGCCCATGAATAGGTAATACGGCCCGCGCGGCTTCACGCAGGCGGCGTTTGGCGCGGTTGCGGGCGACGGCATTGCCGACCTTCTTTGAGCAGGTGAACCCGATGCGAATGCCCGCAGCCTCATCAGCGCCACGTTTACGCGCCTGCACCATCATCGATGCAGTGCCTTGCCGTTTGGCCCGCGCGGCTTTCAGAAAGTCCGAGCGATTCTGCAGTACGGTCAATGATTCAGATGCGCAAACGGACGCCGCCGGGGGCATCACCCTCGGCTGGTTGTTACCATCCTCAGGGGCCTCCGGCGGCGTCATGTTCATAACCTGAAAGGTCGAGCGGTTTATGCGCTCAGCGACTTACGGCCGCGTGCGCGACGTGCGTTCAGGATTTTGCGGCCGGCTTTGGTGGCCATGCGCGCGCGGAAACCGTGGCGGCGTTTGCGAACCAGGTTCGAAGGCTGATAGGTGCGTTTCATCGCTCCGTCTCCAATCTATAGCGGTGGGTGCGGCGCGGATTCGCCTAGCCCTAGTGTTCGAAGCCCGTCCTCTACTGGGTAGCGGGGGGTAAGTCAAACCCCTAGGTGGGGGTTTTGGTGCGTTTTGCAACAAATCTGTAATCTGCCCGGGCAAAAGATTTCAAAAACCGGGTTCAGAGCGCGTATCCCTCACATTAAGTGCCATAAACATCAAGGCCCCGTGAGGCCTCTGTTGCAGCGCGCGCGGGCGGCGCATGTTGTGGGCAAGATGAATGAACAAGAACCTGCTACCCAGATGAACGAAACCACCAAGATCCCGCGCAACGGGCTGGCGCGTCATATCCCATTGGCGGTGATTCTTGCCGTTGCCGCCGTGGGGTTCTTTGCGCTGGGCGACTATCTGACCTTTGAAACCCTGCGTGACAATCGCGAGGCTCTGCTGGCCTGGCGCGATTCAAACTACTGGGCGATGGCGGCAGCTTTCGTAGGGATTTACATCATTATTGTTGCCTTCTCGTTACCCGGTGCTGCGGTCGCTTCGATGACCGGTGGGTTCCTGTTCGGGTTGCTTGCAGGAACGGCTTTTAATGTTTTTGCCGCAACCATAGGCGCTTCGACGATCTTTCTGGCCGCACGCTGGGGTTTGGGTGAATCTCTGACCGCCAAGCTTGAAGCCTCGGAAGGGACGGTCAAGAAACTGAAGGACGGGCTGCGTGAGAATGAAATCTCGGTTTTGTTCCTGCTGCGTCTTGTACCTGTGGTGCCCTTCTTCGTTGCCAATCTGGTGCCCGCATTGGTTGGGGTAAAGTTCCGAAACTTCCTGATTACGACGGCGCTGGGCATCATCCCTGGTGGGATTGTCTATACCTGGATCGGTGTTGGGCTGGGTGGTGTCTTTGATCGCGGCGAAACCCCGGATGTCTCGCTGTTATGGGAACCCTTCGTGATCGGGCCAATTATTGGCTTGTGCGCGCTGGCAGCGCTGCCGATTGTCATCAAATCCCTCCGTGGTCGAAAGGGCTCCTGATCCATGCAAGAGTTGAAAACCGATATCCTGGTGATCGGGGCCGGGTCAGGCGGGTTGTCTGTAGCCGCCGGGGCCAGCCAGATGGGTGCGGATG
This sequence comes from Ruegeria sp. AF2, assembly GCF_056542025.1. Classification (NCBI taxonomy): domain Bacteria; kingdom Pseudomonadati; phylum Pseudomonadota; class Alphaproteobacteria; order Rhodobacterales; family Roseobacteraceae; genus Ruegeria; species Ruegeria sp. AF2. The sequence goes on along the minus strand of NZ_JBQFZC010000005.1, from coordinate 182,274 downwards.
TCATCCTGCTGGAAGGCCACAAGATGGGTGGGGATTGCCTGAACTTCGGCTGTGTCCCATCCAAAGCTCTGATCGCCAGCGGCAAGGCTGCATATGCTCAGGCCCACGCGTCGGCTTTTGGCGTCGCGGATGCGATGCCACAAGTGGATTACGCAGCTGCCAAGGATCATGTGCAGAGTGTTATCGCCCAGATCGAACCCATGGACAGTCAGGAGCGTTTTGAAGGCTTTGGCGTCAAGGTAATCCGGGAGTACGGCCGATTCATCTCACCCACGCAGGTACAGGCCGGAGATCACCTGATCACCGCCCGACGCGTCGTGGTGGCCACAGGTTCATCGCCCTTGGTGCCGCCGCTGCCCGGGCTGGATCAAGTGCCGTATTACACCAACGAGACCATATTCGACCTGCGCGATAAGCCCGAGCACCTGCTGATCATCGGCGGAGGTCCCATCGGCATGGAAATGGCGCAGGCGCATATCCGGCTGGGCTGCAAAGTGACCGTGATCGAGGGCCTTAGTGCGCTGGGCAAAGACGACCCTGAAGCTGCAGCCGTCGTGCTGGATAGTCTTCGGACTGAAGGTGTCGAAATCCATGAAAACGCCATGGTGTCCCAGATCCGAGAAAATGCAGGCACCATTGAGGTGGTCACTGAGAATGATGAGGTCTACGCGGGCTCTCATCTGTTGCTGGCCGTCGGACGCAAGGCCAATATCGACCGTCTGAACCTCGGCGCTGCCGGGATCGACAGCACGCGGGCAGGCATCAAGGTGGACGACTCTTTACGCACGAGCAATCGCAAGGTCTATGCCATTGGTGATGTTGCAGGTGGGCTGCAATTTACCCATGTCGCCGGATATCATGCGGGGATCATCATCCGCTCTGCCTTATTTGGGCTTCCGTCGAAAGCGAAGACCGCTCATATCCCATGGGCCACCTATACAGATCCCGAACTGGCACAGGTCGGCCTGACCGAGGCACAAGTCCGTGAACAGCATGGCGACGCGGTGGAGGTTGCCCGGTTCGACTATCACCACAATGACCGCGCAGTTTCCGAGCGCAAGACCAAGGGGTTCATCAAGGTGATGGTCGTAAAGGGCCGACCTGTGGGCGCGACAATCGTCGGATATCAGGCCGGAGAATTGATCAACTTGTGGTCGCTGGCGCTGGCCAATAATCTCAAGATGGGTCAGATCGCAGCGATGGTTTCGCCTTACCCAACGGTCGGAGAGCTTAACAAACGTGTGGCAGGAGCCTATTTCTCTCCAAGGCTGTTTGAGAATCAAATGGTTAAACGAGTGGTCAGGTTCGTCCAGCGCTGGATTCCCTGACCCAAGGAGGAGCGCAAAGTGAACTCGCTGTCGGGCCGATTTCTGATCCTGACGACGGTCTTCGTCATGTTGGCCGAAGTACTGATCTTTGTGCCATCGATCGCGCGTTTCCGTGAAGATTTTCTGCTGAACCGGCTGGAACGCGCCCAGATCGCCTCGCTTGCTTTGTTGGCCGACGATATGCTGGCTGATGAGCTTGAAGCGGAATTGCTGTCAAATGCGGGGGTCTATAACGTCGTATTGCGCCGCGACGAGGTGCGTCAGCTCATGCTGTCTTCGCCGATCCCGACCCAGATCACCAAGACCTTTGATTTGCGTAATGCCAGCGCTTGGGTGCTAATCCGTGATGCTGTCTCGAGGCTGTTTACCCCCGAAAACGAGGTCATTCGTGTGATTGGCGCGCCGGTCAAAGACGCAGGACTGTTGATCGAGGTGACAATGGACAGTGAGCCCTTGCGCATGGCCATGACGGATTATGGGCTCCGCATCCTTGGGCTGTCCTTTGTGATCTCAATCATGACGGCCTCGTTCCTGTTTCTGGCTGTGCGCGTGGTACTGGTGCGTCCGATCAAAAGCGTTGTTGGCTACATGCAGCGCTATGCCAGCGCACCTGAGGATGCGCGCGGCATCATCTCCCCCAATTCAAAGGTGACCGAACTGCGCGAGGCCGAAGAGGCCCTGCAGATGCTTCAAACCGATCTGACCCAGGCCCTGAAACAACGTGAACGTCTGGCCCAGTTGGGCGGGGCGGTGGCCAAGGTCAGCCACGATCTGCGCAACATTCTGACCTCTGCTCAGCTGTTTACCGATCGAATTGAAGCAAGCAATGACCCCCTGGTGGCGCGAATGGCACCCAAACTTGTCAATTCGATCACGCGGGCGGTTTCTTTGTGCGAAAGCACCTTGGCGTTCGGACGCGCCGAAGAACCAGCCCCAACCCTGACCATGGTGCGCTTGCGGGACGTTACCGCAGATGTTGTCGCCAGCGAGCAACTCGCCATTGCCGATGCCTGCGTTGAGATTGTGAACGACGTACCCGAAGATCTTGTTATCCGTGCCGACCCGGAACAGATTTTCAGGGTTGTCATGAATCTTGTGCGCAATGCCCGGCAAGCACTTCTGGTCTCGGGTAAGGCGGGGCGCGTAACGGTGTCTGCATCTGAGCTTGAAGCCGACTGGTGCATCGAAATCAGCGATACGGGTCCAGGCCTGCCCCCTAAGGCCCGAGAGAATCTGTTTACACCATTTCAGGGTGGTGTTCGCAAAGGCGGCTCGGGACTTGGGCTTGCGATTTCGCAAGAATTGGTGCGGGGTCACGGCGGAGACCTGTTTCTGAAAGACACAGGGCCTGATGGAACCACCTTTGAAATAAGGCTTCCACGCGGCGATATGACTTTTTGAAGTTTTTTTGAAGAATCGACTTGCGCGCCCTCGGCCTCAGGTCTAAATACCGCCTCACCAACGCGGACCGATAGCTCAGCTGGATAGAGTACTTGACTACGAATCAAGGGGTCGGGGGTTCGAATCCTCCTCGGTCCGCCACTGGTTTCCTGTTGAACGTCACATGAACCTGACCCAACCGTCATAGTTGGACCAGAAAAGCAGTGAACGTTTGACATCAGAAGGCGACCCCAATGTTGGACATCAGTTGAATTCGACCTTTGCGTCATCAGCTAACACGCCGCTGCCATTTCATACTCCTGCAGATAGTTTGGTTTGTTCTGACTTCTCTTTCGGAAAATCAGAGCTGATTTGTAGGTCAGACAGCGAAGCTGCCTGTTCCTGCCAATCTGCCACGTGGCGAACGCGGGAGGGGGCGAGGCAATGCTATTCGACAGGGGTGGTGCGGCCCGCAGACGCAGCCGAGGACACGGCCCTGTCTAAAAGGGTTGCCCGAGGGGGAGGGCCGGGCCCTCACCCTGACGGCTAGGGGAGATTGGCTTGTCCAAATCCCGCTGGCCCACGAAAGGACGGTGATGGGAAAGAGGGCTTGCTGCTGTTTGCTATTGAACCCGTCTGTCAAACTTCAAAAAATAATTGGGGCAACACAGCAGACTTTCGCTGCGCTTGAAAAACCTGACTAGGCTCTGGGCAGTGCCTTCACAGCGGTGCAGCTCCGCAATGCTGTCCTCACCATTCAGGCCGTCCAGCACGATCCTGATTTGCTCTTCTGCCGAAAATTTCTATCGGGTCACACCGCGAGTGTCCTTTACCACCTTCTCACCGTGGCTATGCTTGGTTCCGGGTTTCTTTCTCCTCGCTACTCCTTGGCGGTTATGGTGAGTCCGAAACCCTTCTGTAATCGGGCCCGGTATTGCAAGGATATTGCGCCCGAAAGTGCTTGCTTCTGTCCGTGATCTGCGTAGTGCACTCAAATGATGCGGTTGGCTCTGACGGGGAAAGCCTATTTCCCTTGCGGCATATATTTTTATCAGGGTTTTTGTCGGCATTTCCCGCGCTGCGTCCTTTCAGGGGCGCCTTCCTCGCGGAAGAGTTGGTACTCGTTGTCTTTAAGACGGTTCTGAATTCCGTGCCGTCTATCCACATCCGATGCATGATGACTGCCAGTTTCCTCGCGAGGGCAATTTTGGCGCGCTTTGCACCACATCGGGCGGCAACACGCATCGGCCATGCCTTCAACGGAGTCCATCAGGTGGTTCTCACAAGCATCACATGCGCTGCTTCGTAAAGCGTCTATCCCACACTGGCATCGCCGGCCTTGGTATTTGATGTGACTCGATCCGTTTGTCTGGATTGGTTTCGCCATGGCGTCATGCCAAAGCAGGCTTCCACCGACTTAGATGAACGGAAACGTTTGGGTCCCTCAATGGCAACACGGAAGCTCATTGCAACTATGGCGCCGACACCGGGAGTTGTCATAAGGCGACGACAGACATTATCTTTGCGAGACTGATCTCGAACCTGCTTGTCCAATTCAGCAAATTCTTCTGCCATCGCATCACGCGCTGACGGGAGCGGGAAGATTGCCGCCACCAGGACCGGGTTACCTGCGATCACGCAAATTGCCGCGCTCTTGACTGAAACATCAAGACCCACGAAATAAGTCTTGGTCATCTCCTTTGAGCTTCAAATCACTACCACAATTATGATGAACCGGCCCGATGACCGCATCTCCCTTATCAAATCAACCTAAACTAATCCATTGGCGCCGACGTCAGACACGTCTGCATGCCTGATCCGAGACGGCACATTATTAACACCGTCAGTTCCCTCGATTGCGAGCCTCCAGCCGTTCCAGATTGATGACTGTAGACAGCATCAGCCGATCGTGGCTCCAGTCCTGTGTTTGGCGAACTGATGCTGATCCGATGGCGAGAACTAATGCAAATGAAAGTATCAGTCCAAGAAATACGGCAGGCAGTCGGGTGTCTGCCATCGGCGCTTCGGTCAACGCTAACACGCGCTGCCGCAGTACGTGCTTTGCCTTTGTTCCGTAAACCAGTGCCACATTAAGAACACGTGGATTGTTCAACGTAATCGATCGCGCGCAGAATTCCAGCAAACAGGTCGTATACTCCTTTGAATCTATGCCCTTACGAGACACGACGGATTGGTCACAGGCCAATTCGCGTAGCCGGTCGAATTGGTGTTTGAGCACCAGATAGGCCGGGTTCCAGAACAGCAAAGGTCGCAAAAGCTCGAACCCAAGCTCCCATTCCACGTCATTGGCGCGGATGTGCTGAAACTCGTGCGCCAGGGCAAATCGCAACTCATTTGGTGTGTTCAACAGATGACTGGGCAGCACGACGTGCCGGCGGCGAAGGCCACGCACAGCGAACGGTACGGTAATCCGATCCGACAGGCGAATGTCCACCTTGGCGGATTGCCGCCACAGAAAACTGGTCGTGATCGCGCTGCGGATGGCCCATGCATCGCGCATCACACGAACTGTCAGCACCGCTGCAATAAGAGCAAATGCGATCAAGGCGCAGTTTGCGGCCATGCTTGCGCCTGCCAGTACGTGGTCCAGCCACCGCTCGCGCGTGTTCAGTAGGGTTTCAAACTGTGCTGCTGGCATGGCAATGTCGCCGCGCAGAAAAGCGGCCACGGCAATATCCCCCAGTGCAACAGGTTGCCCCGGCCAGACCAGTCCTGCAAGGCTCGAGACCCCTGTAGCCAAAATGGGGCTGACAAGAACGCAGATACAAAGTGCCTTGAGCAAGCGAAGCTGAGCCACAAATCCATATCGCATCGATGTCCTATCCAGCGCCGCGCGCACTGCCAACCAGATAAAGGCCGACAATCCAAGCACGACATTCAGATCAAGAAACGTATCGAGAACCGGTTTAACCGCTGTCATTTTGCAGTCTCCTCTCTACCAGTGCTCGAATTTCCTCCAAATCATCTTCTGTCAGCCCCTCATCGTCGACCAGCCTTGCAACCAGCGTTGCGGGTGTGTCGTCAAACAGGGTCCGAGAAAGATTCTGCAGCGACCGCGACTGGTACCTGTCCTTTTCCAGCAGGGGTCTGTAGATCAGCGACTTGCCGTTCTTCTCGCTTTCGACGAACCCTTTTTCATCAAGGATACGCAGAATAGTCGCGCCGGATGTATAGGCCAAATTACGATCAGAAGGCAGGCGATCAAGGACATCACGGACCGAACCCTGACCCAGCGCCCAGAGCTCATTCATAAACTCAAGCTCCACTTCGGTCAGTAGATTTGTTGTCTTTTTTTTTCGCATCGATCTCGGAGTCGCCATTTCTTAGTATGCCTGACAGACAAGCATCCTTTCGCTGTTTCTCAAAGCTTAAACTTTCCAGAAGACGAAGACGCCCCAACCGATGGACAGGAAAAGAGGCGTCCATACAGGTTGGCCTACCAGCCCAAGCCAGGCCAGGAAGATATAGGTCGAGCCGAGCAGTGTTATGAACAACCGATCGCCCAACGTGGTTGTCAGACCAAGTACACCGCGACGTTCAAGGCCGTCGCGGAACTTGAACCCTTCCAATAGTCCAATTAGCGCGATGGCCGCGAAGATACCCACGAATACCGCCAACGTCGCCGGGGTCCAGGCCATCCAGAAATCAGGCCAAAGAGGGGCGGTCCAAGAGAATCCCTTTTCCTCTTGCTGGCCAACATTGCCCCATCCGGCTTGCTGGGCGAATGCCATCGAAGGCAGGAAGGGGAGGGTGAGAAGAAGTCTACGCATATCGAACCTCACACACGGCCCATCGCGAAACCGCGCGCGATGTAGTTGCGGACAAACCAGATGACAATGGCACCAGGGATAATGGTCAGTGTTCCGGCTGCTGCCAGCAGACCCAACTCATACCCCGCGCTGGAGGCGGTGCGGGTCATCACGGCGGCGATGGGCTTGGCCTCGACCGCGGTGAGGGTCTTGGCCAGCAACATCTCGACCCATGAAAACATGAAGCAGAAGAAGGCCGCGACGCCGACACCCGCTTTGATGTTGGGCAGGAAGATCGTCACGAAGAAGCGCGGGAAAGAGTAACCGTCGACATAGGCTGTCTCATCCAATTCTTTCGGGATGCCGCGCATGAAGCCTTCGAGAATCCAGACCGCCAGCGGCACGTTGAACAGCGTGTGCGCGAGCGCCACGGCCAGATAGGTGTCGAACAGGTGGATTGACGAATAGAGCTGGAAGAAGGGCAGCGCGAACACCGCCGCTGGCGCCATCCGGTTGGTCAGCAGCCAGAAGAATAACTGCTTGTCGCCCAGAAACCGATAGCGCGAGAACGCATAGGCCGCTGGCAGCGCTACACAGACCGACAGCACCGTGTTGATCGTCACGTAGATTATCGAGTTGATATAGCCCCAATACCACGTCGGATCGGTGAAGATGGTAATGTAGTTCTCCAGCGTGAAGGTCTGGGGGAACAGGGAAAAGCCCGACAGGATCTCGTTCGTGGTCTTGAAGGACATCGCCACCAGCCAATAGATCGGCAGCATCAGGAACGCGATATAGAGGATCGGGATAAGGGACCGCTTCTTCATTGCGCGTCATCCTTTGTCATCAGAGTGTAGAAGACCCAGCTGACCAGCAGCGTGATGGCGAAGTAGATCAGGCTCATCGCGGCCGCAGGGCCAAGGTCGAACTGTCCCAGCGCGATCTTCACAAGGTCGATCGACAGTAAGGTGGTTGAGTTGCCGGGACCGCCGCCGGTCAGAACGAAAGGCTCGGTATAGATGTTGAAACTGTCCATAAAGCGCAGCAGAACGGCGATGGTTAGTACAGTCTTCATCTTGGGCAGCTGGATATAGCGAAACACTGACCAGGGGCTGGCACCGTCTATCTTAGCGGCCTGATAATAGGCATCCGGGATCGACACGAGGCCCGCATAACACAGCAGCACAACCAGCGACGTCCAGTGCCAGACATCCATGACGATCACGGTGATCCAGGCCGACAGTGGCTGTTGTGTCATATCATAGTTGATGCCCAGGACGTCATTCAGGAAGTAGCCCAGCAGGCCGATCTTGGGCAGAGTGAAGATATTCCACATCGAGCCGACCACATTCCACGGGATCAGCATCGGCAGGGCCATCAGGACCAGACAGACCGGCACCCAGAACCCTTTGCGTGGCATCGACAGGGCGACGATGATGCCCAAGGGCACCTCGATCAGCAGGATCAGGAAGGTAAAGAGGAACTGCCGACCGAGGGCCGCCTGAAACCGGTCGGAACGCAGGATCTGTTCGAACCAGCCCAGTCCTTCCCAGAAGAACTGATTGTTACCGAAGGTCTCCTGCACCGAATAGTTGACCACAGTCATCATCGGCACCAGCGCATTAAACGCGACCAGCGCCAGCACCGGCAGGACAAAGAACCATGCTTTTTGGTTTTCAGTTCTCATTGCGTCCGCTCCTCGGTTGCGATCCAGCCGTCGCGGTAGACGCGAGATTGTTCGGGTTTGAATTGCAGGTACACATGTGAGCCAGGGTTGGGCGCATTGTGTTCTGCTACGGCTTTCACCGGCGTATCACCGACCATGGCACTGACCACATAGTGTCGTCCGATATCTGCGACCTTGGTGACATGGGCAGGGATGCCGGTTTCGCCAAAGCTTATATATTCAGGCCGGATACCCAGATCGGTGCGGCCTCCGTCACCGTGGGTCTGGCCCTCCAGCATCACTTCATGGCCTTCGAACAGGGCCCGATCGCCCTTCGCTTCGCATGGCAGCACATTCATGCCGGGTGAGCCGATGAAATGGCCGACAAATGTGTGCTGAGGGCGCTCAAACAGTTCCACAGGGGTGCCGATCTGCACGACTTCGCCCTCCTGCATCACGACAACTTCGTCCGCGAAGGTCAGCGCCTCGGTCTGGTCGTGCGTGACGTAGATCATCGTGGCTTTGACGCGCTGGTGCAGCTCTTTCAGCTTGGACCGCAGTTTCCATTTCAGATGTGGGTCGATAACAGTCAGCGGCTCATCGAACATCACCGCGTTCACGTCGTCGCGCACCAACCCACGACCCATCGAGATTTTCTGTTTGTTGTCCGGGCTCAGACCTGAGGCCCGGGTATTCAACATATCCGTAACGTCCAGCATTTCTGCAATCTCATCGACGCGACGTTTGATCGTTGCCGGGTCAACCCCCCGGTTCTTCAACGGGAAGGCCAGATTTTCGCCCACAGTCATCGTGTCGTAGATCACCGGGAACTGGAACACTTGCGCAATGTTGCGTTGATCTGGGGGCAAGGCAGTAACGTTCTGACCATCGAACAGAATCTGTCCTTCGGAAGGCGTCAGCAACCCCGAGATGATGTTCAGCAGCGTTGACTTGCCGCATCCTGATGGTCCCAGCAGCGCATAGGCCCCGCCGTCGCGCCAGGTGACGTCGATTTCCTTCAGGGCGTAATCCTGTGGCCCCTTGGGATTGGGGAAATAGCTGTGTCGCAGGTTTGCAAGCTTGATCTGTGCCATGTCAGGCTATCCTTTTGCCGTCTTGGCCGAAATACCGGCAATGGGCCGGGTTCATGTAGAAGCTGTGGTCTTCACCCACCTGATAGGGATGGACACCCGAGGCCAGGGATACCCACGCCTCATCCCCATGTTGGAAGTGCGCGCTGGAATCCGAGCCCGAAAGCTCGGTCACGATGACACGCCCGGTCAGTTCCACGTCGGCGTCGGAAGAGCGGAACGGGGTCACCCGGTGCGGACGCACGGCGACCAAGTAGTCACCATCGGCTATATCGGTGACTTTCCAGCCACCACCGCCGACCAATTGCGCCTGCGCTTCAGACACAGTGATGCGCGCCACATTGATGGGCGGGTCAGAGAACACACGAGCTGCAGAGATGTTCTCGGGGTTGCGATAGATATCTGAGGTGGGGCCAAATTGGGTGACGCGCCCGTCCTCCATCAAGGCGGTGTAGCCGCCAAGCATCAACGCCTCTTCCGGTTCCGACGTGGCATAGACGACCACTGCCCCGCGCCCAGCGAACAGGTCGGGCAATTGTTCACGCAGTTCTTCACGCAGCTTGTAATCGAGGTTGGCCAGTGGTTCGTCAAGAAACACCGCGCGGCTTTCCTTTGCAATCGCGCGGGCCAGTGCTGTACGCTGCTGTTGGCCGCCTGACAACTCATGCGGACGGCGCTGCAGCATTGGGCGTAACTGCAGCAAGTCGGCGGCCTCTTCGACACGGCCTTCGATTTCGGATTTTGCCATCCCCGCCACGCGTAAGGGCGAGGCGATGTTGTCGAAAACGGTCATATGCGGGTAGTTCACGAAGAACTGGTGTACCAAACTGATCTGCCGCTTTTGCGTGTTCAGCTTGGTGACGTCCTGCCCGTCCATCAGAACTTTGCCCGAGGCGATCGGGTCCAGCCCGGCCATCATCTTGATCAGCGAGGTTTTGCCCGACCCCGTAGCGCCCAACAGCACATTGAAATGGCCAGTCTTGAGCGTCAGGTTCGTAGGCTTGATATGGATGACATTGCCAACCCGTTTGGTGGCGTCTCTAAGTTCGATCATGTCCGTGGGTTCCGGTCCTTCAGTGCGTCGCACTGGCCTTGGGGTGGGGATGCCGCACACGGCACCCCCGGTTTCGTTTGCTTACTGAGACTGCCAGCGCTGAACCAATTCGTCATAGTTGACGGTCTGGCCCTGCGGCTTTTCGTTCTCAAGCTTGGCCTTGGGCGAGCCCGGCTTTTCCAACCAGAAGGCGGCATCCTGCGGCTCGTTCAGACGCGGACCACAGCCACCGTAGACACCGGCGCTTTCGTCAGCGGCCTGCATTCGGGCCATAGTGATGTCCATCTCTTCTGCCAGACGGTCCATCGCCTCTTGCGGGGTGAAGGCGCCCGAGTTCACGTCACCGATCTGCTGCCACCAGATCTGGGCCAGCTTCGGATAGTCCGGCACGTTGATGCCGGTCGGTGACCATGCCACACGGTCGGGTGAGCGGTAGAACTCGACCAGACCACCCAGCTTGGGTGCGCGCTCGGTGAACGACTCGTGGTTGACCGAGCTGTCGCGGATGAAGGTTAGGCCCACATGGGATTTCTTCACGTCGACAGTCTTGGACGTCACGAATTGGGCATAGAGCCAAGCCGCCTGAGCACGATCCGCAGGCGTCGACTTCAGGAAGGTCCACGACCCCACGTCCTGATAACCAACCTTCTGGCCTTCTTCCCAATAGGGGCCGTGCGGGCTGGGCGCCATCCGCCACAGCGGCGTGCCTTCGTCATCCACGGTGTTGTTGCCTTCGGACTTCGGCTTCACCATGTCTGCGGTGAAGGCGGTGTACCAGAAGATCTGCTGAGCCACGTTGCCTTGGCTAAGCGCTGGCAACGACTGGTAGAAGTCGTAAGACGCCGCACCTGGAGGCGCATACGCTCGTAGCCATTCATCCCACTTGCGGATCGCATAGACCGCAGCGGGACCGTTTGCGGCACCGCCGCGTGAAACGGACGCACCGACCGGGTTACAGGTGCCCGCTTCCATGCGGATGCCCCATTCGTCGACGGGAACGCCGTTCGGTTCACCCACGTCACCGGCGCCGGCCATCGACAGCCAGGCGTCAGTCATGCGCCAGCCGAGGTCAGGCGCGCGCTTACCATAATCCATGTGGCCATAGATCGTGGTGCCATCGACTTCTTTCACGTCATTGGTGAAGAACTCGGCGATGTCTTCGTAGGCTGACCAGTTGACCGGAACGCCTAGATCATAGCCGTATTTCTCTTTGAACGCGGCTTTGTTGGCTTCGTCATCGAACCAGTCCTTGCGGAACCAATATAGGTTCGCAAACTGCTGGTCGGGCAATTGATACAGCTTGCCATCAGGGCCGGTGGTGAACTGAATGCCCATGAAGTCATCCAGATCCAGCGTTGGCGAGGTTGTCGCCGCCCAATCACCTTCCATCATATCGGTCAGCGGATAGGCCAACTGCAGGCGCGAATGTGTCCCGATCAGGTCGCTGTCGTTGACATAGCCATCATACAGATTCCGTCCGGTTTGTAGCTGAGTCTGTACGGCCTGAACCACTTCGCCTTCGCCGAGAATCTGGTGATTGACCTTGATCCCGGTTATTTCCTCGAACGCCTTGGTCAGAACCTCGGATTCATAGGAATGCGTCGGGATACCCTCGGACAGGACATTGATTTCCATTCCCGAGTACGGTTGTGCAGCATCAATGAACCACTTCATTTCGGACAACTGTTCGTCCTTCGACAAGGTCGATGGCTGGAATTCGTCGTCGATCCAACGTTGTGCTGCGGCTTCGTCGGCCCAAGCAGGACCATGCCCCGCAATGACGGCCGCTGCCGCCACGGCGGAAAGTAGATGTCTCCGCATCTGTCTCCTCCCAAAGATTATGTGATCCGGTGCAGACCGGATGGCAAACAGCATCGATGATATTCGGCGCTGCTGTCAAACTAATTTTTTAGTAGAAAGGAAGAAGTATATCAACCCATTGTTTTACATCTATTATTACCGTTTACGTTGGAGGGTGAACTTCATGGATCACGCCAATTAGCATCAAATACGTGCGCTGCAAACGGCCCATTCCTTCCGTTCGACCCTGGTCACCTTCTCGCGGTGCTGACCGTCAAAGCTGTCGTTCGCTGCAATCGCGAAGCTGGAAAGTAGACGATGGTCTGGGGAACGGCTCTGAGCGGAGATGTAACTTTAACGGACGATGTTGCAGCTTAACCCAACAGACCTGCCATCTATGGATTGTGGTTTCGTCAGGACCCAAGGGCGGGTGCTGATTTGGATGGCCTTTGTGTACTTCGAATATCTCACGTGCAAACTATCATACCAGCTCGAACATCTGATCAGTCGGACTTGGTGATCTCCAATGCTTGTTCCCTTAGCCAATTGATCGCTGGATTGAAGCGGCTGCGCTCGTGGCGGACAAGAAAATAAGGGAAGCCACAACTCGGCCGAAACGGAGCTGAACAAAGAGAGGTCAATTTCTGGACTTGCTTTGCCAGCCGCTTGGGGACAGCTGCAACTGCATCCGTCTGTCCTACCAAAAAAGGTAATGTGGTGAAGTAAGGCTGCTGGAACACAGCATTCGAACCATCTCCTTTTTCCCTCATGATCGTATCGGGTTTCAGACCCAAAGTGCCCGGAAAACTGAACTCGATTAACCGGTAAGCCGAAACGTCTTGCGGAGTAAGTGCCCGTTTTGATGACGCATGTTCTTCAAGCGGATGGCCTTGTCGGAACAGGATTTCGTAGGTTTCATCAAATAGCTTCTGAACAAGCAAATCGTTCCTGGCATCCAAATCCGCGTATAGCAGCAGATCAATTGCTCCTTTTTCCAAATCGGTAAAGCTTTGCGGCACCAGTGGCGAGACATCGAACCTTATTGCTGGTGCGGTAACGGCAAAGACCTCCATCATGGGTCCCAGGACAGCCGCGACGCCGTAATCTGTCGAAGCGATGCGGTAGCAATAGTTGGACTGTGCTGGATCAAAGGCGGAAGGCTGGAAGACGTCAGCTATCGCTGACAGGGCAGCATCGACCGGTTCATTCAAGCCCAGAGCATGATCCGTTAATTGGTATCCGGACTGCGTTCGGATCAGCACCGGATCTCCAATAAGGTCGCGTACCCGGGCGAGTATTCGACTGGCGGCGGGCTGGCTGATCCCCAGATGTATTGCCGTGCGTGTCACGCTGCTTGTGCGAAGCAGGAGCTGTAGGAACCGTAGAGTCCTAACATCCAGAGAAGTTAAAATGTCATTCATTTTTTGCATGCTAATCATGCTATTTGCGTCATCCCAATTATGCCCGTCGCGAGTTAACTGACAAGTGAAGCTTAACCGGGCGCCCCCCCAGATCGGGGCGCTCGATCCAAGATCGTTTGGTTGTCGAGACCATCAAACTGTATTCGAAAGGGCAGCAGCTGTGATTACACGACGCATGTTCAACTCAATCGCGATTGCAACATCCATGAGCGGAGCTTTCACCTCCCGCGCTAGCACAGCGGAGGCATCCGGTGACCTAGATCAATCGGCATTTGGCTCTTATGATGTTGAAACAGTGTCCTTTGACAGCTCTGGGGAAACCCTTGTTGGAAAGTTGTTGAGACCTGCTTCGGAAGGACTTCACCCGGCAGCTGTGATCATCGGCCCTGTTGCATTCGTCAAGGAACAGTCACCGGTGCAATATGCAACCCGCCTGGCATCGCGCGGGCTGGCCGTTCTGATATTCGATCCACGCTATCACGGAGAAAGCTCGGGCACACCCCGACGCTACGAGTCTGGTGAAGCCAAGGTTGAAGACTGCCAAGCTGCCCTTGGTTTTCTCGCAAACCAAGAAGGCATCGACGCAAACCGGCTTCATCTTCTCGGGATTTGTCAGGGCGTCAACTGGGCGATTGAAACAGCGGTGACAGACGGTCGCGTGGCCTCTCTCGGGGTTGTCGCGGGCCACTATCTAACTGAGGAAACTGCCAGAATGTACCTTGGCAGTGATGCCGAGGTTGAAGCACGCATAGATCGCGCGGCCAAAGCAGCCACCGAATTCGAAAAAACGGGGGAAGCAAGCTACATCCCGATCGTCGGCTCTGAGGATGCCCTTCTGACCGCAACTGCCATCGCAGACTGGTACCTACCATGGGATAACAGGGCCCCTTGGCTGACTTTCAAAGGGGGTTGGGAAAACCGCATCACCGCGATGAGCGAAGCTGGCATTTGGGGCTGGCGGATCGACGAAACAGCCCCTCAACTGAACCTGCCTGTATTGATGATCCATGGCGACAGAGCTGCAAGCGGTCAGGTCATTCCCCGCCGCATTTTTGAAGAAATCGCGTCAGAAAAGAAGACGCTGTATTGGATCGACGGCGCCAACCAGCTTCAGTTTTACGAAGACCCGTTGATCATTGATGCCGCCGTCAATGCTCTGGCTCCGCACTTTCTTGCCTCCAATTGAACCCTTTGATGCAAACCGCTCGGTTCATTGACGCCGCCCCGGAACAATCATTGCCGGAAAAACGGGCGGCAACATCAAAGCATAGATACACCGGAGAATTATTTGAGATGAAAGTTCTTTCGTTATTGGTCACTTGCACCACGGCCTTCCCTGTTGTCGCCGAACAGGAGCTGCCGCCCTTTACCGAAGCCGTTTTGCCGATGGGAAATGATGTCTATGCCGTATCGATTGGACCGGGTGGGCCAGATGAAGAGTTCAGCTCAGACGCCACTAACGGCGGGCTCTACAAGCTCACTCCTGATGGCGTGTCCGAAGAAATCAAACTCTCAGATGGGCAAGGTCTTCGTAACCCAACAGGAATGGTGCGTTCCGGCAACCAGATTGTCATTGTGGATGGCAATGAGGTCATTTCTACCGCTTCGGATGGCACGGTAAACTGGCGTCAGGCTCTCGATGACGATGGTGTTTTTCTCTACGATATCGAAGCCCTCGACGACGACACCCTTCTTGTGAGTGATTTTGGGCGCGGCGCATTCCTATCGGTCGCAGCCCAAACCGGACAAATTCAACCTCACCTCGGCGATTTGCGCATCAGTGGTCTCGCCCGCTTTGCAATCGCAGAGACAGGTATTTACGCTGTGTCCTGGGGTAGCGACGACGCCTGGGACAGCGCTTTGTATTGGGTTCCGCATTCAGGCAACGGAGATACTGCGGTAGCTGTTTCAACCGGCTTTGGTAGCTTGGAATCCGTTGAAGTCGTGCACGGCACAGTTGTTGTCGGGGGTTACCGAGGCCACGAGAAATACCCGAATGCGAGGCTCTTGCGCGTTGAAACTGATGGGTCCGTAGATCCACTGAGCGTCGGGTCTCATTCGCGTGGGATTTCCGATATACTCTTCGATGGGTGGTCGATTTGGCTGAGCTATTTCTATGACGCATCCTATGCGGAGTTGCCGTCTCAGACGGTGAAAAGTCTCGACCAATAGACGCACGCACTCCGGTTTTCATGGCGCCTGGCTTCCGCAGTAGCATATGGTCGGGGAGCTAACTAGCGGTCCAAAGCGGCCACTGGACATGCTGCAATGGCAGCGCACTTCCAGACATTCGCTACAGACGCGTAATGCTCACGCTGCAGGTGGTCACGTTAATTGTTTCCCATTGCGTGCTTTAGATATCACGTTCGTTCGAGTGTTAGTCTTTTGATGTCAGATTATGGCAGCCGATCACGCCTGCATATTTCATCGCTTACAAATTTCTCCACCCATTGATCAACCCAACCGCCGCGTCTGCATAGCTCCTTGGGAACTGGTCGGATGTCCGGGCTTTCATGATCGTATGAAGTCCCAGCAACAGGCCGATCAGCAGCTTTGCCGCCTCATCCGGGTCAACATCGATGTGCACGGTCCCTTCAATTTTGGCGCGGCTGAGGATCGCAGCAAACCTTCTTTCCAAGGCGGTGAGGTATCTCTCGATTCGGGCATTCACCTCGGGGTCAGTGCGGTGAAACGAACTGATCGAATTGAAGGCAAGGCACCCCGCATCCTCGATCTTCGGCATACTTTCTGCCGAGGCGATACCCTGGAACCAATCGCTGAGGTCATTCAGCGAATAGGTGTCGGGGTCGGGGAAGTGCCGAGCCTCGGCATTGTCCAGATAAGTATCAAGTGTCTTTAGGAAGAACTTCTCTTTTCCGCCATAGGTGGTTTGCAGTGTGAACCGAGTTAGCCCGGTCTCCTGCTCCAGTTCCCGCGTGCTGGCACCATGGTATCCCCGCCGCCAAAACAGGTCCAAAGCGCCTGCCACAGCACTGTCGTGATCCGTCTTGCGTTTGCGCGCCACAGATTTCTCCTTGCTTTTTCTATCCGCATGGATAGTAATAAATTCCTATCCACTTGGATAGCATTGCGGGCGCGCGGCTGCAAATGCCGCGTGGCCCCACGTCAAACGGAGACCTGACATGACCGCCATCGACCCGACAACCGGGGCCTCAAAGCCCGTAACACTGCGCGCCATCTTCATTCTGAACGCGCTGAAAATCCTGCAGGCCCTTGGCTTCTTCGCCGCGTTCAAATTCTACGTGCTGCAGGTCGGAGAACTGGCAGGCCCCCAAGCCGCCAACCTGATGCTCTATACGATGCTGGGATATATGGTGACTTTTGCCTGCATCATCGCATCCATTCTCAGGCGCAGCCTGGTCGGTATCCGCGCAGCGATTGCCGTTGATTTTCTGGTCTCGATCCCGGCAACGGCGGTCATCGGCTTTATCATCGCGATCATCAGCTTGGGCCTGACTTTTACGGCCTCTGTCCGCTCCTATTTCGCCTATCGCGGCTGAGGTGTTCAGATGAGTCACCCAAACACGATCGACGGCCAATGTATCTGTGGCTCGGTGCGCTATCGGGTGCGGGAAAACATGGCCGCCTTCAAACTCTGCTATTGCAGCTTCTGCCAGAAGGCCTCGGGCTCGGCCCATGTTGCGAATGCGTTCACCACGCCCGATCAGATCGAATGGCTGGAAGGCAAAAACATGCTGACCACCTTCGACGTGCCCAATTCCCAAGTACGCCGGGTGTTCTGCCGGAACTGCGGGACGACGCTGCCATTCGAGACTCAAAACGGCAAGATTCTGATTGTCCCCGTTGGCAGCTTGTCCTGCCCGCCGTCCCAACCCGTCAACGCGATCGTTGGCTGGTCGTCCCGACCTGCGTGGTATGGTGAGGCGCTGGGCCTGATCGAAGAGACTTGCAATGCAGAAAGAGTGGCTCAATGAGTACCGAACAAGAGATCTCAGCCGACTTCCCGTTTGACTCGAAATATGTCGAGGTGAATGGGCAGCGCATTCACTATGTCGAGGAAGGCGACGGCTCGCCGGTTCTGTTTCTGCACGGCAATCCCACCTCGTCTTATCTGTGGCGCAACATCATTCCCTATGCCGCCGGGCAGGGCCGCGCTATCGCGATGGATCTGATCGGTATGGGCAAATCGGATAAGCCGGATATTCCCTACCGCTTTGTCGACCACGTTCCCTACGTTGACGGATTCATCGAGGCGCTGGGGTTAGAGGACGTAACGCTCGTCATTCATGACTGGGGCTCGGCATTGGGGTTTCACTATGCGCACCGACATCCCGAGAACATCCGCGGCATCGTGTTCATGGAGGGCGTGGTCCGCCCGATGAGTTGGGCGGGATTTCCGCCCGATTTCCGCACCGGGTTTCGCTTGATGCGGACGCCGGGTCTGGGATGGATGATGATCTCGGGCCTGAATATGTTCGTCGAGAAAATCCTGCCAAGCGCCATAGTACGTGATCTGGCACCGCAAGAAATGTCGCAGTACCGTGCGCCCTTTCCCACAGCACGAAGTCGCAAGCCGGTTCGTGTGTGGCCTTGCGAGATTCCGATCGATGGCACGCCTTCTGACGTTCATGAGATCGTCAGCGCCTACAGCCGTTGGTTGGGAGAAACGCAAACCCCGATGCTGATGTTCCACGCCACGCCCGGAGGCACCATCGGGACAAAAGAGGTCGCCTGGTGCCATCAGACCATCCAGAACCTCGAAGCGGTGGATATCGGCAAAGGCATTCATTTCCTACAGGAAGATAACCCCCATCTGATCGGAGAAAAGCTGGAGGAGTGGTTGGCGCGATTGCCCGCATGACCCCGTGCTGCCACGTGTAGCGGCTGAGCCGTATACATAAATCAGATTTCCTGATTTTATGCTTTAACTATCACCCAATACGTTCAAAGGCCAAACACCGGAGGGAAACCCTGTTGAATCTGACGACCCCCATCCCTTTGATTCTAGCGGCTGTACTGCCCGCCTTTCTGGACCGGTGCTCCGGGTCTGATACCAGCGTCGCTTTGGGCGTATTGGCGCGCGACCGGGTGGCCTTGACCGCGACAGCCAGCGAAATCGTCGTCGATTTGCCTATTGCCGAAGGTGCCGTGGTCAAGGCAGGCGACACGCTGGTTCAGCTTGATCCAACATTGCAAAGCTCAAAACTGGCACTGGCGCAGGCTGAACTGGAAAAGGCGCAGGCCACGCTTCTGAAGCTGCAGGTGGGGCCGCGAGAGGAGGAGATTGCGATAGCCGAGGCCAAAGTCGCGGGCGCTGTTGCACGCCTTGCCGATGCCGAAGCCATCTATGACCGAAACGCCAGACTGGTCGAAAACTCGGTCGTGACCGAAGCGCAGGTAGCAAATGATCTGGCCCTGCGCGATTCCGCGCGAGCTGAACTGGCCAGCGCTCAGGAATCGCTTAAAGAGTTGCAGAACGGGACCAGACCCGAAGACCTGGCGGTTGCCGAAGCCAACGTACGGGCCGCCGAAGCGTTGGTTTCCGCCGAGCAAACAGTTCTGGACGACTTGACGGTTACGGCCACCCGCGACGGCGTGCTGGATTCCCTACCGTGGAATTTGGGCGAGCGGGTAACATCCGGCAGCCCGGTTGCCGTGATGGTCACGGGCCAGACGCCTTACGCGCGCGTCTATGTGCCCGAGCCGCATCGCGTCAATCTGAAACCCGGCGACACGCTGGAAGTACGCATTGACGGGCTGGCCGATCCGCTGGACGGCGTGATCCGCTGGATCAGCGACGACGCGTCCTTCACCCCCTATTACGGATTGAACAAGGACGACCGCACGCGCCTTGTGTATTTGGCCGAGATTGACTTGCCCACTGCGACACCCGACCTGCCCGCCGGAGTGCCAGTGCAGGTCCCCATGCCATGAGTGAAATCGTCGTCTCGACGCAGGGGCTGACCCGTCGGTTTGGGGAAAACACCGCAGTCAACAATCTGGACCTCGAAATCCGAACGGGCCAGATATACGGGTTTCTCGGCCCCAACGGCTGCGGCAAGACAACTACCATGCGCATGCTGACCGGCCTACTGACCCCCAGCAGCGGGGCAATTTCGGTTTTGGGCCGATCAATGCCCGAAGCGGCTGAGCCGTTAAAAAATGAGATCGGGTACATGACCCAGATCTTCTCGTATTACCGCGACCTGACAGTGCTGGAGAACCTTCGGTTCGCGGCAGAAGTTTATGGCATTCCAGTGAAGTCGGCCAAGGACCGAATTGAAGAACTGCTGCACACCTATGACCTGACAACCAACATTGATCAGCTCAGCGGCAGCATGAGCGGCGGGCAAAGACAAAAACTCGCCCTTGCAGCGACCGTCATGCACCGACCAAAACTGTTGTTTCTGGATGAACCGACCTCGGCCGTTGACCCAGAAACCCGACGCACTTTCTGGGAACAGCTGTTCGATCTGGTCGATCAGGGCGCGACGATGATCGTCTCGACCCATTTCATGGACGAGGCCGAACGCTGCCACCGGTTGGCGATCTTGCAACACGGGGTGAAGAAGGCGGACGGCTCTCCGCGTGAGTTGATGGATGATCTGCAGGCCGATGTTGTCGAAGTTGAAGGCCCGGACCTGCGCAAGGTCAAACACGCGTTGGACGTCCAGCCCATGATCCTGTCGACCGCGCAAGTCGGATCGCGGCTGCGTGTGCTGGTGGACAAATCCGAACCTCAGCCGGTGGACATGTTGCGCGGCCAACTTGCTGCGTTTCCCGACCTGTCCCTGACCCCGCAGCGACCAAATCTGGAAGACGTGTTCGTCAGCGCCACACGGGGGCCAAAACAGTGATCTCGCCACGCCGCATCGCTGCTGTATTGAAGAAAGAGCTGCTACAACTTCGGCGGGATCGGATGACCTTTGCCATGGTGATTATGATCCCCCTGATCCAACTGCTGCTGTTTGGCTATGCGATCAACACCAACCTGCGCCATGTGCCTGTCGCACTGGTGGACAAGTCCGGAACCGAGTTGTCCCGAACATTGGCGCAGATCGTTCAGGCCACGCAGGTCGTAACCATCACCGAACATCTAACAACCCCACAAGAAGCCGAGCGCGCGATCACTGAATCCCGCGTGCGCGCCGCGCTTATCATCCCATCAGACGTCAGCCAACGCCTTGCCCGAAGCCCGTCTGTCGGGCTGGGCCTGCCCAACGCAACGGACAAGACCAGCAGCCGACCGGTTGCCCATTGGATCGTCGATGGCTCGGACACGATGGTGGCCAGCGCAATCAAATCCCTGCGCACGATGCCTTTGACAGAACTGCTGAAACAACCACCAAACCGGCAGGTGCCTACCTTCGAGGTGACGCTTTACTTCAACCCTGAACAGCGATCAGCAGTCAATATCGTGCCAGGTCTTGTCGGCGTGATCCTGACCATGACGATGATCCTGTTCACTTCAGCCGCCATCGTCCGCGAACGCGAACGGGGCAATATGGAGATGCTGATCAACACCCCGATCAAATCGATCGAACTGATGATCGGGAAGATCATCCCCTATATCTTTCTGGGCCTGATACAGGTCGCAATCATCCTCGGCCTCGGGCATGTCCTTTTCGATGTCCCGATAAACGGCGGATTGGGCACTTTGCTTGTGGTGACTTTGTTGTTCATCATCGCCAGCCTGTCGCTTGGGCTGGTGATTTCCACGCTTGCGCAGAACCAATTGCAATCAATGCAGATGACTATCTTTGTTCTGCTGCCATCGATCCTGATGTCGGGCTTTATGTTCCCCTTCGACGGCATGCCGCGACCAGTCCAGATGATTGCTCAGGTTCTGCCCGCCACTCATTTTATGGACATGATCCGCGGCGTGGTCCTGCGTGACGCGTCGCTATACGAGTTGCGCTGGGGAATTCTCTGGATGATTGGATTTGCGGCATTCGGATTGTTGGCGGCCACTTTAAGGTTCAAGAAACGGTTGGGTTGAAGGCGGCCCAGAGCCGCCGTCCGTGCGGGATTTGAATGCTGCATTGAGGCTTCCCAGAATCGGGAATTGAAAGACCTCTGTTGAAAACTAAACAACTCGGGGCGCAACCGCAGCCTCATCCGAGCAACGTACGCATCTCACCGTTTTCAAGAACAGCAGTACGACGAGGATCGTGCATCGCAGTTTGAAGCATGGCATGAGCCAATTCATCGGAAGTTACACCGATGGACGGCATCAGCCTTTGGAGCGGTTTGAGAAGATAATCACCCTTCTTCCACGTGTTCCTCGGCCCCAACGGCGCAATATAGCCTGGACGAAAGGCGAATTTCCTTTCGAGGTCAGATGCAAATAGCTTGCTCTCCGCTTCGCCCTTAATCTTCAAAGCAAAGGACATGCCGCCGCCAACAGACCCAGCGCCTTGAGCGGAAAACAAGCAGAACGTCACACCGGGCGCAGACCTCTCGCAAGCCACCAGCAAAGCGCGCATCCAATCGACTGTGATTTCCTCGTATTCTGTTCGACTGACGCGCGCGGAATAAGTGGCAAGGCAATGGAAGACGGTGTCGATGCCATCAAGATAGGCTTCGATGGCTTGGGTATCGCCGAATGCTGCAAACCTCACATCGGTCAGCTTTGGTTGATTCATATTGCATGGCCTACGCCCAAGTGACACGATTTCGCGCGCAGTTTTTTCGTTCAGCAATGCCGCAAGTACCGAGGAACCCACCATCCCCGTCGCACCGGTCAGCAAGACGCGTCCAAGTGGTCGTGTTGTCTTGTCAGGTGGATTGGGCACGGCGCTCTGCCTCGGCTTTCAAGCCGCGATTGAAAGCTTGGTAACCTTCCACATACATCTTTGCCAATCGTCCGCCCATCAGGAAAGTGATGCCCCCCATGATTTCATCGGATTGTAAGAAGCGAGTTTTGCCACCCTCCAACGGCTCAACACAAAAGTGGTGGTGATCGCGAATGCCACCCAGCCCCTTCTCAGCCCAGAAAAACTCCGTCCCCTGCACGACCGAGATGGTATGATCCAAGGTGGTCAGTTTCTCCTTTGATGAATCAAGCTGAAAGTCTACGGTGATTGTCGATCCATCCTTGATCTCTCCGTGGATGCCCACAAGGAACGCCGCCCAGTCCTTGTAGTTTGGCGTGTCGGTCAACACCGACCAGACCACGTCCGGCGGCGCATCGATCACAATATCGGTGTGGATTTTGTAATGTGAGAGGCTCACTTTTTCCGATGATCCGGTTTCCATGACAATCCTTCCTTTGAGGTCTCAGGCGTTCTGTGGTGATACGCGATCCCCGCCCTGAATTGTGATCTGCCCAAAACGATCCCGCATGCGCTTGGATCGAAAAAGGTAGATCGAGATGATGATGTAATTGACCCATTCCTGGGCGAAGTTCCGGTAGCGATCCGGATTTTCCAACATGTCTAAGGATTGCACAGCACACATCGTGGCAAGCGCGGTGAACATGACCAGCATGGCAATCGGAGTGACGCTCCAGCGCAGGACGTATCCGGCCAGATAAGTGGCACCCGAAGCGGTGATCAAAATCCAATGGAGAGTTTGCATGCCCGGCGGAAAGGTCGCGTTTTGCAAAGGCATAAGCGGCGCCAGCCCGGTGAAGTATTCAAGAAACCCGAGAAGTCCCCAGCCCAACATGATAGCTGAGGCGAGCACGATCAGATACTCGAAACCCCGCGAGAGTCGCTGCATGAACCTGTTCATCCCCGTCCCTCAGATCGTGAATGTCTGGTCGGTCATCTCTTCCGAGAGACGCCACAAACGTTCGGTCAAACCGTAGTCTTCGCAAATTGGATTGCGGATCGCGATCCCGGTCTTGCCACTCATTTCTTCGGGGCCTGTAGGGCCGTAGTACTCGCCGCCTTTGACCTGATCAGACAAAGCGGCGAACAGAGATGGCCTCGCAGCGTCTTCATTGGAGTGCAGAAGTTGTTCGACTTGTGCCTTCATGTTAGCGCGCGTTTCTTCGTCCAAATCGTTGAACAGACTGGAATCCGACCCGCCCGGATGCACAGTTAGCGACTTCAGCAACTTGCCCGAAGCCTTGAGTTGACGGTCCAGTTCGTCGCCGAACAGAAGGCAGGCGAGCTTTGATTGACCGTAAGCGACACCACCGTCCCGGTCGCATGTAAGATCGTCAAAGTGAATGTTCGCGTTCTTGTGGGCGATACTGGAAAGCGAGACGATCCGCGATGCGGGGTCGTCCAGGAACATGTCGATCAGCAGTGCGGTCAGCAGAAAATGTCCCAGGTGGTTGATTGCGAATTGCAACTCGACACCATCAGCATTTGTTTGAGCTGAGTAAAGCAGAATACCCGCGTTGTTTATCAGCACATCCAGCTTGGAGTACCGGGCGCGGAAAGCCTCAGCGAACGCGCGAACCGAAGTCAAATCACTTAAGTCCAGTACGAGGATGTCGATTGATGCGGAAGGAATGAATCCGCGCGAGAACGTTTGCTTTGGCGGCTGCGGCCTTTTCAAGGCTGCGGCACGCCATGACGACGTGAAAACCTGCTTCGGCCATACCGACTGTCGTTTCAAACCCGATTCCATTGTTTGCACCGGTGACGATCGCGACTTTTCCAGATTGTTTAGACATCTAGCATCCTGACAAATTGACATATTGTGAGTGATTGTCAATGTTGACACTAAGTGCTCATTTGTCAATATGTAAATCATGGAAGATCGCTACGACTATATCCTCGAAGCCGCGAAGCAGCTTTTTCTTCGCTACGGCGTGAAGCGAACGGGCATGAACGACATCGCCCATGAAGCGGGCATCTCGCGGCAAACACTATACAAAGCATTCGCAAACAAGGATGAGGTGCTGCAGGCTACGATCCGGTCGCTGGCAGACAGAGTCGTTCTGGATATCGAGGCCGGTCTTAAAAAAGCTGACGGACTTGGAGCACAACTTGATATCGTCTTCAAATATGCCGTCATTGAGCACTATGATTTCTTGCAGTCTTCGCCCAATGCCGAGGACATCATCGCTGGCGTAACTTCGACAAGTCAGAATGAGCTGGAGGCCGGCGCAAAGCGAAACACCGAGATCATCGCGCGTGTCCTGGAGCCGTATTCGAGTGCGATTGAAAGCTGTGACCTGACTGTTGATCAGTACGCGGATTTTATCCAGCGCACTTCAACAGCGGCCAAGTACAGCGCAAAGAACAAGAAACACTTGATCGGATTGCTGTCCGCTTTGCGAATGTCGGCGTTGAAAGTCACCAGCAGCGTTCAGACGGGCTAGGCCCATAGCAGACCTTGAACAGAAAATTGAAATGCTGCGTTGGCAGCCCGCGTTGCCGACATTGGCGGCAAGCGCACAGTATCGATACAGTTCTGAAAGCTACCTAGGGCGGTCTGGGGCGTGGGGGTTACGCGCAATCAAGCTTTCTATTTCGTTTATTGCTGCAACCGGCAAGGCACCGAAGGTCAATGCCGCTGAAATACCCTCAATTTGTTCTTCTGTCCGAGCGCCTGGAATCGGAATGTATGTTTCAGATTGGCCCCAAATCCACCCGAGAGCCCCCTGCACAAGCGTTCGGCCATTTGTGGTCAGTAAATCGCGAACCGAATCGAGTTGTCGCATGAAATCTGGATTTGCCCTGCCATCCGTATAGTACTCCATCCAGCTTTCGCCGGATGCGCGCACATCATCCGATGCGATAACGGTATTCTGATGGTACTTCCCTGAAAGCAGCCCCATCGCAAGTGGTGAGCGGATAAGGGACAACAGTCCTTCCTCTTGGACAACCTGTTGCATGCGAGGCGCATCGAAAAAGACGTTCATCACGTATTCGACCGCCTTGAAACCATCCCTGGACGAGGCCGCCCTGGCGTTTTGGGAATAGTCAGTGCTCCAACCATAGGCGCGCAACTTCCCCGCCTCTTTTAAACGGTCCAGTTCGTCAAACACGGCCTCGGCCTGGTCTATTGGCATATCGTTCACATGCAACAGCAAGAGATCAATCCGATCCCGTTCCAGCCGCGACAGACACCCATCTAGGGCAGGGCCAACCTGAGCTGGGGTGAAGGGGTCAAATGAAATCTGCCTGCTCGCTTCATCGATCCCAACCCCAATCTTTGTGACAATCAGGGTGTCGGGTCGATGCTTGAGCGCTTTGCCTAACAAACGTTCCGAATGCCCCGCGCCATAGGCGGCAGCGGTGTCAAAAAGTGTGATTCCACCATCCAATGCGGCGTGGATTGTACGAATGGAGACACCGTCGTCCGATCGGGTGTAACCCAACGACTGCTCGCCACAATACATTTTGCCGCCAATCGGCCAGCACCCCATGCCAAGGGGTGAGATTTCGGTTTCGAGAAAGTTCATGTGTGAGCCTCCTGACTGATCCTTCAGAAGAAACGCCATCACAGTCTTTTCATCAACAATACAAAATGTAAGTTTCATTTCATGTATGAAAGTTACTTTGACTGGGACAACCTGCGGCTTTTTCTTGCGGTTGCCAGAGCGGGCGGGCTTGGGCCAGCAGCTGAACAGACCAGCAAGAGCGCACCCACACTGGGTCGGCGCATGATCGAGTTGGAACGCAATCTGGGAACTGAGTTGTTTCACCGTAAACCGCGTGGGTACGATCTGACTGAGGACGGACAAGCGCTGTTGAAAAAAGTCGAAAGCATCGAAGCGCGTGTCCTACCTGTCACGGAAAGCGGCCTTGCCACCTCACCACCGTTGGTCAAAATTTCGGCCGGGACCTGGGTGACAAGGATTTTGATCAGCGCTGTCGGAAGACTTACGGGATCAATGTCAGTTCGGCTGCGTTTCATCTCGTCAGAAGACCTACTGAACATCGGGCACAGGGAAGCCGCGATTGGTATTCGAAATCACCGGCCAGAAGAGATAGGCTTGGCCGGTCGCAAGATCGGGCGAGTTCGGTTTGGAGTCTATGCTGCGGATGAAAGCATTTCGACCTGGGTTCGCGTGATGTCCAAAACACCCTCGGCCAGATGGGTGAGAGAGCATTCGCAAGAGGACGACGCCATCGAAGTTACGGCGCCACAAAATGCGCTTGAGCTTGCAAATGCAGGTCTTGCCCGAGCGGTTCTGCCAACTTTCATTGGAAACACGCAGCCGGGCCTGATACCAGTGTCACCTTTGATTGACGATCTGGAACATGATCAATGGCTCGTCACGCATCATGAAGATCGGTTTCTTGCTGAGGTGCGGCATGTCATAGATCGCGCCCATGCAGTGATGTCGGAAGCTTGTGAAAACGGTTGAACCGATGTTGGCTGTTAGCACTATTCGCCCAACCGTTCCATCAACCGGGCGTAAGCCGTTTGGCCACGTCTGAAGGTTGGCAGACGGAAGAACTCGTCCGGGGCGTGTTGGTTTTCATCCTCATGTCCAAAGGCAAACATGACGGCATGCAGACCCAGCTCGTCCAGTAAGGTCGACATCACCGGGATCGATCCGCCAACGCGGGTTTTGTAAGCGGGTTTGCCATAAACCTCTTCGAGAACCTGTCCCGCGATGGCAGTTGCGTTGTGGCCGGCCGGTACAAGAAACGGATCCGCGCGCCCGGGGTTGCGCGATACCTCAGCAGTGACACCCGGCGGGCAATGAGCCTCAACATGGGCCGAGATCAGATCAAAGATCTTTTCGGGATTCTGATTGGCCACCAAGCGACACGTGATCTTGGCCGAAGCAACCGCGGGCAAAACGGTCTTTGTGCCTTGCCCTTGCCAACCACTGGTCAACCCGTTGACCTCAAGCGTCGGACGTGCCCACAGATTTTCACGTGTGGAATAGCCTGGCTCGCCCAAGGTCTCTGGTGCTCCAGTCTGGGCAAGATAGGCCGCTTCATCCCAAGGCACCCGCGCAATTGCCGTGCGATCTTCATCGGTCAGCTCGATGACATCATCGTAGAAGCCATTCACCGTGATCCGACCATTGGTCGATTTCATACTGGCCAGCAACTGGGCAAGCGCCATCGCGGGATTTGCGACGCCGCCGCCATGCATGCCAGAATGCAGATCGGATTTCGCGCTCTGAACCGAGATCTCAAGTGAGGTGAGCCCTTTCAGACCCAGAACCAGTTGCGGCGTCTCGGTATCCCACTGACTTCCATCGGCTGAAAAGATCATATCGGCCTGAAGTCGGTCGAGATTCGCCTCGATAAAGGGCGGAAGGTCGGGCGATCCGATCTCTTCTTGGCCCTCAAAGAAAAACCGCACGTTCACAGGCAGCTTCCCAGTCTTCGCCAGCAATGCCTCAGCCGCGAGGATCGGTATTAACATTGCACCCTTGTCGTCGGTCGCCCCACGCCCGTAAATCCGATCGCCGCGGATCGTCGGCTCGAACGGAGGCGAGGACCAGAGCTCAAATGGTTCGGCTGGTTGCACGTCAAAATGGCCATAGATCAGGATTGTAGGCGCATCCGGCCCGGCATGCAGCCAATCGGCACAGACCACCGGATGACCTGCTGTCTCCATCATCTGAACGTTTTCCATTCCCGCCATAACCAACCGATCAACCACCCACTGCCCGGCCTTTCGAACATCGCCCGCGTTTTCGGGTTTGGCTGATACCGATGGAATACGAATGAAGTCGCACAGCTCTTCAACAAAGCGCGATTGGTGTGTGTCGAGATATTCGGTCCAGCTCATTCCATACCCTCTCTGATGCTGGCGCTCAACTTACGAAACTGGCCGTAGCCCGCAAGCCTGCGGAAGATAAATTGGGGTCAGGATCATAGCCAGCGCTCTTGCTCAACACCCGTTTGATATCAACCCGAGGCTTGCCGTGCGACTTAGTGGAGAAGGGGGCGAGCTTCGCCATCTACTCGTCGGTTAGCTGATAGAGGTCTCTTATGTCACCGCACCGCTTTAGGAGCCGTGAACCATACAGCAAGCGATAATCAAGGCATCCTGACCCTAAAATAGTAACATTTGAAGACGGTCGCGCTTCGTCTGCGTTTGCAAAACAAGTCTGCTGCATTTGCAGCAATGTCAGTTTCAAGGTCGAGATTATGAAAAACTAAACTGACGATGCCTTCAGCACTGCGAGATCAGGGCGTAGATAGGCCTCAGGGTAAGACATTGGTTTAGATGGCCCTCGGGGAACAACGCCATTCCAACTGCGCCCGAAATATCCCTGGCGGCAATGCACAAGGGATCCGGAGTTTGCAACGCCAGGCAGTGCATACACACGGCATAGCCAACGCCATAAGTATGGGTAGTCCAATATCCGCGCTCCGTTAAGCTTCATCCGCACATAGTAGACGGGATCATGGCGATAAAGCGTAGGGAACAGGCGCAGATCGGCCTCTGTGAAGTGAATGCCGGTTAAAAAAGGCCTGCCATCAGAAAGGAGCTGCTCCAATTGTTCAAGTGCCTCGAAATAGGCGTCAAATGCTGCCGTATAGATCGTTTGATCGGACGAAAATCCGGCCTTGTAGGCGCCGTTGTTGATCGCAGTGTAGATCAAGTCATTCAAGTTATGGATGTGTTGGCGCAGTGCTTCGTCGTCCGGGTAAAGCCTCACGCGCCTCTTTGCTGGGATGGTGCCGCCAAGGGACTCTGCAGAGGCATCCAACATGCGGATAATTTCGGCGCTTTCGTTGCTCACGATTTGGCCTGATTTCTTATCATAAAGGATCGGCAGGGATTGTTCTTCGGAGCCTTCGGCACGGTAAATATCTTTGGCAAGGCGCAGTCCTCTGCCAGTTCCGGTCTCTCCGGTGCACTCTGGCAAGGTCTCGCTTGTGAGCGAAGCAATGCGGTTGGGTGCGAACTCCCACAGGTTCGGTCCTTCTGGATCGTCTTTGCCAGTGCGGTTGGGAAATGCCACATCCATCGTGACGCCGTCCTGCAACCCCAGAACACTGCGCGCCAAGGTCACGCGATGACACCACGGGCAATTCAGCGCCACAAACAGGTGATATCGGTTGGGTTCTGCAGGAAAATCCGGATCGCCAACGGAGTGGCGAAAGCCGCTGACGCCGCGCACAAATTCACCCCGTGCGCGGCGCTCAGTGATGGCAGTCTGGTCTTCTTCAGTAGATGTGTCGGTCATGACGTCAGCATCATCCTCTGAGTCTGTGATGCAAGATAATTGGTACGGCCAATTCTTCTTCATCACTCAAGTGGCGTTCCAGAAACGCTTTGATCGCTTCGCTTGTCGCATGGAGCTGCCCGGTCTCATCATAGGCTTGGGCCTCATCCAGAGCAGACAGTTTGATCACACGGTTCGCTGCGCGGGTGAAATCATCCAACACCTTGTTCAGATCGGCGTGATCCTGTTCCAGAAGCTCAAGCCCCGCATCAAATCGCGGGTCTGCAGTCGACAATTCAGGGAAATAGCTACGATCTTCCCAGCCGTGATGACCATGCAGGCTCCCGACCAGGTTGCCGCCATAGTGGGACAGCCGCCCAGCATAATCGTCCAACCCCAAATCGTTGTTCAACACATTTTCCATGTCCAATCGAATACGTTCCGCCAAGTGGTGGAACATCAGGTGTGCGCCGAGCCAATGCTTGGTTTTTTCTTTGAACCCAGGGTGCGCATCCCAGCTGTCGCGCGGGTATTTTTCCAAGAGAAACCGCATCTCTTTCGGCATATCGTCTTGGCGGATAGTGTATTTATCGAGCATCGGTCGTCTCCTTTCGTGACATAGGTGGGAAATCGGATCAGTCTCACCAGTAGCGCAAAACGCACAGTGACTATGCGTCAGCGAACCCCCGCAAAGTGCATGCCGCCTTGATCAGCGATCGCGTATTTAAGTTGGTGATGTCACGTTGCGTGAAGTCAGACAGGCTGTCTTGGCCGCAAACGCCAGCGTAGACCTGCATAAATTGAGCGGTTATACCAGAGTTTCGCGCGAACCGTTCCGCACCGACCTTCAATTCAAACACTGGGTTGTAATGCACGCTCTAGTGCGCGCTTCTCCGTTGGCCATTCAGATTAGAAGTGCGGGGCAAAAAAAACGTACCCCGCACCAGCTTCTAACGACCGCCCGCTTTCCCGGGCATGTTCATCCGCTTGGCCGTTCGTCGTGGCATTTTCATGCGCAGGTCACGCGGCGGTTTGGCTTTGGTCTTCACACGATTCGCAGATTTCGATGTGTCCTCCGCAGCAGGAAGGGTTCGCACAAGGGCGATTTTTGGTGGCTTAAAGGGCATATTGCACCTCATGACAAAAAGAAGCTTAAGTCGCGCAGATGCACGACTACGAATGCCCACAAGGGGCTAGCGTCGTGTGTCCATTGTCAGAGTCCTCCGCAGGAGTGTTTCGGTGCGCATTCTGCCATTTAGGTCAGCGCGCGGCGGGATCAGAAAGTATGCTGGTCCATTGTCAGAATATCCTTTGCGAGTGTTGGGAGCGTCTCAGACAACCGAGTATTTGTCAAACCTGTTCAACGAACAGCGACATTTGTCGCCTCGCTTCCGAGCGCGGCCCTGAACTGCGGTTGGTCGATCGGTATCATTGCAATTGCGCGTGGCGTCAGAGAAGAAAATTTCTGCTCAACCAAAACAGACTGCAGTCCTGCATCAAGAACCTTGAGACTACCCCAATTGTTCATGCGGGCATTTCTTAGGCTTATTGCTGATCAATTTCGAATGCTCGGCGATCAAGTCAGCCAACTCTGGCCGGCATGAACCGCAGTTCGTTCCCGCACTAAGGGCGTCTCCGATATCGTCCACATTGATCAAACGCTTGTCGTGAATGGCGCGGATAAGGGTTTTTAGCCCGACTTCGAAACACGAACAGACGATTGGGCCGCAGTCCTCAGAATCAACAGATGAATGGCCAGACAGAATCTGCTGAGGCGTTACCTCAGGCAAAGTTGCCAAATAGTCTCGCATCAGGGTGATAGGTCGGCGCGAGACGAAGAGCACTGCCAGAATGCGCTGACCGTCTGACAGCGCAATTCTATAAGAGCCGCGTTTGGGATCTTCTACTGAAGTAGCCGTTGCATCCGGTAAACTAAACCAAACGCGAGCGGTCTTTTCCCAGTCTTCAATAATCTGGTTCCCTGCCAACTCCATCCTGTAGCCGTTGGTTGTTCTGGCTGTCGCCGAATACTCTGCTTCAGGGAACGCTGCATCGGCTGAAACGGCGAAACCGTACCATGCTGCTCTCATACGTCGAACAGATACTGCTGTTGATTTGCTTTCCGGCTGACCAGAAATCGGGTCAGTTACACTAGGAATTATCTCGTTTACACGGGCCGACGGTGCCGTTTCTCCGGTCCAATGAATGGGCGCAAACACATTGCCACGCGCAATAGATTCCGTAATGCGAAGCCGAAATATGCCGCTTCCGACTGAACTACTAACTTCGACCAAATCGGCAGGACCAAGCCCCAGTTGATCAACGTCCTTTGGGTTCATTTCCAAATAGGGCTCGGCAAGGTGGGCCGATAAACGAGGCGACAATCCGGATCGGGT
This sequence comes from Ruegeria sp. AF2, assembly GCF_056542025.1. Classification (NCBI taxonomy): domain Bacteria; kingdom Pseudomonadati; phylum Pseudomonadota; class Alphaproteobacteria; order Rhodobacterales; family Roseobacteraceae; genus Ruegeria; species Ruegeria sp. AF2. The sequence continues at coordinate 150,335 of NZ_JBQFZC010000005.1, read as the reverse complement.
CATGGTGTGCCACTGATCCCGATTTCTCCCTGTGTTCAACAGGAAAGGGTAGCGTTCTGATGGCTCTGCCTTGGGCGTTCGATGGGTGACCGGCACAAACCGCGCCTTGCCATCAGGATGAAAAAACTGCCCGTCTCCGAAGAAACGACCGTCAGTTTTCCGCGATGCCGTGGGCCATCGTGTCGGGCACATCGCATCATAATCTTCGTCGTTGATGTCCGAAAAGCCAGCAATCTCAAAATCTTTGCCAAATGAGACGGCAAGCGAGGACATGTTCGCATATTCCCTAAAAATCTGCGCCGCAGACTCATAGCTGAAGGCCTCGGCCCAACCCATGCGGCGGCCAACCTCGGCCAAGATATCCCAATCCGCACGTGCCTGTTCCGGAGGGGTCAGAACGGCGCGTTGCCTGCTGATCATGCGGTCGGAATTGGTTACTGTGCCGCTTTTTTCGCCCCATCCTGCTGCTGGAAGCAATACGTCTGCGAGACGCGCGGTGTCTGTTTGGGCAGTCAGGTCGCTTACAACGGTGAATGGGCAGTTTTTGATCGCCGCCTTGACTCGATCGGCGTCCGGCATCGTGGCCGCTGGATTGGTGTGGATGATCCAAAGTGCTTTGATCTGGCCATCTTTAACGGCGCGAAACATGTCGACAGCTTTGAGCCCCTGCTTTTCTGGCAGGATGGGCGCTTTCCAAAAGTCCCGGACGGCTGCTCTGTGGGCCTCGTTTTCGATATCCAGGTGACACGCAAGCATGTTGGCCAGACCGCCGACCTCTCGACCACCCATGGCGTTCGGTTGGCCGGTAACCGAGAACGGGCCCATCCCTGCGCGTCCGATGCGCCCCGTAGCCAGATGGCAGTTCAGGATCGCGTTGACTTTGTCTGTTCCGCTGGAGGATTGGTTTACGCCTTGACTGAAAATCGTAACAACCCGCTCGGTTCCAATCCACAGATCGCAAAACGCTTCGATTTCACCTAGGGTAAGTCCGGTCTCATCCGGATCATCAAGCTGTGCGAGTTCGAGGGCTTCAGTGTACCCTACGCTGCGATCCAGAAAATCCGGTGCCACATGCCCAGATTGGTGAATTCTGCTCAGCAAGCGGTTGAACAATGCCACGTCACTGCCGGGTTGCAACGCCAGATGGAGATCGGCCTGATCGCAGCTTGCAGTTCGACGCGGGTCGACAACCACAATCTTCGTACCGCGCGCCTGACGCGCAGCTATGACGCGTTGATAGAGAACGGGATGGCACCATGCGAGGTTTGAGCCAACCAAGACAACCAAATCAGCCTCGTCCAGATCCTCATAAGTCCCGGGCACGGTATCTGTACCAAAGGCGCGTTTGTGTCCTGCCACAGTTGACGCCATACACAGTCGAGAATTGGTGTCGATGTTGGCCGACCCCATAAAACCCTTCATCAGCTTGTTGGCGACGTAATAATCCTCTGTCAGCAACTGCCCCGAGACGTAAAATGCCACGCTGTCCGGTCCATGGTTCTTGATTGCGGCAGAAAACCGATCTGCGACCAGTTGCAGCGCGTTGTCCCAGTTTGTGTCTCGGCCGAAGGCGCGAGGAGCCAGCAACCGATGTTCCAGCCCAACTGTTTCGCCCAAAGCCAATCCTTTCGAGCACAAACGCCCAAAATTCGCTGGATGATCCGGATCGCCGCGAACGGACAAGCCTCCGGCCCCATCGGGCCGCAAAAGCACACCGCAGCCGACCCCGCAATAGGCGCAAGTCGAGCGAACTTCGGGCAGGCCACTTCCGTCCATCAGGCGGCGCTCCGCCGGGTAACTGCGCTGTCGTCTAACAGGATACGGTCGTCTTCAATGCGCACGGGATAGATGGTGATGCGGCCATCATCCGCGCCTTGCGCCTCGCCCGTATTCAGGTCAAATACCCAATTGTGCAATGGACAGGTCACCGACTGCCCGTGCACGATACCCTCAGACAAAGGACCGCCCTTGTGCGGACAGCTGTTGGTCGCGGCATAGACCTCCACCTCGGCAGTACGGAAGACAGCGATGCAGCCGATATGCGTCTTGACCAGACGCGCCCCACGCAAGGGAACCTCGTCGATATGTCCGATGTCGATCCAGCTCATTCTGCGGCCTCCAGTGTGAAATCTGCAATTGGCGCGTAGGTTTGCGCTTTTTCTTTGACATGTTCGGCCCACGGGTCTTTGCGGTAGATGTTTTGCGACAGTTCAAACCGCGCGACGAGGGCCGCGCGATTTTCAAGGTCGTCCACGACCTGCACCTTGACCCAGTCCATGCCCACCTTACCCAGCCATTTATATAAACGGTCCAGATACTTGCCGCCTTCGCGATAGGCCTGCGTGACGGCCATCACGATCTCGATCGCTTCTTCTTCGGTAGGAATCTGACAGAGTAGCTCGGTCTCTTTGACATCCATCCCTGCGGCCCCGCCGATGCTGATCTGATAGCCAGATTCGACGCAGACCACGCCGATGTCCTTGCAGGTCGCCTCGGCACAGTTTCGAGGGCAGCCAGATACGGCCAGCTTCAGCTTGTGCGGCGTCCACGACCCCCACAGGATTCTTTCAAGCTTTATGCCAAGCCCGGTGCTGTCCTGAGCACCAAACCGGCAATGATCGGTGCCGACGCAGGTTTTGACCGTGCGCAGACCTTTGGAATAGGCGTGGCCAGAGACCAGCCCGGCTTTGTTCAGGTCTGACCACATGGCGGGCAGATCTTCGCCTTTGACGCCCAGCAGATCGATCCGCTGACCGCCCGTGACCTTGACGGTGGGAACATCGTATTTATCCGCCGCATCTGCAATCGCGCGCAGTTCGTCGGGCGTGGTGATCCCGCCCCACATACGCGGTACAACGCTGAACGTGCCATCCTTCTGGATGTTGGCGTGTTTGCGTTCATTGACGAAACGGCTTTGTGGGTCGTCTTGGTATTCCAGCGGCCAGTCGGCCAGCAGGTAGTAGTTGATCGCGGGCCGACAGACATGGCAGCCATTGGGCGTCGTCCAACCCAGTTCCTGCCAGACGGCAGCCTGACTTTTTAACTCCTGCCCTTTGATCAGGCGTCGCACATCCTCATGAGTCAGGTCGGTGCATCCGCAGACCGGCTGCGCGGCAGGCATCTGGAACGCGTCGCCCAGAGTGACCTGCAACAATTGCTCAACCAATCCTGTGCAAGTTCCGCAGGATGCGCTAGCCTTTGTGGTCGTGCGCACCGCGCCCAGATCACCCGCCCCCGCATTGATCGCCTCGACGATGTCACCTTTGCATACGCCGTTGCAGCCGCAAATCTCCGCCTCATGCGGCAATGCTGCAACGGCTGAGAGAGGGTCCGCAGTGTCGCCCCCCTGATATGCGGGTCCGAAGATCAGCGTCTCGCGCATTTCTTCTACGCTGGCGCCGTCTTTGATGAGGCCAAAGAACCAGCTGCCATCAGTGGTGTCACCAAACATGACCGCGCCGACCAGCCGATCCTCTTCAATCACAAGCCGTTTGTAGACCCCGCGCGAGGGGTCGCGGAACACGATATCCTCGCGCCCCGGCCCATCCGCAAAATCCCCCGCACTGAACAGATCGCAGCCGGTGACCTTCAACTTGGTCGATAGGGTTTTCTGAGCAAACGCAGCCTCTTCACCCAACAAAGCCTGCGCAGCCACTTTCGCCTGATCGTAAAGCGGCGCGACAAGACCGAAGACTGCGCCGTCATGTTCGACGCATTCACCTACCGCAAAGACATCCGAATCCGAAGTCAGCATCTGGTCATCCACATGGATACCGCGCCCGGTGGCCAGCCCAGCCTCTTGCGCCAGAGCTGTGTTGGGGCGGATACCCACGGCCATGACAAGCAGATCACAGGGCAATTCGGTCCCGTCGTCCAGAAGCAGCGCGCGGACCTTTCCGTCCTGTCCGAGGATTTCTTTAGAGTTCGCCTGCAGGCAAATCCTGATGCCTTTGTCTTCCAGCGATTTCTTCAGCAGGTAGCCTGCGGCCTCGTCCAGCTGTCGCTCCATCAGGTGACCCATGATATGCACCACCGTCACGTCAACGCCATGGGCAGCCATACCCGCGGCGGCCTCGAGCCCCAGCAAGCCGCCGCCGATCACGACCACCTTGTTGTCAGGGCCCATGCGTATCATCTGCTCGGTGTCTTCCAGATCGCGGTAGGCAATCACGCCCTCCAGATCATGCCCTGGCAGAGGGATCATGAACGGGTTAGATCCGGTCGCAATCACCAGCTTGTCATAGGGAACGTGGCCGTTCTGACCTTCGACCACCTTCATCTCGCGGTCGATCTTCGCGACCTTTTCACCAAAGCGGCAGGCAATGCCCCGCGCGGCATACCACGCGTCGTCATGGGTGACGATCTCGTCATAGGTTTTCTCGCCCGACAGCACTGGGCTGAGCATGATGCGGTTGTAGTTCCCGCGCGGCTCGGCATTGAACAGGGTGATTTCGAACGTATCCGGCGCGGCTTCGGTCAGGTGTTCCAACACCCGGCCTGAGGCCATACCCGCGCCTATGACAACAAGTCTTTGCTTCATGATTTCACTCCGCTGCAATCGCCTTGGGGGCGGGTGTTTTTGGCTTGGCGCCATGTTCATATTCTTCGAGGAAATCGAGGACTTCCTGCCGGTAAGCATAGTAATCCGGGTGCTCCAGCAGCGCTTTGCGCGTGCGCGGACGCGGCAGCTCAACCTTGGTGATCTTGCCGATCGTTGCCTGCGGACCGTTGGTCATCATCACCACGCGATCGGCCAGTAAGATCGCCTCATCCACGTCGTGGGTAACGCAGATCGCAGTGACCTTGGTGCGGGACCAGACCTCCATCAGGACTTCCTGTAATTCCCATCGGGTCAGGCTGTCGAGCATGCCGAAGGGCTCATCGAGCAACAGCAGTTTGGGGGACAAAGCAAAAGCACGGGCGATGCCGACGCGTTGCTTCATGCCGTTCGATAGGTCGCTTGCGGATTTGTCCATCGCGTCAGCCAAACCGACGCGTTCCAGATAGTATTCAACAACATCCTGACGCTCGGCCATGCTGGCCTTTGGATAGACCTTGTCCACCCCAATCGCGACGTTCTCCTTGGCGGTTAACCATGGGAACAGGTTGGGGGATTGGAACACCACCGCGCGTTCGGGATCGGCCCCTTCGACGTGACGGCCATCCAGCTTGATCGCACCCTTCGAGATGTCGTTCAGCCCCGCCGCCATGGTCAAAACCGTGGACTTGCCACAACCCGAATGGCCGATCAGCGAGATGAACTCGCCCTTGTCGATCTTCAGTTCGAAATCCTCGACCACGGTCAGAGGGCCTTTGGGCGTCGGATACACCTTGTGAAGCTGCGAGAAGTCGAGGAAGCGGTTCTCGATCAGCCCCTTTTGCGCCTCGGCCACCGCCGTTGGAACACCGTGGATTGGGGTGACATCCGGGAGGATACGCGAGCCTTCGACCTTGGCCTCGATCCCCACATCCATCAGGTATTTGGTGACGTCCGCGCGCAGGCGTTTGAAAGTCTCGTCATTGTTCATGGCTCCACGATCCCGAGGGCGCGGGATTGAGACAGGGAATTCCTGCCCCAGCGTGCCATCCGGGTTCAGGGCAATGATACGGTCGGCCAGAATGATCGCCTCATCAACGTCATTGGTGATGAGGACACAAGTTTTCTTGTCAGCTTCCCAAATATGTTCGATCTCATCGGCCAGATTGGCGCGGGTCAGCGCGTCGAGCGCCGACAGAGGCTCATCCAGCAACAAAACTTCGGGGTTCATCGACAACGCACGCGCCACGTTGACCCGCTGGCGCATCCCACCCGACAGCTCTGCCGGTCGGCGCGTCGCGGCGTGACTGAGGCCGACCATCTTGACGTAATGCGCGACTTTTTCGGCCTTCTCGGTCTTGCTGAGACCCGGAAATACCGTATCCACCGCCAACCCCACATTGCCACTGACCGTCAGCCAGGGCATCAGCGAGTAGTTCTGGAAGATCACGCCACGCTCAGGGCCCGGCCCTTTGATCGTAGTGCCTTTGAAGGTGACCTCTCCGCCGGTTGGGGTGTCCAGCCCAGCCATCAGATTGATAAGGGTGGTTTTGCCGGTGCCGGAAAAACCGAGGATCACCAGAAACTCACCCTCTTGCACGTTAAGATCGATGCCTTTCAGCACATCCGTGCGCGCGGTGCCTTCACCGAAGGATTTCGAGGCGTTCTTGAAACTTAGGATGCTCATCGCATTCACCGGTTGTTTGTGAAGGTAAACAGGGATTGCAGCGCGTACATCACCCGGTCCAGCAGGAAGCCGATGATACCGATGGTGAAGACCGCAACCATGATCTTGGCGAGCGAACTGGAGGAACCGTTCTGGAACTCATCCCAGACGAATTTGCCCAGACCGGGGTTCTGCGCTAGCATTTCCGCCGCAATCAGAACCATCCAGCCGACGCCCAGTGACAGGCGCAGGCCGGTGAAGATCAGAGGCAGAGCAGAGGGCAGCACCAGTTTGGTGATCTTGGTATAGGTGTTCATTTTCAGGACTTTGGAGACATTCACCAGGTCCTTATCGATGGAGGCTACACCCAAAGATGTATTGATCAATGTGGGCCATAGCGAACACAGGGTCACGGTAATGGCCGAGATCAGGAAGGATTTCGCGAACCAGCCGTCATTGGTGACGTAAACGGCCGAAACGATCATCGTGACGATCGGCAACCAGGCCAGAGGCGAGACCGGTTTGAAGATCTGGATTAGCGGGTTTAGGGCTGCATTTGCAGTCGGAGACAGGCCGGCCGCGATACCAAGTGGGACCGCGATAACGGTGGCGATCAGAAACCCAAAAAACACTGTTTTGATCGAAGTCCAGATTTGCTGGTAATAGGTCGGAGCACCCGTGAAAGCGACCTCTTTCACTTTCTCCGGCTGGCCAGCGTCAATGAATTTCTGATTGCGCTTCTCGACCATGGCCTCGAACTTCGCGCGTTTGGCCGCTTTGGCCTTGGCATCCTGGTTCAGGCTGACCATCTCTTCCCAAACCTGCGCCGGCCCCGGAACCGCGCCGAGAGAGGTCTGCACCTTGGGGGCCAGCGTTCCCCACAGCAACAAGAAGGCGCAGATCGACAACAGAGGCACGATCAGCAACCGCCAGATCTCGGTCATCTGTGCGCGCGGGTTGTCCCCGGCGGCGGCTTTCAGGACCGGGGTCGCCCAGCTGAGACCCAGAACCTGGAACCATTTGTCGGCTGCATTGATGCGGGTGAAAAGGCGAGCGCGACGTTCCTCTCGGGCAGCGTCTTCGTTGAATTCGGGATCGACCGTTGTCATCTAATGTGTCCTTGCGATGGCGGGGCACTTTGGGGGCTGCGCCCGGCGCGGGCCGGGCGCGGGGTTTGGGGAATTAGCCTTGCACGTCCGAGCCGATGATCTTCTGCTCGCCCTTCAGGCCTATGGACAGGCTTTCGAGATAGGCGTTGGGTGTGCGTCCGTCGTAAGCGATGCCGTCAATGATATCCTCGGCCGGGGTCGGCGCTTTGTAACCATCGCTGTCCCAGGGGAAGTCGGCTTCATTCGCCAGACCTTCGTCGACCAGCAAGCGGGCGGCTTGCAAATAGATCTCGGGTTTGTAGACGGACTTGGCGACCTCGTCATACCAGCTGTCGGGCTTGGACTCGGCAATCTGCCCCCAGCGGCGCATCTGCGTCAGGTACCAAACGGCGTCCGAGTAGAACGGATAGGTCGCGTTGTAGCGGAAAAACACGTTGAAATCGGGGACCTCACGCTTGTCGCCCTTCTCATACTCAAACGTGCCGGTCATCGAGTTGGCGATCACCTCATAGTCCGCACCCACATATTCAGCCCGGCTCAGAATCTCGACGGCTTCAGGGCGGTTGGCATTTTCGTTCTCGTCCAGCCACATCGCCGCGCGGATCAGGGCCTTGGTCACGGCAAGAGTGGTGTTGGGGTACTGTTCTGCGAACTCGGCATTGAGACCAAAGACCTTTTCGGGGTTGTTCTTCCACAGCTCGTAGTCGGTAATAACCGGAACGCCGATACCCTTGAACACAGCCTGCTGATTCCACGGCTCACCCACGCAATAGCCATAGATCGTACCGGCCTCTAACGTGGCAGGCATCTGCGGTGGAGGGGTCACCGACAGGAACACATCCGCACCAATCTGACCGGTCACGTTTTCAGGGCTGTAGTAACCCGGATGCAGACCACCGGCGGCCAGCCAATAGCGCAGCTCGTAGTTATGGGTCGAAACCGGGAAGACCATGCCCATGTTAAATGGCTTGCCTTCTGATTTGTACTTCTCGACGACCGGGGCCAGAGCCTCGGCGCTGATCGGATGCTGGGGACGGCCGTCGTCCATCACCGGGATGTTCGGCTTCATCTCTTCCCAAATCTCATTGGACACGGTGATGCCGTTGCCGTTCAGGTCCATCGAAAATGGCGTGATGATATGGGCTTCGGTCCCATACCCGATGGTTGCGGCCAATGGTTGTCCGGCCAGCATATGTGCGCCGTCAAGCTGTCCGTCAATCACGCCATCCAACAGCACCTTCCAGTTTGCTTGTGCTTCCAGCGTCACGAACAGGCCTTCGTCCAGAAAGTACCCATTCTCATAGGCGACAGCCAGCGGCGCCATGTCGGTCAGTTTGATAAAGCCAAAGGTCAGTTCGTCTTTTTCCAGTTCCAATTCGGCCAGTGCTGGAGACACAAGCGCCGTCGTCGCGGCGAGGCCTAAAAGAAGCTTTTTCATCTCGATCCCTTTCGGTTCAGCCCAACCCCATGGGCAAACAAAAAAGCCGCCGACACAGTCCGCCGGGAGGAGGTGGCGGATGGTCGAGCGGCTTTGCTCTTCTAAGGTGCCCTGGATTGTGGGCGAATTCCGTCGGTGGGCGTCGTTGCCTTCCGATGTCCCGATTAAGTCAGACGCGCAGTGCGACGTCATCATTTTTTGACATCTTCTCTTCGAGAATACTGCAGCGCAGCAAGAAGAGATGCTGCGCTGCAAAAAAATTGTGCAATCTTACCCTGCGGGCTCGAAAATGCGCCGGTCGAAGAAGACGTTCCGAGACAGAATCAGGCTGCCATTGGCTGAGGCAACTGCCGTCGACTCAGACAAAGCTCCTTCAAGTTTCTCGGATGCGCCGGGTGTTTCCACACCAAGCCCTTGCAACTCGCGACGATAGAGATCACTTCGAAAGACCTTGGCTGCTTGTCGTTCCGCTGTCCCGACGTCCAGCCCGTTTCTTAGCGCCAATTGATGCGCGACCCATTTTGCCTGACTACGCCACGGGAAGGTGGCAGCACCGTCAAAAAACTCGACAAACCCTTCCACACTGCGTTGCTCGCCGCGTGCAGATATGGCGAACTCACCCATTAACGCTCGGTCGATCAGCTCGGGTGAGACATTGAGGTAGCTTTTGCGTGACAGCATCTCGGACGCGGTTGTTCGGCTGTCCGTGTTTGACAGCCAGCGTCCCGCACGCCATACGGTCCGCATGAGACTTCCCAGCAAATGCGGTTCCGTCTCGGCCCAGTCGTTTCTGACTGCCAACACCTTTTCAGGTGCACAAGTCCAGATCGCCTTTCCGGGCAACAGCAGTGCGCCAACACTGTCGTCCACTGCGAAGGAGCCCCAAGGCTCGCCCACGCAAAAGGCATCGATCTCGCCTCCCGCAAGCGCCTGCGCCATGAGTGGCGGCGGGACGGTGCGGATTTCGACCTGTTTTGAGGCCAGTTTGGTTCCCGCAATCCAATAGCGCAGCAGCTCGACATGCATTGAAAATGGGAAAGGCACGCCAAACACCAAGACTTCATCGGCAGCTTTTGCCAGTGCAGCCCCAGCCGCAGCGGCATCGGTGAAATCAAAACCATAGCCCTGGTCGATCAGTCGCTCGGCCAATTGCGTTCCAACACCTATAACATTGCCGTTCAAAGACAGGACAGATACCGCAGATAGCGGTGTCGCGATTCCACCAAGACCCAAAGCCATCGCAACGGGGACAGGCGATAGTAGATGCGCCGCGTCCACATGCCCAAAGGCCAGCATATCGCGCAAAGAGGACCACGATGGCGCCGGACGCAGGTCCAGCGAGATGCCTTCAGCATGGTCGAACCCCATTTCGCGCGCAACGATCAACGGGGCCGCGTCGACAAGCGGCATATACGCGACGGGCAGTGTTACGGTTCTCATGACAACAACCCCGAAGCAGTGACCAAGGCTTCGGCCACCTCGGCGACGCGGCGGTTTTGGTTCATCGCGGTTTTTCGGAGTAGCGCATAGGCTTCATCTTCCGAAATGCCCTTGGCTTTCATCAGCAAACCTTTTGCGCGGTCGATCACTTTACGCTCTTCAAGCGCACGGCGGGTTTCTGCAAGTTCAGTCCGCATCTGGCGCAGCACCTGAAACCGAGCGATGGCGGTATCGATAACAGGTTTAATTCGCTCAGCTTGCAATCCATCGACAACATAGGCCGATACACCGGCCTCAACAGCAGCTTTTGCCAATCCGCCTGCGGCGCCTGAGACGAACATAGCCACGGGTCGTTCCAATGGGCCCGAAGCAACGGTAAGTTCTTCCAACATATCTCGAGAGGGGTTGTCGATATCAATCAGGACAATATCTGGGCTATGAGTAGCAATTTTCCTTGCCAGCCCGGAGACATTGCCGATTACAGAAACGTCTACGTCTCCGGCCTCTTTAAGAGCATCTACAATCGCAAAGGCTCGTTCTTGGTTCTGCTCGACTACAACGACAGTTAGATGTTGGTTCATAGGGTCACAAGTGAGGCCAAGGCGCATTGGTAGCAATTCCAGCGCCATTTAATGCTTCATCAGGCTGCCGTTCGCCCAATTTTTCAGCTTGATTTCACACTTAGCGGAATACCTGCACAGTTTTTCTACATGCCATCAAAGAAATCCGTGATAGCACATCGCATCATTTTTTGGTTTTTCAGTTACGCTACTAGTTTGCTTGAGGCACCAGATTCCACTTCCATTTGCAGATCAAAACCGAAGGTCCGCTTTGACAACTAAAACAATGTGTTCCCGCGCCTGCAGCAAATGACCGCTTTCCGCCGATTCTTTAGAAAAGCAACGTGTTCTGGAGCAGAAGTAACGGCACAGCCAACTCAGCCGCACTTGTTTTTGGGGCTAGTGGGATTTGGACAAACCAAACGCCTCTGGCGATCAGGGGTAAGACGCTGCCTTCCCCCTCGGGCAACCCTATTAGACAAAACCGGGTCTTCGGCTGCGCTTGCGGGCCGCACCACTGTTGTCGAATAGCATTGCGTCGCCCCCAAGCGTGTTCGCCACATGGCAGAGCAGCAGGAACAGGCGCCTCCGGCGTCTGATCTGCAAATCAGCCCTGGTTTTCTCGAAAGGAAGTCAGGATCAACTAAATCGGTCTGGGTTCTGGATGAAGGAAGCGACGCGAAAAAATGGCAAGGCTCTGTCGCTGCTGGCAGAACTATGTGTCGCCTTACAACAAGGAAATGTGGAACTTCACTGATCGTGGACTCAATCGACAACCAAAACCTCAACAAAGCGGTCGATCACGTCATTCAATTCTGACCCAAACGTCAAGCATTTCTGACCCACTACGAGTAACCGCCATTCATCGACGCTGCTGTTAGTGTCTCAAAAGAGTACAGTTTACCGTCCATCTTTCCGAATAGAATAACCGCTACTCCCGCTTTGAGGTTCCCGAAACCCAGAACTCGTTTCGCCTAGACCTGACCCGCTCGGACATAAAATCGACGAAGAGCCGGACACGCGTGGTGTTTCTAAGATCACGATGCAGCAATAGCCAAATGTTTCGGTACGGTATTGGCTTTTGGAAGGGCGCACGGATCAGATCGGGATGGCGGTCGCCAAGATTGCACGCAAGATAGGCCATGCCGAGACCGGACGCCGCCAATGTGATCAAAGGCACAAGTTCTGAAACACGATGCTTGAGCCGGGCTTTCGGATAGTAACTGTCTTTGATCCATTTGGCTGTAATGGCCTCTTCTGGCTCATGCCAACCGATGAAATGCAACCCCTCGCCGCCATTGTCGCAGACCCGTTCGGCGTAGTCTCGCGTGCAATAGGCTGCTTGAGACATCTGGACCAACTTTCGCCCGACCACATCGTCCGTCACCTCATCCGCGATACGCAGGGAGATGTCAGCCTCTCGTCGCATCAGGTCTCGGATGTCGTTGGTGAAGTTCAAGCTCAGGATGATGTCTGGGTAAAAATCTGCGAAGGCGGCAAAATCATCCATCAACGATGTCATTGCCAATCCATGGGGAAGAGTAACGTAGACCGTGCCCGAGGGTTGCGCATCTCTGCCAACAATGACGCGAGACGCAGCGGTCATTTCAGCTTCTACCCGTTCGGCGTGAGGCATCAGATCTTCGCCGAGCTGAGTCAGGGCGAGGCCGGTTTTTGAGCGATCAAACAACCGGCTGCCGACGCGTTCTTCCATGACTGAAATCCTGCGCGTCAGCGTGGTGTGGTTCACCTGAATACTGTCAGCTGCCCCCCGAAGAGTTCCGGTTCGGGCAACCGCCAGAAAGTACTTCAGATCGTCCCAGTTCAGGGAATGGCTTTCCTTGATCGACATACATCTTGTGTTTCATTTTTGAAGCACTGTGTCCAGAAATACCTATCTACAGATCATTTATTGGCCATCCTACCTTGGGCGCATCAATCGCAAACCCAAGGACCATACCCCATGAACCAAATACAATCTGTATTGATCACAGGCGCAAATGCCGGACTGGGCCGCGAGGCGGCCCGACAGCTTGCACTGCAAAAGGGCATATCCAAAGTTTATCTGGCTTGCCGCAACCCAACGAAGGCGGAAGCCGCAATTGCAGCGTTGGAACGTGAGACCAGGCGCAAAATCTTTGAAATCGTCCTGATGGACGTGACCGATCCGGCTTCGGTTCGCGCCGCTGTAGCCGAACTTTCCACCCCAATCGACGCCGTAATCCTGAATGCAGGCGGTACGGGTGGACGGCATCCGAACAGCCTCACCAGCGATGGCGTGACCAACATCTTCGCCACCAATGTTCTCGGCCACGTGGTGTTGGTAGACGCATTATTGGAGCGTCAGTTGGTAACGTCCACAATTCTGTATGCCGGATCCGAAGCCGCACGCGGCATTCCCAAAATGGGTATGCGCCGCCCGGACTTGTCCGATGGAACAGTCGACGAATTCAAATCAATCGCTGATGGCAGCAAGTTCGGCCCCAAGGGCGATCCGATGCAGACCTACGGCTACGCCAAGCTCACCGCGACCCTGTGGATGGGAGCGATGGCACGTCAGCACCCCCATATTCGCTTTGTCACAATGAGCCCGGGTGGTACCGCAGGTACCGCTGGCTTTGACGACCTGCCGTTTATAAAACGTATTGTCTTCAAACATATTGGCGGCGTTCTGATGCCCATATTCGGGATGATGCACGGCGTTGAGGCTGGGGCAAAACGGTATCTGGACGGTTTGCTGAACCCGGAATTCAAGACCGGCCACTTCTACGCCAGTCAAACCGGCTATCCCACCGGAGCAGTCGTGGATCAAGCTAGCATCGACGGGGCTCTGTCAGACGTCACCACTCAGGATAACGCGAACCAGGCACTACGTCAGTTCGCCTGAAGCAAAGGAGAAATGAAATGGAAACCATACTGAACATCTTGGTCATCCTTGCAACTCTTATGCTGTCTAGTCTCGGCCTCATGTCAATGTTTGCACCCCGGCGCATGATAGCCAACTTTGCTATCGAGCCGGTCGGCACCACTGGACTCAGCACGATCCGTTCGGTGATCGGCGGGCTGTTTCTGGCCTCAGTGGCTTTGCTGGTGATCGGTCTGACCACTGGGCAGACACTGGGATATGTGGCTGTTGCAATCCTGATGGCGGTTGTTGCTGTCGGACGTATTGTGGGAATTCTTGCGGATGGGTTTGACAAGGCAGTTCTGCCACCGTTGGTCGTTGAACTTGTGATCATCGCGGTTTTGCTGTCAGCCTACTACCAGCTCTCCTACTAATCGCCTTCGAAATAGATGGATGGTGGCGAGAGTGAAGTGGCCGCCGTCCAATCAGCCCATCATTATTCGCACCAGCTAGCATTCGAACAGTTTCCGCTTTGTCCCGTATAGCGACCGGATCAGATCACGGGACCGAATATTCCGGATATCCAAATCTGTCATTCGTGAGGGGCACAAAGAATGTCAGCGACGAGCCCTAAGAAATGAATGCCGTGAACTGCTCGAACTGATAGTTCGATTTGATATGCAACATTATTGTTGCATGATGAAGCATGAGCGTTCATTTTGATCCGCAACTAAGCATTCTTTTCAACGCCCTTGGCGACACCACGCGGTTGTTGATCCTTGAAGAGCTGAGAAAGCGTCACGACCAGACGCTTTTCGAACTTTGTGCTCGTTTGTTGGAAGAGCATTCAGTCACAATTTCCAGACAAGGCATAACTCGACATCTGAATACGCTTGAGCAGGCAGGTCTGATCACAACGACTTGGCGGGGGCGCACAAAAATTCACACCCTGGTGGCCGCGCCGATCGCGGGTGCGATCAATCCCTGGGTGGACCTATATTCCCAAGGAGACGCACTATGAAAATGTACATGAAGAGTATTTCTGTGGACGATCAATCTAAGGCTCTGGATTTTTACACCAACAAACTTGGGTTTGTTGTGAAGCACGATATTCCACCCGGCCAGCACCGCTGGTTAACACTGGTATCAGCGGAGGAAGCCGAAGGAGTGGAGTTAGGCTTAGAGCCGAATGTGCATCCGGCGAGCCGTGCCTATCAGGAAGCACTTGTGGCTGATGGCATTCCCGTTTCGGCATTCAGTGTTGACGACATTGACGCAGAGGTTGCCAAGCTCGAGGCGGCAGGGGTGGAATTTATTCAACCCCCAGTGAAGGCAGGTGGCGCGACAATGGCAGTGTTCTACGACACCTCTGGAAACCTTATTCAGCTAGTTGAGTTGCATGTCTGACCGTCAAGAATAGCAATCCCGTCAGTTAGACGACGTGGGTATGCAAGACATCGATGTCAGCTTTAGTGATGGAACACTGGGGCACGTCACACAACCCATCAACTCAGACCTCCCAGCTGAAACCAGTCGCCTTTTCGGATACGTTCCATAGCTGAACCATCACATCCTTCTCATATGCATGCGGGTTCAATGTACCCTTGCCGACCGGGCCAACAGCTTCTAAGCGGCCTGTTGGTCCGTAGAGTGCGCGTTGTTCGGTCAAAGTCTCTTCGATGGCGCACATGACTTCGGGATAGGACCCTTGCTCGGCTGTTTGAACCATAGGAGTCTTGGTCATCAGCCACCAGATGAACCGCATCGTCCGGCTGCCACTTGTGCTGATCAGTGACGTTGCCGAAGAGCCGGGATGGCAAACATAGACTTCGACCTCGGTGCGCCCTGCGGCGGCAAGCCTGTCCTGTAATTCATAAGCGAACATCATTTGCGCCAGCTTGCTTTGCGAGTAGGCGGTATTCGGCCCGTAACCCTCTTCCCAGTTCATGTCGTCGAACTTGATCGTCTTCAGGCCCATGTTGTAGCCAAGACTGGCGACAACAACGATCCGACCTTTCGAGGCTTCGATCCGCTCAAACAGTAGACCACAGAGCAGGAAGTGACCGTAATGGTTGGTACCGAGCTGACTCTCGAACCCATCCTCTGTCAGCTTGCGGGTTGGCACCTGCGCGATGGCAGCATTGCAGATGAGCGCATCAATCCGGGGAACAGAATTCAGAACTTCTTCCGCAGCTTCGCGTACGCTTGTCAGCGAGGCCAGATCCATGCGAATGAAGCTCACTTCCGCCTCGCTGCCGAACTCAGTTTTCAGGTCCTCAACAGCTGCCTGAGACTTCTCAACCGAGCGGTTCAACATTACGACCTTGGCGTTCTTTTTTAGGAGCGTCCGCGCGGCCTGGAACCCGGCACCGGCGTTGGCACCCGTGATGAGGTAGGTCTTGCCGGAGAGGTCGCCGAGGCGCTCAGGCATCCAGCCTTTGGGTCCAAAGGTGGTATCGGGCATCTTTTGTCTCCTAACTGCGTCAGCGCAGGGATCGAGTGAAGAGTGTGTTAACTTGGAAATGCATATAACTCTCACCAAAGCACAGAAACAGGCGAGATCATCGCGAATACTTGCCCGATTACATCAAGGTAGTTGCCAGCATCGATCTGGAGCCATTACATCTCTGTTATGAGCAAGGATCAGATTAAACAAATCATCGCTAACCGAACCGAAACAGACGGCCTGACCGAGACAGGCATCAAGGGCGTGCGGCTATTTCGCGCCACGCAATCAATCCCCTGTGTTCCAGCCGTTTACGAGCCCTGCATCGTGGCCATTGTGAGTGGTGTGAAGGAAGCCGTTCTGGGTGGCCGAAGATACGAATATGACAACAGTCAATACCTCTGCTGCCCAATGTCGATGCCGGTCAAGGCGGGGACGCCTTTGGCCTCGCATGACAACCCTCTCTACGGGGTTATGATCTCTCTTGAGCAACGCGCCATGGCCGAGTTGGCAATGGAGATGGAAAATGCCGGGGGCGTTCTGCCTTCGGTCAAAGGAGATCTGCGGGAGCCAGGAATTAGGTTTGCACGATGGGACGATGGATTCACTGAAGCTCTGCTGCGGCTACTGCAGCTCGGAAACAGCGAGACGGATACAGCAGTTCTTGGCGAGGCGCGATTACGTGAGGTGCTCTATGCGATCCTGAGGGGAGAAGCTGGCACCTTCGCCCGGCAGGCATTCGGTGCTGGCAACGCCATCGCACGTTCAATTGCGCATGTGTCGTCACACTTGGATGCGCCGGTCTCGATTGACGATATGGCAAGCCGAGCGGGCATGAGCCGGGCCGTCTTCCATCGTAAATTCAAGCAAGTCACGACGATGGCACCAATCCAATTCGTTAAGTCGATGCGCCTCAACAACGCCGCCATGAAGATCGCGGGCGGGATGCCTGTGAACGAAGCCGCAATGGACGTTGGTTACGTCAGCCCGTCCCAGTTCAGTCGCGAGTTCAGGCGCATGTATGGGCAATCGCCGAGGCAATGGGGTAACGCACAGAAACTTCCGGTCAGTGTTGCTCAACGCTGACTTTCGAAGGGAAGGCAGACGTTGGCGCAGCTTCGGCGAAAGCTTCATTCGTCCCGCGAGGAGGCAGCCTTTCGTACTTGTTCCACCGAACGGCCATCACTCAACCAGAGATCGCTCGACATAAAACCGCTTCAGCGATGTTCGCGGTTTGCCATGGCGCTGCAATTAATGCGCTGGTTGCAAAAAATCGGTCAAACTGGCAACTCTGCTGGTTTCAGCGCCAAGCTTTATCGCAACTAACTTCATGGAGTCGCCTGGCGCTCTTTTTCTGGCCAGAATTCATCCACCACGACATATGCGATAATTACAAAGAAAGCGGCGCTGGCGACTTGCAATACACGAGTGATGCTCTTGACGTCAGCTTCGTCTGAAAACGGCGCAACCGAACCGCCATATACAATCAGAGCTGTTGTAATAGCGGAACCGGCGGCGGCGGCGAGCGGGACTTTTGACTTTCCAAGTGCTCCGAGTGTTAGGCAAAAGAAAAAACACAGCAGAATGGGGGTTAGAATAACCGGAGCTATTACGTTTATTTCATAGCATATGATGGAGACTGCCGCCCCAAGTAGATTTGCCGTCAGCATTGCTTTTGCAACTGCTTTGCCTGCAGCAGGCATTGCCGCAAGTTGCTGGCTCAGCAGGGCGACAAAAAACAGAACCAACAAAGCAGAAGCGCCGGAAATAAAGAACGCCATAGCAAAGGGCACTGTGACAAGAGACATCCTGACTATTCGGCGATGTGAGTCGAAGTCCGGCGATGCTGCAGCTTTCTTTTGAGGTGCCGTTTGAGGTGCAGCGGGTATCAACACGAACATCAGCGTCGATACGAAGCCAGCAAACAGCAGGTTCAACGGGATCCAATACACAAGCACCAAAGCCAGA
Organism: Ruegeria sp. AF2; assembly: GCF_056542025.1. NCBI lineage: Bacteria > Pseudomonadati > Pseudomonadota > Alphaproteobacteria > Rhodobacterales > Roseobacteraceae > Ruegeria > Ruegeria sp. AF2. Next base: position 132,326 of record NZ_JBQFZC010000005.1, on the reverse strand, counting down.
TCCTGTGATTGCAGCACCAAATTCGGAATCATCAACGCCCCCATGAGAGCGATGACACCCGGCAATACTCCGGCACCGGAAACTGACCAAATGAAAGACAGGATTATTCCAATGGCCACCAGAATGAGAAACACAAGAGGATAAGGTGAGAAGATTGACGACAAAAGGAATGAAATGAACATCAATCCAATCGAGAAGACAAACAGCTTACCAAATGCTGCCAAAGGTAGTGCTGCAGGTGCTTGAAGGAAAAGGGCAGTAAACACCGCCCCAACAACGGCAAGGGGCCATCCAAGAAATAGGCCCAATGCAAAGACACCCGTAACACCCAGCGCAAGCCGGGTGACAGAGCTTTGATCCTCAGTACGCATAGGAGAAGATTGAAACTACGCGGATGTAGGCGCGGCCCACGAGGTTCAGCAACGAGTTGTCGCTTAGATACATGATCACATCGGCCTGCCCGTTCAGTTGAAAGCGAAGATCGTCTTCGGCACTTCCAGCTTCATAGCCGGGTAAAACAATCCTGACCGGAAACCTTTCAGGCTCCCGCAAAAATCCCTTGGTGCTTGGCGGGCTCGCCAATTGCCCCGGCTCATCACCGCCACTCAAAGAAACAGCAGCACTAAAGCTCTCAATGACGCCCGGAACAATCTTACCTGGATGCATATCCAACACCACATCAACCGGAGACCCTATTGAAGCTCTTCCCAGATTGTTTTCGGTAAAATACGCCTCGATCCAGACGTCGGTTGCATCCAGAAACGTCAAAAGATCCTGGCCGGATCGCGCATACGTTCCGGGGGCAATCAGCAGATTAGAAATGACACCTGTCGCCGGAGCACGCAGTTCGGTCCATTCAAGGTTCAGTTCCGCATCCGCCAAGGCCGCCAGTGCGCGCTGGATTTTCGGGTTTTCAATCCCATCGTCACCAAGCCTTTGCTTCGCTTTTTCCAGATCAGCTTTTGCGTTCTCAAAGTTTGCCTCAGATTCTGCCAGTTGTCCTCGTGCATCATCGGCCTTTGAGACGGCAATCAAACCTTTCTTTTCGAGCGCAAATACACGTTCCGTCTGAATGCGCATCGTATCCAGATCGCTCTGCGCCCTTGCGAGTTTGGCTTGTGCCGCACTTACCTCTGCCGAAGACGCACCCACTTCTTGGGTCGCCGCTTCAAGATCAGCTTCCGCCTTTGAACGCTCGATTTCGTAGGGTCTGGAATCTATTCGAACCAGAACATCACCTGCCGAAACGACTTGGCCGTTTTCTACCAAAACTTCCGTTACCGTTCCGGTTACCTGAGGCACGATTTGGGTGGCCACAGCTTTTACTCTGGCGTTCCCGGTAAATGGCGTTTTTCGATCAGCGACCAAGTACCAAACAAGAAAAAACAGAATGACAGCGAGGGTTGTCCATATTGTCTTTCTCATTTCAACGCACCTTCAGCAGCGTCATCGGCTTCGGGCGATGCATCAATCCAAACCTTGAACAGCTCATAGAAGACAGCAAAGAGAACCGGCCCCATAAAAACGCCGATCAACCCGTACGCCATCATACCTCCGAGAACACCGATGAGGATGACCAACATGGGAGTCTCAAGGCCTTTTGAGATGAACACAGGTCTTAGGAAACTGTCCATTATCATGACTGGAACGGCCAGTATGGTGAAGATCAAAGCAGTTCCGCCAGACATGGAGCTCCATGCGTAGATAATTACCGGTATAAGAACCAATCCGGGCCCGATTTGGATAATTGAGAGTATGAGGCAGACAAATGCCAGTGTGGCGGCCGAAGAAATCCCGAACAAAGCCAGCAGTATCCAAACGAAAACAGCCTGAATGGCTGCTACGCCAATCACGCCTTTTGTAACGTTCCGGATCGTTGCACCTGCCAGTGTCACGAATTCACCGCCGCGTGGTGCAAAGACACGATTGGCAAAGCGCTGAAGACCCTGGACCAAATTTGGCCCCGGGCTGAACAATGCCCCCATAATCAACACGGACAGAGCTAAGCCAAGAAGCCCGATACCAATGCCCAGCACCTTTCCGAAGAGCGATTTGGTTATCTCAAGGATTTGCGCGCCGTATTTTGCAAGCGCGCCGTCAAGATTGCGCTCAAACATTCCCCAGACATCGGAGATTTTATTTCCAACCAACGGCAATTCCTTGAGGCCCTCGGGCGCAGGGGGGATTTTCAATTCACCCTTGTCTGCTTGTTCCGCGAATTCAGACCCTAGTTCTGCAGCACCAGACACCGCAGTTGCGACTGGCCCCAGGGTCAGAACAAGGCCCAACAGAACGATAATTGTTGTGGCAAGCTTCTTACGTCCTCCCAGCTTGGATTGCAGCCAATCAAATGCCGGGTAGAGCGCGACGCAGAGTATCGTTGCCCAGATAACCACACTTGCAAGCGGAGCCACCATGACCAGGGCGCTGTAGAGGAATAATCCGAGAAAGAGCAATCGTATCGCGAGGTCGACAATCTTCGCGTCCTGGGTCTTTTCCATTCCATCCCTCCACTATCTGTTTTCCAAACAATACACTCAAAAAACGTAATATGTATATTTTTTGAGTTTTCGGCGATCATCTATCAGTTTGAAGGTACGAGTGAATCCGAGGCACGGTTTCAGATGCGCGGTCGCACTGATACCTGCGCATGAACTCAAACTGCCTCAATTGGGGATAATCTATTTGTCCGTTTTTTCGTCGTCTTGGGACAAGATTGTATCTGCCACTGTGGTCGCCGCAGTCACGAAAACACCCAAGCCTACAATGATATATACCATTGTGAAGATTTTCCCCGCCGCAGTTTCAGGTGAGAAGTCACCGAACCCTACGGTCGAAATTGTCACTACGGAAAAGTAGATCGAGTCTAGCCAACTCCAACCTTCGACAAAGTGGTAGAAGACCGAGGCCCATAAAATCATTCCGACTGTGAAGGCAAGAAGGCCTTTCACTCTACCGTCCTTGAAAGCGACGCCTATCCCACGTGTTATTCTAGTTAGCGAATTCATTGTGTCCCCGTCGTTTGAAGAATTCACATATAGCAGTAATTAGATGGATGTGGGAAATTGAAGTATTTTATCCGCGTCTAGTTTAATTGGGGCGTCCAGGCGCAGTAGTCAAAGCTATTGCAATGTGCCCGTTTATGAATCGTTAAACGCGTTTCAAGCCAGCTTTTTTGAAACTGGGTCGGCAGCACATCCTAAATTTGGTCCTTTAACCGTTTCTTGGCCGCCCGACCAATTCCGCCAGAGAAGTCGGCTAAATGGTCAAGGTCATTTAGGGTTCAGCAAAATAAGAAGCCACATATTCCATTAACATGATGCTTTAATGGTCTAGTCTGCCCAAGAAAGGAATCAGAACCTTAGGAGAAAAGCGTGCGGTTCATCACAAGAGGTGTAATGGTTTGTTGCGCTGTCGCGTTCGTCGCGGTTGTTGTGGCATGGCTTTTCCTGTCCTCTGCGTTGTTTTCTTCTGTCAGAACCACTTTTGTTGAAAACCTGATCTCGAAGAAACTTGGTCAGGACGTGTTAATAGAAGATGAAGTGCGTCTAGGCCTTGGTCGGAAACTGCAGGTATCCGCAGCGGGATTGGTACTACCCGGCGCGATCAAGACCAAAGCGAATCTGGCGGCAATCGACAAACTTGAGTTCAATATTTCTGCCCGCGACCTTTGGAACAGCAAATTGTCGCTGAGTGAGCTTTCTATCTCGGGTGTTCACCTCAACTTGATCACGGACAAAGACGGTGTCGGAAACTGGCAGTCCGCTTCCCAAACGGGCGCTAAAGCCGGGGATCCGGCCAAACCTGCAAACCTGTCTGTGGCTGGAATTCTAACGGACCAAAAAATTGACCTGACCGATGTTGCCGTTCTTTACCAGAACGATCTAAACGGGCTTGTGCTGGATCTGCAGCTTCCTGAGCTGTTTTTAAAGCGTGATACGGAAACCGACGTTGCGACCGCGGTTGGGGCTGGTTCACTAAATGGAGAGAAGTTTGATCTGAACGCGAGCATTCCCGCGGACGACCCGTTTCAGGTCGCAGTGAACTTCGAACAGATTGCGATTGCCGCCGAAGAAGTCCCTGAAGAGAACGGGCTACAAGTGAATACGACCATAGAGGTTGCCGAACTTGGTCAGCTTCTTGATATCCTGAAACTCAATCGCGTTCTGGAGGGTTCAGGAAGCATTGGTGCAACATTCAAATCAGTCGACGGCGTAGCCCGGATTGATGACCTGGCTGTATTGACTGAATTGGATGGTGGGCAAAGCCTTTCGCTGACGGGACAAATCGGAGAGTTGGGAAACCCAGAAGACGTATCCCTGACAACCCGCATTCGGTTGTACCCTGAAGATGCTGAACCCGCCCCAGCCGCGTCGCGGTATGATCTAAAACTAATAGCAGTTGACATGGTTATCGATAGCGTACCCGGGCAGGTCCCGCAGCGGCAAATGGTCATTGAAACCAACGGGTTCACATTGGATACCTCTGGTGAAGGGCCGCCCCCGATTAAGTTTTCCGAGCTTTCCAGAACACCCGAAGGCGCCTTGAGTGTTGGAAACATCAATTTGAGAATTGGGAACCCTGCTGATCCATTTATCATTTTGGACGGTTCGGTCGAAGACGCGTTGCAATTACAAGGCATATCGGCCGACGGGTTAATGGATATACCCGCAAGCAGCTTGATCTCATCAGAGCTTCTGGGACCGGATGATCAACTTGGTCGATTTTCTGGTAACTTTCATTTGAACGGCGACATCAATCAGCTTTCGCTGACAAATTTGGATGGCCAGACAAGCGAAACGGAACTTTGGAACCTTGAGGTGCATGGCTCTGTCAAAAATGTGCTCAAATTCGAGAACCTGGACTTGGCAATTCAAGTAGAAGTCCCCTCCGGAGCGGACCTGTTAGAAGCCCTATCGCTTGAACGGGTGGAAACTGGACAGGCTATCTTTGAAATTGGCCTTGCCAGCGAAGGAACCGATTGGGATGCGAATGCCAAAGTCAAGGTTGCCGACTCTGTCCTGCAAATTATGGCCGATCTTGATGATGCAACGAGTGATCCTGTACTGCAGGGTTCCATAGAGAGTGACTTGATAAAGATAGATCAGATCCGAACCATCGTTCAGGCCGCTGCACAATTGAGGAAAATTGGCGGTCCAGAGCCCGACGAGGAAGACGTCATTGAGGAATCCGGCGACACTAGTCCTCTAAGAGACGTAACACTTAAACCTATTGGGCGTTCAATTCTCTTGTCCGGTATGGATATGGATGTCGACGTTGATCTTCGGCACATAGAGGGCGCCAAAGGCATCAGCAGTTTGCAGAGTGAACTGACGCTCAACGAAAATGAACTCAAGGCCGGACCTTTGAATTTTGAATACGGAGGTGCTCATTTCGATGTCAGCGGACAAATGGATCTATCGAACGACGCGCATCTGCTCACGCTGACCGGCACAGCAGGCGGCTGGCAGCTGGATGAAATTCTTCACAACCTGAACTTCAAAAAGGGCGCAAGCGGTACCATCTATGCAGATTTTTCGGTGACCGGCGGAACCGATTCACCTAAGCATTTTGCCAACAGCATGAACGGCAATGCCACGGTCTCAATGCGTGACGGCTCGATCGAGACCCAGCTTTTGGATCTGGCAGGGCTAGGGATACTACCTTGGGTGTTTACCAAAGAGAAACAAAAGGTTGCTCCGATCATATGTTTGCGTGCACCGATTAGTATTTCGAATGGAAATATTTCGACGAAACAAACCACATTGGAGACAGATCATGTCCAAGTCGTCGTCTTTGGCGGTGTTAATGTAGCGGGCAAGGTTTTGGACCTAAACCTGCAGCCCCGCAAGATTGGCGAACCGCTTTCGAAGAGTCCCTGGCCCGTGACCTTGAAGGGCCCACTAGCAAAGCCGAAGATCAAGGTAAAAGACGGTCCCAAGCGACTGAAACGATCGGATGGTGCGGACAAAATGCCGGCAAAAAGAAAACTTTGCGTTCCGGATATTTTACAACTGCAGTAGTGGCGAAGGCAGTCGACAAAAGAACACAAATAAAGTTCAAAAGCTTAGTTAAGCGTGACCGACACATAGTTCTGCCACCAGTGACAAAACTTTGCCATTTTCGCCTCACTTCTTTCATCTGGTATCCAATTCAACTTCATCTTTTGGGATTACTTCGGGCGGAATGCGGAAATTCGCAGCAGGTGAGAGGGATATCCGGCGAACTTAAGTAGCAAGCATTCAGGCTTAGGTGACTGTGCAGGCTATACTCTGACGAGTCGACCACTCAACCAGAGAACGCCTCACATAACTCCCACAGGACGCTCGTGTTTCGACGTTTTTAGTAAACAACCAATGGTTTTGTACCCCGCCAATGAAGGCTTCTTTTAGCGATGATGTCTTTTTTTTCCCAAGCCTTGTAGCCAAGCGTTCCTTTCGACCTATCTGATCATGGAAGATAGATTACTGGAGCTTAAAATGAATCGGCACCGGTAGACTGAGGGTTACGACGAAGCGATTAAAACACAATGCGCGCTTCGCCGTACACTGTAGTTACTTCAGATAAGTGTTGAGCCAATCAATGGTGCGGTACCAGGCTAGGTTTGCCATTTCCTCGTCATAACGAGGCGTGCTGTCGTTATGAAAACCATGGTTGGCATTATCGTAGATGTAGGCTTGGTAAACCTTTTCGTTGGATTGCAGGGCGGCTTCAAAATCCGGCCAACCTGCGTTGCTGCGCTCATCAAGCTCTCCCATCTGAATCTGCAACGGTGCCTGAATTTTGGCCACATCCTCAACTGCTGGCTGGCGACCATAGAATGGCACGCCCGCCGCCAATTTTGGGGAGGCCACGGCAATTGCGCTGACCACACCACTGCCATAGAAGAAACCCACAACTCATCCCGCCCTGGCTCTGAAACTTCACTAAGCCTTTGATAAAAAATGACACTTTGATCACTGGCGTAGATGCGGGCTGTCGCAGAAAGTTGAGCCGCATCCAACTCAAGTTGGTCATTCAAATAGACAAAAAAGTCTAGTTTTTCCGCATCATTCAGGGTGTGGTAGCGCTCAAGGATCGTAGACGCGAGCGTGAAACCTGATACTTCACCTTCGGCAGACAATAGCGCTTCACATAGTTCGGCAATGGACCGTTTGTCATCTTTGCCACGCCTATTTCAGTACGCTCCAGAAATTGGTTCAATAGATCACCCAGAAACCAATTCCGCTGCATTTCAGGGCTCCATCTGACTACTCAGGTATTCGCCTGTTCGACGATAGTGATCAACTAGGTGCCGAGTTGCGCTGTCCGCGTCGTGATTTAGTGCGGCGTCCAAGATTTGCTGATGCTCAGCGGCAATGTCCCGCTTCTTGTAGCTCGAACCGCCAGCCGCCAGATAGCGATAGCGAATGTTCAGGTCGTATAGCTGCGAGCAATACCGTAGCAGCAATGGCAGTTTTGCATTTTCCAACAAGGCCATATGAAACGCTTTGTGGGCGTCTTCGAAGTCAGGCGCGCCTTTTTGACTGGCCTTTTTCATATGATGGTGACGCAAGACTAGCCTGTCCTCCCAAGCTCCGTCTGCATTGACGATGGAAGCGCGCAGCGCTGTTTCCTCGAGGTTGCATCGCAACAGGAGTATTTCTTCGAAGTTACACTTGCTGACTGGTGCTGCCCGAAATCCGCGCTGATCAATCCGCTCGACCAACATGTCCGAAGTCAAAAGGCTAAGCGCTTCGCGAACCGGACTAGCGCCGGTGTCCAAAAGCCCCCGAAGCTGCTCGATCTTGAGTTTTTGTCCCGGAGGTAATTCTCCGGTCAAGATCATGTCGCGGAGCCTTCGATACGCGCCATGCGTGGCTGATGTCTCTTTACCCTCAGTATCAAGCATGGCGTCCATATCCGACCGTTCCTTTGTTCGAGGCAAAACTTTTGATTGCTCTTAACTGAGGGCACTCGTTCCAGTCGATAGGCCAACTGAAAGGCTCAGCGAGCCTTCGTTGATCATCCAGCGCCGAAGTTCAAATTCGCGCGCACCGCTTTGGTGCATCGGATCGTCCTCGGCCAGTTTTCGGGCAGCCTCAAGACTGTCAGCACGATAGATAATCAGGCCCATTCCTTGCATGTGCTCACCAGTCTCATCCGACATTGGCCCTGCAAAAGCCAGCTGTCCCGCGCGTTCAAGCTGTGCCTGATAGGCCAGGTGGTCAGGTAGCGACGCCTTTACATCTTCGGGTTTTTTGGCAGGAGTGCTGAGTACTACGTAGAGTTCCAAAGCAAGTGCACCACGGCTTTTTGCTTCTGATTTGTAGTTCGCCCAGGCAACCATTTGCGTCCTCCAAAAATATCGATATTATTTGACATATTGCAAAATAGTCGGCAAAAATCAAGTGAACTGACATGGATGGTGAAAATGAAATACCTGGTGGGAGAGACTTTGGATGGCACAGCGGTTTTTGCTGTAAACGGTGAAAACGCAGTGAATCTAACGGCTTTGAACCCTGTCGTCGGTTCGGATTTGATGGGTTTGATAGCCAAGCCTGAACTGGCCGACTCACTTGCCCCCAAAATTGACGCGGCAGACAGTGTGCCCGTGTCTTCCATCACCCCGGCATTGCCCGTTGCCGCTCCCGGAACGATCATTTGCATGGGGTTGAACTACACGGACCACATCAAGGAAGGCGGGTATGATATCCCGGAGTATCCGACGCTGTTTATGCGTGGGAAGAATTCGATCATGGCGGCAGGGCAACCTATGGTGCGGCCTACCTGTTCCGAGAAACTCGACTACGAAGCCGAGCTTATGCTGATCGTTGGAAAACGCGGCCGTCATATCTCGGAAGAGGACGCATTGGATTATGTCTTCGGCTACACCGTGTTTAACGACGGGTCGCTGCGGGATTATCAGCGTAAAACCGTTCAATGGACGCCCGGCAAAAACTTCGATGACACAGGCGCGATCGGCCCTTTCACTGTAACGCCGGAAGACTTGCCGGAAGGAGCATCCGGCCTGAAAATCGAAAGCCGCGTGGGGGACGAAATCCTGCAAAGCTCGAACACCGCCAACATGATCTGGGGGGTCCCTCAGGTCATCGCCACGATCTCGGAATATACCACGCTCGAACCCGGTGATCTGATTGCGTTGGGTACGCCGCCGGGTGTTGGTCACGCCAAAAAGCCCAATCCACGTTGGTTGAAGCCGGGTGAAACCGTCGAGGTCGAAATTGAGGGCATCGGCATATGCGCCAGCCCCGTCATTGACGAAAAGGACGCCGAGACTAAGGTGGCCGCAGCATGAGCGCACCAACAGGGGCAGAGCTGGAGGCACTTCGCGCAAAGGCGCAGCAAGATCATCGCGATCTGCGCGAGCGCATTCCACGTCTTTCAGACGACGCAATTGCTCTGATCCTCCGCGAATCCAGATCTCATTACGCCTGGACCGACAAGGCTGTTTCTAACGAATTGCTTGAAGAAATCTACGACATCACGATCAACGGCGCGACCAGCATGAACACGCTGCCCGCCCGCTTCGTCTTCGTTAAAAGTGCGGAAGGTAAACAGCGCCTAGCCAAGTCGTTAAAGCCGAAGAACGTGCCAAAGATGATGGATGCGCCGGTCACCGCGATCATTGCCTATGACATGGACTTCTGGAAGGAATTACCTTTTCTTTTCCCGCACGAAGATCGACGGCCACTTTTCGAAAACAATCCCGAATATGTAGCCGATACAGCGTTTCGCAATGGAACGCTTCAGGGCGCTTACTTCATGATCGCCGCGCGTGCGGTTGGGTTGGACGTCGGCGCCATGTCTGGCTTTTCAAACAAGATCGTCGACGAGGAATTCTTCGCGGGCACAACGCTCAAGTCGAACTTTCTTTGCAATCTGGGCTACGCAGACGAAACAGGATTGTTTCACAAGTTGCCTCGCTTCTCATTCGAAAAGGTTTGCTCTTATGCATGAGGAGGTGACGCTGTGGCGATGAAAGTCAAACCTGTCGTAACCTACCGTACGACAGCTCAATGCCCGACTCATGCGCGGACTGAGATACCAATTCGCGATCTTGATGTTGTTGTCGATGAACCCGTCGAACGCGGCGGGACAAATCTTGGTCCGTCTCCGACCGAAACCGCAATGGCAGCCCTGATCGCCTGTACGAATGTCATCGGGCACAAGAACGCACATCGGTTGGGAGTTGACCTGGGCACTGTGACAATCGACGCGAAATGCAGGCTGGACCGGCGCGGTGTCCTGATGGAAGAGGAGATCGATGTTCCGTTTCCCGAAATCGAACTCACTGTGAAGTGCGATACGCCCGCCAGTCAGGAGGATCTGACACGCGTGGGCGAGGAGACAGCCAAGTATTGCGCCATCGCAAAACTGTTTCAAGCGGCAGGCACGGACCTGACCGTCAACTGGGTCAAAACCAACCAATAAAAATCGACAGGACCCGACTTTCTGGGAGGAGAGAAATGAAAAACTGGACTAAACGCAGCCTAATGGGATTTGCTCTGGCAGGCACCATGGCGTTGCCTCTTGCAGCAGAAGAGACCATTTCCGCCGTCGTGATTGATGGCTATCCCGATCGGGCCTTGTGGGTGAAAGAATTCACCAATTTCTTCATTCCAGAAGTGGATAAGCGGCTGGCCGACTCCGGCAACTACAAGATGAACTGGCAAGAGAACTATGGCGGTTCGATCGTAAAGCCGAAGGGCGTGCTGGAAGGGATCCAGCTTGGCCTTGGCGACATCGGCATTGTCACAACTATCTTCCATTCGTCCAAGTTGCCCAGTCAGGGGATATCGGGGTCGACCCCCTTCGTGTCATCGGACTCTCGCGCTGTAGCGAAAGCCGTGGATGAGATCGCGCGCGAATACCCAGCGATGCAAAATGAGTTCGCTGCGCAGAACCAAGTCTATCTGGCGACCGGTGTAGTACTCGATACGTATCAGGTTTTTTGTACAGAGCCGGTCTCGGCTGTTTCTGATCTGGAAGGCCGAAAAGTGGCAGGGGCGGGACTGAACCTCCGATATCTCGAAGGTATCAAAGATGCAGCGGGGGTTCGTGGTGGCCTGACCGATTTCTACAATATGCTGCAAACCGGCCTTGTTGATTGTGCGATGCTGTGGCCTGAAGCAGCCAAGACCTTCAAGATCGCCGAAGTAGCTCCTTACATGCTCAAAGCTGACTTGGGTGCCGTGAACTCCAAGACGATCACAGTGAATTCTGACTATTGGGCAAAGTTGCCGGATGAAGTCAAAGGCGTTCTGCAGGCCGTCGCAATTGACTACCGTGATCATGTGGCTGGCATCGCTATGGACCGGGCTGCGGCCTCAAGGGACGCATACACCGAAGCCGGCGGGACGATTGTCGAAGTTTCGGACGAAGACCGAGCGGCCTGGGCCAACGCAATGCCAAATGTAGCACAGGAATGGGCAGCCACACTGAATGAGAACGGTGAACAAGGCGACGCGATACTGGCCGCTTATCTCGGCAAGCTGCAGGACGCCGGTTTTACCGGAGTGCGTGACTGGACGGCCGAGTAACAGTCTGGCGATCCACGAAAGGGGCCTTTCATGCTGAAGACCGCAGTTGCTGGCTTGTCGCGGGTCGCCAATTCGCTTGCTATCGCCGCCAACGCATTGGGTACGCTTGTCGTCCTTGCGTTGGTGGTCATTCTAAATGTCGACGTCATTGCGCGCGGTCTGTTTTCGGCACCTCTGCGTGGCACCTATGAAATGGTGCAGTTTTCGGTCGTGATGATCGTTTTTTTGCAGCTGGCCGACGTAGTCAGAGTGGATCGGCTGACGCGCTCGGACGGGTTTCTGAACCTGCTACACCACCGCCGTCCTGGGCTAACGGCCAACCTGAGGCGCATTATCAATGCCATCTCCGCAATCTTCATGGGTCTGATTGCTTATGTAACCTTTCCCGAGTTCATGCATATGTGGGAGACACAGGACTACTTCGGAGTTCCGGGTCTTTTCACTCTGCCATGGTGGCCGGTCAAACTGGTCATCGCGTGCGGTACTGCGCTTGCCTGCGTGATCTTCCTTCTCAAGGTTGTCACGGCGCAGGACCGCCCGCATCTAATTCGTGCACCTGAACATGACGAGGCCGCAGAATGACGCCGATTGAGATTGGCCTGATCTCGGTCATAGCCATCGTCTTTCTGATTTACGCAGGCGTTTACATTCCCATCGCATTGGGCGTGGTCTCGTTCGTGTCGATCTGGCTGATGCGGGACAATTTCACGCTTGCGCTCAACCTGCTGAAAGTGGCGGTCGGCGACAGCGCGATGGAATACAGCTTTGCAACAATCCCATTGTTTACTTTCATGGGGCTCATTGTCTCAAAAGCCGGGTTGGGCAGGGAAATCTACGAAGTCATGACCATGCGATTTCGCAAGGTCAAAGGCGGTATCGGTATGGCAACCGTTGGAGCCAACGCCGTCTTTGCCGCAGTGACTGGGTCGTCAATAGCCTCCGCATCCGTGTTCACCAAGGTCTCGGTCCCGCAGATGATGGCGCAGGCTTATAACCCACGCTTTGCTGTTGGCGTGGTCGCCGGGTCTTCGGTTTTGGGGATGATCATCCCGCCCTCGGCGATGCTGATCATCTATTCCTTTGTCGCCGAGCAATCTGTAGGGGACATGTTCCTTGCGGGGGTTATTCCGGGGATCATGCTGGCGATCGCTTATGTAGGCGCGATTTGGGTTATGGGTCGTTTCACCCCTGCATTCGTCGGTGGCCGCGTTGTCGAAGACACCGAGTGGATGTCAGGGCGCGAGATAGCTTCCAAAACACTGCCGACACTTTTCATCATTACCATCGTCCTTGGTGGTATCTACACAGGTTGGTTGACTGCCGTAGAAGCAGGGGCCGCCGGAGCTCTCGTTGCGCTAATCATCGCGGTTGCCCGCAAGTCGATGTCTCCACGCGCATTCTGGGACGCGTTGCTGGAAACCGGTCACATCACAGCGGCGATCCTGTTCCTGATCACGGCCGCTTCAATCTACAGCCGCATGCTGGGACTGGCCGGGCTACCCAATCAACTGCAGGATCTGCTTGCGGGGAATTCCGCATCTTTCTGGTCGATCATGCTGCTCTATGTTCTGTTGATGCTATTTCTGGGAACATTGCTCGACACCGCGTCGATCATTCTGATTGTAGTACCGCTGTTCTTACCCATGGCCGAAGCGCTTGATATGTCGCTGATCTGGTTTGGCATTATCACCGTGGTCGGGGCTGAAATCGGTCTTTTGACACCACCTTTGGGTATATCCTGCTTCGTTATCAAATCCACGATTAACGATGACCGCATATCACTTAAGGACGTGTTCATGGGCGCGCTTCCCTTTGCGTTCGTGATGCTGATCGTTCTGTTCATTCTGATCGAGTTCCCGATCCTCAGCCTTGCCCTGATTTAAGGAGGACAAGATGCGCTCTGTCACCAAAGACAATATCACCGACGTCTTCATGGGGTACCTGTCCAAAGATACTGATCCACGGATGCGTGAAATCATGGGCTCCCTGGTCAAACACCTCCACGACTTTGCGCGGGAAACCAACCTGACGCATGACGAATGGCGGGCCGGGATTGCGTTTCTGGAAGGCTGCGCTGCGGTGGAAACCGAGGATAGGCATGAATTCGTGCTAGCCTCGGACGTGTTGGGCCTGTCGTCATTGGTTGATATGCTGCATTCCAGTGCCGATGCGACCAGTTCGTCCGTTTTAGGTCCATTTCACGTCTCGGGCGCCCCCCCGCTGCCAATCGGTGGCGATATGAAGCGTCACTACGGCGGGCCGGTTCTACTTGCAGAGGGCGTGATCCGCGATACCGAAGGTAACCCTATTGCCGGGGCAGAACTGGATATCTGGCAAACGGCACCCAACGGCCTCTACGCCAGTCAGGATGAAGAACAGGACACCTATTCTTTCCACGGGCTGATGTCAGTTGGCGATGATGGCAGATATGCGTTCACCACAGTTAAACCAGTTGAATACACCGTGCCGTCTGACGGGCCAGTCGGTGATATTCTGCGCGCTTGTGGTCGCCATCCATGGAGGCCCTCACACTTGCACTTTATCGTCAAAGCCCCCGGGTATCGCTCACTCGTGACGGAGATTTTTCCGGACAATGATCCCTATTTAGATCAGGATACTGTCTTTGGCGTTCGGGACGATCTGGTAATGACATATGTTGAACGACCTGCATCAGAATTTCCCGATGGAATGGAGCTTTCTGGTAAGATTGCCGAACCTTTCTTGCACGTGAATTTCGACGTGACGCTTGCCAGGGTCTGAATGATATTGAGGAGGCTTGAGGTGCTGAAACATATCTCCATTTTAAGTGCAGCGTTATTTTGCAGTACCGCCGTCGCAGAACAGCGACCGATCTTTGACGCACATATTCACTACAGCCACGATGCCGTCAAACTGGTTCCGCCTGAACAGGTGGCCGAAATCCTTCGAGATGCAGGCGTGCGTAAAGCGCTGATTTCCAGCTCGGATGATAATGGCACTCAGCTATTGTTGGCCGTGGCACCGGACATCGTTGTTCCGGCGCTTCGCCCTTATCGTCGTCGCGGTGAGATCAACACCTGGATGCACGATGAAACTGTAATCGAGTATCTGGAAACAAACCTGGCAAAAAACAACTACGAGGCCATCGGCGAGTTTCACGCTTACGGAGATGACATCAAGACGCCGGTCATCCAGCGTATGATTGCACTGGCGAAAGAGCGGAACCTAATCCTGCACCACCATGGTGATCGCGAGGCCGTTGACTTAATCTTCGAAACATGGCCGGAAGCTCGGGTATTGTGGGCCCATTCTGGGTTTGACGATCCAGCCAGTGTGGTCGATGCGCTAGACATCTATCCCGGGCTATGGGCCGATCTGGCATTTCGTTCGGACATGGTTTCGCGAGGCCGTGTCGACCCGGATTGGAGGGCTGCGTTCCAAGCCCATCCCGATAGGTTCATGGTCGGTACGGATACGTTCGCACCTGAACGTTGGTACTACGTAGGCCCTCATGCCGATTTTTCGCGTGAATGGTTGGATTTGCTGTCGGACCAGATCGCAGACAACATTGCCTATGCTAACGCAGAACGTTTGCTGGCATCAGAATGACCCACTGCGCTGCTTGGTTTCTTATATGGTCCAGCGCGGCGGTTGCTTGTGAAGCGACGGGGCAACGCATGAATTCGGAAGTTCAAAACGCACCCAAGGTTTATCTGGCGGTCGACGAAATTCCGTTGGCCCAACCGTTTTCGGTGTTGGTTTCAGTTTGTAGTGAAACTGCTGTGGGCCAAATGCGTGTGGATGCAATCATGCCTGCTCATCAACATGGTATGAACTATACTCCCAAGGTTACTGCATTGGACGGCGGAGTGTTCCGAATTGATGATATGTTGTTTCACATGCCGGGTTTGTGGGAGCTGCAAATCGATGTCGACGTCAGTGGCCAATCGGTGTTCTACACGTCAGAAATTGCGCTGAAATGAAGCTGCGGATGACAGCTGCGCTAATTTTTCTGACCGGGGCGGTACGTGCAGATGTCTTGTTGACCGAAGACGAAATTGAACAAACGTTGTCCTTTGGGCCGTGGCCACCATCCTTCCAGCCGGATCCAAGCAATAGATTTTCCAAAGACGCCACGGCAATCAAGCTCGGACAGGCTTTATTCAACGATCCGGTGTTGTCGGTCGATGGTGCATTTTCCTGTGCAAGTTGTCATGATCCTGAACAGGCATTTACGACGCCGGAGGCGCGGGCACTCGGTCGTGATTTGTTAAATCGAAACACACCATCACTGCGAAACCTTGCCGGGCTGCGCTGGTATGGTTGGGGCGGCAAAAGCGATAATCTTTGGGCAGCCAGCCTGCATCCGATCATCGAAGAACAAGAGATGGCGCATAGTGCCGAAAGCCTAAAGATAGCTATCTCTGAAAGTACCTACATTGATGATTTTGAAGCCATATTTGGTCACCTCCAGGATCAAAGCCCTGAACTTTTTCTGGTGAATACTGCAAAAGCTCTTTCTGCTTACTTAGAGACCTTAGCCACCGACCGGACGATATTTGACGATTTTCGCGATGCTTTGGAGCGCCGAGATATTGCAGCGGCTAAGGAATACCCCGAAGCAGCTCAGCGAGGTCTTCAGCTCTTTTTAGGGCGCGGGAAATGCGTATTTTGCCACAACGGTCCGAGGTTTTCCAACAACGAGTTCCATGACGCTGGTGTGCCATATTTTCTGAATGAAACCGAGGTTGACCAAGGTCGGTTCGGAGGATTGAACATTTTACTCTCAAGCCCCTACACATTGGACGGCGACTGGAACGACGATCCAGAAAAGAAAGGTGCCTGGGCCGTTCGAAATGTACGCAGGAGCCATTCTGATTTTGGGACCTTTCGGACGCCCAGCCTGCGGGGAGTGGTTGAAACCGCTCCTTACATGCATGACGGCAGCTTAGATGATCTGAAATCTGTGATACGGCATTACAGCAAAATGCATACTGAAAGGCTGCACGCCGACGGTGAAGCCATTCTTTCGGAATTGAATTTGTCTGAGCAGGAGATTGCAGACTTAGTTGCGTTTTTGGTCACGCTCTCCAAGGATTCTTAATAAAGCACTGGTGTAAAGGGCTTGGGAATGGGCTAATTGGCGAGCTATCTTAGCCTCTTCGTCTCTGGGACTAATTCGCTTCCGAAATTCTTAAACCTCCGCCTTTCACAAGCAGATCCACAATTGCGTCGACCCCGCTTCTGTGACGAAGTGACGAAAACAAGAATGGCCTTCCTTTACGCATCATTTTCGCATCACGTTCCATAACCTGCAGCGAAGCGCCAACATGCGGTGCAAGGTCGGTCTTGTTGATTACGAGGATGTCTGATTTCGTAATCGCCGGCCCGCCTTTCCTGGGTATTTCTTCGCCTGCAGCGACATCGATCACGTAGATGGTCAGATCCGCCAGTTCCGGGCTGAATGTGGCTGATAGATTGTCGCCTCCGCTTTCAATCAAAACAATATCGAGATCCGGATGACGTGTCTGCATCTCGGCGACGGCGGCCAAATTGATCGAGGCGTCTTCGCGAATTGCTGTATGCGGGCAACCGCCAGTTTCGACGCCGATGATCCTGTCCCGCGGCAGGACCTGCATGCGCATCAGCGCTTCGGCATCTTCCTGCGTATATATGTCGTTAGTAATAACTCCCACCGAACAGACATCGCGCAGCGCTTCAGACAAGGCGGCGGTCAAAGTGGTTTTTCCGGCTCCTACTGGGCCTCCAATACCTACGCGAAGCGGGCCGTTCATACTGGTCATGTGCGGAAAATCCTCGAATATTGTGTTTCGTGCTTCATGGCCGCAATGTCCCCCAAGAACGCGGTAGAGCTTAACTCATCCAGGCTCGCCTTTTTTGCCCTTTCAGCAATCTGGGCGCACAACGGTGTCAGCTGGCGGATCAACCGCTGCGCATCGGTCTGTCCCAGTGGTACAAGGCGCGTCGCACAGGCGACAAGGTTGCTTGCGAATGCTTGCAGAAACATCTTGGTCGTCAGCAGCAAGGGAAGGTTTTGAAGTCTTGCAGCCCGTCCAATTGAGACGGGGTAGGTGAATTGCCCAAGGTCCAATTCCCAGACACCTTTGGTGACATTTCCGAAGGCCTGTCCCAGCAATTCGGTTTCCATGAGCCTTTCGGATGTCGCACAAAAGGCGCGCGCCGCGATATCGACGTTGATCAGTTCTTCTTTGTCATGCGCGTTGAAGGCCGCCACAACGAACACGGCATCATTCCACCCAGAGCCATGTTCCAGCACATCTGAAATCCAGGCTTCAGTATCCCGAGAATTCGCGACAGTTCCCCCGTCAATCGCAGCTTCAAGCCCGTGAGAGTAGGCAAACCCCCCAACAGGATAGGCAGGGGACAACCATTGTGTCAGCGTCAGGATGTCGGCGTCAGTGGGTGTGGCCATGGGTCCTGCCGTGGCCATAGGCCCCGCCTTCGGGGGTGAATGGTTCATTCACCTCTCGCACTTTTGCTCCGATTTTAAGAAGCATATCACGGATGACGTGATCGACTTGGATCAACAGGCGAGTCTTTTCAATCTGACAAGGCGTGTGCCGATTGCCGATATGCCAGGCGATACGTGTCAGGTCCGGTGCTTTTACCTCCAGCAACACTTCCGGTGCTGCCTGTATTTCCACTTCGCGACCGTCGTCCAAAACCAACGCGCCACCGTGGTTCAGTGAGGTCGTTTGCGCGAGATCGATGAGAATCTGTTCGCCGCTTTCGCAGGTAAGAACCTTACGCCGCAAAAAACGGTTGTCGTAGGTCAACGAGAGACAGTCTGCCGGATCGCCATGCGTGTGATCCGAATACTGGCGCGCAGTGCAGAGCAGGGCGGTCATACCATCACCTCCTCTGCAGCGGGAATATTCAGAGCCAGATTGAGTCCGAGAACACTCGGTGCACGATCCGTTCGCGCGTCAGACCGCGGTTTTTCAACTCTTCGTCGCTGAGCGATTGCAGGAATTCGACTTGCCGGACGCGAGATTGAGCTTCGGCTACGCTGATCAGGGCCGAGTAAATTGACGACCCGATGGATACGATTAAACCGGCCAGCGAAAAGCGCGTGTTTGTATGTGTTGCTGAGTGTGCCATTTGGACCCTCGTAAACGTTGGTCCTCCCATGGGTTTTTATATCTGTCATATTGGCCTCACTTAGAAGTGCGTATTTGGTCATTGCTGCCTTGCACGCGCCGCAACGCAGCACATTTTTTGATCAGAATAAAAAATATCGTTGCGCCATCGGCAGCGTTTCGGCGGGTTGGCAAGTCAGCAATTCGCCATCCGCACGCACCTCGTAGGTTTCCGGGTCGACCTCGACATGCGGTGTCGCGTTGTTCAGCAGAAGATCCTGCTTGCCAATTTCTCGTGTGTTTTGGACGGCGACGGTTTGCTTTGCCAATCCCAGTGTATCACCGATCCCATCCGCATGGGCCGCCTGCGAGACAAATGTGATCGCCGAGTTTTCCACTGACCGTCCGTAAGCGCCAAACATCGGCCGACTATAAACCGGCTGCGGTGTAGGGATCGACGCGTTGGGATCGCCCATTTGCGCGCAGGCTATGGTGCCGCCCAGCAGAACCATCTCGGGCTTCACCCCGAAAAAGGCCGGGTTCCAAAGGACGAGGTCGGCGCGTTTGCCTTCCTCGATGCTCCCGATCTCGTGGCTGAGCCCATGGGCAATAGCAGGGTTGATCGTGTATTTGGCAATATAGCGGCGGACGCGAAAGTTGTCGTTCTCACCGGTTTCTTCGGGTAGACGTCCGCGCTGTTTTTTCATTTTGTCAGCGGTTTGCCAGGTGCGGATCAAAACCTCTCCGACCCGACCCATGGCCTGACTGTCAGACGCAATGATGCTGAATGCGCCCATGTCGTGCAGTATATCCTCGGCTGCGATTGTCTCACGCCGGATGCGGCTTTCGGCAAAGGCCACGTCCTCGGGGATGGATTTGTCGAGGTGGTGACAGA
Source organism: Ruegeria sp. AF2 (assembly GCF_056542025.1). Taxonomy (NCBI): domain Bacteria; kingdom Pseudomonadati; phylum Pseudomonadota; class Alphaproteobacteria; order Rhodobacterales; family Roseobacteraceae; genus Ruegeria; species Ruegeria sp. AF2. The sequence continues at coordinate 112,788 of NZ_JBQFZC010000005.1, read as the reverse complement.
CCATCAGCATATCCAAATGTTCCTCAACCGTGTTCACGGTGAAGGGCCGCGTGGGATTGGTCGAGGACGGCAGAACGTGGTTCTCGCCGCAGATCTTGATGATATCCGGAGCATGGCCTCCGCCTGCGCCTTCGGTGTGGAAAGCGTGAATAGTGCGACCCTTCATGGCCGCCACGGTATTTTCAACAAAGCCTGATTCATTGAGCGTGTCGGTGTGAATCATCACCTGCACGTCCATCGCGTCGCCCACCGACAGGCAGCAATCAATGGCGGCCGGGGTGGTTCCCCAGTCCTCGTGCAGTTTCAGGGCGCAGGCTCCGGCTTTGACCTGTTCTTCGAGCGCGGCAGGCAGCGAAGCGTTGCCCTTACCCGCAAAGGCCAGATTCATCGGGAAAGCATCCGCCGCTTGCAACATCCGCCCGATATGCCATGGACCGGGGGTGCAAGTGGTGGCCAATGTCCCATGCGCAGGACCGGTGCCACCGCCCAGCATGGTGGTCAGGCCGGAATGCAGCGCGTCTTCGATCTGTTGCGGGCAGATGAAGTGGATATGACTGTCGAACCCACCTGCCGTCAGGATACGACCCTCGCCAGCAATGGCCTCGGTTCCGGGTCCTATGATGATGTCGACACCGGGTTGTGTATCGGGGTTTCCCGCCTTGCCGATCTTGGCGATCCGCCCGTCTTTCAGGCCAACGTCGGCCTTGTAGATGCCCGAGTGATCAACGATCAGAGCATTGGTGATGACCGTATCCACAGCGCCTTCGGCGCGCGTGGTCTGAGATTGCCCCATCCCGTCGCGGATTACCTTTCCGCCACCAAACTTGACCTCTTCGCCATAGCTGGTCAGATCATGTTCGACCTCGATCACAAGATCGGTGTCGGCCAACCGCAGCTTGTCCCCTGCGGTCGGGCCGAACATCGCGGCGTAGTCTGAGCGCTTGATTTTTGCTGGCATCAGAGTGCCCCCATGACCTTTTGATTGAAGCCGTAGACCCTGCGCGCACCACTGATCGGGATCAGCGAAACTTCGCGGGCCTGCCCCGGTTCGAACCGCACAGCGGTGCCTGGCGCAATGTCCAGGCGCAGGCCACGCGCGGCAGTTCGGTCAAAGTCGAGCGCCGGGTTGGTTTCGGCGAAATGGTAGTGTGAGCCGACCTGAACCGGGCGGTCGCCGGTATTGGCGACCATCAAAGTGATCGCATCAGTGTCGGGGTTCAGGGTAATTTCACCATCAGCCGGGAACAGCTCCCCGGGGATCATTTGTTCAGCTTTGTGATCAGCGCGACAGCGGCCAGCGCAACAACCGCCAGCCCAACGCCCATCGCCGCATAATCGGTGCCGTGCGCGTGGATATGCGTTCCGTTATGGGCGGCTGCCGGGCCAGCGAAGATCAGGGCGGGGAAAAGCATGCGTGTCATATTGGTTTCCTTTTTCAGCGAATGGGGTTGTGGACGGTCACCAGCTTGGTGCCATCTGGAAAGGTGGCTTCGACCTGAACTTCGTGGATCATTTCGGGCACACCTTCCATGCATTGCTCTCGAGTGATCACCTCGGCCCCGGCTTGCATCATGTCAGCAACTGAACGCCCATCGCGTGCACCTTCGACCACGGCATCGGTGATCAGGGCGATCGCCTCGGGGTGGTTCAGTTTGACGCCGCGGTCCAGGCGTTTGCGGGCGACTTCGGCGGCCATGGCGACTAACAGTTTGTCTTTTTCGCGAGGGGTCAGGTTCATGTCAAAGCATCCAGCATCGAGGCAGCGTGTCTTTGTTCAACCGTCGCAAGATCGGCATCAATGTGCGACGGAGGGCAAAGCTGTTTTCGGCAAGAACACGAGCAACCAACAGGTCATTGCGGATCATAGTTGCACCTGCGGTGTCGGGCAGCATCTGACGAATGGCATTCAGATGACCTTCGGCTGACTCCGATACAAAGACGATCAACGCCATCGCACCCGCGCCGTTTGCAATATGCGGTTTGGACAGATGTTTGTGCCAATCACCCGAGAACTGGATCGCGTCAAGGAACACCTTTTTTCCTTGGTACCGTATCTCGATCCGATCGTTTAGACGGATATCGGTCAGCGTCTCGCCCATCGCAATACGGCCGAAGACCAGCGGCTCTACCATCAGCATCTCGGCATCTGGCGCCATCTCTATTTTCAGGCGTCGCTCCAGAGCGCTGCCATTGAACAGAATAGTCTCTTGCGGCAACCAGTTCAGCCGGGCTTCAGTCTCAACAGTCAGATGATTGGTAATCTGGCCACGTTCTTGCGGCTTGGCCTTGTAGGCGCGCTCGCAGGCTTGTGTTGTCAAAGTCAGCGCCGTTCCTTTTGCTGCCTTACCGGAAAGTCGAAATGAGTCGCCTCCGGTTACGCCGCCTGCCGTGTTAAGAAGAACCGCGTCAAGATCAGGTGTGTTGGTTCTGGGGAACAGACATTTATAAGACCCGGACTGGCGAAACTTGTTCAGCACCGTCCTGTCACCCAATTGCTTGGTACTCAAACTGACGGCGCCTGCAGCGCGCGGTGGAATAGCACTGTGCATAGGCAATATGGCTGCAACGTGGGTAATAGGGCACCTTTGGAGCTTTGATTGGTGCCACTTGTTTCTCTGTTGAAGGGGCGGAACACTAATCTACAGAGTCGAAATCTGCTTAATTCGACATCGCGCGGCTAAATTTTAGACAGCGACCTCGGTCTTGGATGAAAAAATAGGCGGATCGCGCCGATTTTCCGAATTGGGTTAAAGGTAAGTTGCCAAGCTTGCTGCGATGCAGAAACCGTATGGGTGCCACCGCGGAGATGACCCGGGGGTGTGTGACGGCTGCGCGAATTGGACCTCGAACACAACCGCCACACGGAACGCAACAACAGTTGCGGGGATCAGGTAGAAGAAGAGTGTGCCTTTGTGCAAGCCCTCTCTCCCGGCCCCGCCAGGAGGATCACATGAAATCGCTCAAATCCACACTCGCCGGATCGGCAGTATTTGCTGTCATGGCCACCGCCGCCTTGTCGACCGAAGACACGATCAAGGTTGGAGTGCTGCATTCGCTTTCCGGTACGATGGCGATCTCGGAAACGACGTTGAAAGACACCATGCTGATGCTGATTGACCAGCAAAACGCCAAGGGCGGTCTGTTGGGTAAACAGCTTGAAGCTGTCGTGGTCGACCCGGCCTCTGACTGGCCTCTGTTTGCCGAAAAAGCGCGTGAGCTGCTAACCGTCCACGAGGTGGATGTAATCTTTGGCAATTGGACTTCGGTGAGCCGCAAGTCGGTTCTGCCAGTGATCGAGGAACTAAACGGTCTTCTGTTCTATCCGGTCCAGTATGAGGGCGAAGAAAGCTCTAAAAACGTCTTTTATACCGGTGCCGCTCCGAACCAACAGGCCATCCCCGCCACGGACTATTTCCTGGAGGAACTGGGGGTCGAGAAATTCGCTCTGCTCGGCACAGACTATGTCTACCCCAGGACCACCAACAATATCTTGGAAAGCTATTTGAAGCAAAAAGGTATCGCGGAAGCAGATATCTTCGTCAATTACACGCCTTTCGGCCATTCCGACTGGTCCAAGATCGTGGCGGACGTGGTCGCGCTGGGCGCGGATGGTAAAAAAGTCGGTGTGATCTCGACCATCAATGGTGACGCCAATATTGGTTTTTACAAGGAATTGGCAGCGGCTGGTGTTTCGGCAGATGACATTCCGGTCGTGGCCTTCTCGGTCGGTGAGGAAGAACTGTCCGGTTTGGACACCACCAACCTCGTCGGTCACCTCGCCGCTTGGAACTACTTCCAGTCGGCGGATACTGAGGCCAACGCGGAATTTGTGGACACCTGGAAAGCCACCATGGGTGATGAACGTGTGACCAATGACCCGATGGAGGCGCATTACATCGGCTTCAACATGTGGGTAAACGCCGCGACCGAGGCCGGTTCGACCGAGGTCGATGCCGTGCGCGCCGCGATGTATGGGCAGGAATTCCCGAACCTGACCGGAGGCACCGCTGTGATGCTGCCGAACCATCACCTCGCGAAACCGGTTCTGATCGGCGAGATTCAGGAAGACGGCCAGTTCGATATCATCAGTGAGACTGATGTCGTGCCGGGTGACGCCTGGACCGACTTCCTGCCGGAGTCGGCTGTGCTCGTCTCGGATTGGAAAGAGCTGGGTTGCGGTATGTACAACACCGAGACCAAGACCTGCGTTCAGACCCTGTCGAACTACTAACAGACCACGCAAGGCGGGTTTGTTTGCCCGCCTTGCCAAAAAAGACATTCGGGTTTCACCACATGGTACGACTTTTCCTTGCGGGCCTCGCAATCCTGTGCGCCTGCCTGACTGCCAACGCTCAAGAGGTCGGTCTACAACCGATCCTGCAAGAGCATCAGGAGATCATCGCCAAAAGCTCGCGCAAGACGATCAAACCGGCGATTGATGCGATTGCGTCAAGCGGCTTGCCTCAGGCACAAGTGATGCTTGAGACATGGGCAGCCAAGAACATGTGGATGCGCAAGTCGGACGGTCTGTTCTTTTCTGGCCAGAAAGGAGAGGGGCGGTCGTATGAATTGACCGACTTCGATACCGGAGAAGTCGTCGGTACGTTTGAGAGATCCGAGCTTAGGCAGCTGAAGCCCAACAGCGGTATCCGCGCGATGATCGGGACCGCTCTGGTCCGGTTCCAACTGACCGATCCGGATCGCGCAAAACGTCTGGCCGCATTGCAATCCATCCAACGTGATCCCGAAAGTGCACTCTTGGAGCCACTTCGCGCTTCGATAGGGGATGAACCCGAAGCAGAATTGAAGGCGCAAAAGCAGCGGCTGGAACGGTTGCTGACGATTGGTTTTGACGAAGATACCGCAGCCCGCGTGGCGGCGATCAAAGAAATGTCCGGCGATCTGGGCGTAGACGTTCGTGCGGCTCTGAACCCGTTGGTCGTCACTGCCCGCCAAGCCGCTACCCAATTGCCCCAGGACCTGAACGTCGCCGTTATTCTTGAAGCGGGGTCAGACGCCTTAACGTTTGACGAAGCATATGACTTGCTCGTTGCAGGAAACCTGGCCGCACCGCGTGTTTCGGCGGAAGATATCAGATCGGCACTGGCGGCCAATATAGAAGGTGGTCGTGTAGGAGGTACTCCCGTCGCACAGTTGAATTCAGATACAATGCGCGCGCGTGCGTATACCTCTCTGGCAGAGGCGGGGGCTGTGCCAGCCTTAGTCACGAACGCGGATGTCAACGCTGCAGTTAACACGCATGTATTCTTCGAAACCTACAGTGAGCCATCTGCCGAGGTCACTGAAGCAGCAGAGAAAGCCCTGCAACAGATCGAACTGAAGGTCGGCCTGAACCAAACACTCGACCTGACGCTGGACGCGATCTCACTGGCGTCGATCTATTTCCTCGCCGCCATCGGTCTGGCCATCACCTTCGGCGTGATGGGCGTGATCAACATGGCCCATGGCGAGTTCATCATGATGGGTGCTTATACCGGCTACGTGGTGCAGCAGATTATCCCTGATCATACGCTTTCGATCATGGTCGCTATTCCAATGGCTTTTGCTGTCACCTTCGCGATGGGCGTCGCTATGGAGCGGTTGGTGATCCGCTGGCTTTACGCTCGCCCGTTGGAGACGTTGCTGGCGACGTTCGGCATCTCAATTGCCCTACAGCAGCTGGCCAAGAATATCTTTGGCACGCAGGCGCGCCCGCTGACTGCTCCCGATTGGTTGGATGGTTCGTGGATGCTGAATGACGTGGTTTCAATCAGCTACATCCGCATTGCGATCTTCGTTCTGGCGCTTATTTTTCTGGGACTTTTCCTCTACATCATCAAACGGACGAGGCTAGGGCTTGAGATGCGTGCAGTAACGCAGAACTCGCGCATGGCGGCGTCAATGGGGATTAATCCCGGGCGAGTGAATATGCTGACCTTTGGGCTTGGCTCCGGCATTGCCGGCATCGCCGGGGTCGCGATTGGCCTATTCGCCAAGGTCACGTCCGATCTGGGCAGCGACTATATCGTGCAAAGTTTCATGACAGTGGTTGTGGGTGGTGTTGGTAACATCTGGGGCGCGCTTGCAGGTGCGGGCATGATCGGCTTCCTGCAGAAGGGGATCGAGTGGATGAACCCGTCGAACACCCTCGCGGCCCAAACCTACATGATCATCTTCATCATCATTTTCATCCAGTTTCGGCCGCGGGGCATTATCGCCCTCAAGGGTCGCGCGGCGGGGGATTGAGCCATGGAACGCAGCTTTATCGCCAAGAACCCATCCGTGTTGGTCTTTCTTGCCATCCTGTCCCTGTTCACCCTGAGCGTAACCATCCTGTCCGAGGGTTTCGGGATCGGTGTAATCTCGACTAGTTTCGTCAAAACGCTGGGCAAAACCCTGTGCCTTTGCCTGATCGCAGTGGCGATGGATCTGGTCTGGGGCTTCACCGGCATCCTGTCACTGGGCCACTTCGCCTTCTTCGGGCTGGGGGGCTACATGATCGGCATGTGGCTGATGTACGAACGCACGCGCCTGATCGTGGTCGACTCGCTGGCACAGGCCGAAATTCCACCGACGTCGTCCGAAGTGGTGGACGCGATTGGAACACAAGTCTTTGGCGTTGTCGGATCGTCGGAGTTTCCGTTGATCTGGGCGTTCTCCCACAGCCTGACCCTGCAACTGATCCTGGTTGTGCTGGTCCCGGGTCTGTTGGCGCTGGTCTTCGGATGGTTGGCTTTCCGGAGCCGTGTCACCGGTGTGTACCTATCGATCCTGACACAGGCGATGACGTTGGCACTGGCCCTGTATCTGTTTCAGAACGACAGCGGGCTGCGTGGGAACAACGGCTTGTCCGGCCTGCAGAACCTGCCAGGTGTTACCGCCTCGCAGGACTTGGTGTCGATCTGGTTCCTCTGGGCCTCGGCGCTGGCCTTGGGTCTGGGCTATATGCTGGCGGCGTGGATCGTGTCAGGCAAGTTCGGATCGGTCATCCGTGGCATTCGCGATAACGAGGCACGGGTGCGCTTCCTTGGCTATTCAGTCGAGGTATTCAAGCTGGCTGTCTTCACCCTGACTGCTTGTATCGCAGCCATTGCCGGCGCGCTTTATTACCCGCAAGCAGGCATCATCAATCCCGAGGAAATGGCCCCTATCGCCTCGATCTATTTGGCCGTCTGGGTCGCCATCGGTGGACGAGGCCGATTGTACGGCGCGGTAATTGGTGCAGCTTTTGTCAGTCTTCTGAGCACGTGGTTCACGGGCGGACAGGCCCCGGATATTCCGCTTGGATTTTACACGATCAAATGGGTCGACTGGTGGCAGGTGCTATTGGGCATAACTTTTGTGTTGGTTACGTTGTTCGCCCCGCAGGGCATCGGAGGATTGTTCGACTTGTGGACCGACAGCCGCCACCCAGACAGGCATGGGGCAAATCTGGGACCGGATGACGGCGCTCTGCGCGAGAAGGAGGCCATCGAATGAGCACTTTGCTTGAGGTTAGCGGCGTTTCGGTCACTTTCGATGGTTTCCGTGCTATCAACAACTTGTCGTTTCAGATCGGCGAGGCCGAGCTTCGCGCCGTGATCGGCCCAAACGGGGCAGGCAAGACCACGTTCATGGACATCATTACAGGTAAAACCCGGCCCGATGAAGGACGTGTCATCTGGGGGGAGAAATCGGTATCTTTGTTGGGGCTGTCCGAGGCAAAGATCGCGCAGGCTGGGATCGGAAGGAAGTTCCAGAAACCTACGGTTTTCGAAGACCAGACCGTGCAGGAAAACCTGTTGATGGCGCTTCAGAACAAACGTGGCTGGCTTCACGTGCTTTTCTATCGAACCTCCACTGACGATTTGCAAAAAGTTGAAGGTCTGGCTGTCGAAATCGGTCTGAATCAGAGTTTAAGCCGCAAAGCTGGTGAACTGAGCCACGGTCAAAAGCAGTGGCTGGAAATTGGCATGCTGCTGGCTCAGGAGCCACGACTTTTGCTGGTGGACGAGCCTGCCGCTGGCATGACACCGCAGGAGCGCGAACACACGACCGACTTGCTAGTACAAGCCGCCAGAACCCGTGCCGTTGTAGTGGTGGAACACGATATGGAATTTGTACGACGCCTGAATTGCAAAGTCACGGTTCTACACGAAGGGTCCGCCTTGGCTGAAGGCAGTCTTGATCACGTGACATCTAACCAGGACGTCATCGACGTATATCTAGGGCGCTAAACAATGCTGAAGCTAACAGAACTGACTTTGCATTATGGGCATTCGCAAATCCTCAACGGGATTTCCATGGAAGCCAGACAAGGTGAAGTGACTTGCGTCATGGGGACCAATGGTGTCGGGAAAACCAGCCTTATGAAAGCAATATCAGGTACGCATCCGCGATCGGGCGGCAGTCTGGAACTGGACGGGGAAATTCTGGGCGTCCTGCCTGCTCATCAAATGGCGTGGAAAGGTGTGGCCTATGTCCCACAAGGTCGTGAGATATTTCCTTTGCTCACAGTTCGCGAAAATCTTGAAACGGGGTATGCCTGTCTGCCTGCCAGCGAACATTTCATTCCAGGTGATATATTTGATATGTTCCCGGTCCTCAAACAGATGCAAAACCGTCGCGGAGGTGACCTTTCTGGCGGTCAGCAGCAACAGCTGGCGATTGCACGGGCATTGATAACACGACCACGCCTGCTTCTGTTGGACGAGCCGACCGAAGGTATTCAGCCCAACATCATCCAACAGATAGGCGAAGTCATCCGACACCTCAGAACCACGAGTGGAATGGCAATCATTCTAGTGGAGCAATACTTTGACTTTGCCTATGAACTTGCCGACAGATTTATCGCGTTGCGACGAGGAGAAGTCATAAGCAACGGCACCAGGGAAGACGTGACACGCGATGAGTTGCTGCAGGCTGTAACAGTCTAGTGCTGATACTTGAAATTGGTTTCGGAATTGAAGGATGAAATCCAAAATTTGGCGCAATCTAAGCTCGGGACATGGTTTGATGATCTGAACAGGTTCAATTGAAACTGTATTTTCTTCTGAAACCCCATCGCGTGGTGTCTTCTGGCTTGAAGAGTAAATATTTTTTGATCAGATGACGGACTTCATTTCGTCCTATGGCTCGACGTGGACGCTCCTCGAACTTGCACCGCAATTAACGTAGTGACGGCTTTCTAGACGCACCTTTGTTGTGGAAGGCTTTTGAGCCGCAAACGGCAAAACCTGTACGCCGAAGAATTACCGAATGACTAATAGTCAATGACTTAAGTGTCATTGGAGGATAAAACTATGTATCGCACAACTTTCCTGTTGAATGTCACACAAACCTGATCCAACCGTCACAGTCAGACCAGAAAAGCAGGGTACTTTCGACATCGGAAGGCGCTGCCAACGTTGGGCATCAGTTGAATTTGACCTTTGCGTCCTAAGCTTTCCGCAATAGCGGGGGCGCTGCAGCCGGAGGGCGGCCCGGTTACGCGAATCTACTCCGTCCGAGGCAGGAGCAAAGCAGTGCATCTTGATGAACTGTAAGAAGCCGCATCGCGTTACAACAATCTAACCTTTGTCCTGCGCGAAACATCCAAAGTGGACCGCCTCGACGCATCGGCCTTTTTCGGTTTCGCGAGAGACATGGTAGAAAAACCGTTTTGCATTGCGGACCCGTCACCCTTCGGGATGCATTTTGGAAAGGCCTTAAAGAAAAAGGCCAGTTCGCCCGACGCTTTCACTACGCGTTGTTCGAGATCCGACAGGTATTCAACGTCCGTTTTTGTTGTTGGCGGTGTAATCAAATGCTGCCTCCAGCTCTACACTCAGACTTGCGGCCAAATCAAAAAAACCGTCGTCGGACGGTCTCGGCGTAGGGATTGGCCTTCTCAATCGCTTCGAATACCTCTGGCGCATCGTGCTGAACCATGGAAATCGCCTCAGACAGCAAGTCAAAACTCTTCGTGGTCATGCGCGTTGGCAGCGGTCCCATTCGCAGAAGCACTTTGGCGATGAGGTGCGTGAGCCCTTGGACTACTGCCGCTTCTTGGTCGTGATCTTCTGGAGTTGTCATGATGACAGTCAGACCCAGTGTCTTGCGCAAAAACGCAGCAAGTCTGGCATGTTGCCTTCCCTGAATGGGGCAGACGGCAATTTTCAAACCCTTAATACCTGTCGCAGCACTCTGAGGACCAAACAACGGGTGGGTCGCGATTATGTCTACATCGTTCGGTAGCCGCCGCCGCATGATTTCCGAGGGAACTACCTTTACTGAGCCTACATCAACAATCAGCGCGCTGGGCTTACAAGCAGCCGCGATCTCGCTGACAACTTGCTCAAATGAGGACACTGGTGCAGCAATGAGGACCACGTCAGCCTGCGATACTGAGTATAATGATGACAGACGTACTCCGAGTTGCTTTGCGGCCTTGGCAACGCCTGGGGACGGATCGTAAGCAGATATTTCGAAGTGCTGGCTAAGATGAAGGGCTGCAAGCTGTCCGAACGCACCAAACCCCACGATACCTAGTGAAGTGTTTTGATTTCTTCTGTTGTTGTTCATTTTTCGACCTTTAAATTTGCCGCCCGGCACAAGGTCGATTGTTTGTTGACCGCTGTCAGGGGCAGCGGAAACTAATGATGAAGCACCCGCAGCTATCGAAGCTGAGGATAATAGTCCTGGAGTGCAAAGAACGATTTCATCATGACAACAGCGATAAGACACCCGAGAGAGCAGAGTCAACGATATTGCTGCATAGCGGCAATCGGCTAGGGCGCTGCGTTTTAGAGTTTTGGATTCTATGCGGCCGTTCGGCCAACTCGATTTGAAGCCCGCATTGCGGGTAAAGTAGATGTTGCTTTTGACTCAGACTGTCCTTCTGGCAGCCGATTACTCGGCTGCCAAAGCCTTGTGCCGGCAATAACATGATGCTTTGATTGGCACTTCGGCTCGGGCAGCGGCCTTGTCCAGTTGTAGTTTTATTTGGGGCGCTTCAACCGTTTCACCGCGCCGAGTCAGGCATTCGTACAAGCCGTGCAAGCTCCAGACATTGCCTGGGTGCTGGCAGGCCCGGCTAAGCGTTGCATCCAGACCAAGGTCGGCGCGATAGACGCTTTCCGCTTCCACCATATGGCCTTGCTCCAATAATAAAGCGCCGAGCGCATGCCGAGTGGGCTGCATCCAACCCCAGGGTTCGTCATAGGGCAGCGCATCATCAATCTCGACCGATCTGCGAAGATGCTCGAAAGCGCTCTCGTGCTCTCCCTTGTGATAGGCTAGCTCACCTAGCATCATTTGCTCAGCAACCTTCAAGATGTCGAGGCACGTGTTGTTGAACAGCATTCTGGTTTCAGGCACCCGATCCAAAGCTTCATAAAACTTTACCTTTTCACCATCGGCTTCAGTGATCTTGTGCTGGTTCGCCAAGGCAACGGTTCGCGCGTACCGCATCATGGCGGTAGTGACGCAGAAAAGCTCTTCATCCACTGGCAGGTCCTGATCGAGTATCTCTTGCCAGCGTCCGAACCGGATCAGAACATGTTGCTTCATAGGGATGAAACCTTCGAACCAGTCGGCCATGGGGCGAAGGGTCTCCGCAGGTAATGTCGCAATCAATTCTTCCGCCGCTTCTATCGCTGCACTCGGTTGTCCGAGGAACATCGCCCCGTAGATCTTGAAGTGGTAATTGTGGCAGCGATAAACGGAGTAGAAGTTGTCGGGGCCTTCGTGCTTCAGAAACTTCCTGTCGGCAACGATGGCCGCTTGATTGCGAAGCACCACGTTCATGTAGTCACCGCACAAAACGTCGACATGAGTAGGCATATGCAGTAGGTGCCCGGCGTCCGGAATCAGTGTGCTGAGCGCATCGCCATGGCGCAGCGCCCTTTCGGGGTGTGGGGACATTTCCATCAGATGGATATACATGTGTAGAAGCCCAGCATGTTCCCATGCGCCAGGAAGAGAGGAGAACGCTGTGTCGAGCACGCCAATTGCCTCAAGCGTGTCTGCGCCTTCGGCTGGCTTCCCGGTCCGTAAATCCCAAAGCTGCCAAGGCGTCCGGTTCATGATAGCCTCGGCAAGGACGGCGCACACGTCCAGATCATTGCTGAATTCGGCATGGACTTTGCGCATTGCGGTAGCAAAGGCATCATTCCAGGGTCTGAAATCCTCTACGTCTGGCGAACTCGGATAGCGGGATGGGATCGCCTCGATCAAGGCACGTTCAATTGGTGTCAATCGATCTAAAAGCGCGGTAGCGGCTTCGATTGATGCACTTGCCAATGCGATGCAGTCGGGCTTCTCGTCGTCCTCAAAAGTTTCCCAAGGCTTGTTGTAGTTAGGTCCGATGCAATACGCGATGCCCCAATGCGCCATCGCACAATCGGGGTCGGCGGCAAGAGCCTTTTGAAAGCAAACTATCGCCTCTTCGTGATTATAGGCATATGTCCACGCCAAGCCCCGATCAAACCATCTCTGAGCGTTATCTGACGACGTTGAAATCTTACGAGTGTAGTCGCCGAGGTCGTAGTACTCCATCGGGATTTTCCCCCACTAAATTCGCTAAGTTTATCATGGAACGCCTTGAGTCGATAGCGACGCCGCAATTTGGCGAGAAATGGAGTACCTGCTCATTCTTTTAGCTGATTTGCGCTCACTGTTGTCATGTGGGCGCTTCTGTCTGAGGACGCCTGTCTTCGCTATGCGGTTCTTGGCTGTCTCCGGTTCGAGGTTTCAGTCTTTCAGGTCCGGTTCTTCCGTCTGCGTAAGCTCATCAAGATCGAGGCAAGGACAGAGACTCGGACAAAACGGCCTTTCGCAAAAAGACGTATCTGCAGGCACTTTACGTGACTGTATCTCCGATTTTCCGACTTTTAGAGACCTTGCGAACGGTAATCTCGAAGCAAAAAACACGCCTTCTGACAAGTTATCGATTCTAACATCTTATGGGCGTGGTAGAGTTTTCGAGCAATCTTGCGGGAAATAACCATGAGCCAACGTCGCCTTGCTGCAATCCTGTCTCTCGACGTCGTCGGCTTCAGTCGGATGATGCAGGGTGGCTCAAAGGCACTGCTCAAAACACTGAACACGCTGTACCGCGATTTGGTGACACCAATCGTCGGCCAGCACCATGGCCGGGTGGTCAAACTTCTTGGCGATGGGGCACTAATAGAATTTCCGTCAGCGAGTCACGCACTCGAAGGGGCAATCGCGATTCAATCCCACCTTAGAGAGCCAGACCATCCATATTTGGTTCCAGAACGCATTCAGCTTAGAGCAGGCTTGCATGTAGGCGATGTCGCTGTGGACGGTGAAGATATCTTCGGAGACGGCGTAAACATTGCGGCACGTCTCCAAGCGGCAGCTGAACCCGGTGGCATTCTGGTCTCAAAAGTACTCTGCGATCTTGCCGGATCGGATTATGCCAACCGATTGCACAGAGAGGGACTGCGGACACTCAAAGGTATTGCACAGCCGATTGAGGTATTGTCGATTAATTTCACTGATGAAGGTGTATCAAAGTCACGAGTTGATTTCGCCAAAACACAAGAAATCTGCTACTGTCAAACTGATGACGGCATTAATCTGGCTTGGAGCGTAGTGGGTGACGGATCCCCGGTTGTTAAAGCACCAAGTTGGATTGGACATCTAGAACTGGACTGGCGCAATCCTGCGGTGGCTCCAATTTGCACTTCGGTTGCGCAACATCACCGACTAATTCGATTTGATGCACGGCTCAACGGTCTTTCCGACTGGGATGCAGAAACTTGCACGTTCGATAGGTTCGTTGATGACTTGGAAACCGTTTACGACGCGGCTGGTTTAAAGCGCGCGCCAATCCTTGCGATTTCACAGGGGTCTGCTGTAGCCGCCGCCTTTGCAGCCCGTCGACCAGACCGGGTCTCGGCAATTGTTATGATCGGTGGTTTCCCAGTAGGACGAGCAAAACGGAAGTCTCCGAAGGATGTGGCGCGGGCTCTGGCTATGAAACACATGATGACTGCAGGGTGGGACGACGAGTATCCGTCTCTACGCGATTTGATGGCGCAGATCATTGTGCCAGGCGCGAGCCAAGAAGCCCGGCGGCAATATGCAAAAGACATGAGCCAAATGATCTCGCCCGAAAACATGGGACGGTATCGCGATGTGATCGACCAAATTGATATCCGGCAAACATTGTCAAAGGTTGAGGTGCCGTGCCTGGTTTGTCATGCGACGGGAGACAGGATGCAACCGGTCGATCAGGGGCGACTGTTCGCTAAGGGATTACCCAACGCGAAGTTCATCGCCTACGAAAGCTCTAATCATGCCATGCCGGACAACGACCCAGAGTGGCCGCGTTTCGAGAGAGACGCATTGGCTTTCTTAACAGAACACAAGTGAAAGGTTATCTCAGATTAACTAGGCTTCACCGTGGCACGGGATGGCGTTTGGGAATGACCAGACCAAACTCCGTCAAGTACTTCAAAAGCATTCCCGAGGTCATTCGCCCAATCGTGATCCTGGTAGGCATCGACCGCTATCCGGCGATTGAAGTAGTGGTTTGCTTGGTCCGCAGGGGAACTGATCACTCAACCAAAGATCGCTTCATATTAAACCCGTTAAACATCGCTTGTCGTTTGTTTTATCCCATTTATGGCGAGCGGGTTTGAAGGTGCTGGCTGAAGTATGCGTACCCGATCCGCAGTTTGTACAGGGAGCAACTATGGCCGCTTAGGTAAACAAACGTTGGGCATGCGATGAAGTGGGCTTTTGTTCGCAGCCTATTCTGCGCGGTTGCACCTGCATCCGGTCAATTTGCGCGCTTCGCAATCGACTAGTGCCTTGAGCCGATCTACCACCTCAACGACATCGAGGTTTAGCGCTTTAGAACCCACTTATGCGTTCTATGAGCCAGTACATCGATACTGACCCGATGCCATAAGCGGCAATCACAGTCGCCCTTTGGCTAACTGGACGTGCCATCAATCGCCAGATCGCGACAAGAAGTGCCAAAGCTCCGACAAAGCTCAACTGCCCAGCTTCGACGCCTAGGTTGAAGGCAAACAAGGCTGCAGGAATATCGTTGGAGGGAAGTCCTATCTCGGCCAAAGCGCCTGCAAAACCAAGGCCGTGCAAAAGCCCAAATCCGAAACAAACGATCCAGGGCTTTTGTTTTGAAAGTCGAAAACGCCCGTCACCGCCCTTAACAATTTCCATTGCCAAAAAAACGATAGAAAGCGCAATGACGGCCTCGACCGGCGGGCCGGGGACATTCAGAAATCCCAGCGTTGCCAGTGCCAGTGTTATTGAATGTGCCAAGGTGAATGCCGTGATTGCTCCCGCCAGTCTCCACGGATCAGGGACCAAAATAAATAGGGCGAAGACGAAGAGCAGATGATCCCAGCCTTCTAGTATGTGTTCATAACCCAACTGAAAATAGGCTATGAAAACAGACCATGTTGTCTGTTCAAAAGGTATATTTTGGATGGCAGCATCCGGGGTGAAACGAAGCGTGGCAGGCTCGGAGTGCAGAGGATGCACACGGACCAAAACGTCGTTCTTTTGTGCCGCCAGTCCGTCGATCTCGATGGATTGGCCCGCGATCTCAGCACGGCATTCGACAATCCAGGAAGAAACCCACGCTCGCCCATCGGAGATTGGGTCAGGGCCGTGTGAGGGTGTACAGCCATCCGGTAACACCGCATCAATCGCCATTGGTTGACCATACACATCTGGTTTTCGCCAATGAACACTCCAAGTGTCCGTAGTGATTTGTCGAATTTCCAAGTATCCCGGATCAAGCGCATGCGCGTTGGCGTACCCCGTGGGCCACGTGAACAGCAGAGCAAACATCAAGCTGAAGATGAAGTTCATTTGACCTGACCTGTGAGATCGGGTGCTGTGATCTCATAATTGTCGGCAAGAGCCTCGTATTGCGCCTGCGCCAAATCTTCGCTCATGGCGCGACGCCAATCACGAAGCACCACACTGTGGATCTCTTGCAAGCGAGGTATCCGGCTTGGTTCAATGGCAAGCACTTTCACCAGATGGATGCCGTAACCCGATTGGACCGGCCCCATCCACTGGCCTTTTTCGAGATTGGCGAGACCATTGGAAAATCCGGTTCCAAAGACCGAGTCGATTACCCGTGTCGCGGTTAGGGGCATTGATGCAGGCAGTAGTGTCGCGCTTTCCAAGCCGGAAGTCTCTTGTTCCGCACGCAAGGCGGCCAGTGCCCTTTCAATCTCGGTCTCACTTGGTCCTTCACCAAGAAAAACTTGAGTGAACGCGACCTTGTTGGGTGTCGCGTAGCGGTCCGTGTTTTGTTGGAGGAAAGCCTCTAGATCTTCGTCTTCTGGAATAACTGAAGCGGCGATGGCTTCGGTCAGAAAATCCATCTTTTGGCTCAGCCGCGACCTGATCACGCTATCTCCGCGTTCTAAACCAAGTTTTCTTGCTTCCCTAACTAATACTTCTTCGCGAATTGAAGCGTCGACCAACGCTTGTAGCTCAGAACCGCTTGGCTGGCGTTTCCACCTTGCTTCGAACTGTGAAGCTAACAGCGCGGCATCACTTTCGCTTATAGTTATCGTCTCCGGATCTGCAGCGGCGTCGTTATCTGGTGATATTATGTGGAACCAAATGAATATGGCAGCTCCGATCAAGAAGAAATGGAACAGAGGTTCTTTCACTATTCGCATGAAGGCTCCTGCGTGAAACGCGATACGGCATTATGTTTTATGCTGGCATCAGGCAGTTGAATAACACAAGGAATTGCAACTCAAGGTGCGCCGCTTATCATAAGAGCGTCCCGAGTTAGTGATTGCGACCTGGGTCCCCAAATCTGCACGAAGTAAGGTCACTCTGCCGGCGTGTACCAAATCGGCGAGGAATACGCGCGCTCCTGATGCGTAAGTACCGCATCTTCTGGCAGCTCCGCACCAAACCTCAGTTTGTCGTACAACACCCAGCGTGGGGTTGGGATTTCGAGCGCACGTACGTAATAGAATGCCCGCGCATTTGGATCGAAATCAGGATCAGACCAAACAGTTACCAGTTCGGCGGTTCCAATTGTATTGGTCCAGCTGGCGGTTTCCAGATCCACGGTATTCCCAACCGCAGGGATCTTGCCGTTTTGATCGGCAACACGGTTGTCCGACCATGCCACGTCATAGACGTTTTCCTGCAAAGCACCTTCGGAATCGAGCCATCCCTTTATCACCTGCACGCGATCCAGGTTGGCCCCGACCGGGTCGCGCAGAGCAGCGATCAGGAATGTGGGCGGACCTTCACCCTCGCGAGGTCGCAGATCCGAACCCATTGGAACACCTTTTGTGTAGCCCACATCCGCAAGGAAGCGAGTTTCAACATCAGCGTCGAGGAAATCCCATCCGCCAAAGAACCGTAGACCAATCCGCGGTCCAGTGCTCGCGTAGGTTTCGCGCCGCTTGAACGCATCGAAGATCGCAGCGCGAGTATTGTCGGTCGCCCAAACGGCCGTGTACCCGGAAGCTACAAGGAGGTCGCCAGGAATTTCGCCAAGATCGTTGGCGATGAAAGGATGCTTTATTCTCGTGGCCGAAGGTTCAACGCTGACGGATTTTCCGAAGAAGTTGTCTTCCTCAGCAGTTGCCAGAGACGTATGGCTGTCCGTCGCGCCACCCATGCCAAACTTATATGGGTTCACGCCGAACTTATCTTCCAACAACAAACCGCGCTTCAAGGCTTCTCGGGCGTACTCGCCGGCCAGCATGTCATCAGTTTTCAGCTCGGTTATGTCGAGGTTGCCAACGTCCCAGTTTTCGTAATCCGCGAATTCGTCGTCGGGGCTCAGATAGGGGTGCGCTTCGCCATCGCCCTTGATCTGAGTGACTTCGTAATGGGGTTCCCATTTTGCGCGGGCAGCCACATATTCCTCGTCGACCTTGCCACCGTGATAGGTGTCTTCGGTCGGGAACATCCATCCGTTCGACAGGTTGCCATTATGGGCGAAAGCTACCGCGCGACCACCCGTTTTTTCTTGATAGTCATCTAGCCATGAATACAGCGTTCTTGGGTCGGTATCACCAAAGGGCGGTTGCGTGACTGGCGGCACCATCTGAAGCGCCCTGATGGGCCCATCGCGCAGCATAACATTCCGGTGCAGGTTGAAGCCCTTGGGTACGGAAGTCCACTCGAACCCTATGAACGCCGTGAAATTGCCGGGGTCGTTATGTTCTTCCGCAGCCAGAACGATTTGCTCCCATGTAAAAGCAAAAGCGTCAGCACCCGGGCTGTAGGAGTCCAGAAGGACTTCTGGCAGGGTCATTTGCGAGAAATTGGTAATGATATCGAACGCCGCTTTGCCGGCCTCTTCGCCGCCTGCCTTGTAACCTTCGTACCATTCCAAACCTTTCGGATCGGCAAGAACGCCTGGCTTGCCAGCCTGAAGGTCAGGGGCGAATCCCATTAGGTCAGTGTGATCCGTGAGAACCATCCAGTCCAAAGGCCGGGCCAGTCTTACTGGTTGACCCGTTGAAGAAGTAACCTGTTCACCTTTTGCAAAACGCCATGCTTCATCAGGCAACAGAGTGTTCCCAAAAGCACCTGCGTCCAGCGAAAGCCCGGTGTGAAGATGCGTGTCTCCCCACAGCGGTCGCTCGGGGAAAGTGCGTTCGGCATACGGGGAATACGGTTGATCTGAGAACAAGCCTGCCGCGGCTTCTTCACTTGGAACAGCATCTGCAAGGACAGTCGATGATGCCAGCCCTAGTGAGATAGAACAAACAAAAGCTCGAAGCATGTGGAACTCCTAAATCAAGATAGCGCGGTGGTGCCGATGATCTGCAACTCAAGAATTAATATTCCTATTTCTCTATATAACATCAATTTTCCGTTTGTGGGGATATTCCGCTTTTGGCATTGTCACGGTGGTACACTTAGGAGTTTGTCTGAAGAAGTTGGTCTAACAATAACTCCATAAGCCATCTCCTAGATTGTTGTGCTCAACATCGATAACGGAAGCTTTAGAGAAATTGCGACTCAGCACCGTTAGGATTGGCAAATGCTCGGCCGCCCTCCATTGCAGCAGCCATCTAACTTTAAGATGAAGGCCTGAGATGGATCTTGGGATGATTTAAGATCAGCAACTCGCCGCAGCCCAAACCAGGCCTTCAAACCTGCGCCTTGCAATTCTAGCTTTGCAGACTTTGCCGCTATTAGCGATTAACTGTTTTAATGTCCGCTCTCAGATCAAAGAAGAAAGCAAAAAAAGCGGTCAGGCTAAGGAAAGCTGACCTTCGACGACCCGGAGCTGAAGGCCCCGCTTGCGGACAAAGCAAGGGTAAAT
Source organism: Ruegeria sp. AF2 (assembly GCF_056542025.1). Classification (NCBI taxonomy): domain Bacteria; kingdom Pseudomonadati; phylum Pseudomonadota; class Alphaproteobacteria; order Rhodobacterales; family Roseobacteraceae; genus Ruegeria; species Ruegeria sp. AF2. The sequence goes on along the minus strand of NZ_JBQFZC010000005.1, from coordinate 93,500 downwards.
TTCAGAACTGAATCGCGGTAATTTAAGTTGCTAATAGTATCAAGATATTCAACGCTGTGCATCAGATGGGCGCGCGCGCATTGCTCGGAAGCTTGCTTGAGGGTCCCGTTCAGCCAATCCCTGCGTTGGCGAGGATCAATGTTTGCACAATGATTGGATAGCCCCATGGCCTTCTCATTTCGCTTCCTGTTAGCGCCCGTTGCATTAATCGCCCTTGCGACGACGGCAGTACACGCTCAAACCGCCGACACCATATACACCAATGCGCAGGTCTATACGGTCGACCCTGAACAAGAATGGGCCCAGGCGTTTGCGATTGAGGATGGACGTTTCATTGCTGTCGGTTCAGCAGAAGAAGTCGTTGCGCTGGCTGGGAGCGAGACTGAAACGATCGACCTTGCGGGTGCGATGGTATTGCCGGGCCTTTATGACATCCATGTTCATTTCCGCAATTGGTACGTTGCTGCGGCATTGTCTGACGAGGTGATCCTACTCCCGGGCGATGCCGACCCGGAAGCGGCAACGGAGTTGATTCGCGAATTTGTAGCTGCGCGCCCAGATCTCGAATACCTTTTTGGATCTGGATTGGCCAACGAGCTGTTTGATGGAGAACCGAACACTACTTGGCTTGATGAGGCAGTCTCTGATATTCCGGCCTATATTATCACTGCAACCGGGCACGAGGCAGTGCTGAATACACCGGCGATGATCGATAGCGGTATTGATGTCGATACACCGGACCCACGGAACGGGATCATTGTGCGGGATCCAGAAACAGGAGAAGCAACAGGCTACATGAAAGAGGCCGCGATGGGTCTTTACGCGATGCCATTTCTACGCGGGCTGGATATCGAAACCCACGTTGATGGCGCAAGGGACGTGCTACACTTGCTTGCCTCAATGGGTGTGACATCTGCCAGAAACATGCATAGCGAATTGATAAATGTGCAGGCGCTACATCGGCTTGCAACGACCGAGGGGCTTCCGATCAGGGTTAGTGTGGCGTGGACCTACGATTCTCCGACGCGGGCATATCAATCCGTGGAAGACCAACGTGCTGCAATCGACACGTTTCAAGACTTGATCGCGCCACGGCTGGACCCAACCTTTATTAAGGTCAATATCGATGGCATTCCGACTGAAACCGGAGCGATGCTGGAACCTTCCTGACGAACGCCTCAAAAGCGGAACAGTCCCAATCTGACGCGGTTTCAAAGTATGATCCTCTTGCTTCTGGTCAGGGCGACTATGGGCTAATCTTTTTCACCGAAGAGGAACTTGTGGCCGACATTATCCGGTTTGAAGAACAAGGTATGAAAGGCATGGTTTTCCACACTGTGGGTGATCGCGGTGCTAGGCTTGTTCTGGACGCAATGGAAATCGCACGAAACCAACTGGGCGAGCTGAAAGGCCGCTACCAGCTTGCCCATTCGTTTTTCATATCGGAAGATGACATGCCAAGACTGGTAGAACTCGATCTGACACCGGAATTTTCGCCAGTACTATGGTTTTCGAACCCCCACAACGATGTCGTCAACCGCGTGGTTGGCCCGGAACGCGCGCAGAGGGTTTTCCCAATGCGCTCTGTGGCTGACGCCGGAGGACGGGTCGTTATCGCTTCTGATGGTCCGTTGTTCATGCAGACCCCATTGGCATCGATCGAGGCGGCCGTGACCCGTATCGATCCTGTGGCTGACACGAGTCCACCCGATCCTGCGGTGAGCCAAGCGATCACGCTGAAGCAGGCAATTGATGCCCGCACAATCAACTCTGCATACTTGGATTTTGCGGAAGAAGAGCTTGGCTCAATCGAAACAGGCAAGCTTGCCGATTTCATCGTGCTTGACCGCAACCTATTTGAAATTCCGATCTCGGAGGTCAGTGAGGCGCAGATATTAAAGACGTTCGTCGAGGGCGAGATGGTTTTTGAGGCCAAATAACGTTTTGATCCGAGTTTATTTAACTCACTGGCACCAAGGCTTCCGAAAGAGACGCATGGTCCAGGCTCTCTTGGGGGTTACAAGGCTATGCGCTTGTGAACGCACCGGGTTCAATTCGGCAAGGCCGAACGCCTGTACAAGTGTTTGTTTCAAGGCACGCCTTCAACCATGTAATTCTCGCTTTCCGTGCTTCTTTTTCATTGGCAAACCTTGCGTCATTGGGCGCGATGGGCTCGAGGCACGTGTTTGGCAAACTTGAATAATTGGCTGTTAAGCAGACAAAAGCTGCCGTTGATCGTTCAGTACGATCGGTACTCAAAAAACTATTCGGTGGGCATTCTGAGAAAGCCGCTATCGCACCTTCTTCACTTTCTGGGTTGTGCTTTTGATCTCAACGAGTGTCTCATCAGCTTGTAATGTGTTCGTTGGATCTTAGCCGTGTTCGAAGCGCCGACATACCTCGCGATAACATCGATTGCAGTCATCGGTACTGTTCACGTCTTCTGCGTGTCTTTTTTCCGCAGATTCCCGGCCCAGGCAAGCTGGCTATCTGATTTTTCATCAGGGATCGGACTTGGCTATGCTTTCCTTTTCTTGCTGCCAAAAATCGGTGAATTGTCAGCCGGTTTAGCTGCAACCGGGAAATGGGAACACTCGCTGTATGGTTACTCTCTGCTAGGATTTCTCGCTTACTACTTATTGGAAGCCGGTCGCGAGATAGGGGTCGACAACAGGTTGTCTCTTGGCTTGGATACTGTGGCACTCGGAACCTATAACTGCTTGCTTGCCATTACAGTCATGCAAGCAACCGCAACTTCGCCTGAACTGTACGTCATAGGAACGTTGGCCTATTCGCTGCATTTATTTGGAGTGAATATTTATCTCTATAAAACCCACCCCGGGCATATGTCTGGATGGCTACGTGCATACTTTGTCGCTTCACTTACGGTCGGCATATTGATCGGTCTCAACGCGGACAAAAGTAGCATGCTCTATTCAATCGCGACCGGGTTAACGGGGGGCGTGATTATAGCTCTATCTCTTCGGGTTAAACTGCCCGATCGTTCTTCAATGAATACAAAGGCTCTTTTGATTGGTGTGGTGTTCGCTGCGGTCGCAGTCGTTGTAACCCGGTACTGATCCGAGGACACTATTGGACTTTTCTTTTTATTAATGCACCGGATGTTTCTCAGCCTTTTTTGAGAGGTATGGGCAAAGCATCGGATTGCTCTTCAGGCAGCGCCCTCTACCAATTGGCTTTGAAAACACACTTAGAACTTCAGTCGGATGATCGTGCGTTTGCCACAATTGCTATTTTCTTCCGGCCACAATCCGATCCAAGATTAACGCGCAGAACAAGATTGCCAAACCGGCCAGAATTCCTTGTCCCGCCGCTGCGTATTGCAGTGCCTCTAGCACGTCCTCGCCCAAACCCTTGGCACCGATCAGCGAGGCGACAACAACCATTGCCAGAGACATCAGGATAGTCTGGTTCACACCTGCCATGATGGTTTTGTGCGCCAAGGGCAGGTCTACCCGCCATAGCAGGTAACGAGGCGTTGCTCCAAAGGCCAACGCGGCTTCCCGCACAGTTTCAGGGACTTGTTGCAGGCCAAGTACGGTAAAGCGGATTACCGGAGGGCTACCGAAAATCATGGTTGCAACTACGCCTGCAGGCTTTCCAGATCCAATAAAAGCCACCACCGGGATCAAGTAGACGAAGGAGGGCATTGACTGCATGAAATCTAGAATGGGCCGCACGATGGCAAAAGCACGTGGGCGACGGGCGCAGTAGATACCCAATGGAATGCCCAGCGTGATCGAAATCAGCGCCGCGGCGCCCAACAGGGCGATTGTAGTCATCGCCTTTTCCCAAAAATCCAGCAGGCCTAGATAGGCCAGCGCGGCTCCGGTGAAGATCGCCACACGGGGACCAGCCGACAGGTAAGCCAGCATCATGATCACCAAAGCTACGACCGGCCAGGGGGTATCGACCAGCACAACCTCGATCCAGTCCAGCAGGGTGCGCATCCCATAGGTCAGCCCATCAAAGAAGCCGCGCCCGGCAGTCTTGGTCCACTCGAACACCGCTTGCACACCATCGCCTACGTTCAGACGCCAGTCCCGGTTGGTTGGGAAGGTCTTGAGCACAGCCACCGCGTCCGGTTGTGCAAATTTGATCATAGACAGGATCACGACCACAGCGGTCAACGCCGTCGCCACAATCAGCCGAGAGATAGACCAGCCGTGGGCTACACTTGGGTCTGAACGCCAGCGCGCGAATTGACCTTCAAGCGTCCAGTTGGCCAGCGAAGCAGCTAAAAACTTGACTGCCAGCAGAAGGGCGATCCCAATGATCAGATACGTGACACCGGTAGAGTCCGCTGTGCGTGCGGCCTCCTGCGCGCCAGCCAGAGCTCCTTCAAGTGATTCCGCCGCGCGTTTCAACGACTCCAACGTGGTCGACCCGGATTGCTCCGCCGCTGCAATCTGCTGTCGGCGCAGCTCCAGTGTCTGCTCGATCTGTATCGCCCGCTCGCGGAACTCGCGCCCAAGATCACCAAACAAACCCAGACCGATCTGGATGTAGGCCAGCGTTTCCAAAACCAAAAACCCGAGAAACCACGACCACAGCCCGCGTGCACCAAACCAGATCGGCCCGAGGATTGCTGCAGCTGTGTTTAATGTAAAGCGATAGCCTGGGGCCTGCATCATATAGGCGAAGGTCTTCTGGTAATAGGCGTTCCCCTGACCGACAAAGTCTCCTATTAGCCCATTCAGGCGGTCGGCGGTTTCCGGTTGGATCTGTTGCGTATCAACATGTTTCATATCGTTGCCCTTACGCCTGACTGTCCTGAATAGCGCGGATCAAACCCGCACGGTTAATAACACCTACCGTCTTGCCATCCTGCGTCACAGCTACGACTCCATGTCCGTCCACGCAGAGGTTCATCAGGTCGGACAGATCCATATCTGGGTGAGCCTCTTTGGCATCCTCCGGGAGTTCGCCGTGATGCGCCTCGAACTCATCGACCGGTTTCATGACCGCATGGGCGAAGATCATATTGAGTTTCGAAATTCCCGCCACAAAGTCGGCCACATAGTCGTCAGCGGGGTTGAGTATGATCTCTTCCGGCGTGCCGATCTGCACGATGCGCCCGTCCTTCATGATCGCGATGCGGTGGCCGATGCGGATTGCTTCATCCAGGTCGTGGGTGATAAACATCGTGGTTTTGTTCAGCTTGTGACTGAGGTCCATGAACTGATCCTGCAACTGCTTGCGGATTAGCGGGTCTAGGGCCGAGAACGGCTCATCCATCAAAAGGATTTCAGGGTCTGCAGCGATCGCACGGGCCAGTCCCACGCGTTGTTGCATACCGCCTGACAGTTCATGTGCGTATTTGTCTTCCCAACCGTTCAGTTCAACCAGTTCCAGCACACGGTCTGCTTCTTCCCAGCGGCGTGCTTTTCCGGTTCCGCGAATTTCCAGCGGCATTGCTACATTGTCGCGGACTGTGCGGTGAGGCATCAGGCCAAAGTTCTGGAACACCATCGCAACGCGCCGGTTACGCAGATCGCGCAGACCTTCATCGTTCAGGCCCATCACATCCTCGCCATCCAGATAGATATGGCCGTCAGTGGGCTCCAGCAGACGGTTCACATGACGCACAAGGGTCGATTTACCCGAACCCGACAGGCCCATGACGCAGAACAGTTCACCTCGTTCGATCTCAAAGCTGGCATCAGCCACGCCGACAACGCAGTTGAAGCGTTCCAGCACCTCAGCCTTGCTCAGGCCCTCGCTGTGGATAGCGTTCAAAGCCTCCTGCGAGCGTGTACCGAAAACTTTCCACACGCCTTTTGCGTCGATTGCTATTTCCGCTGTCATATTGGCCCCATTGGAATTGTGTTGGTTCGCGCCCCCGATAGTCAGGGGCGCATGGGCTTTAGTTGGTCGTCAGTCCCAGCCAACCGTCGACGATATCGCCGTTGGCGGCGATCCATTCGGCTACGACTTCATCCGTGTCACGGCCCTTGACTACGACTTCATAAGTCAGACCGCTTAGCTCTCCCGCATCCATGTCGATATTGGCAAGGAAAGAGGCCGCTGCCGGGTTGCGCTGTTCCAGCGATTTCGAATGCGCTACTGTCACGGTTTTGACCGGTTCACCCGTGCTGACATGGGATTTGTTATACCAATCGGCATCCTGATCGGGCTGAACCATCTTGTAGGTGGCCGCGTCGTGCTCGGGCTCTTCCAGAATGGTCACATCATATAAGGCGTGCACGTAGTGTGGTGCGTAGCAGTAGAAGGCCGCGCCTTTCTTCTGGTCGATCTGATCTTTCAGACGGGAATAGAACACGGTTTCGTCTTCGGTGGTCGGCGTCAGAAATGTCTCGATCCCATAATCCCGCACCCGCACCTTGAACGTGTTAGTCGAGGCCCAGCCCGAGGCACCAACCCAGACCTCACCCATGCCGTCGCCATCGGAGTCAAACAGCTCTTGCGCGACGGGTGTCGCCAGGTCGTAGATCGAACGGATGTTGTGATCTTCGACCATGTAGTTTGGCACGCAAATCCCAGCGCGGCCTTCGTAACTGCCTGAGGACAAACCTACGGTGCCTTTCTGATCGACATATTCATCCGTAAAGGACGACTGGTTCGGCAGCCAAACATCCGGGTGTACGTCGATGTCACCACGACCGCCATCCATGGCGGCAAAGATCACCGCGTTTGCTCCGGGGGCATAGCCAGCTTCTCCACCCAAGCGCGTCTCAATGATCTGGCCGATCACACGGCTCATAATTTTGGCACCGGGCCAGCTGGGCTCGCCCACCATAACCTTTTCTTGTGCCATCGCCGTTGTTGCGCCGAAAGCAAAGGTCAAGGTTGCAATAAGTTTCAGTTTTTTCATGTACTTTCTCCCGTTGCGTTGAGTTGCATGCGCCTTCAGGCGCGCGCCCGCTTACGTTGCGGGTCTATGAATGGAATATCCGAGACGGTGGCACGCAGGCGTTTCATCCGCCCGTCGAGTTGACCGATCTCAAGTTGAGCGCCGTTTTCCGCGTGTTCGATGGATAACCGTGCCATTGCGATTGCGTGTTCCAGCGTCGGTGATCGGGTGGCAGACGTTACCACTCCTACTTGCCGTTCACCTGTATAGACGGGTGCACCGTGCGCTGGCACATCATCGCATCCGATTAAAAGCCCTTTGAGCACCCGACGTGGCTCGCGCAGGTTGCGTTCCAGTGCGGCTTTTCCAGTGAATTCGGTTTTTGTCAGATCGACGGCGAAGCCAAGACCAGCCTCAAAGGCATCGACACCCGGCGCAAACTCGGCATTGGCCGCGGCCAGCCCTGCCTCTATCCGGATGATGTCCAGGGCGGCCGAGCCCATTGGCGTGATCCCAAACTCTTCCCCAGCCGCCATCACCGCATCCCAGATCGCAACGGCGTCGGATTTGGAACAGAAGACCTCATACCCCAACTCACCGGTATACCCCGAGCGTGACAGCATAAACGGCGCACCCTCGCGGTCACGTAGCCGCGCGACGGTGACGCCGAACCATTTCAGATGATCCAAGCCTGGCACATGCGGTTGCGTAAAGGCGATCTTGCGTAGCAGTTCGCGCGACTTTGGCCCTTGAATGGCCAGGTTGGGCATTGCTCCACGCAACGCATGGATCCGCACTTGCAGGCCACGCGCATCGGCCAGTTCTTGCAACGCGCGCCCGCTTTCCTCGGTGCCGCAACACCAACGGAAGATTTCGGGCGCAAGTCGGAACAGGGTGCCATCGTCGATCACCGAGCCGCTCTCGTCACACATCAATGTATAAGACCCGCGCCAGACCGGTAGCTTCGCCACATTGCGCGTGGTGGCCAATTGCATCAGAGCCTCGGCATCCGGGCCGACAATATCAAATTTGCGAAGTCCGCTCATGTCCTGAACAGTCACCGCCTCGCGACACGCCCAGTATTCACCCAACGTGCCGTGGGCAGGGTAACTGACGGGCGCCCATAGGTCGCGCGCAGGTGCGAAATGCTGGGTTAACGGGGCCAGACGGTCGTGAAAGGCCGACTCCTGACTGATCGACATGGGCGCGTCTTCCTTTTCACGATAGGCAACCGCACGGCGGATGGGCGTTTCGGGGCGGTAGATGCGTACATGCACATCGGTCGGGTTCCAGCCATTGATGGGATCAATGTCGTCCGGGCAGGCGGTCGAGACGCAAACCAGATCCTCAAGCGCGCGCATGGCGACATAGTCACCGGGACGCGAGTGGGATTCCTCGGTTAGAATGTGATGGTTCGTCGGGTCGATCCATGTATTCCAGAAGAAGTTGATTGCAGGCCACGCAGCCCGCTGTGAAACGCCGTAAGGGGCCAAGGCGTTTGACATATTATCCGAACAGTTCAGATGGCCGGGGAACCCTCGCTCTTCATACCCGCGAGCGGTACAGGCTAGCCCGAATGTGTCATGCCGACCGCAGGTATCCTGAACCACATTCAACAGCGGGCGCATCTCACGATCAAAGAATTTGTCCAGCAAGCCGGGGCCGGGATAGGCACGGCGCACCATCGACCGAGTGGCAGTTGAATCGATCATCCATTCCTGGCCACGATCCAGCCCATCAGTTCGCAGCGCCATGAAATCAGAACACTGCTGGCCTTCAATGTCGATGATTTGGACAAATTCTCCAGCCTTCAGTTCATAGGCCAGAGCGCTGCCGCGTTGCACGGTAAATTCGTCCCGTGTATCACCCAGCAAAGGTGGCAAAGGCGGCCCTTTGACCATTGCTGGTTTGTGCAAGACTGTGATGTTCCCGGTCGCACTGCCTTCAATCAACCCTGTGACCGCGGTTGTACGGATCACCCAGACAGTAACCGTGTGGTCTGCGCGGAGAATCAGCGGCTCGGGTATATGGTCCAGCCTGTGACAGGGAACCTGCCGACTGCCGCCATGCGCCGTAACCCAAGTCAGGAGCTGTGTACTATCAAAATCGTCCCATTTGACGTGCCCGGTTGCTGTCAAACTCAGCGCCGCCAGTCCCGACTTTCCATCATTGGTGAACGCCACAACATCCAGTGCTTGCTTTGGACCAACCCCTTCTATCGAAAGCAAATCACCGTGCTTTACGACCAGTCGAACAGCCTCACGTGGGGTAAGGATGTGCATGCGGGTGTCAGAAGCGTTCTGAAACCCAGGAAACAGGCGGCCAGGGCTGTCAAACCCCGAGTTGGTAAACGCGTGTAAGACGGATGACCACTGCATATCGCTGCTGAATTCCCAAAATGTAACTAGTTACAGAGGTTGATGAAACTAGTTACATATGTCAACTCTTTACTCAGAAATCCGCGAAATGGACACCAAATCCTACGATGCAAAAAGCCCCAGAGCCTAAAAAACGCGCAAATCTCAGAGATGTAGCAAAGGCTGCGGGGGTGTCTGTCGCGACGGTGTCGCGCGTGTTGAATGAACCGAGTGTGGTTAAGAAAGATACTCTGGAAAAAGTTCAAGCCACCATCGCTGACCTCAAATTTGTCCCAAGTGCGGCCGCACGCGCGATCAACTCCGGGCGCACTAGATTTGTCGGCGCATTGGTCCCAACTCTGGACAACGCGATCTTTGCCCGCTTTCTTGCGGCGCTAGAGCGCAAGCTGTCGGACCACCAATTGTCACTGATCGTAGCAACCACCGAGGCAAATCTGGATATCGAAGCCAAGAAAGCCAAAAGCCTGCTGGATATCGGAGCTGAGGGGCTGATTATCACCGGAGCCACACACAATGCCGCGCTGCTCGATCTGATCGAGCGCACTATGTTGCCAACAATCATTACGTCTTTCTTTGACCCCGAAAACCCGTTGCCGACCATCGGGTATGATAACGCAGCCGCGGCGCAACTTGCATTGCAGCACCTTGCAGATCTCGGACATCGGGACATTGCTGTCGTACATGGCCCGGTTCACGACAATGATCGCACACGAGCTCGCCTTGCAGGCATTACAACCTTTCCCTTCGCTGGAAATCTTTCAACCTTCGAAACCGAGATCAGCCATCAGGGCGGAGTAAACGTTGCAAAACACCTCGGCGGTCTAAACACCAAGCCAGATGCAATTTTATGCCTATCTGACGTCGTTGCGCTTGGGGTTTTGCTTGGTCTTCAAGCGCAAAACATCAGGGTCCCGGACCAGATTTCTATGATGGGCGTTGACGACCTTCCAATTTCGTCCGTGACCGTTCCGCCTCTGACAAGCGTGCATCTACCTGTTTCTAAGATGGGTGAACGAGCAGCAGACGCGCTAGCCGATTGGATCGCTTCTGATCAGGCACCTAAATCCGAAGAGCTCGCCACACGACTCGTTGTTCGGAGCTCTACAAAACGAATTTAGACGACCTGGACATCACGATTTGCGAAACGAACAACGCTATGGATGATGCCGAAGGCCTAGTGCGGGCTCTGATCGCCAGTCGGCGCAAACCACGGTGGATGTCAGCGAGAAGCGCGTTTGCTCATTAGTCGAGGCGCAGCGAATACCTGAGAAATTCTAAGAAGGGCGCTGACTAACCGGAAATGCCTTGACTTGCGAATGTTTATGTCTGCGCTCCTCTGAGGAAAAATAACATATAAAATCAGTAAGCTAATATCTATCAAATGGCGAAGCTGTGTGTCTCACCACACTCCTGTTGTTTAAAGTCAAACGAACCCGATCTAACCGTCATGGTTGGACCAGAAAAGCGGTGGACGTTCGTCATCAGAAGACGCCCCCAATGTTAGAAATTAGTTGAATTTGACATTTGCTTCATAAACTAACCCACCGCCCCCAGTTCATGCTCCGACGGACTGTTTGGTTTGATCTGACTTCCCTTTCGGAAAATCAGGGCTGATTTGTAGGTCAGGCAGCGAAGCTGTCTTGGGGACGAGGTAATGCTATTCGGCAATAGTGCTGCAGCCCGCAGACGCAAGCTGAGGACACGGTTTTATCCAATGGAGTTGCCTTAGAGGTCAGCCGCGCCTTTTGCGACGTTCGTAACCGTAATGATCGCGCGCTTCCTGCCACCGGACGAAACCCTTGAAGGCCTGAAAGCGTACAGTCCGCCTGAGCGAGGGCGCGACTTCCCGTTGTTCTCAGCGGCAGAGTGTTTTGTTGGCTATGCGATCAACCAAAGCTCGTTGTACAATGGCAAATCTCGGAGTGTGTGCTATTTCATCAAGTGTCGCGACCCAAAGTGGAACATCAATTCCAGGATCCATCTCGCTCGATAGCTGAAGCCGAGGGTCCGCGTTCCCGATGAACAAAGGCAGAAACGCTCTGCCCACCCCAGATGCAGCCATCTGCTGAAGCACTAAGAAGCTATCTGCTCCGTTGGTCATTTCATCCGCACTGACATGATCGGCAAGCCATTTTGCTGGAAGAGAACGACTCAATGCCCCATCAAGCCGCAACCATTTTCGATTGGTGCCGCCGTCGTCGAAAACTCCAAATGACAGCGTACCTGCGCGTTCCCCAACAAGCCCTTCTTCAAGTTTTATGGAGGGTCTTACGGCGATGTCCGCAGTTAATCTCGATAAATCATGATGGCTGTTGCCGCTCAATAAAGTAAGCTCCAAGCCAGGGTACAACTGGGATATCTCTTTAAGTATTTGGGGCAAAACAAGCTGGCAAAGGCTGTCAGTTGACGCGATACGTACGTGACCTACCGGAGACCGGTTTGCTCCTACAAGCGCACGTTCGACCGATAGCACCGCATCTTCGACGCTTTCCATAGCCGACAGAACTGCTCTGGCCTCGGGCAGGGCGGAGTATCCCGAAGGGTTTTTCTGGAAAATCACACAGCTATTGCGCTCTTCGAATGCGGCCACCCTTCGCAACACGGTCGCATGCGTGACGCCCAGTGCCGCTGCCGCTGCATTGAGTGAGCCGTATTTGCTTACGGCGAGCGCGTACCGAATATCATCCCAGTTTTCGTTGTTCATAAATTAACAAGTGACGACCAATAACAAACAATTACAAGAAAAATCGTTCAAGTTAACATTCGGAGCATTAAACAGGGAGACACATCATGAAGAAGAAGTTCTCAGTATTCGCGGCAGGTCTTTTGTCATTGGCCGCCATTGGCACAGCCATCGCCCAAGAAAGTGAAAACCCGGCTGTGAAAGCTCGTACCTCAATCATGCAACTCTATGCCTTCAATCTTGGTACACTTGGCGGAATGGCTAAGGGAGAGGTCGATTATGATGCCGAGGCCGCAACTCGGGCCGCGAATAATCTTGTTGTTCTGACACAAATCGACCAATCCGCGATGTGGCCCCAGGGATCTGACAATGTGTCCGATCAGACCTCCCGTGCATTGCCTGCGATCTGGGAGAACTTCCCTGACGTGGGTGCAAAAGGGCAGGCCATGGCAGACGCCGCTGTTGCGATGCAGGCTGCGGTAGGTCAAGATGTTGATGCCCTGAAAGCAGCGATGGGCGATCTGGGCGGAAGCTGTTCGGCATGTCACAAAGCATACAGAGCTCCAAAGAACTGATTGGGCACTGACGGTGCGGCGCTTTCTTTTCTTTGTCGCAATCGTCATTGTGTTGGTCGGGTTGGCCGGTTTGGTGCTGAACCGACCTCAACGAATGGAACAATCACGACTCGACGGTTTGAACCCAGATCTTGCCAGAGGTGAAATCGTGTTCCACGCGGCAGGATGCGCATCCTGTCATTCAGCGCCGGATGCGGTCGGTGAAGACAAGCTCGTGCTCGCTGGTGGTCGCCGGTTTGAGACGGAATTCGGCACGTTCATTGCCCCCAACATTTCCAGTGACCCGGAAACTGGTGTCGGATCCTGGTCTGCCCTGGATCTGGCCAATGCCTTGATCCATGGAACCGGACCCGAAGGGCAGCACTATTTCCCAGCGTTTCCCTATACCTCTTACGCCAACATGTCGGCCGAAGACGTGGTTTCGCTACACGCATTCCTCGGCACGCTGCCAGCGGCCGCAACCGAAAGTGTTGCGCATGAAGTAGGTTTTCCCTTCAACGTTCGGCGCGGATTGGGGGGATGGAAGCTCTTGTTCATGTCATCAGGCTGGGTGGTTGAAGGTGATCTGACCGACCAACAAAAACATGGCAGGTATTTGGTCGAGGCGCTGGGTCATTGCGCTGAATGCCATACCCCGCGAAATGGTTTAGGGGGCCTGAAACGAGACCTTTGGCTGACGGGTGCACCAAATCCAAACGGGAAAGGTCGTATCCCCGGCTTAACCTCAGACCAGCTTGATTGGTCAGAGGCAGACATTGCCGAATACCTAAAATCTGGCTTTACACCAGACTATGACAGTGCGGGTGGTGAGATGGTGGACGTCATCGAGAACACCTCACGGCTGACGGATGAGGACCGTTTGGCGATTGCAGCCTATCTCAAGGCTGTTCCTGTTTCGTCGACCGGGCTTTCATCCGAATAACAGTCGTTTAGCGCCACGCAGCGGCGACCAGATGCTGTCGCCAATAGGATGCCGTAAGACCTATTCCCTTTTCGCCAAACACCTGTTTTACGTTTTGAACATCGGAGCTCACCAATCACCCGAGTTTCTGTTCATAATTGACTGAGGGTCGCGACCAAATGACACAAAAAATCGCTCTTTGGTCTATCCCGATATCCATTGCGGTACTGGCCCTGAAACTGTTGGCTTGGTGGCTGACAGGTTCGGTGGCTTTGTTGTCAGACGCAATGGAATCAACCGTGAATGTTGTCGCGGCTTTGTTGGCGTATTTCGCAGTTCGGGTTGCCAATAAGCCCCCTGACCAAAACCACCCCTTTGGTCATAAAAAAGCGGAGTATCTTTCAGCCGTGGTTGAGGGCGCGCTGATTGTGTTGGCGGCGTTCTTGATCATCAGAGAAGCTGTACTGGTGCTCCCGAACCCGCATCTTGAGGATGCGCCGCTGCTTGGAATTGCCGTCAATATCGTTGCAACGGGTGTGAACGGTGCATGGGCCTACCTCTTGCTTAGGACAGGTAGGCGCGAGGGATCGCCCGCCTTGAAAGCGAGCTCCCGCCACATTTTTACGGATGTTATGACTTCTGTTGGTGTCGTCGCTGGACTGATACTAGCGCTTGTCACCGGCTGGTTGATCCTTGACCCGATCCTGGCAATTCTTGTTGCGCTGAACATCTTGTGGGAGGGCTGGAAAGTTATTCGGGCATCCGTCGATGGCCTGATGGATGTGAGCCTGTCGAAACATGACTTGCAGACTGTTTCTAATGCAATCGAAGCAAACCTCGGCACAGCCTTAGAGTATCATGACCTAAAAGGGCGCAGATCCGCGAATGTTATCTTTGTAGAGTTTCACCTTGTTGTGGACGGCACAATGCCAGTCAGCGCAGCGCACGATATATGTAACGACATAGAGGAAGAACTAGAGTGTCTGTACCCGGGTTCCGTCTTTGTCATTCACCTCGAACCTGATGACGAGTTGAAAGGCGACGGGGTTAATCCCCACTAAACTGCTCATTTGGTTCTGCAAAAAATCTATTGGTTTGACTGATCTGATTAAGACGTTCGGCTTGAAATTCGTCAGACTTAAGCCCGATGTGGGAAAGTCGGACCGGTAGTAGCCTGTCTCCAATGTCATGAAGCGTGACGATCAAAATTGGAGGCGAAAATGAAAATTCAAAGAAAGCTGGGTCAACTTCTAAGTACCGCGGCGTTGGCTTCGTTGATTGCCGCGACGCCTTATGTGCCAACCTTTGATGACGATGGCCGCCTACATTTTGAACCGTCATATGCCTTTGCCAAAAGCGGCAAAGGGAAAGACGGGGATGATCGTGACGATGACCGGGATGATGATCGTGACGATGACCGGGATGATGATCGCGACGACGATCGGGATGATAACTCGGGGTCGGGTAATAGCGGCCGTGGTGGCGACCGAGATGATGATCGTGATGACGATAGAGACGATGATCGAGACGACGACAGAGATGATGGCCGGGACGACAATTCGGGATCAGGAAAAAGTGGTCGCGACGACGATGACGATAATGACGACGATGACTCCAAACGCTCCAATAAGGGCAGCGGAAAGAAGGATCGGTCTCAATCAGGGGGTAAATCGTCGGGTTCGGCTGGGATAACAAAGGTCGAAACAAACGCCAACGGCATTGAAGTGCGTTACGCCGACGGAACCAAGGAAGAGATCGAAAACGGGCGGTATGAGAGAAAGAATGCTCAGAACCGAACTGTTGAGGAGCGCGCCGCGACCGGCGCTGACGTTTCAAGGCTTCGGTCCTTGGCGAATGGTATCTCAATCGACAATGTACGCTCATCTGGGCAAGGCGGCACTGCTGGAAGTCGACCCACGAAAATCGAACGCCAAGGCAACAATATCGAAGTAAATTATGCCAATGGTTGGAAAGAGGAGATCGAGTTTGGGCGTTACGAGTTGAAAGACCCTTACAACCGGACTGTTGTTGAAAGAAACGCAACGGCCTCTGATCGCCGGAGGTTACAGTCGGTCGCCAACTGAGCTGCAATTCCAGTCGATAATCCGTTGGCGGCTTCTTTCTGGTGAGGGGCCGCCACCGTCGTCAAAGAGACCGCAGCTATTCTCCCTTGTTCCAAACATCATGTGCAATGAGCGCGGCCTCTACCCGATTTCGCGCATGAAGCTTGGACAGAACTGCGGTCATGTAGTGCTTCACGGTCTTTTCCTGGAGGTCTAACTCGTCAGCGATTTCACGATTACTCAGTCCTTTGGCCACACGTCTCAGTATTTCTTCCTCACGATGTGTAAGGTCATCTAGAATGCTGCTGTTAACAGACATGCCGGTGTCAGCGTTGATTTGAAGAAGTACCCGCGAGGCCAAGCCAGGAGAAACGAACCCTTCACCCGCGGCGATGCTGCGTAAAGAAGCGGTTAGTTCGCTTGCGGTTACTCCCTTCACAATGTACCCAATCGCACCCGCCTCCAAGGCGTCCGCGACATCACCGCTGTTCTCTGAGACCGTCAAGATTGCAATGACGGGTGGATTTGCCATTGCCGCGATTTTACGTGTCGCGCTTATCCCGCCACCGGGCATCGAGAGGTCAAGAATAGCTATGTCCGGCTGATGCGTGCCGACCAGCGATACTGCCTCTTCAGCACTGGACCCAGCGGCTAAAACTTCGAAGCCATCTGCTTCATCCAACGTGCGTTGCAAACCATCCCTGAATATCGGGTGATCATCGGCTATTACGACAGATGTAGTCATGATGTGCCTAACTTTCTGGGAAATAGTGTCATAGCTATGGTGGTGCCTTCGCCCGGTCTCGATGCGACGTCGAACCTGCCACCAATACTCTCGACCCGATCTCGCAAGCCCATAAGCCCCTGGCCACCATCGTCTCGCAACGCGGTTTCTTCTGACCTGTCAAATCCTGGTCCGTCGTCTGTGATCTTTACAACTATGCGGTCGTTCTGCGCCTCAGCGATAACAGTGCACTTGGAAGCTGGAGCATATCTAGCGGCATTGGAAAGCGTTTCCTGGAGGAACCGAAAAACGCACAGTTTGTCGGACAATGACAACTCCGGGGCCTGGCTGCCCAGGAATGAAATATCCGGTCGCAACGGGCTGTGTTCGGCGTGATCCTCTACGGCTCTCTTCACAACATCGACGAGTGACAGGCTATCGATATCTGGCGCGGACAGCCCTCGCGAAATTGCACGAATTTCAGCCAGCGATTTTTGCAAAGACTGCTGAATTTCCACTGCCTCTTTAGGCCTTTCCGACTCTTTGGAAAACGCCGCCTCCAGCCTAAGGGCGGCGAGCGACAGGTATTGCGCAGGGCCATCATGTAGCTCAGCTCCAAGATTCTTGAGGAACCGATCTGTTTGCGTGGTATATCTTTCCGACGCCTCGACCACACGCGACCGCAGCAGCGCATTCTGCTCAGCCATCTTCTCACTTTCTTTCAACCGCTGTTTAAGAAGAGACCCCTGTCGTCGAATTGTTTTGTCGCCAATTGCGACAATGGAATACAGAACAATAGTACTTGCCAGAAATGCGGAGCCGACGACCAACCAACTTGTTCGCCTAGCCTTGGCTAAGTCTAACTCAAGCTGGTCAGCTCTTTCGTAGAACTCCGCAACTGCGATGATTTCGCCGGACCAGAGTTCGCGGATGGGGCTGTAAACTTCAAGCAGTGGTATCCCCAATGCCGCCTCGGCGGCGCTCTCGGCATGATCAAGCTCTTCGAAAGAGCCGGAGATATCTCCGCTCCACGCTCGCCTTAAATCATCCGTTGGATTGAAACGGTTTCCTATGATGTCTGTATCCGAGGCATGCGCAATCACACCGCCTTGCTTCCAGAATTTGTAGGAAACGATACGGTCACGCATTGGCTGGGTCATGAAAATCTCATCCAGCGCCAGGCTCGCCTGCTCAGAAAGGCGGTCGCCATGTGCCAATTCCTGGCTGAGCGGGGAAACTACGCTTTCCATATACAGCGCTGCGGAGTTGGCGGAGTTTTGCACGACTGCGTTCTGAATTCGATTAGACACCCAGACCCCAACGATTGCGGTAGCAGTACCCATCACGAAGATACTTGCCGCAAGAAAGACTCGCGACAACGACCAATTGCCAATCGTCAGGTCAGTTACTTTCGCTCTCATCGTGAAATCGACTATGAACTACAATCTGTTACCGCACCACAGACCTTGGTCTGAGGTGATCTGGCTAAATCTCAGACCCTGAGTTTCCGCCCAGTGTCCAGAGTCAGATATCATCCATCGTTCGCAGACTTTGCAGCATCGGGCAGTGAACGTTACCACTATCACAATTGGCAGTAAGCTCACTCAAGGCGTGCTCCAGACGTCTGAGCTCATCAATCTTGCTTCGAACGCTAGAAATATGCGCCTCGGCCAGCTCTTTCACCGACCGGCAGTCTTCGGCACTTCCTTCTGACAGCTCTAAAAGCGCCTTTGCGTCTGGGAGAGGAAATCCCAGGTCGCGGCACCTCTTCAAAAATCGAAGTCTTCCCACATCGCTTGCTGCATAGAGGCGACGATTGTTCAGAGCTCGCACAGGTCTTGGTACGATACCTTCGCGTTCGTAGTAGCGGATGGTTTCTATGCCAACCCCGGATTGCCGGGAAGCCTCACCTATCGCAATCATGTGAAGTGCCTCCACTTGATCCTGTAGTTACTACAGGAGTTATACGCTTTGAATACCGGTGCTTCAACACAATCAAATCGAGCACCTCGGGAGCAAAAGATGAAGAAATACGTGAACCTCAGCTACTTGGGAACGGTTTCAGCTCTGGGCGTCGCAACATGCTGTGTTCTTCCAATAGCCATGATGTTGTTAGGCTTGGGCGGCAGTTGGTTGGCAGTATTCGGAAAAATAGCGGCGGCAAGCTACTATGTTCTCGCCGTCTCAACAGCGCTGGCCGCGGTTTCGTGGTTCTTAGCGCATCTAAACGGGACGTTGGCAAATCTGAAATGGTGGCTTGTCGGAAGCACGGCGACTACAGCGTTGGCATGGGTCATCGTGTTCAATGAGGCTCAAATCAACGACTATCTAATCATGCAGATGTGAGACAATGACAAATCAAACTGTGGTGCTCGATAGCATTTTGACCTGCCCTCGGTGTGGGCACGTTGAAACCGAGAAAATGCCAACTGACTCGTGTCAGTGGTTTTATGAATGCAAATCATGCGAGGCAGTTTTGAAACCGTTAGAAGGCGATTGCTGTGTCTTTTGTTCCTACGCAACTGTACCGTGTCCGCCAATTCAGTTGGGGGATAGCTGCTGTAGTAAGGCCACTGCGGCTAAAGGTTTCGATCCCCAATGAAAATAAATGAGCTAGACCGATTTTTACCTTGGCCGCTTGGGAAAAGATTCAATCATTAAATCCGCTCAATTTTCGCTTTTCAGATGCGACAAGGGTTCGTGCGGGGCTAGTGCAACGGCCCAACAAAGGTTTAAGTGGTCTTAGTCTTTCTAAAACTAAGAGTGCCAGAATTCGCCAGCACAACTTAGGTTTTTAGTTTCTACTTTGTTTCCTCAGTCCGCCCAACGAACCCTTTGAAAACTGCAAGAGTCTCTTCGCTTACATGATGCTCAATACCTTCAGCATCATGCTCTGCGACTTCCTTTGAAACACCCAAGGCGATCAGGAAATCCACGACAATTCGGTGACGCCTTCTACAAGCTTCCGCCAATTGACGCCCGGCATCGGTCAGTTGAAGTGAGCGGTAGGGAATTTGTTCTATGAAACCTTCTCGTTTCAAACGGGCCAAATTCTTCGAAACCGTAGGTTGGGTTACGCCCAACCGCTCGGCTATTTCGACCGGGCGCGCCGAGCCATTCTGATGGATCAACTCCGCAATAAGTTCAACGTAGTCTTCAACCATTTCGCTTTGGTGGGCCTGTCGCACAGCCTCAAATCCACTCGCCTGAGTGTCAATACTACGATCTGAATCTTGCGGTGTCGTTTCAGTCATCGGCTCACGATTAGGTCGTTAATCCAGTCACTAGTGTATGCACCTGAAAGCCGAACTTGACAATGAGCATGCCTTCATCAATAAATTAGACAAGGCTAACTTTAATAGACAGAGCTATGAAATATCTAGTAGCGTCCACACTTCTTTGCGCATTGCCAGTGATCGCCGATGCCACGGCGATTGAAGAATCTCCTTGGGCTCCGCGCGCTGCCGCGTATCGACTGACCTTGTTCATGGGAAATCTAACCCCGGTTCCCTGGGATGAAATTGAGAGGAGTTGGACCTCGCCCGCACCTGGCAGTGACATTCAGGTCGCTCCATTGTCACGCGTTTCCGACAAAGAGGCGCTTGCGATCAACCAAGCTATGCAAGCCGAAGATCTCCAGGCGCTGTTCGAAGCAAGCACAATTGCCATTGCTGAGGGAATCCTGCGCCATCTGGATGTCGCAAAGACCGCGTTGGGTCAGCCTGAAGCGGCACGCGAGGTTGCACAAGCGGCAGCTCTGTTCCGCGCATTCGAAGATGGTATCAAGGCTGCGGATGCGTCGGCGGCTCGCGATCTGGGCCGGGCATGGCTGGTTCTGAACTCCACCCTTGGCAGCGCAGGAGTACTGGGCAATGGTGCACAAACGGTGGATGCCGACCAATTTGCGGAGGCTCAGGCCATTGTCGCTGCCTATATTCGTGCCAACTATCTGCCATCCGAGTATGCCCAACGCGACAAGTTAACACCGCTGCCTGAAACAGTTGTGCTTTCCGGCGAACAAATCACAATGCCCGCCACGCTGCCGCCAGGATCAAACATCGGAGATCAGGCGCAGCTGCCACGGCTGGTTCTTCAGTTTGAGGAGGCGGGTGAGGATGAAGCCAATCTACCGCTGGTGGCCTATGGCGACATGCTGTTCGACAGCCCTGAAATCTTCGGCGGCCCGGCACGCGAGTTAGGCATCGCCTGCTCGACCTGCCACAACCGCTCCGACGTGAACCGGGATTTCTTCATTCCCGGCCTGTCATCCCATCCCGGTGGGATGGATGTGGACGGTTCGTTCTTCAATCCAATGTTCAATGATCGGACCGATGATCACTTGGATACGCCTTCCATGCGCGGCATCCGCTTTACCGCACCTTATGGCCGCGACGGGCGCGAACCCAGCCTGCGCCGGTTCATCCGAAATGTGATTGTGACCGAATTCGCGGGAAAGGAACCAACGCCGTTCCAACTGGACGCGCTGGAAGCCTATGTCAAACAGTTCGACTTTCTTCCCAACCCAAAGATCGATCGGTCCGGTAAGCTGACCGATCTGGCGTCAGATGACGCCAAGCGCGGGGAGGTGCTATTCAACACCAAATTTGCAGGA
The DNA here is from genome assembly GCF_056542025.1 of Ruegeria sp. AF2. NCBI lineage: Bacteria > Pseudomonadati > Pseudomonadota > Alphaproteobacteria > Rhodobacterales > Roseobacteraceae > Ruegeria > Ruegeria sp. AF2. The sequence goes on along the minus strand of NZ_JBQFZC010000005.1, from coordinate 72,729 downwards.
CTTGGTGACAAGTCCTGCGCTTCGTGTCACACGCCTGACCGTCAGTTCCGCGATGGTCTGACCTACGACATCGGCAGCGCTGAACCACCATTCCCAGGCGGCACGGCTTCTGCGTTCGAAACCCCGACGCTGCGCAACGTCAATTTCACTGCACCTTACATGCATGACGGATCGCTGCCGACGCTGGCCAGCGTTGTTGACTGGTTCAATGATACCAAAAATTTGGGTTTGGACGAAGCACAGCGCGCAGATCTGACGGCCTACGTCGAAGCTGTTGGAGACGGTGAAGAACCCTATCAAGTATTCGAGGGTCGCAACAGCGTATTCCGCTTGTCCTGGGAAGAGCTGACGACATTCGCCAGCACGCTCGATACCCTGCTGCCGATGCAGGATGCCGAAAACATAGCGGTTCTGATCGACACGGTAGCTCCTGATCTGGCGGCGGATGCCAGTGTCATGGTCAATCAGAACGCCAAGCCCGAAATCTACGAATTCGCCGCGATCCTGCGAGCGGTTGGCGATGCCAGCGCCGAAGGAAACTGGACCGAAGCCACCCGCCAGTGGGAACTGTTCAAGGCCATGCAGGCCGAAATTGACGAGAGGATGTTCTGATGTTGTCGCGCCGCAATTTTCTGGTCGCTGCAGCCGCATCTGCAGCCCTGCCCGTAATGGCTGCAACTGACCGGGGGCTGAAGCTGGCCTTCATCCCGCAGGAGAACCCCGAAAAGCTATTGGGTGACATCAACGTCATCACCGGCTGGCTTTCAGAGCAGATGGGCGTCCCGGTCACGGGGTTTGTTACCTTCGACCACGCTGCTGCCGTCGAGGCGTTGCGCAACGGTGATGCCGATATCTCGTTCATGGGAGCGTTGCCCTTTGTGTTGGCCGAAGACCAGATCGGCGCCGTACCGCTATTGTCCGAGGTTTATCGCGGGCAACCCAGCTATTCGGGCCGGGTCTTCGTGCGGCGTGACAGCGGAATCGAAACGCTGGCAGATCTCCGGGGACGTGACATCGCCTTTTCCGATCCGGTCTCGGAATCCGGTTACATCTATCCCCTTGATCTGTTTGTGCGCGCCGGGCTGTTCTCGGGCACGGGCGATGCCGACAGCTTTTTCGGGCAAAAATTCTTTGCTGGCGGATATCAGCAAGCGATGCAGGCCATGGCCAATGGGCTGGTCGATGCGGCGGGTGCGAGCCAGTATGCCGATCTCTATCTGACTCCGGATCAGCAGGCTGAGGTCAAGGTGCTGGCGGAATCAGAACAAATTCCCAGCCACGCAATCATTGCCCGCCCTGATCTGGACGCCGGGCTGCAGGCGAAGTTCATTAAAACCATGCTGCGCCTCAACGAGAGTGAGAACCGTCATCTGCTGGCTTACCTCTATGGCCCGGACGGGTATCTTCCTGCTGATCCGTCGGTTTACGAAGGCGTGCGCGAGACTGCGCGGCGCTATGGGTTTCTGAAATGAACCCTGTGATATCACTCAACGCGGTATCGCAGCACTTTGCCAGTGCGGCAGCTCTTACAGATGTTTCACTGTCGGTGCAGCCGGGTGAAAGCGTCGCGCTACTCGGTCCTTCGGGTGCGGGCAAATCAACGATGCTGGCTTTGTTGGACGGTCGTCTGAGCGGTTGGCAGGGCGAGGCTCAGGTACTGGGCAAGCCACTTTTGGCAACTGGGATTCCATCCCGCGAGGACCGTGCCAATACTGGCTTTGTCTTCCAGGAATTCGCACTGGTTGATCGGCAGAGTGTTTATCAGAATGTAATGAACGGTCGGATGGGCCGGATGAGTATCTGGTCTTCGCTTTGGGGGCGGTTCCGAGAAGAGGACCACATGTGCGTGACACGGGCTCTTCAGGATACGGGGCTGTCCGACCTGGCAAGCCGCCGTGCCGATCAGTTGTCGGGTGGGCAACGGCAACGCGTTGCGATTGCCAGATGTCTGGCACAAGAACCCGAGTTGATCCTTGCGGATGAGCCCGTCAGCAATTTGGACCCTGCTCACGCCGAACGCATTCTGAGCCTGATCACAAGCTCTGCACGTAGCCGTGGAATCGGCGTCATTTTCAGTTCGCATCAGCCAGACCTGTCGCGCCGCTTTTCTGAGCGTATCATAGGCTTGCGAAATGGCGTGATATTGTTCGACAAACCGTCGGCTCAATTGACCAACGCGGACATCGATGAACTGTATCACGGCGCCAGTGTCAAATCGGGGCTGCGTGTGGTCAGTTGATGGGGCGGTCTGTCATTTGGATCATGCTGGCACTGGCGATCCTGTGGTCGCTGACCAGCGGCGATATGGGATTAGGCAAGCTGCCAGGCGCGGGGCCCCGTCTGGCAGAGTTTTTGGGGCGTATGATCCCACCTGACCTGTCCGTTTGGCGCGAGGTTCTGACCGGGCTGGCGGAGACACTGAGGATCGCCATTCTGGGAACATTGTTCGCCGTGATCCTGTCCTCGGGACTGGCCGTTTTGGCCTCTGAAACTATGGTACCACCAGCGATCTGGCGCCCCGTCCGCGCCTTGCTGGCGGTTATCCGGTCGATCCCGCTGATCCTGGTCGCTATGCTAATGGTGGGCGCTGTTGGGTTGGGTCCACTTCCCGGTATTCTGGCAATCACATTTCACGCGACCGGCATGTTGGCAAAGTTCTATGCGGAAGCCATCGACAATGTTGCCACCGCTCCTGTGGCGGCGCTTGAAAGCGCAGGGGCCAACAGAATTCAACAGTTGCGTTGGGCAATCTGGCCGCAGATGGCGCCTGTGATCGTGCGCGATACCGTATTTCGGTTTGAGCTAAATCTGCGCGAAAGCCTGATACTGGGCATTGTCGGTGCCGGTGGCATCGGGTTGTATGTACAAACCTACGTACGGTCGTTTCAGTATGAAAAGGCTGCGACCGTGACGTTGGCAATCATCGTTTTGGTTTTATTGTCAGAGGCACTGAATACGGCCTTGCAAAAGCGCTTCAGTTGAAGCCCCGCTATGCATTTCCGTGTGTATGCGTGGCGGCCATTCGAGCCTTCAGCTTCCCATTGCGCAGGGAACGTACGCGCGCGTTCATCCAGTGACGGAATATGAAGCGATAGAGCCAACCACGAATGCTCCCGAAACTTTGCGCATGGTCAGCATAGAACGCATCCGGACTATCAAAAACGCCAAAATCCTTCACGATTCCGGTTTTCTGAATGTACGTGTCACGACCTTCCCATTCGACCTGAGGGGTGCTCAAACAACGGGTACCCGCCCCATAACCGCACAGGCTTTCTGTTTCTGCAAAGTTATGCTGCAAGGCCTCCAAGTATGGCTGATCCAGAATAAATCCTTCGAGGTTGACCCAACGACCGTCTACTTCGACTTCGACCCACGAATGCAAGATTTCTTCTGGCGCCAGCGGATAAATCAATTCGGGGACCACACCCCTCTGCAACTCTTTGTGGATCGTAAAGCCATGCAAACGGCATCGAATACCGCTGCCGCGAAACAGTGCCATCAAAAGAGTGCCCTTGGTATTGCATTGCCCAAAGCCGTTAGCGAGCACCTCTGAAGCCAGGATATCGTCTGCACGGTTGTAACCAAAGGCAATCTCGTTACGAACGAAATCATAAATAGCGCCAATTCGATCCCCGATAGGCAGATCGGGCCAGCGCCGTTCCGTTATGAGCCCAGAAATTGCGGGTGTTTCAAAATCAAGCAGAGGTGTGGCGGTTAACAACGGGTCTCGGTTCAGCATTTGGTCTCTCGTCGAATCAACTCAGAAAGACTTGTAATTGCTACAGTGACTGTAGCTTCAAGAGGCTATTTCCAGTTCGCAACAACGCTGCCCAGGGTTACGCGCCGATGTCTTCGTGATCAGTAAGACATTCGGAATGATCGCGTAGAACTTCGAGTACACGACAATCCGAGGTGTTGCCGCCACTGCATTCATGCACCATGCGCTCCAGCTCGGTCCGTAACGCTTCCAGCCGCGCCATTCTTTGCTCAATCTGTTTGAGTTGCCGGCGCGCGATACTGTCGGCTTCATGACATGGGCGATCCGGATCGTCGGACAAATCAAGCAGTTCGCGTATCGCCTCAAGCGAAAACCCCAATTGGCGGGCGTGACGGATAAAAGCCAGGCGATCCAGTTCGGTATGGCCATAACGCCGCTGGCCACCTTCGGTGCGCCCCGGTTCCGGCATAAGTCCGATCTGCTCGTAGTAGCGGATCGTCTGAACCTTGGTTCCGGTCTTTTTTCCAAGCGTTCCGATCGTCAGCATCTGGGTCTCCTTACAAAGCTACAGCTTATGTAGGCTCGGGTTGACGCCGCACAATAGCACCTTCTAGACGGTGGACCTGTGACACCCAGCCGCAGGCTCAAAATCCCCTTTGAACCTCTAGCAGGTAGAGGGTGTACATGCCGTTCTGAACCAAGAATCACAGGCGGACGGCTAACTTTGAAACTGACCGTATTTCAAAAAATCTTATGGGTACTGGCTGGTGTCGCAACGGCGGCATTTGCCTATCTGATGCTGTGGTCAGAATATAGACCTGCGCGGATTGAGGAGGGGTCTGTTCCGTTCGAAGCCAGGTTCGAACTGACAGATCACTCTGGTGTTGTCCGCACCCAGAACGACTTTGCAGGCAAGTGGATGTTGGTGTTTTTCGGTTTCACCAACTGCCCCGACGTTTGCCCTACAACACTGTCCGAGGTGGCAGCAGTGCAGGAAGGTCTGGGAAATCAATCAACCCAAGTGCAACCTATCTTCATATCCATCGACCCCGAGCGCGACACTCCGGCCGTGCTGGCCGAGTATGTGCCACTTTTCGATGCGGGGATCATTGGGCTTACAGGCACGCCGGAACAGATTGCGGAGACGTCCAAGACCTTTCCGATTTTCTACGAACGGATCGAACAAGCTACCGCACCGGACGGGTATACGATGGGGCATACCTCTCATCTGTTTCTGTTCAACAAGAACGCTGGATTCGTTCAGTCCTGGTCATATGGCACGCCAGCCGAAGAAATTCTTGCGGATCTGAAACAAAGACTCTGAGCACCATGTCCCGGTTTTCCAAAGATACACTTCTTGCCCTGGCCTGGACGATTGCCCTGGTTGCGTCTCTTTCTGTTCTGTTCATTGGAGAGATCTTGGGGCAGAAGCCCTGTGTGCTTTGCTGGTTCCAGCGTGCGTTCATGTTCCCATTGGCGATCGTACTGGGGCTTGGCCTGTGGTGGCAGGACCAGAACGTGGGCCGCTACGGAATAGCACTGGCATTGGGGGGCGCTGCTGTCGCCTTGTGGCACATGGGCCTGTATGCTGGTCTAATCCCCGAAAAAATCCAACCATGCTCGGCCAGCGGTCCGTCCTGCACGGATGCAAATCAAACTGTTTTGGGCATCCCGATTCCACTGATGGCGCTCGTTTCATTCGCGCTAATCGGCGTTCTGTGCGCCCTTTCACTCAAGGAGAAACAAGTATGAACAGACGTGGCCTGATTTTGTCCGTTCTCGCATTCGGTGTTGCCGGATTCGGAGCCGCTTCCTGGTACGTGAACCGTCCGGCTGCTTCAGGCAACACCGAGCCTGTCGCACCCGAAATCGCTGAAACACTTATCCGTTCCTACTCGCCTGTTCTCGGCCCAAAGGACGCACCGGTTACAATCGTCGAATTTTTCGATCCGGCTTGTGAAGCCTGCCGCGCCTTTCATCCGGTCGTGAAGGACATCATGGCACAGCATGGAGACGCGGTGCGCGTTGTGATCCGGTACACCCCTTTCCATGGCGAGGGCTCAGAGGAGGCGATCCGCGTGCTTGAAGCAGCACGCATGCAGGGGGTCTTTGAACCGGTACTGGAAGCCGTGTTGCGAGAGCAGCCCAAATGGGCCGCGCATGGTGCGCCTGAGCCTGGTCTTATTATTCGAATTGCAGCAGCGGCGGGACTGGATGCCGAGGCAGCGCAGGCACAAATGCTTGCGCCCCAGACAGTCGGTGTTCTCAATCAGGATCGCGCTGATGTCGAAGCGGTCGGTATAAGGCAAACTCCGACATTCTTCGTCAATGGCAAATCTCTGGATCCGTTTGGTGAGGCTGAATTGAGACGCCTGGTCGCTGCAGAAGTTGCAGCACTGCAAAGCTGAGTAGTAGCGAGAGGTACTATGAGACTCACTGCAAAAAATACACTTCTGGCAGGTGTGCTTGCCGCATTCGGCACCACTGCCATTCTCTCGGCACCGGTTCTGGCAGGGGGCGACGATGTTGTCGTTGAAGATGCCTGGTCGCGCGCTTCAATTGGCACCAACCGACCTGGCGTCGCTTACATGACGATCAGCAACACCGGCAATGAGGCCGTCACGCTGACGTCTATCCGCACCGATCTTGCGATGATGCCCGAGATCCATCAGACATCGACCAATGCAGAGGGCGTCAGTTCCATGGCACCAGCTGGCGAGCTGGAAATTGCGCCGGGTGGTTCCGTAGCGCTTGAGCCGGGCGGGCTCCACGCAATGCTCATGCGGCTGCAACGCCCTATGACCGAAGGCGAGAGCTTTACGCTGACTCTGATCTTTGCCGATGACACAGAAAAGACCGTCAACGTGCCGATATTTGGTATTGCTGCGCGAGGCCCTGGGAACTGATGCAGCGGCGACGCATTCTCACATTCGGGGCTGCTGGACTTGGTGTAATCGGCCTGACACTCTTTGCCGGATGGTGGCAAGTGGATGGGCCGGGAGCGGCTCAATCTGATCGCCTTCGTCCCCTTGCGTTGTCAGACATGAACTTTCGCATGGTTGATCACGAAGGGACCACCGTCACCCCGCAATCGCTCGTCGGATGTGCAACAATGGTGTTCTTCGGCTTTACCTACTGTACGGATGTTTGCCCGACGACTCTTTCGGATATTTCCCTCTGGCTGGATGATCTGGGCAATGACGCGGATGAATTGAACGTCGTGTTCATAACCGTAGACCCTGAAAGAGACACAGTCGAATCTATGGCCGACTATGTCAGCTACTTTCATCCGGCTGTCCGTGGGTGGGTCGGCGTTTCGGACCAAATCGCTCAGGCCGCAGACGATTTTCGCGCCACTTATGAAAAAGTTCCAATGGAAGATGGCGACTACACAATGAACCACACTGCAAGTGTATTTCTGTTTAGCCCCACAGGCGAATTTGTCAGCACCATCGACTATCATGAGCAGAGAGAATTCGCTGTGCCCAAGATCCGTCGTGCTTTGAAAAGTGGAGCGGATAAAACATCATGAACGCACGGTTTCTAGCAACCTCGGCAATCGCGATCAGCAGCGTCTCAATTGCTTCGATCGTGTTCATTGCCTCGAACAGGTCTGAAGTGACGGCGCCTGCGCCCACGGTCTTTCCGGTGCCCAAGCTTCCTGTGGAACCGCAGATCACATCGGCTCCGTTGCTGAACGTACCATCAGCAGAACTCGCTCCAAGCCCCGTTTCGTTTCGACCTGCTCAACCGGAACCCATTCAGGCAGAGGAACCTTTGCCACCTGTTGAACCGCCTTCACGGACATGGACGCGCGAACTTGCGTTGGGCGACACGCTCGACAGTTTGCTGTCTAAAGCCGGGATCAACGCAACCGATCGGGCCGAAATCGCACTTGCGCTTGGCGCTGAATATGATTTGCAGCGTTTGCGCCCGGGTCACTCGATAACAGTCGTTACCACCGCAGCGGATCAACCGCAGAGCGTGGAGCTTGCGGTGGAAGATGGTGTAAGAATCGAGGTGCTACTCAGCGAAACGTTGTCCACGCGCGTGGTCTCGCCAGAACCCGACACCGTCATTCTTGCCCGCAAAACAGAGATCGAAACTTCGATTTCAAATGCGCTGAGTAGCGCAAAGATCCCGGTTCGTTTTGCGGTGGATCTGGCGCAGATGCTGAGCGGGACAGTGGATTTTCGGAGGGATCTGACAGGTGGTGAAGCTCTCCGTCTTCTCTGGCGCGAAAAGAGCATCGATGGCGAGAGAACAGGCCAGCCAGAACTCATTTTTGCGGCGCTGGAGGTTGATGACCAACTTTATGAAATAGCATGGCCAGATGCCGAAAATGGCCGCGCCACAATCTATGTAGATGGTGAGCTTCTTCGCGTCTTCTCGCAGCCAGTCGAGGGCGCGCGCCTGAGTTCTGTCTTTGGTCGGCGGAAGCACCCGGTCTACGGAAATGTTCGGATGCATACAGGTGTCGATTTTGCTGCCGCACGTGGTACTCCGGTGCATGCGACGGCCCCGGGCCGCGTGTCTTATATTGGTTGGCGCGGGGGGTATGGGCGTGTGGTCGAAATCGCTCATGGATCGGACACGGTCACGCGATACACGCATCTTAGCGCAACCGCCGATGGTCTGACCAAAGGTCAGCGCGTGGAGGCGGGCCAGGTGGTTGGTCGTGTCGGGTCGACCGGCACCGCGACCGGCCCAAATCTTCATTATGAAGTATTGGTCGACGGGCGCCCGACAGACCCGCTTTCTGACGATCGACTTGCTGCCGCTGCGAATGACAAGGTAGAAAACGAAGCAGCGCAAAAGCGATTAAGTAGTGCACGGGCACAGCTTGAGAAGCAGCTGGGCGATCTCACTGCCAAGAAACGCGAAGCTAACTCGTGAGAGTTTATTCGGAACGCCTTCAGGCGCGCGGCTATCAGTATGACGGTTTGAACGCCTGAAGTGAACTGTACCGCAAATGAACAAAATCAGAGGATATAAAATGATGGCAATCGCGGGTGCCTTGGTAGGCGCCGTTTGGGGTGGGGTCCTGGCAAAGCGCCGGAATGGCAACAGCCTTGATATTCTTCAGTATGCTGCAGGATACGCCATCGTTTGTGGCCTGATTGCGTTCTTTCTGTCGATCGCAGTTGTGCGTCTGATTTCCTAGGCTGATCCGAATGGTGGTTGAAATTGAAAGCGCTGCTCAGGATTATGCTTGGGTTGGTTCTTGCAGCCCTGTTCATCGCTATCGTCTGTTTCGGCACGGCTACATATCTCATGCTGGCTTCTCTTCCGGACTATGAGGAAGATTTTAGGTTAGAGGGTTTGAAAGATTCTGTGGACGTCCTGAGGGACTCTATGGCGATCCCACATATCTCGGCTTCATCCCCGTCCGATGCCTATTTCGCACTTGGTTTCGTTCATGCGCAGGATAGATTGGGTCAGATGTTAAGGGAACGACGGTCCGCTTCGGGTAAAGTACCAGTTCCGCGATATCGCGATATAGATCCAGTTTTGTCTGAAATGCTGATCGCCTATGCAGCCGGTGTCAATGCCTGGATCGGGGAGGTGTCAAAAGACCGGCGTGGCCGGGGGGCACCAGAACTGTTGTTGTACGATGAAAAGACAATCATGGCCTGGCGGCCAGAGGATAGTCTCAGAATAACTCAACAGTTCTTAGGTAATCTGCGGCAGGCCGAGAGTGGCGGCGCGTCAATTCCAGGCGACAGACCGAAAACACCCGGATTGCTCAAGAGCACGCCAAAAGCTCGGCTGGGTGCCTGGGCATTGACCAGTGAACGAACGGTTTCCAATTCCCCAATTCTCGCGATCGAGACTAGCGGGCCGCTTTCGCTCCCATCAACCTTGTACATGGCTGATCTTCAATTTCCCTCGGGGGCAGTAGCAGGGGCGACTTTGCCCGGCGTTCCGTTCGTTGTTCTGGGTCGTTCAAATGACGTTGCTTGGGCCTTGGACTCAAATGCCGGGCAACCTGAATTGCAAAACGGCACATCCGAACGGGTAGATAGCGATATCTTTTTGAGAACTCTTTACCGACTGACACAGGTAGTCACCGCAAAAGACGCCGTGAAGTTGATCTCTGAAATGCCTCTGTTCGGGTTGGAGACCGTCGTTATTGACAAAGAAGACGTCATGACCTGGCCGGGCATCTCCGATGAAGATGCAATCCTGCTTCGGCAGCAAAGGCTCAAAGAACTTGATGCGCGCCAACGCGTTTTTTCAGTTGATGGTGTTATGGCGGTACAACAAGATACCGTTAGTTCAGCAGCGCGTAGCTTGTTGCCTCTGATGGCAGCGGACTTGTGGCGTTCTGCACCCATGATCCCCGCAACCGACGACCCGCTCGATGGAATCCGACAGGATGCCTTGAACCGCTTGGCTGAATGGAACGGTGAAATGGATCGTTTTTCGCCGGAGCCATTGATATTCTGGGCATGGACGCGTGCTTTGCAACGCCGATTTCTACAGGATGAATTTCCTGCGGCGCGTGATTTGTGGACCAATCCGAATCCATATTTTCTTGCCGCGGTTCTTTCAAATAGAGACGAGGCCGCGATGTGGTGTGACAATCGCACCTCAACTCGTGTCGAAACCTGCGACGAGTGGATCGTTCTCGCACTCGACGATGCGCTCGTCTGGATAACCGAGCGCTACGGTCCCGACCTTTCTTCGTGGAGCTGGGGAGCTGAACACATTGTGAATCTGGATTGGTCTGCGGTTAGCCCAGCCGGATTCCTCAATGGGTTGTTATCTGTGCGGGAACCGAAGTCCGGAGGACCTTATTCATTGCTCTCGTTTCAATTCGGGATGTCTGACGAAAAACCGTTTGCAACAAATATCGGCACGAATTTTCAGGCCGTCATGTCTGTTTCAGAAGACAAAGGCTTCTTTTTTCTGACACCATCCGGGCAGTCGGGACACCCGCTTTCGCGGTTCTACAAGAACTTGTTTTCTTCATGGATGCGCGGTGATTACAGGATGATGGCAATGGATCTGGCAGTAGCAGAGGGTGGGGCAGTGGGGCGATCCAAACTAACCCCCCACATTCAGGATGAAGCTGACTGATTAAAGTGCGGCGCCGGGAAACCTGATCAGTGTCAATGTCCCTCATCTTCAGGATGAAATGCCACTCAAAGCCCAGGACTGATTGATATATCGGGCACCACGCCACAGTGATAAATTGCGAAAATCGGCTGTGGGATGCTGATTTCAATGGGCATCCCACAGCACACGCGATCTTAGGTTCCGCGCGCCTGATTACTGCGCATGCGCCAATTCAGCATTTTCACCTGGCGTTCCAACGGTTTCTGTTCCTGTTGAGTGTATGTTACCCTCCGAGGCTTTCAGAAGCCGCAAGGCGTTAGCCACGACCAGCAAGGACACTCCGACATCTGCGGCGATTGCACCCCACATTGATGCCAATCCAAAACCGGTAAGGGTCACAAACAGTGCTTTGGTCGTAAGTGAGAAGCCGATGTTCTGACGGATGATCGACATGGTTCGACGTGAATGATCGATCAGCCAGGGTACTTTGCCGATGTCATCAGTCATCAGAGCAATGTCTGCAGTCTCAATAGCAGCATCAGATCCAACTGCACCCATCGCAACTGCATAATGTGCCCGAGCCATCGCAGGCGCGTCGTTGACGCCATCGCCGATCATCGCAACCATCTCGTGCTGTTCTGCCAGTTCCTCAATCGCAGCGACTTTGTCCTCCGGCAGAAGTTGGGCCCGGACTTCGTCGATGCCGACTTCGGCTGCTACCGCTCTCGCTGTTTGTTCGTTGTCACCAGTCAGCATGATGATTGACTTCACGCCCTGCGCATGAAGCCGGGCTACGATGCTTCGGGCTTCGGGTCGAATGCGGTCCCGCAGCTCAAGCAAACCGGTTAACCCGTTCTCATCCCCGACAACAACAATTGTGCTTCCCGCGCTCTCGATTTGGTTGCGCAACTCGGCAGGGATGGACGCGCCAAAGCCTTTCTCGACAGCGAAGCGGTCAGAGCCAAGCCAGATATCTCCACGCTCGGTACGGCCTTCCAGACCACGACCGGGAACGGTTCGGATGTCTTCAGCCGCCGATATCGAAATGTCGGTCTGTTCTGCCCGGGTCAAAATGGCGCGGGCCAGCGGGTGTGAAGACCGAACCTCAAGGCTGGCAGCGTTCGCCAACAGCTCCTGCTCGGATGCGGCGCCCAGCGGATAGACATTGGCCACTTCAGGCTCGCCCATGGTGATCGTGCCTGTCTTGTCCATGGCCAGTGCGGTGGTACGCCCGGGGGCTTCGATATATGCGCCGCCCTTAATCAGAACCCCAGCCCGGGCCGAAGCGGTCAAAGCCGCAACGATTGAAACCGGTGTGGAAATGACGAGCGCACAGGGGCAGGCGATAACCAGCAGAACAAGTGCATTGTAAAACCAGAAGCCCCACGATGCGCCAAATGCAAGCGGTGGGATCAGGGCGATAGCCACTGCGACGACCATAACGATGGGCGTATAGATCCGCGCAAATTTTGTAACCCACTGCTCAACCGGCGCACGGCGAGCATGAGCATCACCGACCATCCGGATGATCTTGGCAAGCACGGTATCGGACGCTGTTTTCGTCGCACGTATTTTGAGGGTGCCTTCACCATTGATTGTGCCGGCATAGACCTCATCACCCAGCTCTTTAGGAATCAGCGCGCTTTCACCTGTGATTGGAGCCTGGTCAACGGCACCAGCCCCTTCGATGACTTCCCCGTCAAGTGGAATGCGATCCCCACCCCGAACGATGAAGCTGTCACCGACAAAGACATCCGCCGCCGGGACCGTTGCCTCAGAACCGTCAGCACGAACCAGCCGAACCGTCGGGGGGGCCAGATCAAGCAGTGCGGATACCGCGTTCCGAGCACGTCCGACACTCCAGCTTTCCAGATAAAGAGAGAGCGAAAAGAAAAATGCTACAGTTGCCGCTTCAAAAAACTCACCCAGAGCGATGGCACCAGCGACGGCAACAACCATCAAAAGGTTCATATCCGGCGAAAGTCGACGCGCCGAAGACCAGGCCTTAGGGGCCACCAGCCAGACGCCAAACAAGATCGCGACCGCGAACAAAGCTGCCTCGGCTAAAGGCATCGGAACCTCACCATGTCCCGAGAACAGCCCGAGCGCACCGCCCATGCCGGTTTCGAAAATGTGCCAGCCAAAACCTGCTGCCCAAAACCCTCCGCTAAGAGTGGTGAACCGCCGCTGACGTGCAATATGCGCCGCCTGGTCCTGGGCGGCATTTCCGTCATCCCATGGTTTGGCGGTCATACCAGTACTCGCAACCAGCAGCATGACATCTTCGTCAGATAACTTGGAAGCACTATCAAGAAGTGTCATCCGACCGTTGATCACATCAAATGCAAGATACTCTTCACCACCTGCTTTCGGGCCGACGACACGGTTCAGGATCGCCACCTCTTCGGCGCAATCAAGGCCAGAGACCTGAAAGCTTCTACCACCTTCAGGAATTGGACCGGCGGGGGCGATGTCGCCACACCCGCCACTACCGCATGCGTGGTGACCATGTTTGTTTTCGTGGCCATGGTCGTGGCTATGGGTATCGGATGACATGATTGGACCTCAAGAATCTCTATGGTCCTTTGTAAATAGTTCCTACAGTAACTAGAGCTTCAATACCTTTTATATTTTTTTCATCCGGGTTCTTTGCCTGCGATATTGTTAGTTCATTTCGTCTTGCGGGCCGGCCGTGTGGATGCAATCTAATTGCAGATGACGCAAAAAATTTGGAACAGATCAATGCAGAAACGGATCGCCATGACCATCACGTTAGTCTCGATTACGGCTGGTTGCTCAGCCCAGTTCACTGGGGCCAAAAGCAAAGCACTTGAACCAGGCAACGTGCCAGATTCGGTGGTAGCGCTGGCAGGGCCGGCGCAGGATTTGACCACGGCACGCCTTTTGCCAGAAGATAATTGCTTTTGGTATGAGCACAGCGGACCTGTCGAGACGACATTGGTACCATTGCGCGCGACGAATGGCGCTCCGATCTGCATTGCGCGCGACGCCTGATCGAAATGAGGGCAGCGACGTCCACCTACGCTGCCCAAAATTTATGAGCGGGCTGTGACGCTATCTTCGGCCGAGTATAGGAAAGCGGTCGAGCCGGTTTTCACGTTTGGGTAGAGGTCATTGATATGAGCCATGATCATTCGCACACATCCAGAACTTGCGCGACCGCCGATGCTTCTTGGCTCAGGCGTGCCGTGAATTCTGAGATATGTGTCTCGGTCTCCAACGTATAGATAAAGGGCACGAGAGCCGAGAGCATTATTCGGCCCGGGCTCCATGCCATTCCGGAATTCCGCGTATTCGGGGTTGCGCTCGATCATTGAAGCGGTTGGTGTCCAGTGTGGCCATTCGACCTTTCGGCGGATAACATAGGTGCCGGGCTCGTAAAGATTCCCACGCGCGATCGCTACGCCATAGCGCATTGCGGTCCCGCCTTCTTCGATATGATAGAGATAGCGCGCGACGGCATCCACATGGATGTCACCTGGAACCAAACCATCATTTGCCGCGACGCGTCTTGGTAAAAAACGGTCATGAACACCCCACGGATTTGAGGTCATTGGATCGTAACCAATTGGCGTGACTTGACTGTCCCAATAGGTCTTCTGCGATGCGGTTGGCCAGGTTTTGGCGATCAATGGACTGGCCGCAGACGCCGAGAACAGCGCTGTGGTGGATTGAATGAAATGGCGCCTTGTAAGCATAGGTCTCGTCCTGGTTCACAAGTTTAACGTATTTGGATCGCACTATCGCGAATTAATCCGAATCTTAAAGCCTCTAGCAGCTAGAGCTTCAAGAGGTTTCAGGTAACGCTTGGTTTACCCTGTCGATCAAGTGACCGGTTGCGTGAATCCTGCTTCGGTCGAGTTTACATTGGAATAGGTCGCAAAGACAATTGACACAGGCGAAGCCGCCATTGTAGCGGTGAATTGCTTTCGGTTCCTGATGGCGGAAGCCAAAAGGATTAAAAGGGAATACGGTTCGGTGTTTTCAATGGCGCCAATTCCGTAACTGCCCCCGCAACTGTGAGCGGAGAGCGATGCCAAGACACCACTGGTTTGTAATGGAACCGGGAAGGTTGGCGGAGCGAGCACCCGCGAGTCAGGAGACCTGCCGTAAAGCGCCGGGCTATGCCCAGACTGAACCTGTCGGCCTTGCGGTCGATTCAACCTGACAAGCCGCCGGGTGAGGCGGTAGGGAGAAAGAACATGCATATCGAACCGGGCATCGTGAATGGTGCCAAAATCGCGCTTTCCTATGTTACCGCCGCAGGTGCGGCTACTTACGCAGCGAAAGAAACGTTTTCCACATTGCGAGCGAATGGACCTGCATCTTTTGTTATGCGCTCGGTGCTCGCCACCGTTGGTGTTTTCCTTTTCTTCGAAGTCCTGCCGCATTTCCCGGTTGGTGTCTCTGAAGTCCACTTCATCCTGGGGTCGACGCTGTTTCTGCTTCTCGGTGCTGCACCCGCGGCTTTTGGATTGGCAGCTGGTCTCCTGATTCAGGGTGTGTTTTTTGCCCCGTTCGATCTTCCGCAGTACTTCATCAACCTGACCACTCTGCTGGTGCCGCTATTTGCGCTAAAAGCACTGGCCAGCCGCATCATCGCACCCGGCACAGCATATGTTGATCTCAAATATGGCCAAGCTCTTGCGCTGAGTGCGACGTATCAGGGAGGAGTAGTCGCATGGGTTGGGTTCTGGGCCTTCTACGGCCAGGGTTTCGGCGCAGAAACCATGGCGTCGGTTCTGTCCTTTGGCGGCGCTTATATGCTGGTAATCGTCATTGAGCCGATTGCTGATCTGGCAGTGCTTGCGGCAGCCAAGGCGATGCGCGGTTTGAACAGTACAGGTCTGGTGACTCCGCGTTTGTACAACGCTGCGAAAGCTTGACCAAAGTTTGAAGCGGTGTCCTAAACTTGGGTTGCCGCGAAACAACCAATAGTCGCAGGACCAAAATTTTATTGTGGCGCGTCTCGAGGGCGCGCCACATTGTTTTTAGCCGCTAGAAACCTGTACCCAACGATCAGGGTGATTTGGGTCCTGTATTCGTAGGAAAAGATACCTCGTTTCCTTCCACGATTTGATCCTGTTGGTGACATTGTCCAGAATCAAATCGCCTTCACTCGAGCGATAAACTAAAACTGCATGGCCACTGCGATTGGTGTCTAAGACAGTTGCAATAAGTAGCTTCGTAGGATCCAAGCCGTTCTGAATTAGTTCAAACTTCTTTTGCAAAGCGAAATCTTCGCAATCCCCTGACCCCTGCATTGGTAGCGTCCAGTATTCCTTTGTCCCGTATTGGTTTTGATCCGAAACGGCGCGGATCCTCCGATTGACGCGCAAGTTAATCGCTTTAACGATCTGTTTCTCCTGCGCTTCTGGCAGACCAGAAGTACGAGTATTCGCGCACGCCCACGAATAATCTTTGCAGAGTGATTTGGCGCCAGATGGCGCCTGAACCTCTCTATCTAGTTTGATCCAGGGAAGCTCAGAAGCTTGCAATGAAGCGGCGGAGACAAGGTAGCTGCATATGATACAGGCCAACGATAGATAAACTGGTAACCGTTCCGAAAGTTTTTTCTGAGCGGAAGTAGGTTTTGTCATATCTGCTTTCCCCATACTCGTTTCTCCTGGGTATCTGAAGCTACCAAGCCAAGAGAACTCTATTTCAATCTTTTATGTTCATCGACGCATTACAACAGCTTATTCAATTTAAAATGCAGAGCAGCAAAGTTCGCGAGCGCGCAGTTTTTAGTCGTGATTGTGTGCGTGAGCTTAATTGAGATTCTTGCAGCGGCATAGAAGAAAGCCGGCTAGTAGTTCTGGGTTAGAAACGCTTGAGGTTTGGGACGGATTTGGATGACGCGTCAAGCTGAACATCTTTGTGCAATGAAATGGGTATCTACCGTTCGCCGGGGCGCACCATACCAATGTATCTGTGGTCAAATGTTTCATGCGACCAGTTGTAACTGGCAAATGCAGATTTCCCCTGACCAAGGTGTGCAGGATTTGATGGGAAATTCTAAACGGAGGACTTCGTCGCTACACTCAGTCCTCTGTTAACGCGCATAGCGAAGTGAGCGATGAGGTGGGCAGGCTCAGTGGCCTACGAGCCATATTGCGTCAGGTTTCTATTATGCGTGTAAGTTTCGTACGATCGACTTTGGAGGCATGCCGCTTGTCCATAGGGATGTTCTTAATCGAAATCACATTTGGAACGTCAAAACCAAGCGCAGATTTAGTCCAATCGTCGATGTGATCCGCGGAACCTTGGACGCAAAGTGTGGGGCCTGCTTTGGTATTGACGAGCGCGCATCGATCTACGCCTGGCCATCGCTGTGCCGCGACTTCGATAGCAAAGGGGAAGAGCGTACCTGAAAAGACTTCAATTTCGGACCCGACGTGCCCCCATAACCATAAACGCCCGTCATCATCCAGCGCGCCAGCGTCACCGGTCCGGTGCCATATGACACCACCTTCTTCGATTTTATTGTTCTTCGAGTGGGTCGGGTCCAAATACCCGTCATTCACATGTGCGCCGGCGACCTGAATTTCATTGTCGCGGATGCGGAGCGTGATTTCGGGCACCGGGTATCCCACAAGGAGACCCCTTCCAACAGCCATGTCGCGGTGATCCTTCACCGTGATATCCGCGGCGTCAAGATGGGCAATCGGTTCAGCCTCGGTCGACCCATAGACGCACACAACTGACAGGCTGTGCCGGGTTCTCAACGCCTCGACAAGACTCGGAAACACCGGACCGCCGCCGGTAAACACCGTGTGCAACGGACCGGTATCGTCGGATTGAACCAGTTTTTCACATAGCGATGGTGGGATGAGGGCCCGGGTGATCTGTTGCGTTTGGAGCCAGCTTTCCAACTGTACAGTCGACAGGCGGTCCGGCTTGCTTAACCTCCAGTTGGGTAGAACACTTGTGCGCCCGGCCGCCAGATTGATCAGGGTGAACACCGGAAAGGCCACCAGATCGCGCTCGGCCTTGCGGCTGTCGAGGAGGGGTGCGATGGCATCGTACTGCGCCATCAAAAACGCGTGCGAGCGCGGAATGGCTTTGGGCTGGCCAGTTGTACCAGAGGTAAAGGAAATAAGGGCGATATCGTCCGGTTGTACCTTTTGCGCCACCGGGTTGCTACGGCTTTTACCAGGCGTCAGCAGGGGCAGGGCCCAGAGATCCGGAACCAGAAACTTCAGCAAAGAATACGCACCCGCTGCACAGAACGCTTTTGGCTTCGTTGTTCGGGCGGCGTGGCGCAGACCGGCCAGCCCTAAGGCTGGCTCTGGTAAGACAACGGTTGCGCCAAGGGTCCAAAGCGCAGCCAGACTCGCATATAGGTCCGCGTTGACAGGCATGGCCAACAACACGCGATCACCTGACTGGATACCCTTGTCCTGCCACCGACCTGCCAAGTGCTGAACGCGCGTGTGCAGGGTTTGAAAGGTGATCTCGCGGCCCTTGCCGTCCACTATGGCTGTCCGGTCAGGAACCCGTTTAACCGCCGCGGCGAATTGGGACAGCAGGTCAGCCATTCAGCTTCCGTCCAAGCAAAGTATAGCGCCGGAATATTGTCGCGCCTTCCGCTGCACTGCGCTCGGCGGAGGTGTTGTCATCATGGATCAGCGCATGAATGGCGGTTTCGTACCCCATCCTGAACGCCGCCTTGTGAAACCGGTGAGCCAGATGCCGTCCGGCGCCCGGTTCGAGACTTGCATAGGTCTTGAGGATTGCGGATGCCGGATTGGGGCCTTCGGCATAATTGGGAATGCCAAACAGAAACCCGGCCAATGTCCCGTCATGGCGGCGCGCAAAAAGGATCAGCTCGCGCTTCATCATCGGCACAACTGGCATATACATGGCCAGAAAATCTGCCTCGGCAATCGGCTTGTAGAACGCGTTGTTTGAGAACGCACGGGTTGAAAGTTTGAAGACCTGACGAAACAGGGCCTCGGGGTCTGTTCCATCCCATTCTTCCACGACAAAACCATCGGTTACTGGCGGTGCTGATCCAGCGGCGGTCCGCAACGACACCCGGGCCGAAAAATACCGGCTGATCTCTGTAAATCCCGCCGACTGGAAAACCCTGGGCTCATGAAGTTTGTTGGTAGGCTCCATCAGGAACGGAGCGGACCCGTCGCTATCCGAGACGAACCGGTAACTGTGCCAGGTGTCGCCCGACATTGGCCCAATAATGCGGTTGAGGCCGGCGTCTTTCACCCTCTCGATCCCTTTGCACAGGATTTCGGCACCGGCTTCGGGCGTTTTGCAGGAAAAATCTCCGAAGGTCGCGGCGCGCGCGCCCTCCCAGATCGGACCGTTCAGATAAACGGTCAGCTTTGCATCCGCCGTTCTGATGATCTCATTGGTCATGAAAAAACTCCGGCAAAGAACCCAGTACTTAGCGATCCAGCAACGATCCAAACGTAGTAAAGCAACGGCGGCGCGAGGGCCAACAGCGTCAGCTTGAGCACCCGATCTTTTTCGAACCAATGTGGTCGGAGCAACGGCGCTGCGGCTGAACAAGCTAATGAGAACAGGGCCAGTACAGTCAGCGGCTCGGCCCAGTTCGACTGTTCAGAATTCTGGGAAACAGCCCATGTCCGAATAAGAAACAGGACAGCCGCAGCAAGTGGTATCACAATAGGAATGGGACGCAGCGCCACAGCAGCGAGGCCCATAGCCAGCCCCATCGCACTGAGCCCAAAAAAGGAAACTGCATCCCATCCCGTTGCATTTCCCACCGCAAGCCAACCAAATCCCAAAAGCCCCAAGGCGGCTATGATATCCAGATCGGGGTACTTACTGTCACAAGGAGAAGCGGTACGCGCCCAGCCATGTGTGGCAAGAACCATGATCGGCAGTACTGTGTTCTGCAGCTTTGCGGCGGCCAGCAGCAAAAAAACCGCGACAACATAGACACGGGTCGCATGTTTGGTCAGGCCCAGTTTGGTTCCCACTACGCCGAAACTGGCAAGGGCGGCAAAGAACATGGCGGCCAACAGCGCGAGCTCTGCCAAAGAGCTGAAATAGTGGCCGTTTAGGAAAATCAACAAGCCAAGCGGCAGGAACAGGTTGTCAAACCCGCGCCAGCTTTGTGCCTCGACTAATGTACCAAAAGCCGCAACCATAAGGCACAACATCATGATGTTAGATGGCGGGAGTTTCGATAAGAACAAGAAGCAGATGATCGCAACCAATAGCGTTACGACAAAAAACACCACGGACCCTTCTAAGCTCTTGTCGCCATCTTCTACCACGTAGCGTTTGGTTCCATACGTGGTCCCGGCAAGCGCAGCGGCTGCATCCGCGAGTGTCAGAACGGCGATTGGCAGTATGTAGAACAGCGTGTTTTCCCCGGCTAGCAGAAAGCAAAGCCCAACTGACAGGGCGAGCAGAAAGTCGCCGTAGGACGTACGATCCACACCATGCAAAGTTGCACCCAGACCCGACGAAAAACGAGGCAGGCGCAGCACCAGCATCACCAGGATTGTGGCCGCAATCAGCATGTAAACCGGCCAGCGATCGGGAAACAACCAGGGCAGTAGCAACGCAAAGAGGCCGGTGCTGACATGCATAAGCTTGCGCTGCACTTCGGGTTTCAGGCCCGCTGTATTGGCCAGATTGCGTATAATCATCATTACGCCGACCAGAGCCAGCACCGACCCCGCCGCCAGCAGAATCTGCCCAATAACAGTCACGGTTGAAACTCTTCGACGACGAAATCCGAATAGAAGAATGCCATGTCGCGGGCCTTCTGCTGTGTTTCGATGTCGGTCAGGGTTTCAACCTTGTTTCTGAATTCTGGCGGAACCCTCCGGGGTGCCATCATGTTCCAATAGACTAGTCGGGCATTTGGCTCTGCAGCGGTCAGGATAGACCCGTAAACCTGATGGAAGGTCTCGGGCGACATGTACTCGAAGATGTCGGACAGGTTGAATCCTCTGGCTTTTTCGTCGGTCGACACAAAAGCCTCAAGCGATCCAAGGCGGATGTCGAGACGATCCAACCGAGATCGGATTGTCTCATAATGCTCGGAACGCCACGCCATTGGCAGCGCGTCGCCATGATCGCCTTTGAGAATCCAGTGCAGATAGGGATTTTGCGAGGGATCGGTGGTGACCCCCGCATGACGTATGCGGCGGGCGACATGTTGGGCCGGGCTACCCTCGACATGGTCGAAAAACGCACTGTCCCGGCCCATGCGACCCATGACGAGGCGAGAGAAGAAGATGTTCAGCATAAGACGCCATCGCACCGTGTTGAACCGTGTGTCGAAGAACGACTGTCGCTCTGCGGGCGAGCGGGGTACAAACACTGCGTCAATCGTTCGGCGTGAATGCACAAGAGGCAGTAGCCAAGTTCGAAAGATGCGAAAATAGCGCTCGAACTTGCCGACGCCACCGATGCCGTGTTTTTCGACTTCCGTGATCAGAGTCCGCCAGAAAGCGCGCGTTTCGGCATCTGTGGCTTCCAAAACCTGGTTCAGCAATGCGCCCCGTCGGCTACTTCGCCGCGAGCCGGTGAGTTCAATGAATTCGGGATGGGTCAGCACCTTATAGGCCGCGATCCTGAGCTTAAGGCAGGCCAGCTGGGCCGGTGAAAGATCCAGAACGACAATGCGCGCGGGATCGAGTGTCAGCATTGCCAGCGCATTATCCCCGGCAGAGCAGATGGAGACCAATGTCTTGCCCGCACAATCGCCCAAGGCGGAGGTAAGAACATCCGCGTCTTCCCACAGTTGGGCATAGCGGATATGGTCGAAATCCGCTTTTTTCTCAATCTCACTGCTACCCATCGCAGCGTTCCACCGCACCGCTTGCCCCGTCGACCCGGATCATCTCGCCATCTTCGATCCAGTTTGTGGCGCCTTTCAGGCCAACCACGCAGGGGATACCCAGTTCGCGCGCGACAATCGCAGAATGTGACAACAGAGACCCCCGTTCGACGACGATGGCGGATGCGTTCGAGAATACTGCGATCCAGCCCGGATCGGTGTGGCGCGCCACAAGTATATCTCCGGGGTTCAAGGCCTCGGTGCGCGGGTCGCGGATCACGCGCGCGCGCGCCTTGATCTGACCTGCGGAACAGCCCGTGCCCTGCTTCATCCGTGCAGGGTCCACCTCGGCGACTGCGCTCTCGGACCAGACCGGCGCGATGGCGGGGCCACGGATTTCGATGCGTTCCGGCGGGTCGGGGCGTCGGGACGAGGCTTCGTCTTCCAGTTTGCGCCGCGCAACGATGCCTTTCAGATCAGGTGACAAGCTATGACCTTCGACTGCTCCGAGAACTTCATGTGTTGTCAGGAAGAATACATCCTTTGGCGATGAAAGCAGGTCACGCGCAGCGAATTCGCGGCCGATGCCCAGAAACACGCGCCGCGCATAACCAAATATGCGCGTGCGTTCAAAGCGCAGGTTTTCTCGGTCGCGCACCCGCGCCTTGGTCCAGCCCAAAATCCATTTGGCGAAGTGCCGTTTGAGTGGGTTTGACGGAAACAGAGCCTTCCAGTCCGGTTCATCGCCGTCCTGACGCCCGGAAGGTGGACGTTCAGCGCTGGCTGCAATGGCCAGCAACAGACTGGTCGGGTCATCGCGTAACGGAACGCTTTCCAGCTTGAGCTCTTCCGTACACCGGTCGCCGAACTTCTCAAGATACGCATCAACCTCAGCTTCGATTTGCCGGTGTTCTGACAAAACCGACAGATGTGCATTGGCCTTCAAAGGAGCGGCAAGCCCTGCCTGCCGAACCAACTCTCCCATCCGGGCGATGCGTTGCGCGGGTTCCGCCGAAACGATATCACCTTGCCCGATCATGAGGTCGTTGTGCAGGGTCAACCCGGCCTCGCCCAGCCACTTTTGCAGCAGGTTGCGCGAGCCGCCAAAGGCAATCATGCACAGGAAATCGTTGATCAGCGGGGCATCCCACCGATCCAGCAGAGTGCTTTCAATGCGCCGGTATTCCGCGGCCAGTTGGGTCGCGTTAGAGGCGTTCACGTTCAGCCCCGTCTGTAATATGTCGTTCAGCCTACGGTAAAAATCACGCCGGGTCTGCGGTAGTCGGATGGCCTGCCAGATCAGACCGCCCGCAACCTTGGCCAGTTTCGCGTACTCCACGACCTTGCGCCAACCGGTAGTGGGGGGCGGGGCAAGAGCATCCGTGACCTCAGGCGGCATCGGTACAGAAACGCCCATCATCGTTTCCATATAGTCGCGGTTCAGCGAAAACCCGGGCAAAAGCGCCAGCGCGCGATACCAGTTGATCAGATTGTAATAGGCGCGCCCGTCCACCCGCCCCAGTAAATTGTCAAACACAGTGGGGTTCAGCGCGACCGTGTGCCGGGACACGCCCAGCAGCCTAACGAAAGCGCGATATACCTGAGAATACACGTGCAGGGCAAAGGAATAAGTCAGCGGGCTGACGATGCCCGGATAGCTTTCGACGATATTGGAATTGTCGAAAATGGTAAGCGTCTGATCTTCGAGCGGGGCAGGGCGCAGGGTCGTGGTGATCGGGCGGGCCTGCAGAATATGCAGCCCTTGCGCATCAATGGCCCATTCGATGTCCTGAGGAGAAACGAATAGCACCTCGGCCTTTCGGGCTAGGGCTGCGATGGATCGCGCCTCCGTGACGGTCAAATGTGCAGGGGCGTCGGGAGCGCTTTCCGGTACGCCATCTGCATCGATGACCCAGTCTTCTCCGTCCGCTTCCCCCGACACAAGCTGCTCTGCAAGCCCGTCAATCGCTGAGATCACGACCACATTGCGCCGGCCACTGACCGGATCGGCGGAAAAGGCTACCCCGGCCGCTTTGGCATCGATCATGCGTTGCACGATGATTGCGGGGGCCTCGGCCTCGCCACCGGATTTGACCGCGCGGTAGGTTTCGACCGTTGATGAGAAACCGGATTGCCAAACCTGCTTGGCCGCCGCGATTACACTCCTGCCGGGAACATTCAGGACCGTTGCGAACTGTCCTGCATGGCTGTGGTCCACGCCATCTTCGGACTGGCCAGAACTGCGTACCGCGTACGGCCCGGACCCGAGTGTTTCAAGCGCGGTGGACACAGCCAGTCGCAGGCCTTTTTGCGCGATCGGGCCCGATTGCCCCATACGAAACGCGTCATTTGTGATGACAAAGAATGCGGGCGGGGAAAACCCGTGCTGTGACAGATGCGACAGGGCTGCCGCTTTGCCTCCAACCACAGAGATGTCGTTGGCATCCATTTGGTCGACGATGAAAGTCATGCTACGGCTCCGATCAGGTAGGGTAGGAAACCAGCCGTGGCATAGCAGAAAAATACCCACAGACCGGAAACAGTGTCCATCCTGTTTTGTGCTTTCACAGTGGGTGTCTGACCGTAGTGGAATACAGCAACCCCGCAGGGAACCAGCGCTAGTGCGCCGATCAGGGCGCTTGGCCAGCCAACTCCGGTGGCGCTTCCTGTGCCGGCGAGAAGCGCGTAGGATAACAGAACGCAGCCGAACCAGATACGTCCCGCCATACGCGGACCCCATTTGGAGGAATAGGTGTCGACCCCTTCAATCTCGTTTTCGGGCGCCCACAATTTCCGCCCGATCTCAAGGACGCAGCCATTCACAAAGGACAACGCCAGGAACAGCCATAGTGAGGGTGCTGCGCCGCCTGCCGGCAGCCATTCGAGGCCAGTCAGCAATAGATCGATCAAGGGCATGATTGCCATGTGGCTTAGCAGGTACAGAACCGGCCGGGCCTTCAGCCAGGCCGGGACACCGAATTCAACTGTCATCGCAGCGAGCCAGATCCAAACCGCGCCCAACAGCCACAAAACCGACGGGTGCCAGAACCAGGAAGCCGCAAGTGCAAGTGGAATGGTCAGTAAGCCCAAGCTCAAAACTTCGCCTGGTGAGACCAATCCGCGTGGGATTGGCCTGTTGGGTCGGTAACGTCGGTCATCCTCGGCGTCCTTGAACTCGTCACAGACCCGCATCTGGAAGAACAGCGCCATGGCCAGCACAAAACCGGCGGCAAAGGCAGGCCACTCGGGCAACGGGCGGTCTGCCAGACGGGCAGACACACAAATGCTGGCCATGGAAAACACCAGCAACAGGGGGACGGTTTTCTTAAGCGGAAAGCGCTCGGATTGGTAAATCCAAAATCGGTTCTGAAAGCTCATCTGTGGCGGGCCAGACTTTCATGGGCGCGGGTGAAATGACCGGCAGCAATCGCGGCGACAATGGAGATTTCGCCGCATAAGCACGTGGCCGCAGCAACTTCGGCCAAAGCCGTGCCACACCCGCTGCCCCGTAGACCGAGTATGTTCAGCGCTGCTGCCTGGCTTGGCAAACCGGTTCCGCCGCCAACCGAGCCGACAAGGATATTCGGAAGCGTAACCGAGCAGAATAGATCGCCGCCCCTAGGTTCCATACGCGTGACGCCCATTGCACTTTCGGCAACGCAGGCCGCGTCCTGTCCGGTTGCGATATAGAACGCAGCCAGCCCGTTGGCATAATGCGCCTGTGCGCCAAACTGGCCAGACAAATGTGCGCCCAGATTGGCGACACGGCCATAGTCCAGCATCGCCTCGACCGTCGTGCCCAGCGTCTTTTCGACAATCTCAGCCGGCAGCGTAACCGAGGCGCTGACCTTACGCCCGCGCCCCGTCACCAACCCCAGCGCCGAGGCCTTTTTGTCGCCCGAGAAATTACCTTCGACATACCAGTTCTCAATCGCAACAGGACAGCTATCCGCGATTGCATGGCAAAGGGCGTCGGTGGCGATGGTCACCATGTTCTGACCTGCAGCATCACCAGTGGTATAGCGGCAAATCAGGAAAACGACGTTGGTGTCAATGAATGGCTCCAGCGATACAAGCTTGCCATGACGGGTCGTCGCTTCGGCCGCAGATTTGAGCCTGTCAACATTGGTCACCACCCAATCCACAAATTGCCCCGCTCTTAGCAGGCTATCGAACACAAAGGCCGGGGTCCGCAGCACGCCTTCGTATAAAACAGCGGTACTGATACCGCCCGACCGAGTGGCGGCGTAGGCGCCCCGGGCATAAGATGCGACCAGCGCTGCCTCGGTTGTTGCGAGGGGGACATGAAAGTCGCCGTTGGCGTTCATTCCGTTCAGGCGTAAGGGGCCAATAACCCCGACTGGAAGCTTAACCGTCCCGATGAAATTCTCGATATTGGCGCCATAGGTTTCGGCATCTTCGATAGCCGCCAAATCTGCAATTTGTGCCTGATCCTTGTCGCTGGCCGTTGGTTTCAACTTTTCCCAGAATCGTGCGACCATCTCCTTGGTCGGCTTGCGAGATGGGCGTAAGGTTGAAAACTCTGCATCGCTTGGCGCCATCTGCTGAGGTATCTGGTCAGCATCAAATCGTGCTTTTATGCGTTGAAGCATTTCCCGGACATGAAACGGAATTACCAATAGCGCGCTCCAATAGATTTTCTGTGCAACGCTGTTGCAACCAAAAACCGCTGCGAGGCAAGTTATCAGTCGTTTGATCGAAATCCAGTCAAATGTTCATCGATCAAGTGTTTGATCCTAAAGGGTCTCGCATTTGTCGCAGTTGAATTTACCGGTAGGCCTGAGGACGATGATCTTGGCACGACACGCATCGCCAATGCGGGCCCCCAACTCACGCGGGGCCGGCACGTTTAGTGAACATCTCAGTCGCAGCAAAAAGGATGCGGAAAACCTACATTCGCAGCAATTTTAAATAATGTATTTCAATCCTGATAGGGGCCGGATTTGTCAAAAACGAAACAATTCAAAGGATTATCGGAAGCTCAAGCGTAACGCTCGCTCCTCTTTCGACCTGGTTGATTAAGACTGATCCGTCGTGGCGCTGCGCCACCGCAGAGACGATTGACAAACCCAGGCCACTGCCTTCGGAATATTCCAACTGGGAGAACCGACTAAATGCAGCTTCGCTTTGGTCGGGCGAAAGGCCAGCGCCGTCATCAGCGACAGTAAGCCTAACGTTTCCGCCGTCAGAACGCAGGACGACTGAAATGCGGCTTAGTTTAGCGCCACCGTGCTTAACAGCATTGTCTAACAGGTTCTTTAGAGCTTCAGTTAGAAACACCTGATCACCTGATACTATGACCGCCGTCTCGGGCATCGTGACATCAAACTCGATGCCTTTTGCAAGAATGTGAACTCCCATTTCTGCGCAGGCTTCTTCGACAACCGAGCGGAAATCAATTTCAACCATTTGATCTTGGTGCGTCGGTTGCCTGAGCCGTTCAAGTGATAGCAGTTGTTCAGCGACTGTTGCTGAGTTCTTTGCCGCTGCGACAAGCTCGATGATGCGTTTATCGCGGTCTTCATCGGTTTTCGCATCTCGAAGCGCTTCGGCCATCGACTGAACGGCGGCCGCAGGGTTACGTAGCTGATGTGCCGCTTCGGATATGAACACCTGATGGGCATTGATACTTTTTTCCACCTGTCCAAAGAGTCGATTCAAGGTTTTGACGACACCTTGAACCTCGATCGGTACCGGGCGTTTGATCTCACTCAGGTCATCTGGTGAGCGCAGGTCGATTGCGTCCTGTAAATCCAGGAGGGGCCGCAGCCCGCGAGCAACTCCGAACCATACCACAAATGCCAGAGTGGCAAGTAGGATTCCCATGAGAATTCCTGCGCGGATTGACAGCTCATTTGCAAACGCGTTGCGATCCGCCATACGTTGCCAAACTGTGACCGTCGCATCTCCTATGAGATTTTCTATGGTCACACGTTCTGTCAGCTTAAGAACTCGCACCGGCTCGTCGCGATAGAGTGCTTCGAAAAACTGCGGCCTGTTCGCCTCTTGTGCAGACGGGTTCGCGGGTGCCGGAGGGTATGCATAGCCAGTCACGTAGATGCCACCCGGGCCCGTAACATGATAAAAGATCTCTCCGCCCGACGCGTCGCGGATCAAGCTGCGCGTGGTGGGCGAAAGTGCGTCACCTCCTGAAATCGCGACATCTCGTGAAATTGCAAGACCGGCAGATAGCAGGCTGTCGTCAAACAGCTCCTGAGCCGTTTCCTGGGCAATCATGAAGCGCCAAAGCCCAAGAAGGATCGCAAGCAACACCAAGGGCGTCAGGATAAGAATGAAGAGTCGTAGCCTGAGGGAGCCGTGCCTGATCACTTCTGCACCTCAAGAAGGTACCCCAGACCGCGCGCTGTCTTGATCTTAATGCCGAGATTCTGAAGGCGTTTTCGTAACCGCGACACATGAGGTTCAACAGCTGAGTCATCGACATCGGCCCCAACGCCATAGACATAATCTGTGAGTTGGCTTTTAGGAACAATTCTGCCCCGACGCTCCAACAGGCATTCAAGCACCGCTATTTCCCGCCGTGGTATATCCATGACTTCGCCCTGAACACTAACCTGACGCGATGCACGGTCGAATTCCAGGCTACCAATGCTCTCCCGCGCTCCGTAGTCAAGCTCTTTGCGCCGAGAAAGCGCTCGGACGCGTGCTTCTAACTCGTCCATTTCGAAGGGTTTGACCAGATAGTCATCTGCGCCCATATCCAAACCGGTCACCCGGTCGCTTGTTTCGGTGCGCGCTGTTAGCAGGATCACGGGCGCACTGTCACCACGTTCGCGAAGCGATCTCAGGATGTCCAACCCTGACCGGCCGGGTAGGTTGATATCCAGAACGATCAAATCCGCGCCTTCTTGTTGAAGATACAGGTCAGCCGCATCTCCGTCAGTCAGTATATCTGCCGCATGACCTCGGTCACGAAGGCGATAAGCAATGGCATTGGCGAGTGGCTCATTGTCCTCGACTATGACGATCCGCATTAGGTCTCCCGCAAGTTTCGCGCAAGGTTGGCGCTCCATGATTGCCAGATGGGAGGGGGAATCAACCCCACAGTTCTATTTGCGATCACGGTAGCGCCGGGGGCGATGACGTGATTGTCTGGTCAACAGGGAGGAACCAATGACCATTTCCAACTTCACCCGTCGCGCCGTCGTGGGGCTGATCGCCGCCGCCGGTATCGCTGCACCTGCCGCTGCCGAGGTTGATTTCTCTGGTAAGACCATCGAATGGGTCATCCCGTTCTCGGAAACGGGTGGTTCGGCGAAATGGGCCAACTTCTTTGCGCCGCTTCTGTCCGAAGCTCTTCCAGGGCAGCCGACCGTGGTCGTGAAATTCATGCCGGGTGCCGGTTCGACCAAAGGCGCAAACTGGTTCCAGGACCAAAGCCACGATGATGGAACCTTGTTGTTCGGCACTTCCGGTTCAACTCAATTCCCTTATCTGCTGAGCGATCCGCGCGTGCGTTATGAATACAACGACTGGATCCCGGTTATGGCGTCCGGGACGGGAGGTGTCGCCTATCTGAACGCAGAAGATGGTGCCAAGTTTGATGGCTCCGCAAATGCGTTGAAAGACACGAACTTCATCTACGGCTCGCAGGGCGCGACCCGACTGGATCTCGTGCCGCTGTTGGCCTGGCAAATGCTGGGTATGAACGTTGAGCCAGTCTTTGGCATCAAAGGCCGTGGCGATGGTCGTCTGATGTTCGAACGTGGCGAAGCTAACATCGACTATCAGACCTCATCCGGCTATTTGGGTGGATCGGCCCCGCTGGTTGAGGCCGGTCAGGCTGTGCCGATGATGACCTGGGGGGCGCTGGATGCCGATGGAAACATCGTCCGCGACCCGACCTTCCCTGATATTCCAACCTTCAAAGAGGTTTGCGAGGCAACGGATGGCTGTGAAACCAGTGGCGAGGCGTGGGACGCTTGGAAAGCGTTCTTTGTCGCAGGTTTCCCGGTTCAGAAGTTGGCTTTTCTGCCTGGCGATACACCACAGGAAGTGGTCGATGCCTACACCGCAGCTTTTCAGGCTGTGACCGAGCGCGGCGACTTTGCTGATATTTCGTCCAAACGCGTCGGTAAGTACCCGGTATTTGTGGGCGACGGTTCCAAGGCGGCGCTGCAAACCGCGACAAACGTCGACGACAATGCCAAAGGCTACGTTCTGAACTGGCTCAAAGAAGCCTATGGTGTCGAGCTGAACTAAGCCCACACACCACAGCGCGCACCCCAATGTCGGGTGCGCGCTTTTTCAAACACAAGACAGTATATGAAAGGCGGCCGCTATGGAGGTTTTCGCCACCGCTCTTCCTGCGCTCAATGATGCGTGGGGTTTGATCCTGCAACCTATCGTACTGGGGTATCTTGTTCTCGGTGTCGTTATGGGACTGGCCGTAGGTGTTTTCCCGGGACTTGGCGGTATTGCCGGTTTGTCCTTGTTGCTTCCTTTCATGTTCGGGATGGACCCAATCCTTGGTTTGGCGCTGATGATCGGGATGGTCGCCGTTGTTCCGACCTCTGACACCTTTGCTTCTGTTCTTATGGGGATCCCCGGCAGCTCCGCCTCTCAGGCAACTGTCCTAGACGGCTTCCCAATGGCGAAGAAGGGTGAGGCCGCGCGGGCACTATCTGCCGCGTTCGCTTCATCGCTGTTTGGCGGTTTGGTCGGCGCAACCTTCCTAACAATGTTCATTCTGGTCGCGCGGCCCATCGTTCTGGCGTTTGGTCTACCAGAGATGTTGATGATCACCATCCTCGGCCTTTCCATGGTTGCCATTCTGGCTGGGCGCATCCCCTTAAAGGGCGTCGCAGCTGCTGGGCTTGGGTTGATGGTTGGCACAATTGGTGAGGCGGACGCTGGCGGTTCGCTCCGTATGGCAACCTATGACATTCCGTATCTGACAGATGGTTTGAAGCTGGTCATCGTTGGATTGGGCATCTTTGCCGTTCCCGAAATCGTCTCGCTGCTGCGGCAGGATCGATCGATTGCCAAAGGGGCTTCGCTGGGGGCGGGTTGGCTGGACGGCGTCAAAGACTGGGCCGCGAATATCTGGCTGTCTGTTCGCTGCTCGATCATCGGGGTGGTCGTTGGCGTCATTCCCGGCCTAGGCGGTTCGGTCGTCGACTGGATCGCTTACGGCCATTCGGTTCAATCGACCAAAGATAAAAGCAACTTCGGCAAGGGCGAAGTGCGTGGCGTCATCGGGCCGGAAAGCTCAAACAACGCCAAGGAAGGCGGCGGGCTGGTGCCTACGCTACTGTTCGGCATTCCCGGCTCGGGCTCGATGGCGATCTTCATCGGTGCAGTGGCTCTGTTGGGATCTGGTGACATCGAGGTCGGTCCGAGCATGCTCAAGGACAATCTCGACATCACCTATTCGATCGTTTGGCTTTTGGCGCTTGCCAACGTCGTGGGCACCATCCTGTGCATCGCGGCTTCCGGAGGCATCGCCAAGCTGACAACGATCCGCTTCACCTATCTGGCACCTTTCCTGTTCATGCTGATCAGCTTTGCAGCCTTCCAGTCCGGTCAGAACTTCGAAGACCTTCTGGCGCTGTTCGTGATCGGCCTGATCGGGATCTTCCTGCGCCGGTTCGATTGGTCGCGCCCGGCCTTTCTTATTGGGTTCGTGCTGTCGAACCCGGTTGAGAAGTTTACCAATCAGGCATTCCAGATTGCCTCATTCCGGT
Organism: Ruegeria sp. AF2; assembly: GCF_056542025.1. NCBI lineage: Bacteria > Pseudomonadati > Pseudomonadota > Alphaproteobacteria > Rhodobacterales > Roseobacteraceae > Ruegeria > Ruegeria sp. AF2. The sequence continues at coordinate 41,417 of NZ_JBQFZC010000005.1, read as the reverse complement.
TCCGCAAAAGCTTTGGTGAGGGCATGGAGTATGTCTTCAGCCCGATCGTGATTGTTCTGATCTTGGTCACCGTGGCTTCGGTCATTTTAGGAATTCGGCAGGCTAAGATGATCATGGCCGAAGGTGAAGTCCAGTCTGGCAGCAAGCGCGCGCCGTTGATCTTCCTGCTGGTGATCATGGCCTACCTAATCGCGGCATTGATCAACGCCAACATGATCCCAGACTACAACATGACCGACAAGATCATCCCGTTGGTGATCGGCAGTGTGTCCTTGTTCTGCTGCGTGATCCTGCTGATCCAGATGATGCGGAGACCCGAGGGTGATGCAATCTTTGCCGATAAGGAAATTGCCGGTGAAGATGCGAGCGCTCCGCATGGGCTTTGGTCGACGTTGGCGTGGTTTGCAGGTCTTATCGCGGCAACGTGGGTTGTTGGTTTCATCCTAGCCCTGATCGGGTTTCTGATTGCCTTCTTCCGCATTCGAGCCGGTTCAAGCTGGCAGATGACGCTGATCCTGACAGCCTGCGGCATCGGTTTCATGTGCGTCATGGCAGGCGCTCTGAACCGGGATTTCCCACCGGGACTGTTGCAAGACATGGTGAGCCTGCCATGGCCACTGAAATGAATGCTCCACAGAGGTCCGGCCTGCGAAGCAGACAGGTCGGACAAAGCTGAAAACACAACAGTTTTTGACGGTTTGTAGAGGAGGGGTTCGAGATGACCCAGACAGCAATCCCGTATATTTTTATGCGTGGCGGCACTTCGCGGGGGCCCTATTTTCGTCGCTCTGACCTGCCCGTGGATATGGACACATTGGCTGATGTGCTGGTCGCTGCCCTAGGGGCTGGGCAGGCGTTTAACATTGACGGAATCGGTGGCGGTACTGCTGTGACGACCAAGGTAGCCATGTTATCTGTCAGCGATGATGAATGGGCCGATATCGATTATTTCTTCGCGCAGGTTTCGGTTGAGGAAAAGCTGGTCGACTTCAAGCCAACTTGTGGAAACATTCTTTCCGGCGTCGCTCCGGCCGCAATTGAAATGGGTTTGTTTCAGCCTCAAGGCGATGAGACCGTGGTTCGGATACGCGCAGTTAATACGGGTGCGCGAGTGGTTGCCAAAGTGCAGACCCCGGGTGGTGAACTGGCCTATGAGGGCGATGCCGAGATTGCCGGAGTTCCTGGGCAATCTGCACCGGTACAACTGAGTTTTATGGGAGTTGTGGGTTCGGCAACGGGTGCATTTCTGCCCACCGGAAATCTGCGCGATACGGTGCAAGGGGTCGAGCTAACCTGTATGGATGTTGCCATGCCTATGGCTATGGCCCGCGCCACCGATTTTGGACTAACTGGGTATGAAAGCGCGGAAGAACTGGACGCCAACCGCTCTTTCTTTGCCCGGATGGAGGCAGTTCGGATCGAAGCCGGGGAACTGATGGGTATGGGGGATGTATCGAAATCGGTAACCCCCAAATTCGGGCTGTTGGCACCAGCCAAAGAGGGCGGAACCCTTGCAGTTCGGTATTTCATGCCATGGAAAACTCACCCGACAATGGCCGTTACGGGTGCGCAGTGCATGGCGTCTTGTGCTTTGACGCCCGGAACCGTCGCTGATGGGTTGTTGGACCGACCTAAGGCAAGCCCAGCTGAAGTTGTGCTGGAACACGCTTCTGGAAAGATTGATGTGCTGGTGGACTTCTCGAATGACGGGGACTTCAACGTAAACTCTGCTGGTCTGGTGCGGACTGCGCGAAAGCTTGCAGATGGGCATGTCTATATACCCGGATCTGTGTGGAGTGGCAGTTGAAACTGGGATCTCTGTTATGTATACTAAGGTATACAATATGAAGGTGCCACGATGAACAATTATTCTGAATGCCTCGATATTGCGCGTCAGGAATTAAGGCTGGCGCAGTCGGTCCTGCGGCGGGACATTGCGGAATACCCGACACCGATCGCCGGGTGCGATGAGCAGTTCAACCATTTGCTGGATCAAAGCGAGCGGGTCCGCAATGCGCTTGCAGCACTCGATACGCTGCATTTTGTGCCGACGCCAAGAAAACTGAACACCGGGCAGGGTGTGGAAAGTCGATGAAGGTTCACATTCTGGATGATTGGTTTGATACCCTGCAGGGCTTGCCTTGTTTTGGAAAGCTATCCGACCACGAAGTGAAGATCTGGACAGATCATGTCGAGGATACCGATGAATTGGCGGCACGGTTGCAGGAGGCAGAGGCGTTGGTTCTGTTTCGCGAACGCACCAAGGTAACCCGCGACTTAATCGAAAAGCTGCCGAACCTGAGATTGATAAGTCAGCGCAGCGTGTATCCGCACGTTGATGTGCAGGCATGTTCGGACAATGGTGTTCTGCTGTGTTCAAACATGCATGGTGGAACGCCTTCGTATGCTGCAGCCGAACTCACTTGGGCGCTGATCATGGCTGGGATGCGCGATTTACCGGCGCAGATGGCCTCGGTCAAAGCGGGGCGGTGGCAGGCAGGAGTTGGCAAGACGCTGAGAGGGCGGCAGCTGGGACTGTACGGCTATGGCCGTATCGCACGCGCTGTCGCGGGCTACGCCGAGGCATTTGGAATGAATGTAGTCTGGTGGTCCTCAGATGAAGGTCGGGTTCGGGCGCAGGCAGATGGTGTTCAGGTCGCCGCGAACCGCGAAGCTTTCTTTGCCAACAGCGATGTTGTCTCGATCCATGTTCGCCTGAAGCCAGGCACAAACGGCATCATTACTGCGTCGGACTTCGCGCACATGAAGCCGGGATCACTGTTTGTGAATACATCCCGTGCCGGCCTTATTGCAAAAGGGGCATTGCTTGGGGCGCTGAATGCCGGCCATCCCGGGAAGGCCGCAATCGATGTCTTCGATTCCGAACCCCTCAATGATCCGAAAGACCCCTTGCTTTCGCATCCAAATCTGATTGCGACGCCGCATATCGGCTTTGTGACCGAGGATGAGTTCGATCTGCAATTTTCGGACATTTTCGATCAAGTGAACGCCTACGCTGCAGGCGCCCCGGTTCACATGATCAACCCCGAGGTTTGGACCAGCGCAGGATAAGGTTGGCCGCTATCGGCGCACCGATGATTACCAACACGATCCTTGTCAGATGATGCGTGATCACAAAGCCCAGATCCGCGCCTGAGACGATGGCCAGAACTGTCATTTCTGCCTGCCCGCCGGGGGCAAAGGCCAAAAATGCCTCGACCGGTTGCCCCAGCCCCAAGGTGGTGACAACGGCGGTGAAAGCGGCTGCCAGAACGGCGAGGACAATGACATAGGCGAATCCCGCCGCTACCACACGGCGTAGTTCGACCCATGTGACACCTACGAATTTCACGCCGATACCGCAGCCGATAAAGAACTGAGCTGCAAGGATGGCCTCGCGAGGCGGTCGGGTGTGAATGAAGTCGCCCAGTGACAACGCAGCCGTCAGGATCATTGGCCCTAGAATCGACGCCCCGAACAAGCCGATCCGCTCACCGCCTTTCCAGCCGACAAAGGCAGCAAGAACCATCAGCGCCAATTCATGTATCGGCAGGTTGCGCGCGGGCTCTCCGATTGGGTTGGTGAGTTGGGCGTCGTAAAACACCGTAAGAAACAGAGGGGCCAGCGTTACAATAATCAGAACGCGGGTTCCGTGGATCAGGGACAGCGTTCGCGGGTTAGCGCCCGCCTCGGCCCCGAAGATGATCATATCCTGCAATCCGCCGGGCATGGCCGCGTAAAACGCGGTCGTGGTATCAAAGCCCCAGACCTTGCGGAAGAATGGCACTCCGACCAGCGCGATCAGCAGGATAAAGAACGGGATCAGTGCAATCGACGCTGCCATCTTCGGCAGTTCTGCAAATAGGGCTGGGGTAATCGAAGCCCCTACGGCCACGCCGAGTATGGTGCGCGCCGCAATCGAGACCTGACCAAAGCCTTCCATTGGAGCATGAGCCAGAGCCGCGACCAGACACGCGCTCATCGGGCCGAACAGAAAAGGCAATGGCAGATCCAACGCCCAGAATAGCCCTGTGCCAAGAAGTGCCAAGCCCAGTGTTAGGGCCCGCTTTGCGAGGAGAGAAGGTGTTTTGTTCTGGGTGGGCAAAGTGCAGCTTCCGACAATATTGACTCACAATGTATCCAAATGTATACAAATGGACGCAAGAAGACAAGTGAGCACGCGATGACCATTCAGGACGACCCCTTACAGCCTGGCCCGCAAGGCAATTCGGCGTATCAACGCCTGTTGGATGAGATTCGCGAGGGCACCCTTCTGCCCGGCGAGCGCCTGCGCGAGATTGAGCTGTCTGAACGGTTGGGTGTCAGCCGAACACCGGTGCGCGAGGCGATCCGGCAGCTGGAGACCGACGGCCTGGTCACGCATGTACCGCGGCAGGGCGCGACCGTCCGCAGTCTGGATTACGCCGAGGTGATGGAACTCTATGAGATGCGCGCAGTGCTCGAGGGCACTGCGGCCCGTCTAGCAGCGCGTGCGGCGTCGGATGTCGAATTGGACGAGTTGGACGTTTTGAATGATCGTTTGGCCGAGGCTGGCACAGGTCCAGACGCGGCTCGGATCAACCGGATATTTCATGCCACACTTTTGGATGCAGCCAAGAACCGATTTCTCGCGAAATCCATGTTGTCCTTGCAGAAGGCGCTGCTGATCCTTGGGCCGTCGCAATTGTTGGACGGGGATCGGGCCGAAGCGGCAGTCGCTGAACATCGGCGTATCATGGCCGCGCTGAAGGCACGTGATGGCGCGGCGGCCGAGACAGAAATGCGCGGGCATATTCAGGCCGCACAACGAATGCGTATCCGGGCGTTGCAGGAACGCGATCGGACAACCGACGAAAATCACTAGGTAGACAGGATATGGCCACCCAAAAGGAAGCTTACGATATCGCTGTGATCGGTGGCGGGAACGCTGCTCTATGCGCCGCGATGACCGCCGCCGAAGCCGGTGCCCGCGTTCTGATACTGGAAACCGCGCCAAAACCCTATCGCGGAGGAAACTCGCGCCATACGCGCAATTTTCGCTGCATGCATGGTGGCCCTTTGGGCCCGTTGATCGAAGAGTATAGCGAAGACGAATATCTCGCGGACTTGATGAAGGTCACCGGCGGCAAAACTGACGAGCATCTGGCCCGCCTTGCGATCCGCACTTCCGAGGAATGCCTGCCATGGATGGAAGAGCACGGTGTCAGGTTTCAACCCTCTCTTTCCGGAACACTTTCTTTGGCACGGACAAATGCCTTTTTTATGGGAGGCGGGAAGTCTCTGGTGAATGCTTATTACCGAACTGCGGCGGGCTTGGGTATCGATGTTTTGTATGAAGCCGCCGTCACGCATTTGGAGCTGAACGGGGATCGGATCGAATGGGTCGACTACACCTATGAAGGTCAAAACCACCGGATAATGCCAAAAGCAGTCATCGTCGCCTCGGGCGGGTTTCAGGCCGATACGGATTGGCTGACCCGTGCATGGGGTGAGCCTGCAAAAAACTTTCTGATCCGAGGCACCCCTTATAACCGAGGCGTGGTCCTGGCTGATCTTCTGGATCAAGGCGTCGAGAGTGTTGGCGACCCGACCCAATGCCACGCCGTTGCTATCGATGGGCGTGCACCGAAATTTGACGGTGGTATTGTCACCCGTCTGGATTGCGTGCCGTTTTCGATCGTCGTGAACAAGGATGCCGAGCGCTTCTACGATGAGGGCGAGGATGTCTGGCCCAAGCGCTATGCAATCTGGGGACGCTTGGTGGCAGCCCAACCGGATCAAGTTGGCTATGTGATCATCGACGCCAATTCGTTGAATCTGTTCATGCCGTCGGTGTTTCCACCGCTGAAGGCAGATACGTTGGAAGAACTGGCCGGGATGATGGGCCTGCCTGCCGGAAAGTTGACCGCAACAATCGCTGAATTCAACGCCGCCTGCGGAGATACAAGCGCCTTTCATCCGACAGAGCTGGACGGCGTTTCAACATCTGGATTGAACCCGCCCAAGACCAACTGGGCGCGTCCGATCACCAAGCCGCCATTTTACGGTTATTCGCTGCGTACGGGCGTAACCTTCACCTATTTGGGCCTCAAAGTCGACGATGCCGCGCAATGTTCGAGCGCCGACGGCAAGATCAAAAACATGTGGGCGGCTGGCGAAACCATGGCGGGCTCGATCCTTGGGCAAGGTTATCTAGCCGGTTTCGGCATGACCATCGGAACCGTCTTTGGACGCATCGCAGGACGTGAGGCCGCCGCTTATGCAAATTGAATTGATACAGGAAGCCCGCCGTCAGGCTGAAATTTGCAACGCCTGCCGCTATTGCGAGGGCTATTGCTCGGTCTTTCCGTCGCTTCATGCGGAACGCGCGTTCTCGGATGGGGACATCACGCAACTGGCCAACCTGTGCCACAACTGCCGCGGCTGCTACTACGCCTGCCAGTACACAGCCCCGCACGAGTTCGACCTGAATTTGCCGAAGGCTCTGGCCGAGGTACGGAGGGACAGCTGGGAAAGCTTCGCATGGCCGCAGCCGCTGGCGCGCCGATTTCACACCCATGGCGGGGCGATTGCGCTGGCACTTGTGGTCGGATTTGCCCTGTTGTTCTGGGCAATTCGCGCGATAGGTTCCAGCGGAGGGGACGGGTTTTATGCCGTTCTGTCGCATAATGCGATGGTTGCGATTTTTGCTCCGGCATTCTTGCTGCCACTCTTTAGCATTGCCATCAGCCTAAGGCGCTATTGGGCCGAGGTGGGGGGAAAACCCATCAAAATGGCGGACCTGCTGGCCGCCTTCAAACGAGCGGGTAAAATGCAGGATCTTGCCGCAGGTCATGGTGAAGGCTGTAATTTTGAAGACGAAGACCGGTTCAGTCAGGCGCGACGTCATATTCACCACGCGATCATGTATGGCTTCCTGCTTTGCTTCGCGTCGACCTCGATTGCAACGGTTATGCATTATGGCTTTGGAATTCATGCGCCGTACGGGTTCTGGTCTTTGCCCAAACTATTCGGAATTTCCGGCGGTGTGATGTTGACAGTGGGTTGCTGCGCCATGGTAATTCTCAAGCAAAGGTCTGATCGTAATCTAGGTGATGCTTCGGCATGGGGCGGCGATATCGGTTTCATCCTGTTGCTGGGATTCGTCGGTTTTAGCGGACTTGCTCTTTACGCTTTCGGATCATCGGCTTTGATGCCCGCGTTGCTTGCTATTCATCTTGGATCGGTCCTGACATTCTTCCTGCTGACGCCCTACACCAAGATGGCCCACGGTTTCTATCGGCTTGCTGCTCTTATCAAGGATGCGCAACGGAGAAGGGATAGTTACTAGGCTGCGGCGACCCTGTCGCCCCTTGGGAAGCGGTGGAAAAGTAAAGTTAAATCGCAGCTTGAGGTCTGACTTTGGGATCAGACAGGGCGGTCCCATCTTGGTGTCGTTGAAGCAAATTGTCCTCCTGTATGTAGAGCGCAATCACGATCATGATTCAGCCTAGCGACCGGCACCTCTAGATCGCGCAGCCCGGGCCGATAATGGCCCGGGCCACCCCCAGTTTGCTTTAGCTGGCCAGGCCGCAGGAGGAAGAGTCGCTGTTGTTGGTAGTGTCTGTCTCCGTCACACCATCGGCCGGATTGGCATTGACGGTGATCTTGAAGGGGATCTGCTCGCCACCTTTGACCTCGTCCGGGAATTCGAGCGATAGCGTGGTCTCATCCCCGTTTGGCCCCAGTGCCGGTGTCGGCAGATCGACCACCACGCCGCTCTGGAAGAAATCGACCCGCGTGGTCGAAGGCCCGGCAGCCCCTGCACCAATGTTACGCACGATGATCCTCAACTTGCGCGGCTCCTCACAATACCAAGCCGGGAAGGGTGGCGGGCCGGGAGGGAAGGGCTGCACCGGGATCAGGTCCGGCTTGTCCTCGGGTGGAGGCGGCGGCGGAGGTGGCGGTGGCGGGGGCGGTACCTTTTTGATCAGCCGAGGCACGACTGGTTCGACATCGATGGTTTCCACTTCGCCTTCACCATGGGCAGCGGTGTATACCGCGACCACGTCCAGCGGTGTTTCGCTGTCGATAAAGACAAACCCTTTCAGGAAACAGCATTCGGCCACCCGCAGGTGTCGTGCCACATCCTCGCAATCGATCTCCATCGATTCCCAGGGACCGAGTTTGTTTTTCGTTCTGGCCGAGACATTGCCCGGTTTTTCGTTTGGCAAGGCCGACGACACCCGTTTACGAAAACGCACAGCATCGCCGCTGCCGTTTCCGATGTTGATTGCTGTGTGATAGCGGCCCTGGGACAAAATGCGGCCCTTGGAACAGCCGCAGACGAACTTGACAGCGTAACGATACGTCATCTTCGGTTCTTCCTCCTCGCAGCAAGGGGTGTCATCTTCGGCGCGGTTCACCTCCATTCGGCGAAGGGCGACGTTGTTGTCACCAAGCGCCAGTCGATCGACAGGCAGACTGCCTGCGATCGTTTCGACATTGCTGCGGTCTTCTGGCGTATCCACGCTGGCAAGAATGTATTCCTCACACAGGTCCTCGGGGCACCATGGGATCGGGCCGACGATCACTTCGTCGCCACAATGCACTGACTGGCCGATGGGCTCGCCTACGATCAGCGGATCCCAGTCATCCGGCCATGTGGTGCCCTTGCCTTCGGTTGCGCGGGCTAATGACAAAGTCACTGATTGGGCTGGGTAGTTGCCGCGATTGCCGATCCGGAAATACAGATAATTCTCGACGCAGCGGCGCGGAGTCTCGTGGTCGGTGCCGCCGTCAGGACGGTGCCGATTCCAGATGCCGGGAGCATTGTTGCCCGGTTGGTGCCAAGGGTATTCACCCTGTCGTCCGTCATCAATGAAGACGTCAACATCAGGCGGGGATCCGTTGTAGAGCGCCTGTTTCTCAAAGCCCCAGCGTACCACTTTGTGTGCCCAGCCTCCGGCTGCACCGTCGAATTGAGCGGTGTTCTCGTCTGATTCCTGCAAGGCGCGGGAAAAACCTTCGACCGTGTTGGGCACGATCCCGGCCAAAAGCGGCACCGCCTGCAGGATCAGATAGATCGTGTAGCGGCTGGCATGCAGCCTGTCGTCTAGTTCTGTGGAATCACCTCCGAGAGATCGATAGATTCGGCCCAAAGTAGTGGCATTGATCTCGGTCGACCGATATCCGCCCACGTCCATCGTGCCACCCCAGCCCCAACCCGAGGCGACCGACCGATCCCATCGCCGGGTGATCAGGTTACTGAAGGGGAAGGTGCGGAAACGATCCGGTGCGATACCCTGCGGATCGTAAAGTATTGCCGCCAGCGCGTCACCAAAGCCATGACAAAAGCCGAAATTGGGCCAATTGAGATGATCCCATAGCACCGCGTGCCCGAATTCATGCGCCGATACGCGCGAGTCTGTGGCCATGCCGACTGTGGAGCCATTTGCCGCAAGCGCATAACGAAAGCGTAGCACACCATTGCCTATGGCATTGCCTGGCGCCTGAGCATTCACCGGTCCTGCAATGGGATTGAACCAGCGGTGATCAACATCCACTGGGAAGGTCACCCCGTCGAAATAGCTGGGCAGATCGAAGCCCAAAGACTGGACGAAGCGATACAGGAAATCATGGTTGTAGTACGCACAGACCGCCGCGAAATCGTCGCTGTCGGCGGGATAATCAAAGATCGATGCGGCACCGGCGTTTTCAGTCGGTGGGGCGATGTTCGGTGTGTCGAGATCACGTACCGCCACCAATTCGCCGCTTAGTTCCACCGGTGCGCCTCCGCCCGGTAATATCAACCGTTCCAGCGCCACCAGTTCGCGTTGCGCATCCAAAAGCGCAACCGGGGCCGTCGGATCAAGCTCTGAATCTCCTGAAAGTGATATCGGGTCGTCTGTGAAGACGTAGCCCGAAACACACCCCACCAATGGCCGGATGTAAAGCACCGCGCCGGTCTCCCAATCGACCAGCGCTCGCCAGTTCAGCTCTCCGTAGTCGGGAATTTTGCAGCCAAAATGCACAAGGCTTACGAAACGCCATTCGCCGTCCTTGATGCCCTTTGGTACACGACCAATCTCTGGCAGCGGTGTCAACTCGGCCCCTTCGATCTCGCCCGGTTCTTTGTGTGGCAGGCGATGCTCTGCGTCGTAGCGATAGACAAAGTCCCGGGTGTCATTAACCTTAAATTTTGTGAACTTGGCCCCTTTCACAGCTTCGCGCAGAACCGTGCCAGCTTGTTTGTCGCGGCCAGCAGGCGGAGTAGGGGCGTTGCTGAGTTCGATATCGGCAGCAACACTTGAGGACGAACCGGTGACCACATTGTCTGGGCCGGCCATGCGTAGTGTCAGACCGCGCTCCCAGACCGGAACACCGTGATGGGTCTGACGAAAGGTGTAGACCAGAAAGGACTGTACTGCCTTGGCTTCTTCCAGCCGTAGCTTGCTGCCCTCCTCGCGATTGTACTTGCCTGAAACACTCTCGCCGAGCCTGTCAAGAAAATCAGGCTTTATCCGGTAAAGCCCCGCCACTTCGGCGGCATAAGCCTGCGCCACATCCAGCGCACTGGTTCCTTTAGAACGCCCTCGAAGAGGGTCGCCATGATGCTGAAGTCCAATGATCGCGCCGTCTGGCGCGCGTTCAAATACTGTTTCGGGCATGTCTGCCTCCGTTCAAAATCATTCTAAAACGCTGGGCCAGAAGCCCTGGATCGCCCGGCCGAACGGCAGAAAAAAGAACTTGTTGTAATAAAAAAGAATAACGAAGCGCGATGGCCGGAGAGACCCAGCGGCGATCCTGCCAACAAAGCTATCGTAGCATTTATTGCCGATTCCCGCAAAAATCTGCCAGCTAAGCCTGAAGGCACGATCACCTTTGTTTTGCTATCGCCGCTCACCCGAGGCTCTCGGTCAAGGCGGAGCTGTAGCTGTAGGTATGTAACGGTTAGCGCCGTACAACTGGCATCGAATTTGCAACGCCATCGCGGATGTAATCACTGTGTTGCTGAAGAAGAGGGTCATCAGACTAGGAAGCCATGAATATCCTCTACGCGGACATTCACATTGATGGCCTAGAATGGTGCGACCGGATATTCGGGAAATACCGTCCTATCGCACCGCTGCATTGCTTGACCAGTCGTTCGCGACAACGCTTGGCATTTTGGGCGCTATTAGAAATGGTGGCGCGGAATTGCGAGCGCGGCGAGATGAGTTTTCCGCATTCCTGTTGCATAAGCTACATCAGCTTTGTTTGGGCATACCCAAGCAACCAACTTGGGTTGGTGCACAAAGATGGTAACCTGATCTGCAAGACGATTGCAGGAGAAATGCCATGAACAATTCGTCGCAGCTTTGGGGCACCATGTCAGTGCGCGATCACCTTCGACCGAGCGCTTTCGTCGCCGAGTTGGTGCTTTTCGAGACACTGGTGATCCCCCGGCCACCGCAAGGAGCGACCTGGCCTGCAAAATGGAACCCGGTGCGCCAGGACAAGATACTAAGCTGGATTCCCAGAGATCGTTTGATGGAGGTTTCCTGGGACAACGCGCACCACATGGAGTGGAAAAAACGAAAGATCGCTACGGACGCCGAAATGGATGTGGCCGATCTTCAGCAACAGCCCGGATTCGAAGCAGCGCAAAAGGAAGAGGATTTCGATGCGCCTGCGTTTCACCTAACCCGTCGGGTTCTTCAGGATTTCGTGGATGCCAAACGGAACCGGGCGCTAATCAAGGGAATACCTCTCACCGAGGTCGCAGTTATCCCGGCCTATGATGGCCCTCAGGCTTTCCTTGATGACACTCCAGAGCAGGAACCTTTGCTGCGCGCGTTTGGTTGGGAATTTCTGGTTCCACATCACGAAACTGCTGAGGGCAAGACACGCTCTCATCAAGATCAGATCAAGGCCGCGCTTGATCTTTGCGCAATGCCTGAGGTGCAGGAACACCGCAACGCCTTGCGTGCCTGGACATCGGTCGAAGCTTTGAGAGGAACGAGCAAACAAGAGGCGAGCGAGCGCATGGAGACGCTGGTTAAGGCCTACGCAAAGGCTGTTGCAGCCACCAAAATACCAGTCAGATTGAAATGGGGCGCGGGCATCGCTGAATTCATTGGTGCGATCGCAGCTCTGTCCATCAATCCTGCCTTCGCACTGCTCGGACCGGCGATCAAATTGGGCGAAACAGCAGTCGAGCCCCATGTTGAAAAGGCGGCAGAGATTCCCGATGCCATAAAACCCGCAGGATTAATCCATGCCATGCGAGAAGAGTTCACAAATGCTCAGGTCGCACACCTGAACTTTGACGACGCTCAACGGACCAGGATCGAAGATCACTGGCCCAATGGGTCGCCATATCTGTTCCTTTAGCGGATGATGAGAATCCCATCATCAGTATAGAGGCATACGCATTGGGCATAATCACTGGTCAGTTGCGATAGCTCGAAACAGAAGACTTGGCCTGATTGACCAGTTTGAAATGCGACCAATCAAAAGTGATATTAAAGACAACGTTCCAAAGCAACGCAGCCAAGGAAAAGAACACCCTAAGCATCAATGATTTCTACGCGTCGATATGTGTGATTAGCGGAAGTAGTAGGGCAATACTTATAAGCGCAACGATCTCGAACAACACCGCGTGCACAAACCGACCGGCAAAGCTCATGAAAGTTCTCCTCAATTCATATCGTTGGGCAAGTAACGGACTGTTGTTGCGATCCATAAAGATGCCTACCATACTGATAATAGATAGATGGAAAGAGGGTTCTGATGCGCGCGTCATTCGAGCAGTCGGAGGCGTTCGTTACCACCCACAACGAAGGATCCTTTTCCGCCGCAGCCAGAAAAATGCAACAAAGCACAATCGGTGATCAGCACTTTGGTCGCCAATCTGGAGGTCGATCTGGATGTCGAGCTTTTCGATCGCAGCTTAAGATATCCCTCGCTTACCAAAGCAGGAGAGGCGTTGATCTCGCCGGCCGAAATTCTGTTGGAACGGCGCAGCCGTTTTCTAGCGGTCGCAGATGCCTTATCCATGACATTGGAAAACCGCGTTACCCTCGCCATGGCGCCGCACATCAAACTGGCCAATCTGGGAGAGATCATTCGCAGCTTCAGTGAAGAATTTCCTTCTGTCGATGTGGAGATACGTGCCTTTGCTGCCGCTGAGATTCAGCGATTGATCGTCGATGGTGTGGTGGATTTGGGGGTTATTCTGGAACCTGAGAGCATCCCCCAGGCACTAGACTTTTGCTCATTGGGCACGCTCAGGCTGGTGTGTGTCAGCCATCCCGAAGGTCCGCTTGCTCAAATGTCGTCAGTCTCTTGGGAAGAATTGCGACTACATCTTCAGATATTATTGAAGGAAGCCGATAATCCCAACAGCGCTATCCTTAAGGCATCGTCGTCTATTTGGCAGGTCAGCACTGCATCGGAAGCCATTGATCTTGTGCAGGCCGGCCTAGGGTGGTCGGCGCTGCCATTGCACGCGGTGGACGTCTTTGTTCAGACCGGAGCGTTAAAAATCCTGCCACTGCAATTCGAGACCAAGAACTACGCCGAACGCTCGGTGGATATGATCTGGTCTTTCGAAAGGCCTATAGGTCGAGCGACGGTAAGGCTTAAGGAGTTGCTCGCTGAAAAAGCCGTTATTCAAAATTCCAACGTGGCTTAAGCCTCATTTCGAAGCTCCTCGGCGAATGAGATAATGGTGTGTTTTGGCGCTCCAAGAATCCCACGGGTTTCTCTGTCCACTTGCTCTTCCCGCAACTGTTGCACAAACGTCAAAACGTGTTCGATGAAAACGGCCTGCTCTTCCGGCAGCCCCATTTCATCAAGAGCATCCATGGGTAACTCATACACCTCCGCCTCGGGGGCGAAAGAAGCGAGAAATTCTTTGGCCGCTTCGGTATACGTGACGGCCTGTTGACCCTGCACGGCAAATTCCATGTTTTTGGCAGCATCGTTACCGATGGCATTGTGGACGAGTTCTGCAAGATCGCTGGAATTGGTGAACCAGATTGGATGAATGTGATTTCCGATTACGGCCAATTGATTGTCCATCAATAGCTTGGGCAATGAATCCAAAAAGAAGGAGCAAAAGAAAAGAGTATAAGGAATGCCAGATGCTTTGATGGCATTGATCCCGCCCGTGCGTATCGCGTTGGTGCCATAGGCCATGCCCTCGGTCGAAAACTGCGGATAAGCGTAGTCGACCCCTGCAATTTGCATGATGTGCTGAACATCGACCTCTTTTGCTGCCGCGATAATGTTAATTACGCCTTCCCGCTCTGTGTGGAATGGTGCGGTGGTGTCCAGAGATTCGGTATTCAGCGTAATGTACAGCGTCTCAGTGCCGTGAAGGGCTGATCTCAGGCTGGCCAAGTCCGACACGTCACCTTGGATAAGCCGAACCCGCGTGGGCAGCATTGATTTTGCCGCCTCAGGATCACGCACGATGGCGGTTACTTCTGCACCTTTCTCAACAAGTTTCGCGGTCACGCGATGCCCCAAATGGCCTGTGGCACCGATGATTGTGATCTTCTTGGTCATAGTGGCATCCCTGTTCTGCCACGCTTCTACAAGTCAGGATGCGATGTGTTTAGTTATGATCTATCTAGATCATAGATACTATTCACAGGGCGATAACACGAAACCAGCAGCGCCATCGCGTTAGTATCGGTCACTAAACTCTTGAACATCCGTTCCGACCAATGCAGCGCGCCGGAAGTCAAAAGAAAGACCTCGGGAACAACGATCCATTCCCCAATCCAGACGCCACCGGATCGTTCATGCTCATGATGGGTCAGTTCACCTATTTGTCCGGCCCGTTGGCGTCCCAGCCGAGCGACGGCCTCCCCAAATTCCGATGCGCGTTGATTTCGTTTGTGGGTCATCGCTGAAGACGATCCTTTGCCAGGTTCATGAACTTCGGCGAATTCACCGATGTCGGATGATGACAGTTGATTGACGTTGTGGGCGATTTTGCACAGCGTCCCGCAAAGCGAGCCAAGGGCGGTGACGATGTCAGCGATACCGTCACGAGCGTTCTGCCAGTGCGGTTCGACGACGTTCAGACCGAGTGAATGAGCAACATGCTGTTTAATCTGGCGACCAATGCCATTTTCATATCCGCGCAAGTCTCCGACGGGGCCACCAATCTGAACATTCAATCCACGTTTTGCTGCCTCTTGAAGTGCCTCAGACCGCCGACCCAGTTCAGATCTCCAGACTTCAAGCTTCGTCGCAAGACGAATGGGCACAGCATGCTGACCATTGGTTCTTCCCATCATCATTGTGTCTGGATGGGCGGAAACATGATGAGCGATCGCAGCCATGACATCGCCGAGGGTGCTTTGTATTTGCTCAAGCCCCAGTTTCATCTGCATCGCCAACGCCGTGTCCATCACATCCTGCGTGGTCGTACGATAGTGCACATGGGCCGAGTGTTCTGGCAATAGTTGGCGCAACTGTTTGGCCAGTCCTACGATGGGGCGGCCAACAAACATCATCTCTTTCCGCAATTCCTCATGGTTCAGATCGCAGATCAAAATCTCCTCAATTGCCTCAGCAGCCTCAATCGGGATTAGACCAGCCGCAGCTTGATGCGCCGCAAGAACCTGTTCGACCTTAAGCCAGGCGGATATCGTGGCGTGTTCAGACCAGATCGACCGCATATCGGCGCTGGAAAAGCAATCTCGGTAGATACTGTATTCAAGCATCTTCGAGCCCTCCACGAGAGATGCGGCGTTCCTTGACGATAACTCGGATTCGGAACGCCATGGCAGCAAAGCCGACGATGATGAACGCAAGAGCTATGGGGCGTTCGACAAATATCAGTGCGCCGCCTTCGGACATCAGTAGGGATTGGCGAAAGGTTTCCTCGGCACCCTTAGCCAGCACGAAGGAAATTACGAACGCTGCAACGTTGAAGTCGTATTTCCGCATCAGCCAGCCGGCGAACCCCGCTACGGTCATGACGGTTACGTCAAACATCGATCCACGGGCTGAATAGGCCGCCACAAACGCGGTCAGGAAGATCAGTGGATACAGCACATTGGTCGGAATCTTCAGGATCAGGCGGGCAACTCGTGTGGCGCCGAAGTAACCGATCAAGCCATAAGCCAGAATACCCAGCATGCCGCATGCAAAAAGTTTGTACACCAGCTCCTTATCCGTCAGGAATAAGGTCGGACCAACCTGAATGCCGTGGATCAGGAAAACGCCCAGCAATATTGCCCCGATGGTCGAACCTGGAATGCCCAGCGTCAGCAATGGAGCCATTGATGGACCGGACACAGCATTATTGGCAGCCTCAGGTGCGGCAACGCCTTCTAGTGCCCCCTTGCCCCACATCTCGGAGTTGTTTGCGCGGCGTTTGCCTTCTCCATAAGAGATGAACGCCGCGATCGCCGATCCCAGGCCGGGCAATACTCCGATGCCTGCGCCGATGAACCCACCACGCAATGCGTGCGGAAGACAGGGTTTGTATTCCGCCCAGGTCAGACTGTTGCCATCCGCTGTGGTTTCATTCTCTTTGGTCTCTCCGGTAGCCTTGCGGCGGGATTCTAGCTGCGCGAATACTTCGCCCAATACAAAAACACCTATCATCAGGGGTACCAAGCCGATGCCATTGGATAGATCGAACGATCCGAATGTATAGCGCTCTTCGCTTGAAATCGGGTCCAGCCCGACCATGGCGATCAGAATGCCCATCAAGGCCGATGCCAGACCCTTGAAGATGGAATTGCCAATGACAGAACCGATTACGACAAAAGCGGCAAAGTAGATGGCGAAAGTCTCAGGCGGGCCGAGTTTCAGTGCGACGGCCGCAATGAAACCTACACCGATGACCAGCAGGACATCCCCCATCAGGTCGCCGATGACGGACGAGATTGTCGCAACTTTCATAGCTTTTCCTGCTTTGCCCGCTCGTGCCAACGGATAGCCATCGATCTGGGTCGCTGCACTGGCCGCTGTTCCGGGTGTGTTGAACAGGATTGCTGCGATCGAGCCGCCGTACCGACCGGACTTGCCGATCACATACAGAAATGCCAACGCAAAGATCGGCGACATATAAAAGGTGATTGGAAGCAACATCGCGATGGCCGCAGAGGCAGTAAGACCAGGTGTCGCACCAACCACCATCCCAACCGCCGCTGCAAGTACGATGGCAAAGAGCAATGTAGGGTCAGTCACCACCGACAGAAGTGCAGGAAAGATCTCCATGATGTTTTACCCCTGAATCCAGCTGAGAAGGTTGAAAACTTCGCCATATGGCGGGTACACACCCAGCAGGACAAAAAAGATGAGATGGAAGACCAGCGGGCATAGAACGATCGACAAAACCAGTCCGATCCGACTGCGTACGCCGAAAATGTAGAGGACGATCGGCGTCACGATCGCAGTCGGCAGCAGGTAGCCGAACCAGCGGAACGACTGCTGGTACAGCATAGCGACGATAAACAGACCTATGATCTGTAAAGTCGCGCTGCTGTCTTGATCGTCACTTGTGTCACCCGCCGTCTGGCGCGTTGCGCTCAACACCATAACACCGGACAGAGCAAGTAGAGCGAGAGCGGCGGAGAATGGCACAATCCCGGCCCATGTATCGCCCTGAGATGCGGCCGGTACTTGCCAGGCCCCCCAGATTGCAAAGATTGAGATGAGGGCAAGCACCAGACCTTCTGCATAGGCACGCATGTCTTTCCTCCGAGATATCAACATGTACAAGGGGGTCGGGTGACCATTGTTCACCCGACCATGAGGACATTAGTTGGTCAGGCTTTGGACCAAGGGTGTGGCGTCCTCTTTCATTGCGGATAGGGTTGTTTTTGCGTCCGCTCCATTCTGATAGACCGGGCCGGTTCCGCGTGAGGCAAGGAGTTCCGCAAATTCTGGCTTGGCGGCAATTTCTTCCAGCGCGGTCTCCAACGCAGCAATCACCTCTACCGGTGTGCCCTTAGGTGCAAAAACGATCACTGGGGATGATACTGCAGCGAATGGAATGCCCAGCTCACCAAACGAGGGGACATCAGTCATGATCCCATCCCGCTCCTGACTGTTGACCGCCAGTGCCCTCAACTGCTCTTGAAAACCAGCAAGTTGCTGAACGCCAAGGAACCCGAAATCAGCCTGCTCGCCGATCAGGGCAGCCCGGGTCGGCCCGCCGCCTTTGAACGGCACATCCTGGGCGTCAATCCCGTTACTGGCCAGAAAGCCCAACCCACCGACGTGGTGGAATCCACCGCGCCCCGAGTGTGCCCAACGCAGCTCGCCGGGATTGGCCTTGGCCGCGTCAATTAAATCCTGAACGGTCTGATACGGACTGTTGACTGGCACCATAAGCGACGTCTGCAATTGTCCTACCTGAGCGACAAAATCGAAGCTCTCCAATGCATCAATGTCAGTATCTCGGGTCATCGTCGACAAAAGGAACGATCCTCCGGATGTCATCATCAGAGTATACCCGTCGGACCGGGCGCCAACCACCGCATTGGCCCCATTCAGGCCGCCCGACCCCGGCTTGTTGACCACAACAACGGGCACATCCAGCGTGCCTTCCGCCGCGGCCGAGATGGCGCGGGCATAGGCGTCAGTACCGCCCCCGGCCTTGTAGGGAACAACCAGGTTGATTGGTCGTTTTGGCCAATCCGCTGCAAAGGTTGCGGCGGCAGTCGTGGTGACGGCTATGGCGGCAATAACAGCACCAAGAAGCGTTCTGCGTTTCATGAGTAACCTCCCAAATTCGCTTGGGATCAAATTACGCGAAAACATCAATTGTAAAAAATGCAAATATGTTATCTACTCTTGCAAAAATTGAAAGTATGGATTGATGAACATCAAGGCCCTACGCGCCTTTCGCGCAACATTGTCCGAAGGCTCGCTAGTTGCCGCATCCGAGATTCTGCACCTTAGCCAGCCTGCGATCAGCCGCTTGATTTCGGGGCTCGAGGCCGAACTCAAGCTGACGCTGTTTGACCGCAGCGGCCGCAATCTGACCCCGACACCCGAAGGGTTGGCGTTCTACCGCGAGGCAGGCCGCATCCTGGACAACCTTGATGAAGTTCCTCGGATCGCTGCCGAAATCCGGGCAGGTCGCACGGAAACTCTGAGGATTGTAACCATGCCCCGAATTGCGCAGTCGCTGTCAGCCCCGGCCGTAGCGCGATTCATGAAGACCAGCCCCGGCACCAATATCAACCTTGATGTCCGGGCAAGACGTGAAGCGGGGAAATGGTTGGCCGGACGAGAATACGATATCGGTATTGGTGCTTTGCCCGTCGATCATCCAGGCATTGTCACTAAACCTTTGTTGAGAGTGAGAGCACAAGCGGTCTTACCATTGGATCATCCTCTTTCCATCCGAGAAGAAATTACGGCGAGTGATCTCGCGGAAGAAACTATCATACGCTTGATGCACGGTCTGTTGTTGCGCGACCAATTGGACGATATTTTTCACTCTGCTGGTGTCACACCAAAGCAAACTTGCGAAGTGGCAGCATCTCAACTCGCGTGCTCGCTTGTTGCAGAGGGTGCTGGTGTAACTGTTGCGGACGAGTTGGTCGTCGCCCAAACCAATTCGGACAAACTAGCACTTGTACCGGTGACGCCTGAACGCTGGATGACGTTTGGCCTGCTTTACCCGATCGTGGATGCGAAGTCCGATGCCTTGCTTTCATTCGAAAAGGAGTTGTTTGGCGTGGTCAACGCGTTGGCTCAACTAAGCCCGACGCTTGAACGTGTTCAATGACCCTGTCTGCCGGATTCCATGTTTCGACAGATTGGGACTTACGGGAAAGATGTAATGATTGCAGTTTTCTACCCATTACTTCCCATCAATCAGCTCATTGCTGCCTATCGTGGCGTAACTAAAACTATGACGTGGTTGAACAAATCAGACATTGCTGCAAGGTGCTATACTGTCTGCAAGAAGACTGCTCACATCAAACGAAGGACTTTGAAACTTCGGCAGCACCTGACTTCAGCCGCTCATTTCGACCAGAAAATCGATCATAGCGCGGGTCTTTGCGGGCAGGTTGTCGCGGCTGGCATAGATCACATGGACACCGATAGAAGGCGGGCTGAAATCGGGTAAGATCGCCACCAATGCCCCGGCATCCAGTTCTGCCTGACAAGAAAGCTGAGGCAGACGTGTAATCCCACGACCAGCAAGGGCCAGCACCTTTTCGGTATGACCATCGTTGCATCGAATACGAGGAGCGATTGGAACTGCGATTGCCTCACCATCTGGTCCTGGGTAGGTCCAGTTTTGGGTGGCCCCGTGAAACGAAAAATCAATTAGTTGATGCCCCTTTAGGTCATCGGGGTGGCGGGGCGTGCCGTTTCGTTTCAGATAGGCGGGGGAAGCCACTGTAAGACCTTGTGTGCGAAAAAGTTCGCGTGCAATCAAATCGGACGGAGGCAAATCACCGATGCGCACCAGCAGATCGATGCCTTCACCGATCATGTCGGCCCGGCGCTCGGATATGTCAATGTTCAGATCAACTTCGGGGTATCGCTGCAGAAATTCGGGCAACCGATCGTTCAGCCATCCATGTGCAAAAACCACAGGAACGCTCATCCGAAGCTCTCCAAAGGGTCTGTCGCCGATGGAATGCATCCTGTTTTGTACGGCGCGGGCGTCATCCACAATCCGGCGGGCGTTTTCATAGTATATGCGCCCGGATTCCGTCAGGCTGATCC
This sequence comes from Ruegeria sp. AF2, assembly GCF_056542025.1. Taxonomy (NCBI): domain Bacteria; kingdom Pseudomonadati; phylum Pseudomonadota; class Alphaproteobacteria; order Rhodobacterales; family Roseobacteraceae; genus Ruegeria; species Ruegeria sp. AF2. The sequence goes on along the minus strand of NZ_JBQFZC010000005.1, from coordinate 20,729 downwards.
GACGCGTGGTCCGATTCAATAACCGGGCGCCAAGCCGGGCCTCAAGCCGTCCGATTTCTTTACTGACATGGCTAGGCGTATGGCCCAGCAGTTTTGCGGCGGCACTCATGCCTTCCTGTTCCACTACTGTGCAGAACAGAACCATGCCGTCGAACAAATCCTTATTATGATCCATTTGGAATAAATTACCTTCCAGATGAGCTATTAAGCATCAAAGCAAGTATAGTTACATTGGTTGCAGTGTAATGAAAGGCCAAACCATGTTGGATATAAGAAACTTCGATCACATTGGCATCCGCATCAGCGACCGCGATACATCAGTCGCCTTCTATGAGTTGCTGGGATTCGAGTTGATCGCGGATGGCGGCTATGACCATGGCCATCCGTTGGTGATGCTGCATCCGTCCGGGATCAACATCAACCTGTTAGGCCCCGCTACAGCTAAAGCTGGTGAAAACGTCTTGATGGATGAGGTCGAGAAGTTTCCCGGCATCACGCACCTAGCCGTCAAGGTAAGGGACGCCGAAGCAACCGAGGCCTTTGTTACCGAACGCAGCATAGCCATAACAGGCCGTCGAGAATTTCGCGGTACCAAGACAATTTTCATCCGCGATCCGGATCGTAATGTCCTGGAACTTGTTGGTCCCGGACCATCTGTCGCGCAACTGATCGCCGAGCATGTGCACGGTTGAACCCCCATCATTAATGGAGATGCTCCCATGACCACTTTCATCAAACCGTTCGCCACTGCCCTGAGCTTGACGATCAGCGCCGTAGCACTCCCTGCAACCGCAGAAATACCTATGATCAAAACAGTGGATGGTGTCGCAACATACCCAGACGGCTATCAAGGCACGCCTGTCCGAGCCGCAGATAATGACCCGTTTCTGACACCGACTAACTCGGCGCTGATCCTTATCGACTACCAGCCGCCGATTTTGGCTGGGGTTAAGAATATCAACCACGAAGAGCTGATCAACAACACCACTGGTCTGATAAAGACCGCCGTGATCTACGACATCCCGATCATATTCAGCCATGTAGCCGTAGGATTGAACGGCTATGATCCTATGATCGAAGAATTGCGCGAACTGGCCCCGAACGCGGTATTTGTTGACCGGACCAATGTGAACGCTTGGGAAGAGCCTGAATTTGTAGCTGCAGTTGAAGCAACGGGCCGAAAGAAGCTGATAATGGGCGGTCTTTGGACGGATGTGTGTCTGGCTTATCCCGCGATTGAGGCCGAGTTGGCCGGATATGACGTCTACGTTCCGGAAGACGCCGTTGGATCGATCACTCAGACCAGCCACGCAAACGGCATGCGCCGCATGATCGAGGCTGGTGTTGAACCTATAACATGGAATGTGGTTCCAGCCGAACTGCAACGCGACCACGCGCGCACCGATAAACTGCAGGCCGTCACTCGCGTGTTTATGGAGCATCTTTTCAAAGTTGACCCGGACTCAACCTGGTAAATTCAACATCTGTCAGGGGCTTCGGTCCCTGGCGGCGAATTCTGCTTGAAATCAGGCTTTACCTGTTTGCACTTGAGCAGTTTACAGAAAGCCGGCGTCTGTTACTATGGGGAGCCTGATTGGGACGGCTCCCCGCTGCTGATTGCGGTTCAGCAACAACTTGTCCTTCCGGGCACAAACACCAAAATCGAGAACAGCCCGAACCCACCATTTGCTTGAGGTTGCCATTGTAACGGTTGGGTCCGTCAAATCAGGCATTCGCGACATTGGCAATTTAATGGTCCGAACTCACACCATAGGCAATTTTGCGCACCCTCGGGGCTGTATTCTATGTTGGCTGAATGGCGGAAACAGCTGAGCCTTCCACAGTTACTCGATGCATCAGGCGTCGAAATCCGTGATAGTCGTTGATGGCCTTGTGCCATGTCGCTCGGTTGTCCCACATGGTGATGTCTCCAGTCCGCCATCGGACGCGGCATTGGAATTCAGGTTGTTTGCAATGTTCATAGAGCATGGCAAGGATTGCATCGGACTCCTCACGGGAGAGGCCCTCGATATGCGTGGTAAACACCGGGTTCACGAATAATCCGCGACGCCCACTCAAGGGATGCGTGATGACTACTGGATGGCGTGCGTCTTGAACGGCGTTTTCTGCGTTGCTCAGACGCCCGCTCGTTGCAGCCTCGCTTTCTTGCGCAGCTGCACCAAAGACATGCCGCGATGAATGAATGGCTGTAAGCCCATGCAGAAACTGGCGCACCGGCACGGACAGTGCGTCATAGGCTGCGCCCATTGAAACAAAAAGCGTGTCCCCGCCGTATGGCGGCATTTCGATGGCATGGAGAATAGAACCCATGGCGGGTTCTTGATCGTACGAATGGTCGGTATGCCATCCTTCGCCGACCGCTTCTCTTTGATCCTTTTCCTTAAGCACCATGGCGATCTCAGGATGGCCATCGACAGGTCTGAAGAATCGATTGACATTGATCGGACCGAAGCGACGGGCAAATTCCAGGTGATCGTCTGGGCTGACCTGCTGATCTCTGACGACGATCACAGAGTACTTTGCAAACGCGGCGTGAATATCTTCAAACTGGGTACTGTCGCGGATGTCAGCATCCATGATCTCAGCTCCCAAACCGCCTGTCAGTGGTCTTATGTCCATTATTCTGCTCCTTGCTCTAGTGGCGGAAGTTTAAGGGTGGCCAATGATCGGAGAAACTGAACTATCTGGACACAGTTTTGTTGGTGCTGCGTAAAACCTGCATCTGAACTGGCTCGATCATTTCGTGTACAGTGCGCTGGTTCAGCATAAGTGCGTTTACGTTGTTCAAACTTAACCTTCGATAACATCGGTCCCCGCATTTCGATCAACCTGCACTACGGATAAGCCTGCCTCTTACTGCAGCGCTAGCACGTTGGTCAGACGAATGCTATTTGCGCGGTCAAATGGACTTTGGCGAGCAAGGATTAGGAAGCTTGCAATTGATGCTCCTTTGCGAAATTTATGGCTGTTTCACTGATCATGGCTGAATGGGTGTGGATCGCTTTGGTGCTGGATCCGGATGATGCCCAGAGGTCTCAAAACTCTGATGTTTCTTATGCAGAAAGGGGTAGGTGATTTGTCGGCAGCGCAAAGGCTCTTTCATGTGCCGTGGTTTTTTGACGGGCTCATTGGGCTTTGAACGGTTTTAAGCTTTCTTGAAACTGTTCGATGAATTCGAGTGTCACCAGTGACGGTTGTTTCAATATTGGGCGCACAAGCGATAGTGTATGTGGAAGCAATGGCTTGAACGGCCTATAGCTCAATCCACGCGTTGAATACTGGATGGCGTCCAACTCGCTTACCACGGAAACTCCGACACCTTTTAGTGCCAACTCACAAGCTGCGGTGAACTGCCTGACTTCGATGTGGGAATTCAACTCTACGTTGGCGCTCTGAAACGCTTTGGAAAGCCGCCCAAAAAAGTCGCTGTCGCGTCGTGTATGGATAATTTTAGCCGTTGTAATATCCGCTGGTGTCACCTCGGAGAGGCTTTCCAATTCATGCCCGGTGGGAAACACGCAAACTGTGCGGACATTGATGTTTCTGCTTTCAACGGCCGGGTGACCGTTAAAACTGTCCGTGATCCCGAAATCATACTGCTCACCTATCATCCACTCGAGAATCCGTTCCGGTCGGTCTGGTTCAATCGTCAGGGTGACGCCGGGCCGATCCTGCAAAAACTTGGCGACGACATCGGGAAGATGACTTGTGGCGAACCCCGGTAAGCAAGCGACGCGGATGTGACCCGCTTTGCGCTGTGTGATGTCCTGACTGACATCCGAGATTTGCTTCATCAATTCCAGAACGCGCTCTACGCTGGGTTGCAGATATCGTACCTCCTGCGAGGGCACCAAGCGACCTTCGCGGCGATCAAAAAGCTGAAAGCCAAGTGATTTTTCCAAATCAGAAAGCAGTCTACTGACTGCGGGCTGACTTATCCCAAGATCCGTTGCCGCAGCAGTGACCGACCCATTGGTGGAAACGGCCATGAGCGCTTCCAATTGCCGGATCCGCAAAGTTTGACTCATATTTTGAACCTGGTTCGTTGTTTCCCTGGTTGGTTTATAATGTAATGTTATGTTTTTCTCAAAAATTAAATGCTTGAATTATAAAATTGTAACGTTAACGTCGTGAAATCGTCATGTGTGCTGATTACGCGTTGCGGTCGGTATTCAACGAAGCATCAACCCCTGATGCATGGGAGGAATCATGAAAAAGAATTTTCTAGGCGCTCTCGCCTTAACAACTGCTCTGTCGCCGGTGGCGGCTATGGCGCAAACCGAAATTCAGTTCTGGCATGCCTTCACCGGTCGACTAGGCGATCTTGTGAAGGCTCAGGTTGAAGAGTTCAATGCCAGCCAAGATGAGTTCACTGTAGTAGAAAGCCATAAAGGCAACTATTCGGAAACCTTGAATGCGGGTATTGCTGCTTTCCGAGCAGGTGAACAACCACATATCCTGATGGTTTTCGAAGTAGGCACGGCAACGATGATGTCGGCCGAAGGGGCTATCAAACCCGTGTATGAAGTGATGGCTGAAAGCGGTGCATCATTCGATCCTGATGCCTACATTGGTGCCGTCAAAGGCTACTATACGACCACTGACGGGGACATGCTGTCGCTGCCCTTCAACTCGTCCACACCCGTTCTCTGGGTCAATCGCGATGCTATGGAAGCGGCGGGTGTTGACCCTGACACGGATTTGTCGACCTGGGAAAAGGTTGGTGACGTTCTTGACCAGCTTAAGGCTGGGGGTGAAGACTGTCCGCTGGTCACTGCTTGGCAAAGCTGGATCCACCTTGAGAACCTTTCGGCCTATCACGACGTCCCATTCGCATCGAAGGACAATGGATTTGCCGGTCTTGATACCGAGCTGATGTTGAACGGACCGACGCAGGTGGCACACCTGACCGCGATGGGTGACTGGGCCAAAGATGGTAAATTCATCTATACCGGCCGCAGAAACGAAGGTGGCGCGAACTTCCGGGCAGGTGAATGCGCACTATTCACCGAAAGTTCGGCAGGTTATGCCGGCATTAGCTCTGAGGCTGAGTTCGAATTCGACGTGCGCCCATTGCCCTATTGGGAGGCGGTCGTAAGCGAGCCGCAAAACACCATTATTGGTGGCGCTTCGCTTTGGGTGATGGAGGGTCACGATCCTGAAGAATACAAAGGTGTCGGTGAATTCCTGAGCTTCCTTTCGTCTTCGGACGTTCAGGCGAACTGGCATCAGAACACAGGGTATCTTCCAATCACCGCCGAAGCTGGCGTCGCGACCCGAAATGCTGGTTTCTATGAAGAAAACCCAGGTACTGACATTGCTGTCATACAGATGACCGCCAAAGAGCCGACTGCGAATTCGAAGGGTCTGCGTCTGGGGTCGTTTGACCAGATTCGCGGCATCATCGACGAAGAGCTCGAGGCTGTCTGGTCCGGTGAAAAGACCGCTCAGGAAGCAATGGACAGTGCGAAAGAACGCGGCGATGCCCTGCTGCGCCGGTTCGAGTCTGCCAATCAATAAGTCCTAATTTGATGCGGGCCTGTTTCGGGCCCGCATCTTCTTTATTCGGTGGTTTATCGGGATGGAAAAACGCGTCACCTTTCGCGGCTGGCTTCTGCCATTGGCGCTGATCGCCCCGCAGGTCATCATCTCCGCTGTCTTCTTCTTCTATCCGGCCGGGCAGGCGGTGTGGCAGTCCCTGTTCATTCCTGACCCATTTGGGCTGTCGTCCCAATTTGTTGGATTGGGTAACTTTGAATTCCTGCTGAGCGATAAATTCTACCGTGCTTCTTTCGTGACGACGGCGGTGTTTTCAACGCTCGTAACACTGTGTTCAATGATCCCGGCGTTGTTTCTGGCGGTCATAGCGGACCGCCTGATCAAAGGATCGGGTGTTTACCGGACGCTGCTGATCTGGCCCTATGCCGTTGCTCCCGCGGTTGCAGGCGTGCTGTGGCTGTTCATGTTCAACACACGTGTTGGTGTCGTGTCGTGGTACCTCGGCCAGCTTGGTTATGACTGGAACCACGTTCTGAACGGCACCGAGGCCATGGGCCTGGTGGTTGTAGCCTCAGCCTGGGGGCGTATCAGCTATAACTTCTTGTTCTTCTTTGCAGCGCTGCAGTCGGTCCCAAGATCGGTGATCGAGGCTGCGGCAATTGACGGCGCGCGCTTCTGGCGCCGGTTCTTCACAATCGTGCTGCCGCTTTTGTCACCAACCGCGTTCTTCCTGTTGGTGGTGAATGTTGTCTATGCATTCTTTGAGACCTTTGGCGTCATCCACACGATCACTGGCGGTGGCCCACAGCAGGCGACGACCATTCTAGTCTACAAAGTCTTCTCGGATGGGTTCGTTGGACAAGATCTCGGTTCGTCCTCCGCTCAGTCCGTCATCCTGCTTATTGTCGTTGGTCTGCTGACCGTCATCCAATTCAAATACGTGGAAAAAAGGGTGCACTACTGATGGCAGCCCAACAACACGGAATGGTCGAAAAACGTGGCATGGGGATCTGGTTGACCCATGCCATGATGATCCTTGGCGTCTTAATCATCTTTTTCCCGATCTGGCTGGCGTTCGTGGCATCGACTGTGACCCAGCCGGAAATCGTGTCGCCGCCCATGCCCATTCTTCCCGGCGATCAATTCTGGGAAAACTATAAGGCCGCGCTGTTCTCCGGCGTGAACGTCCCGGTCGCCACAATGTTGTTCAACAGTCTTGTGATGGCCATCGGAATCGCAGTGGGCAAGATCATAATTTCGCTGCTGTCAGCTTTTGCGATCGTCTATTTCCGTTTTCCCGGGCGAACGACGTTCTTTTGGCTGATCTTCCTAACGCTGATGCTTCCGGTCGAGGTTCGTATTGTGCCGACGTTCGAAGTTGTCGCCGGGTTCGGCATGCTCAACAGCTACTATGGGCTGATCTTCCCCTTAATCGCCTCGGCCACGGCAACGTTCCTGTTCCGGCAGTTCTTTCTGACGATCCCGGATGAACTGGCCGAAGCTGCACGCGTCGATGGTGCCCGCCCGATGCGGTTCTTCATTGATATCGTGGTCCCCATGAGCCGAACGAATATCGCGGCGCTGTTCGTGATCCTTTTTATCTACGGGTGGAATCAATATCTCTGGCCGCTGCTCATCACTACCGATCCTGAAATGAACACCATCGTGATGGGTATCAAACAGATGTTCCCATCCGGCGACGACGTAGCGGAATGGCCGGTCATCATGGCCACTTCGATTTTGGCAATGATCCCGCCGGTCATCGTAGTGGTGTCTATGCAAAAGCTCTTTGTCCGCGGCCTTGTCGATAGCGAGAAATAAAAAATGGCAACAGTAAACTTAGAGAATGTCAAAAAGAGCTTTGGCCCGACGGATGTTATCCATGGCATCGACATAGATATTGCGGACGGTGAATTCATCGTGATTGTTGGCCCTTCGGGCTGCGGAAAATCCACGCTTTTGCGAATGGTTGCGGGCCTTGAAACCGTAACGTCCGGTGAAATCCGGATTGGAGAAGAACGAGCCAACGACAAAGAGCCGATGGATCGCGATATCGCGATGGTGTTCCAGAATTACGCGCTCTACCCGCATATGTCGGTGCGCCAGAACATGGGGTATGGGCTGAAAATCGCGGGGCTTCCAAAGAACCAGATTGACCAGAAGGTGACCGAGGCCGCCAAACTGTTGCAGCTGGAAGCTTTGTTGGACCGCAAACCCCGGCAGCTTTCAGGCGGTCAACGCCAAAGGGTGGCAATGGGGCGGGCAATTGTTCGCGAGCCGGCGGTTTTCCTGTTTGATGAACCACTCTCAAATCTTGATGCCAAGCTGCGTGTTCAGATGCGTTTAGAAATCCGCGAGCTTCAGGAAAAGTTAGGAATTACATCGCTTTACGTGACTCACGATCAGGTCGAAGCGATGACGATGGCAGACAGGATGATCGTGATGAACGGAGGCATCGCTGAGCAGATTGGGACGCCATTGGAGGTATATGAAACACCAGGAACACTTTTCGCGGCTCAGTTTATTGGTAGCCCTGCAATGAATATCTTTGATGCTCAGCGTGAAAACGGAACGGTTAAGATAGGGGGCTTAGAGATTGGCCCATCCACGGGGCCTGATACCCCACTAAAGCTTGGAATCCGACCAGAGCATCTGTTTCTGGACGACAATGGTCCGTTGGAAGCCGCTATTCAGATGGCGGAACCGCTAGGCGCAAACACCTTATTGCATGGCCAGCTCACGGATGCAGGCGACGCGATTACGATAAGTCTTCCGGGTGTCCACCCAATCGAAGGCCGGCATCCGAGCATGCGGTTCTCAGTTGCCTCAGAGCACATGCATCTGTTTGACCATTCATCCGGCAAGAGGTTGGAAGGCTGATGGTCTTTCCACAGGTTGAAGCCTTTCGTGGTGGCAAAAACCTGATCCGGGTTGTGGGGCATCGAGGTGCGCGGGGTGTGCTGCCCGAAAACAGTATGATTGGCTTTGACTTTTCGCTCTCTATCGGCGTCCCGCTGCTTGAGTTTGATGTTGTCCTGACGGCCGATGACGTACCGGTCATAACCCACAACCATCGGCTGCACGCTCCTAGCTTTCGTGACGCAAATGGCCTGTTTCTAACAGGAGAAGAGCCGAAGGTCTCGTCATTGACGTTCGAGCAAATCCAGCAATTTGACATCGGGCGGTTGGATGGTCACTCGGCTTATGGCCAACGGTTTCCGGACCAAGCTCAACTGGATGGCATCCGTGTTCCAAAGTTGCAGGATTTGCTGGATTTGGTTGATGATCCAAAATATGGCGACGCCTATTTGATGCTCGAACTGAAGTCGGATCCGGATTTGGCTCACGATGCGCTTTATAGGAGGAAATTTGTCGAGCGGGTTCTTCAAGAAGTACGCGACAAAGGATTGTCTTCGCGCGCGGTGCTCCACAGTTTTGATTGGAACCTGTTGGAGGAGTGTCAGCGGCAGGCTCCTGACATGCCGTCTTCCTACCTGACGCAGCTTCCGGAAAACGCGGCGGATGTTGGTGAGGATTCCTCGAAAGCGGTTTGCCCTGACTTTCGTGGTCGTCGTGATGAAATTCCAAATTTGGTCAAGCAAGCTGGCGGTTCGCTTTGGTGCCCATACTACACGGATGTAACGGCTGAAAATGTGGCGCGCGCAAAAGAACTGGGCCTATGTGTTGCCGTGTGGACGGTCAATTCGCACGAAGAAATAGGCAGAATGATCGACCTGCGCGTGGATGCAATTGTATCTGATTATCCTGGGCGGGTTCAAAGGCATCTGTCGGATTTGGGCATGAGGTGGAGTGTCGATTGCCGGTGAGCACCGCGCCACAAAAGCTGACGCCGTTCATGTTCTTTTCAGTTGCAGTTGGGAAGGATCAGACACATCAACTAGCCTAAATTTGCAAAAGAACCATCGTCTAAAGTACTGTGCAATTGTCAGGTAGCCGCATTGGATCATGCCGAAAGGCTGGCCAATGGATGCGATTAAGATCCGTGTGCAGCAGAAATTACTTCGCTTGGAGAGGTCGGCGTGAACAGTGTGTTACACTAACAAAAAACATACCGAGAAAAAACAAAGCTATCCGTGAAGTGGCGCATTCAATTAGAGGGGCGCAGTTTGTGAAAACTCAGTGTCGTAGTGAATTTGCGGTGAATGAGCCGATATCCCCCGCTTCATCGAGATAATAATTTGGACCTGCAACCAACGGAAAACCGGATACTCGGGACAAATGCCCAATCAACGAAGCTTTAGTGTTCAATGTAGGCTGAATGTCCGTCTTGCAACCTGATGAAGCCGTCTTGAGGTTCGTTCAATTCAAATACCTCTTGTGCGGATAGGCCCAGGAATATTCCTCGAAACACGCGGGATGTTAGTCCGTGGCCAACAATTATTACTGTTCCTTCGAACGAGCTGCTCGAATACCATGAGGAAACACGATTGTGCACGTCAGCATAGGACTCTCCACCCGGGGGTGGATAATTCCAGCGATCAGAGCATCGCGCTTCCCATTCCTTGGGAAACTGTCGAGTGATCTCTTTTTCAGTCAATCCTTCCCATTGCCCGAAACTGCATTCCACCAAACTGGTCTCGTACTCGATGATTTCTGGCGGCAGACCTAGTTCCTTGATCACGATTGATGCTGTCTGTGCAGCTCGGCCAAGCGGGCTCGAAAATATTGTCAGCGAATGATCGAAAGAAAGGCGGCTTCGTAGTTTACTTGCGTTTGCCAATGCTTGACGAATGCCTCGTTCGGTCAGGGGCGAGTCTCGACGTCCTTGCCTCCGTTTTTGGGAGTTCCATTCGGTCTCGCCGTGACGAAGCAAATAGAAGGTTGGGCTGATGTTCTGGTCTCGCACTTGTTGACTACTTTATTCATCGACGCAAAGCGAAGTAATTCTGATTTTTAGTTTAAGCAGTATCTCGTCTAAGCGGGCAACTATTGTCGAAAAAAGCAACCAATCCTCTGGTTGACACAATTGATAACACGAATGAAGGGCCGCTACACGACCTGTGCGTTAAATGAGGCGTCGCTCATTTTGATCCTTTAAGGGCTCTCCGCCGACTTGGTTTGCGCTTAACTTCGATGACATCTTCTCGGATGCGTGGACATGATGGGAGAACTTATAGGCGAAAATCGCAAAACTTGCGCGTAGTGGGTATTGGGGTCGTATCAAAATCAACGGCTTCGCTAAGGCCGGATGGCTGAATACTGTGTCGCTCGATATTCGTATCGGCGACTGACCCTGCTCTGAAAAGCGCGTTCAGAAAAGGGCTCAACTGCGATTGATATATTCCGCGATGGCTGCCCGACTGCCGTGTTTCCAGATCGTAGTTAGCCAGAAGGTAAAAGCTCTGGGAAAGTCTGCGCCGAGGGCGCAAGCATCGCTATAGTGTTGCTGGCCGACCCAGAGTTCTGGATCGTCTTTGGAAGCCAGCGAAGCTTTCTGTAGACTCTCCCATTGGGGGTCATTGGGGGCGATTTCGGAGCCATCTTCACGGTATCCTGCACACATCCGGCACCAGAAAGCTTCGGCCAGCGCGAGCCCGCTTATGGAAGAGCCTGCCGCAAGTGCATCACGAAGTGACGGCAGCAGGAACCCGGGGTGTCGCGCCGATCCATCGAAAGCAACCCGGCGCGTCGTGTCGTGAATGGCCGTATTTGCAAATCGCGTCTCAACCTGCTCAAGGTATTCATTTGCAGTCGCTCCGGGGACGGCTGCGACATGAGGCAGAATTTCTTCTTCTTGGACCTTTCTGAAAAACGCCAGGATATCCCGGTCCTGCATGCAATCCGAAATTGTCGGGACATTCAGTATTTCGCCGACATTAGCAAGCAACTGGTGACCGCCGTTCAAGATGCGCAGTTTCATCGTCTCATAGCTTTGGACATCACGGGTCAGCGTGACGCCAACCTGTTCCAGGGGTGGGCGCCCGGCGCAGAAATCGTCCTCGATCACCCATTGGCGATAGTTCTCGTGCGAGACGGGTGCTTGGTCATCGACGCCAAGTGCGTGGCATTGTGATATCACTTGGTCTGTTGTAGCGGGCACGATGCAATCCACCATTGAATTGGGGAATGCGCCGTTCTGGTCTATCCAGTCGGCCAGAGCAGGGTCAGACAGGCGTGCTAGACCGACAACGCAGTTCCTCAGGATCACGCCATTATCCTTAAGGTTATCGCAGCTCAGCGCGGTGAAGGGTTTGATGCCCTGCGCCCTGCGCTGCTTGAGCGCCGCAATGATCGCACCGAAGGCCGTGCGCGGCTGGTTTGGATTTGCTGCATCATGAAGAATTTCTTGGTGATCTGTGTCGAGGGCACCCGTGTTGGCATCTCGGTAATATCCACCTTCGGTCACTGTCAAAGACACAATCTTGATGGAAGGCTCGGACATCTTGCGGATCAACGCTGCATTGCCTGCCTCGACCGGAAGATAGTCGATCATCGGACCAATTACCTGGGCGGACATCCCTTTCGGGTCCAGTTCGATCAATGTCGTCAAGCAGTCCTGCGCCAGCAGACGCCCTCGCATCTCGGAATCGTAGCTTCGCACACCGGCTCCGATGATTGCCCAGTCGTGGGCCTGACCTTGCTGCATCAACTGATGGATATACCAAGCCTGATGCGCGCGGTGAAAATTCCCAAGACCGATATGGACAATGCCGGGCGTCAGGTCCGAGCACCTGTAAGATGGGGTCCTGACAGTTGTCGGCAGGTTTGAAAGGTTATCTCGCCTTAGATGTACTGCAGGATTTGCGTTTGCCACAGGATTCATCAGCTCATCCAGTTTCCGCCATCGACGTTATATGTCTGGGCGACAATGTACCTGGCTTCGTCAGAGGCCAGAAACACAGCCATCCCGGTCAGATCCTCTGCGCGACCCATCCGCCCATAGGGAACAGCTGCCGCCACTTCGCGTTTCTTTTGGCCGAGCGGTTTATCTTCATGTTTTGCAAAGAACGCATCAACGCCGTCCCAATGCTCGCCATCAACAACACCCGGAGCAATTGCGTTCACGTTGATTCCATGAGCGATCAGGTTCAGCCCTGCCGATTGGGTCAGCGATATGATCGCCGCCTTGCTGGCGCAGTAAACCGCGACCAAAGGTTCCCCCCTTCGCCCAGCCTGAGATGCCATGTTGATGATCCGACCTTTGGTCCCGTGCTCGATCATGTGCCGGGCGACCGCCTGCATCGTGAACAAAGCACCCGAGACGTTGATGTCAAACACGCGGTTGTAGTCTTCCCGCTCGATCTCAACGATTGGGGCGGCGGTGAAGATTGCCGCATTGTTGATCAGAATGTCGATAGGGCCGAAATGTGTAGCGGCTCTTGCGACGGCCTCATCTATGCTTTGTTGGTTTGTCACGTCCATCTCGATGGCGAATGCAACCTGACCCAATTCTGCGGCGGCGTCTTTCGCACGCTGGATGTCGATATCGGCGATGGCAACACGCGCGCCTTCTGCAACATAAGCTTTGGCAAAGGCCAATCCGATGCCTCGCGCAGCCCCGGTGATCAGGGCGGTTTTGCCTGCCAAGCGTGTCATTCGATCCGCAAGCCTTTCGCGTCAAACCGATGGATGACATCTGCACGCGGGGTCAGGTGAATTCGATCCCCATGGCGGAAGCCGACCTCACCATCTGCGCGGACGGTAATGGTTTCGGCCAGGCCGGTCTCGTGGACGTGAAAAAAGGTGTCCGATCCCAAGTGTTCTGAAACGCTGACGATCCCGGACCATTCACCTTCAGTCTCCGAAACCGCGATGTGTTCCGGGCGAATACCGATTGTTTGTGCACCGTGTTTCGTCGCCTCTGGTCCTTCGATGAAGTTCATTTTGGGCGAGCCGATGAACCCTGCAACAAATAAGTTGCGCGGCGTCCGATATAATTCAAGCGGGCTGCCGACCTGTTCGATCACACCGGCCTGAAGCACGACGATCTTGTCGGCCATTGTCATGGCTTCAACCTGATCGTGCGTCACGTAAATCATCGTTGTCGCCAGACGTTCGTGCAGTTCGCTGATCTCCAGCCGCATGCCAACGCGCAGCGCCGCGTCTAGGTTTGAAAGGGGCTCGTCGAACAGGAATGCCGCGGGCTCACGAACAATGGCGCGACCAATGGCAACGCGCTGGCGTTGCCCACCTGAAAGCTGCCCTGGGCGGCGGTCGAGATAATCGCTCAGGTTCAGGACGCTTGCCGCGCCTTCGACCCGCTTGTCGATTTCGGCCTGATCCAGCTTGGCCATACGCAAGGGAAAGGCGATGTTCTTGCGCACACTCATATGCGGGTACAGAGCATAAGACTGGAACACCATTGCCAGACCACGTTTGGCGGGCGGTACGTCGGTTGCATCCGCGCCATCAATGTCGATGGAGCCCGAAGTGATGTCCTCTAGCCCCGCAATGAGCCGCAACAGCGTGGACTTGCCACAACCAGAGGGCCCGACGAAGACGGTGAATTCACCGTCCTCGATAGTCAAATCTAGTGGTGGAATGACCTCTACATCACCGAAGCTTTTGGTCACTGACTTGAGTTGGATACGTCCCATAGTCGTCTTCCTTATTTCACAGCGCCGAAAGTCAGGCCGCGGACAAGTTGTTTCTGGCTGAACCAGCCAAGGATGAGGATTGGTGCGATCGCCATGGTCGATGCCGCGCTGAGCTTGGCGAAGAACAGGCCTTCGGGGCTGGAATAGCTGGCGATGAATGCGGTAAGCGGCGCTGCGTCAACGGCGGTCAGGTTGAGCGTCCAGAATGCCTCGTTCCAGGCAAGAATGAAGTTCAGTAACACGGTCGAGGCGATGCCGGGCACGGCCATGGGTGTCAACACATAGAGGATTTCCTCTTTCAGCGTGGCACCATCCATCCGGGCGGCTTCCAGAATCTCACCGGGGATTTCACGGAAATAGGTGTAAAGCATCCAGACGATGATCGGCAGGTTGATCAGCATCAGCACCACGACCAGCCCTCCGCGCGTGTCCAGTAGACCCAACCGGATGAACAGCAGATAGATCGGGTAGAGAACACCCACCGCGGGCAGCATCTTGGTGGACAGCATCCACAGCAGGATGTCCTTGGTACGCTTGGACGGCACGAAGGCCATGGCCCATGCAGCGGGCACTGCGATGATCACGCCCAGAATGGTTGATCCACCTGCGATGATCACCGAATTCCACAGGAACCGCATGTAATCCGAGCGTTCCTGTACGATTGCATAGTTCTCGAGCGTCCAATCGAAGTTCAGGAACAGCGGTGGGCTGGCGATCGCCTGAGCTTCGGTTTTGAAGCTGGTCAGGATCGTCCAGAGGATCGGGAAAAAGATCAGCAGACCAACGGCCCAGGCAAGGGCGGTGTTCAGCGATTTACGACGGGATGTGACGGCGCGGGCCATGGTCGTTCCTCCTCACGCGTCCAGGTTTTTGCCGACGATGCGCATCAGGAAGATCGCAACGATATTGGCAAGGATGATGGCGTAGACACCTCCGGCTGATCCGAGGCCGACATTCTGGCTTTCCAGCACACGCTGGAAGATCAGGTAGGTGAGGGTGCGGGTGCCGAAGGCGCCGCCGGTGGTCACGAAGATTTCGGCGAAGATCGACAGAAGAAAGATCGTCTGGATCAGGATCACGATGGTTATCGCGCGGCTCAGATGTGGCAGGACGATGTGATAAAAGCGTTTCAGGACTGGCGCACCATCCATTTCGGCTGCTTCCAGCTGTTCACTGTCCAGTGACTGAATTGCGGTCAGCAGGATCAGTGTCGCGAAGGGTAGCCACTGCCATGAGACGATCATGATGATCGAAGTCATCGAGGCCTCGGATAGCCATGAGATCGGCTCGGCCCCGAAAAAGCGCCATAGATGGGCCAGCAACCCATTCACAGGATCCATGAACATGTTCTTCCACACCAACGCAGACACCGTGGGCATGACAAAGAAGGGAGCGATCACGAGGATACGGACAACGCCCTGACCCCACATGGGTTGATCCAGCAGCATCGCTAGTAGAATGCCTAGAATTACGGTGATCACCAAGACGCCGCCTACGATCATCAACGTCGCTTGCACGGCGGGCCAGAAGGAGCTGGACGAGACGAACCGGACATAGTTGTCGAACCCGACCCAGCCCAAGTCGCCACCGCGAAGGGGCAGATATTTCTTGAAGGAAAAATACAGCGTCATCGTCAGGGGCACGAGCATCCAGCCAAGTAGCAGGACCACTGCGGGTGCCATCATCAGGCGCGCGACGGATCGGGAATGTTGAGTTGCCATGACGCAAACCCTCTCTGTTCAGGCATAACCAAAGCCTGCGAGAAAAACGCGAGTTGTGGAAGGGTAGAGCGGGGGGCAGACCTCTGCCCGCCCGCCGGGGAGGGATGCCTCAGTAGCCTGCGGCTTCCATTTCTTCGGTGGTGAAGGCCTGCGCTTTGGCGAGTGCTTCGTCCACTGACTGCTGTCCGGCATAAACTGCCGAGAACTCCTGACTTACTTGCGTAGCGATGCCGGCAAACTCGGGGATCGCGACGAACTGGATACCCGTGTATGGCGTCGGCTGTGCGCAGCAATTCTGTGGATCGGCCATCAGGATCGACTCTAAGGTCATGTTCGCAAAGGGAACTTCCTTGTAGTTCGGGTTCTCATAGAGCGAGGTTCGCGCGCCCGGCGGCACATTGGCCCAGCCTTCATTTTCGGCCACCAACTCAATGTAGTCTTTCGAGGTCGCCCATTCGATGAATTGCTTTGCCGCGTCCTCTTGCTGCGTGCCCGCTGGGATCGCTAGCGCCCAGGCCCACAACCAATTGGCGCGTTTATCTACGCCTTCCGAGTTCGGTGCCAGTGCAAAACCAACCTTGTCTGCCACTGTCGAGTCGTCAGGGTTGGTCACGAAGGACGCCGCGACGGTTGCGTCGATCCACATGCCACACTTGCCCTGCTGGAACAGCGACAGGTTTTCATTGAACCCATTGGTGGCGAAGCCCGCCGGGCCAGATTCATTCATCATGTCGACGAAGAAAGTGAGCGCTTCTTTCCATTCCGGCTGATCGAACTGGGGCTTCCAATCCTCGTCAAACCAGCGTGCGCCGAAGGAATTGCCTGTCACCGTGATAAAGGCGCCGCCTTCACCCCAACCAGCCTTGCCACGTAGGCAGATGCCGTTGATGTCATTGTCCCGATCCGTCATCGCAGCGGCAGCTTCGCGGATGAATTGCCAGGTCGGCGCGTCGGGCATTTCAAGGCCGGCCTGTTCCATCAGGTCAGTGCGGTACATGATCATCGAGCTTTCACCATAGAATGGCGCTGCGTACAGCGTCCCTTCATGGCTTAGGCCCCCCGCCATTGCGGGCAGAATGTCCCCGACATCGTAGTCTTCGGACAAACCATCCAGCGGAACCAACCAGCCATTCGCGCCCCAGATGGGCGTCTCGTACATGCCGATGGTCATGATGTCGAACTGACCGCCCTTGGTCGTGATGTCGGTGGTGACGCGCTGACGCAGCACGTTCTCTTCCAGCGTTACCCATTCGACGTCGATACCGGTCGCTTCGGTGAATTTGTCAGTATAGCCCTGCATCCGGATCATGTCGCCATTATTCACGGTGGCGATCGTGATGGATTGCGCGTGGGCTGCGGCCGTAGCGACGAATGTCAATGCAGTCGCCGCGCGAAGTGCGTGCTTCAGATACATCCCTGTCCTCCCTGAGCTTGGATGTCGTGCAGAGAGCGTAAAGTGTAAATTGTCGCGCCGTCAATAAAAACTTTACGCGCGTTAAAATTATTGAGTTATGCCGAATTCCTTAATACGAGCCGCGCAGGGAAAAGAGTTTCTGTTCGTGTCTCAAATTCTCCCCCGTTTTCAATGAGTTCGAACAGCGTTTCGACACTTCTTCCGGCCACGTTGTCGTAGTCATGCGCAGCTGTGGTCAGAGAAGGGCAGGTGAATTTTGCGAACGGATGATCGTCATTTGAGGCCACGCGCAGCGTGCAATCGTTCTTGCGTCCGACCCGAATCCCCTGTTCGTAACAGGCCGCAAGAAAGCCAATTGCCAGTCGGTCATTGCTGCATAGAACTGAATTCGTCCTCAATTGACGCTCGTCCAGAACTTTCAACGCGCCCCGGTGACCGATTTCTTCAAATGCCCAGCCTATGCCGTCGACTTTGATGATATGAGGCTCGAACCCGAGACGCTCCATCACCTCAACATAGGCTTTTCGACGTTTGTTGGCGTTCGGATTCGCAGGCGTACGCATTTCAAAGAAAGATGGCGGTTCGCCCGTGCGGGTCATGTATTCGACGGTTTGTGACACAAAACTGAAATTGTCCGATCCAACAAAGGCAGCCCCCAAACCATCCAGGTTGCTGTCAAATAAGACCGTTGGCACGTTGGCACAGAATTTCTCGATCGCGGATCGGTCCGAGATACGCCCCAAAGGGGCTAGCAAAACCCCGGCGGGTTTCAGGGATTGCAGGCCGTCCAGAATTTCGTTCTCGAGCTTTTGCTCGCCATGTGAGCTGAAGAGAGACGGTCGATAGCCCGCCGCGATGCAGGATTGTTCCAGATACCGTGCGATTTCTGCAAAGAAAGGGTCAGACAAATAGGGTACGACGATGCCGATATTCTTGGTCAGCTTTCGGTTCTGGTTCACCGCATAAATGTTAGGGCGGTAATCAAACCGTTCGAGCGCTTCTTCGATGCGCGCCCTTGTCGTCGGGCGAACACTTTCGGGATCATGGAAATATTTGGATACCGTGGGCCGCGAAATGCCGCTGAGGGCCGCGAACTCTTCCATATTCTTAATCTTGTTCATGCTAGTCTGCCTGCGGATCATAGCCGCCTTGATTTTATCGTATCTTTACATATTCTTTGCGCGCGCTAAAAAATCAATAGCCAGACGGTCTCCGAGTAGTTGAACGGGGCGAGGGGTTTGAATGTATCTCGGGATCGATATCGGAACTTCGACTGTCAAGCTTGCGTACGCGGATAGGGACCGGATTCTCGCGACATCTTCGGTGGGGATACAGACATCTTCACCCCAACCCGGCTGGTCTGAGCAGCACCCGGACCTTTGGTGGAAGGCGACAGTAGACGCTTTGAACCAACTTGTGGGCCGAATTGAGTTGTCCGAAATCAAGGCCGTCGGATTGTCCGGTCAAATGCATGGTGCCGTTTTGCTGGACCGCGATCTGCGTCCGATCCGCCCGGCGATCCTTTGGAATGACAGCAGATCAGCACGCGAGTGTGATGAACTGCGTGCGGTCGAACCACAGATTGGACAGATTGCGGGTGTCCTGCCCTTGCCAGGCTTTACCGCACCTAAGATTGCATGGCTTAGACAACATGAGCCCGAACATTACGGTCGACTTGCCCATATCCTGCTGCCCAAAGACTATATCGGCTTATGTCTGCATGGAGAATTGGCAACCGATACGTCCGATGCGGCCGGAACAATGTGGCTTGATCAGGCGTCGCGCAAATGGAATGCCGCTGTCACCGAAGCCACATTTGTAAAGCCCGACTGGTTACCGCCAGTATTCGACGGTCAAACGGTTGTTGGGAAAGTGACCGCACGTGCTGCGGCAGAGACAAGGCTGAAACCCGGTATTCCCGTCGTGACCGGAGGAGGGGACGCGGCAACAGGGGCGGTGTCATTGGGTGCTACCGAGCCAGGGCGTGGGTTCATCTCACTTGGGACATCCGGTCAGCTATTTGCGGCTAATCGAAGTTATAAGCCTAACCCTGAAAGCTATGTTCATGCTTTTGCACACACGCTGCCCGATCGTTGGTATCAAATGGCTGCGATGCTGAACGGGGCAAGGCCCATTTCATGGATTGGGGATCAGTTGGGGCTGACTTCTACCGAAGTTGTCGCGCTTGCTGAAACGGTCAACGGTGATCGCGTTCCGATTTTTCTGCCCTATCTGACGGGTGAACGCAGCCCGCACGGAGACCCACGTATTCGGGCCAGTTTCTTTGGACTGGAGGATTCAACAACACGTGCTGACATCTGCCGCTCTGTAGTTGAGGCAATTGCGTTTAGCTTTGCCGATGCAGCGCTCAGTTTTGGTGACACAATTGACGACCTGCCCGAATTGGCCGCCATAGGAGGCGGCAGCCGATCAGAATTGTTGCTTGGTTTGATCGCAACGGTGATTGGAAAACCCATTGTACGATCTGATGGGGCGGATTCCGGTCCGGCATATGGCGCAGCCCGGCTGGCGGCGTGTGGTCTCGGCGCGTTGACGAAAGCTGATTTGGCATATCAGCCGCCCACAACCGAAAGGTTTTAACCCACTGAAATGACTGCACTTTCCGAACGGTTGATGAAATTTCGCCGACTTTATTCTGCGGTTAAAGGTGTAAATTGATCGCACTAATAATCTTCAGTATTTAGATCGTCCCCCGCGCTAGATGGACCTGCGTTGGTGAAGCAATAGGCATGACATGGATCGACGTATGGGTGATAACTAGGTCTGAGAGGTGCAGATCATGCCTTCAATTTTCGGTAGGAATAGGTGCTGAGGATCTGAGTTTTGGGCTGAGCTATGGCTATCTTGACCACAATGAAATGCGTGATGTTAGCGACCCAGAGCCCCTCAGGAACAAATCTGCACCATTACAGCAAGAGCGAAAGGGGTTGCGAAGCAAAAACTCGTTATCAGCATAGCCATGGATTAATCCATGTTTCTTGGCGGTTGTTGATAGATACTCGTGGCCCTCAATCTTGTGCTAAGGCGGTAGCACATACTCCCTAGCTGCGCGAACCGCTTGCCGTGATTGGTAGTCTTTTCGGGCGCTCGGAAGAACTCTTTCCAACACTTTTGACTGCGAAGCATTTTTTCGATAGGCAGTTTCAATTACTCGACCGAAACGTGTTTCGCACCACAATCAGCGAATCCGCGAATTAGTCTTGCCGCGTCTTCTTCGTTGTCCGGTACAAGCGGCTGCAGCCTCGCCGAGACGGGAATCCCCAGCCTCACGAGTTCAGCCATCGCATTGAGTCGCTCGGAGACCGCCGGAAAGCAACACTTCTCTGCAGCTAGTGGTGATCGAGGTCTTTCGGGACCCGTCGTGTGAAGTAGAAGACCTCTGCATTCACAAATGAGAAGGGAACGGTTTTGTTCTCCAGCATGTACTACGCCCTTGGTCAGCTCCAGTTAAAGCTGAAGGGAAACAGTAGCTTACCTGTTGGGAATGGTGCCCGG